>CAZKGI010000004.1:0-113353 GCA_964552315.1 uncultured Akkermansia sp. | reverse complement strand
TACGACCCCAACGCGCCGGCCTATTACGATCCGACGCCCTTGCCTCCCGGGGCGAGCAGCCCCGAGGCCTATACTTATGGCGAGGTCGAGGAGACGCCCGCGCCCGCTCCGGCCACTCGTCCGGCGGCGGCGAAGAAAAAGGCGGGACGACCGGCGGCGGGGAGGAAGCCGGCCACCAAGAGGGCGGCGAAGCGTCCGGCCCCTCGATCCAAGCCGAAGCCCGTGGTTTATGACGGGGGCCTGTCCTTTGGCACCGTGCTGATGGCCCTCATTGCCCTCGGCTTGCTCGCGCTCGTGGTCATGGTCGCCCTGCCAAAGGACCTCAAGACCGTGGCTGGCTATCCTGGCGATGCGTCAGACAACGCCGCGCCCCGCCATATTCTCAGCGAGCTGCAGGCGGCGATGGTCAATCGGGGGGCGGAAATCACCCTGACGGAGGAGGAGGTCAATCGCTACCTGCGCCGCCGGCTCAACGGTGAGCAGAAGGGTTTCCTCAGTTCTCTGGTCAGCTTCCGCGGGGTCTGCGTGGATTTCTCTCCGAATCAGGCGGAGGTCGTCGTGGAACGCGAGATCTTCGGCCTGCCCCTGACCATGGGGGTGGAATTGGCCGCCGACGCCTCCCGGCGTCCGGTGGTTTTCCGTCCCGTGGCGTGGAACCTGGGCCGCATACGCCTGGGGCAGACCGCCCCGAAGCCGGTCGTGGACCTCTTTGTGCGCTTGCGCGGGAGCCTGTTGGATGAGTATCAAGTTCTCCAACAAATGCCGACGGTGCGCTTCGAGGAGAATCTGGTGGTGATCGATTCGAGGATTTGACCCCTCGCCGAAGAGAGCGCTTCCGCTGATGTCCGCTGCGCCCCAAGAGGATTCCCTGTACCGGGGGCGTTACCTCGCCTTACAGCGGACCGCGCAGGGCTGGGAGTACGTCACGAGAACGAACGCCCGGGCCTGTATCGCGATCCTTGCCGTCACGGACGACGATCGGATTATCCTGACGGAACAATATCGCCCCCCGGTTGGCCGAGCCGTCATCGAGCTTCCGGCTGGCTTGGTCGGGGACGAGCCCGGCCAGGGGGACGAGCCCCTGCTCGAGGCGGCGCAGCGCGAACTGCTCGAGGAGACCGGCTTCGAGGCCACTCATTGGATGCCGCTTCTCGAGGGCGTTTCCTCCGCCGGGCTGAGCGATGAGGGCGTTGTGCTCTTTCAAGCCACCGGCCTGAGAAAGGTGGCGGAGGGCGGCGGGGTCGGGGGCGAGTCGATTCAGGTCCATCTCGTTCCCCGCAGGGAGTCGCTGGACTGGTGTCGGGTCCGACAAGCGGAGGGCAAGGCCGTCGACTTCAAGATCTTCGCCGCGATCCACCTGGCCGAGGCGGGACGCTAAGCCGGCGCTGCGCCTTCGCCCCCTCAATAAGGGACGGGCCAGTCCCGGGGAAGTTCGACCCGGGGAAACTGGTTCTTGACCTCGAGATACAGCTCGTGCCATTCGGCCCCCGTGTAGCGGCGCGAGAGGTGCTGCAAGACCAGCCGACCGACCCCGGCCTCGGCGGCGAGGCGGCCGACGAGGCTGGCGCTCATGTGCGCGTTCTTCACGGCCAGGGCGCTGTCCAGGTCGCGATACTGACATTCACACACAAGGGTGTCGGTGCCGGCCAGCCAGGCGACTAGATCGGACCAGGCTTCCGTGCCGGGCTCGACGCGGAAATCCGTGAGCCAGGCGAGGGAGTCGCCGGGGCTGCTGCGGAGCAGGCGTTCCCGCAGACTGCCCAATTTGTGGGACTGGGAGCCGAGTTCGATGGTTTCGTCGTCCTTCCGGGCCTCATCGGCCACGGCCTTGAGCCAGGGGCCCGGCGCCTCCCCGAGGTCCCGCAGGGCGACGGGGTCGATGTTCCGGCGGGGCGGTTCCACGAGCCGGTAGGCCAAGGAACTCACGCCTCCGTGCGGAAGGAGGCGCGCTTCGAGGGACCAATTGGCCGTGCGTTGCAGGAGGGCGGAATCCCGGGGACGATCCGGCTGGCGCCGGGCGACAAAGGCTTCTCGGGTGAGGAAGCGGGCTGCGCGGATCTGCGCCTCGTCCACCTCGCGCACGATCCACTCTCCGGGCTGGTCGGCATGCAGGTTCCAGATGAAGCCGAGGAAGCGGTGTTCCATGATCGCCAGGGTGCCCGGCGGGCCCCAGACCTCGACGGGAGGATCGGCGCGGTTGTAATTGAGGCGGAAAAAGCCGTCGAACCCCGCGACGTGATCCATGTGAAAATGTGAAAAGCAAAGCTGGGACACGGCCTGGATATCGGCCGTGCGCAGCCCGTCGAGGCAGTGCTCTCCACAGTCGAAGAGGAAGCTGTCCCTCGACTGTCCCGTGTCGACGACGGCGTGGAGCGCGTTGTCCGCACCCGCCCGTCCCAACACCCGCCATTCGATCGCCATGAAGCTAAGCTAAGCGTTTCCGACAGGGACGCCAATGCTGGTCTTCGGCGGGCGAGGGGGCTGGCGGCAGCGGTCGCCGGTGTTCGCTGTCGTCGAACTGGTCTGGACTCTCAATGGAGGAAGTGCCGGTGTCCCGTGAAGACCATCGCGGCCTCGTGCTCGTTGGCGGCCTGGATGACGTCTTCGTCGCGCACCGAGCCCCCCGGCTGGATGGCGGCGGTGGCGCCGGCCTCGAGGGCGTAGGTCAGTCCGTCGGGGAAGGGGAACATGGCGTCGCTGGCCACGACAGAGCCCTTGAGGCTCAGGCCGGCTTGCTCGGCTTTCCAGGTGGCAATGCGGCAGGCGTCGACGCGGGACATCTGGCCGGCGCCGATGGCGAGGGTGCGGTCGCTCGTGGTAAAGACGATCGCGTTGGACTTGACGTGCTTCACGATGCGCCAGCCGAAGCGCATGGCTTCGATCTCTTCCGCGGTGGGGGGGCGCTGGGTCACCACCTTGGTTTCGATGTCCTCGAGGCCCTGGGCCCGGACATCGTGGTCCATCACCAGCAGACCGCCCGGAGCGGAGTGGATCACGGGGTCCTCCAGGGTCTCGCGGAAGGACTCGTTCATCTGGATGAGGCGCAGGTTCTTTTTCTTCTGCAGCAGAGCGCGGGCGTCGCTTTCGAACTCCGGCGCGATGATGACATCGGTGAAGATCTCGGAGATGACGCGGGCCAGACCGATGCCGAGGGGGCGGTTGCAGACGATGACCCCACCGAAGGGGGCCTGGCGGTCGGTCTCAAAGGCCTTCTCCCAGGCGAGGCGCAGGTCGCTTTCGTCGGCGCCGACACCACAGGGATTGGTGTGTTTGAGAATGGCCACCGCCGGGCGACGGAATTCCAGGATCAATTCTCCCGCCGCGGCGATGTCGAGGATGTTGGTGTAGCTCAGGCCTTTGCCTTGAAGCTGCTTGAAGTGATCGGAGAAGTTGCCGTAGAGGGAGGCCTTCTGGTGGGGGTTTTCGCCGTAGCGCAATTCCTGGCAGAGAGGAAGACTGATGGCGAAGGAGGCCTCTGTTTCCTGGGCCTCGTTGAGGTGGGCGGCGATGGCGGCGTCGTAGGCCGCGGTGCGTTGGAAGACCTTGATAGCGAGACGCTCGCGTGTCTTCAGGGTCGTCGCTCCCTTGTGCTCGTCCATTTCCGTGAGCACCGTGTCGTAGTCGTCCGGATCGACGATCACCGTGACGGAGGCGTGGTTCTTCGCCGCCGAGCGCAGCATGCTCGGACCGCCGATGTCGATTTGCTCGATGGCCTCTTCGTGGGTCACGCCTTCCTTGGCGACAGTTTCCTCAAAGGGATAGAGGTTGACCACCACCAGGTCGATGGGGCGGATGGCGTGCTCTTCCGCCTGCTGGACGTGGGCGGGCAGGTCGCGGCGGTAAAGCAGGCCGCCGTGGACCTTCGGATGCAGGGTTTTGACCCGTCCATCGAGGATCTCGGGGAATCCGGTGAAATCGGAGACCTCGGTGACGGGGATTCCAAGGGCGGCAATGGCCTTGGCCGTGCCGCCGGTGGAAAGAATCTCGACTCCGTGGCGGTGGAGTCCTTGAACCAGGTCCTCAAGTCCGCTCTTGTCGGACACAGAGATCAGGGCGCGTTGAATACTCATGTTTGGCGGAGCATGATCCGCCCTCCCCTCCGACGCAAGACGAAATCCTCAGAGAAAAATCGCTCCCTGCGGGCAAACCGATAATCCCACCTATTTGGGAAATTCTGGAAATTTTTGAAATTTGCTTGCCATTTAATTAAGATTCATTAACCTTTTGGGGAACTTATTGACCCAGACGCTCGACATGAAAACTTTCTTACGTCTCCTCCCCCTCGGACTGGTCTTGCTTTTCCCCGCCTGCAAAAGCAAATCCAAGGTGGCCTCGACGAATCCGTACCAGAACAATCCCTACTACGGATCCTCGAGCAGAAACACGACGAACTACTCCAGCACGCCCTCGACCGCGTCTTATCCCTCCTACACCGAGAACACCTACACGCCCCCGAGCTCTGTCCCCGGACCCTCGGTGCCCAGCGTTCCCTCGGTGCCGAGCTACAGTGGTTCCAGCAGTGCGCCTGTTTCCTACGGGGCTTCCTCGAGCAGTGGGGGGGGATCCTACACCGTCGCCAGTGGTGACACGCTCTACAGCATTGCCAAGCGCAACGGCACTTCGGTGAGCGCGCTGAAGAGCGCCAACGGGCTGAGCAGCGACACCATCCGGATCGGCCAGCGTCTCGTGATTCCCTGATCGCCGCCTGATCCCAGACTTCCTTTTCTGGAGTGGAGCCCGCTGATGAAAATCGGCGGGCTCTTTTTTGTCAGGGCGGCGACTGGGGCGCGTTCCCTTCGGGGACAGGCCTCCCGCCTTTTCCCTCGCCGGGAAATCCCAGCAGGACGAGCAGGGTGGAGACGAGAATCCCGTAGAGGATCATGCCCTGGGCGCCGCCGCCAAAGCGGAAGCAGAGCCAACTCGCGCCCCCGAAGAAATGCCCCAGCACCAGCGCCAGAAGCAGGATCAGGGCACCGCGCTTGGGGAGGAGACTGACGAGGAGGAAACAGCCCGCGAGATAAAGCAAATCGATGGCCCAGGCGAAGAGCGGGCCCCGGGACATGACCCAGTGGAACCATTGGTTCCCCTCGTGCACCGTTTCCGGATCGCTCCAATAGCTGGCAGGCTGTCCGAGGTAGGTGAGGACGAGGTCGCCGAGAATGACGCCCACCATGACCCAGCGCCAGCGGCGCACGAGGTCCTGGGGCCTGACCCTCCCAGGGTGGGCCGGGAAACCTTCAGGAACGCCTGCCCGCCGGCTCACTTCTTGCGGAGCACGCGGATTTTGTGGGCCTCGCTGTCGCCGATGTAAATGCCGCCATCGGCGTCGGCGTAGATGCCGTGGGGACGAGCCATGGCGCACTGCAGGGGATCGCCATCGCCGCCGTTGCCCCTCTGGCCGGTGCCGGCGATCAGCTCGATGCGGCCTGTCTTGGCGTCGATCCTGCGGATGGAATGGCTCTCGCAATCGGCAAGCCAGACATGGCCCTCGGCATCGATGGTGATGCCCTTGGGACCGCTCAGGGTGGCCTCCTTGGCGGGCCCGCCGTGACCGGTGAAGCCGCTCTTCCCGGTGCCGGCGATGTGGTGGATGGTGCCGGCGCGGAGGTCGAGCTTGAAGACCTGATTGCCCTCGCGCGTCGCCAGCCAGAGGTTGCCCTCGCGGTCGAAGTCGAGCGAGCGGGGACCGCGCAGGGGGGTGCCCGCGATGGGCGCTCCGTCGGGAGTGTCCCCCGGCTTGCCGGTGCCGGCGATGGTGCTGATGAGGCCCGTCTTCATGTCGATCTTGCGGATGACATGGTTCCCGATGTCGCAGATGTAGAGGTCGCCTTCCGGCCCGAACTGGATGCTGTGGGGCTGCTTGAGCTGGGCCTTGGTGGCTGGTCCGCCATCGCCGCTGTAACCGGCTTCCCCCGTCCCGGCGACGGTACTGAGGAGGCCCGTCTTCATGTCGATCTTGCGCACGGCGTGATTGACCATGTCGACGATGAAGAGATCCCCGGCGGCGTCGAAGCGGATCTCGTGGGGCTTGTTGAAGGTGCCATCCCGGGCGGGTCCGCCGTCTCCGCTGTAGCCGGTCTCGCCGGTGCCGGCGATGGTCGAGATCCGGCCCTCGGCATCGATGCGACGAATTCGCTGGCCGGTGTACTCGCAGAAGTAATGGGCGCCGTCCGGACCGCGCACAATGCCGAAGGGATTGTCGAGTTCGGCTTCTTTGGCGGGGCCTCCGTCGCCCGCGTTCCCTTGTTTGCCCGTGCCAGCCAGGGTTTCGATGGTCCATTCCGCCCCACGGGCGGGAGAGAAGCTCATACCGGCGAGCAGCAGCAGGGAAAGGGCAAAGCGAGTCATGGTGTCGGGATTGTGCCCGATGGCCTCTCCGGAATCAACCCGGGGCTGCTTCGGGATCGCGTCCTGCGGGGGGCTTGGCCGGGGCGGAAATGGGGATGGCGGGAGGGCGGGGGACTGGATTCAGGGCCCCAATTCCTTGAGCAGCTCATCGAAGATCTCGATCATTTTCGTGGAGGCCTCGACTTCGAGGTAGCTCGAGCGCGCCCGCCAGGTTTCGTAGCCTCCCAGGGCGTGCTGTTCCGGCGTGGGCAGATAGCCGTGATAGGCATTGGCGAGGGAGACGACGGTGCATCCGGGATGGCGCTTTTTCAGTTCGAGGCCGATCTCGACAAAGGCCTCCGCCGGTATGGCGGCCAGCCGGAAGGCGCCAATCTTCACCACCTGCAGGGGGGCGGAGACTTCGGCGGGGAATTCGGAGAGCAGCACGGTTTCTCGGGCGTAGACCTGTTCCAGAGTCTCCATGCGGGGCGGATTGGGAGCCTGTTTCATGATCTCGCGGGCCCGTGCGACCTCTTCGGGGCTGGGAAGCCGGACCGCGAGCTTGCGCTCGCGCAGGGCCGCCGCCAGGGAAACGTGGTTGTGCCATTCCAGCTGCTGGTGCACGCGGAACACCTCCTGGGCGACGTCCTCGGCGACGATTTGGATTTGCCCATAGGGCGGCTGGGGGGCGCGCTTCCCGGAAACGTCGGTGTTGTTGATGTCCCCGCTGGCTCCGTTGGAGATGAGGCCGACAAAGGTCGGATGCTGGGGGCTGGCGCCGAGCAGCTCGCCGATCCGCCGGGCAAAGGCCCCGTAGTAGTCCGCCGAGATGTGCCCCGGCGCGGTGCCCCCGACATAGTGCAGGGCGTAGTTGGCGTAGAGGGCGATGGGGCGACCCTCAACGCTGCGGACGGAGAGAAAGGGAACCGCCGGATCGGTGGGGCCCGCCGGTTTCTCGGTCAGGGGATTGGCGATTCCCGGGTTGGTGCGCACGCGGTCCCCGGTCTCGCCCAGCGGAGTGGCGGGGATGCCCCCCTCCTTCATAAAATAGCGCCGGTTGAAAACGTGCTGGGGCACTTCCCCGACTCCCCAGGCAACCTGGGCGGGTTCAAGATTTTGCAGGGCGCAGCGCACCGTGTCGGCGATGCGGCGGGCCACGAAGCGCTGGTAGAGGGGATCGGGATCACTTTGCCCCACGGCCTGCATGGTTCCGCAGGAATGGGAATGGGTGGCCGACATCAGCTGGTGCTCGGGCGGCAGCCCCGTGGCCTCGGAGATCATGGCCTTGGCTTCGTCAAAGATGTCGCGGCCGATCACGCAACTGTCGACGAGGACAAGGGCGATCTGGACCTTGCCGTCGTCCAGGGCCAGGCAGCGCACCAGCTGGGGATCGTGGATGTAAGTCGCCTGGCGATCGTGGAAGCCGCCGTTCATGGAGGTCCCCAGCGGCGGGGTCACGTCCCCCGTGGCCGCCCCCGCTCGAAAGACCGGCTTGGCGGGATCTGGGTTTGCCCACAAGGGGGCGCAGGACAGGAGGAACAGGACGGAAAGGAGCCGCTTCATGGGCTCAGAGGAAACCCGCATGGCTCCCTGGGGACAATGGCTGATTCGCGTCCGGCGGGATCCTGAGGCGGCACCGGTCAGAGTCGGAGATAGATCCGCTGGCGGTGCAGCCACCAGAGCAACCCCCACACCAGCCCATAGCTGACGAGCACCATCAGCAGGGCGTGAGCCTTCCCGGGCAACCACAGGGAGGCGCCCTCGAAAAGGGTGGTGGCCACGCTGCGAAAGGGGGTCATGAAGCGCGTCGCGATGAGATAGGCCAGGATGGAGTTGCTGCCGATGACGAGAAAGAGCGCCGCCCAGCGCCGCCATTGGCGAAGCTCCACGAGCCAATGGAAGAGGGCGAAGAGCATCCAGCTCAGGCCGCTGCACCAGAGCACGTAGCTGCTCGTCCAGCGGTTCTTGACGATGGGCAGCTGTAGCCCCCACAGCCACCCGAGCAGGAGCAGGGCCAGGCCGCCTCCCAGCAGTCGGACGAGGGCCTGCGGCGGCGAAGGGGAGCGCTGGATCAGGTAATAGGCAAAGACGCCGAACATGGCCGTGGTGCCGCAGTTCCACATCGCCACGGGGAAGCCCCGGCCAATGTCGCTCTTCCAGGGGGGGCTCAGGGTGCCGATGGTGAGGTCGTACAGCCAGTCGCCGAAGATGCCGCCGCGCGTGAATTCCCCGGGAGTCCGACCAGGAAAGGGAATGGCCATCTGCACCACCCAGTAGGCGATCAGGATGCCCAGGGTGACGAGGATCTGGGTGCGCAGATTGCCGTAGAGCACCAGGCAAACGGCGATGAAATAGCCCAGTCCCAGCATCATGAGGACGCTGTAGGAGAGGGTCATCTTCGCCGGATCCCAGCTCAGGAGGTTCCCATTCACCCACCAACCGAAGAAGATCATCCAGCCCAGGCGCACCAGGGCGTGTCGCAGGAGCTTGGCGCGGGGAACTCCCGCCTGGCGACGCCGCTCCAGCGAGATCGCCACCGAGACGCCGATGCAAAAGAGGAAGAGGGGGAAGATGTAGTCGTAGAAATGAAAACCCTCCCAATCCACATGGGTGAATTGGTTGTGGAGACGCGCTGCCCAAGTGCCCTCGGGCGCGTCTTTGGTGAGGGTGCGGACGATTTGGGTGCCGCCCAGCAGCCAGAACATGGAGAATCCCCTCAGCGCATCCAGCGAGGCCCAGCGGAGCGTTGGTTTCGGCTCCGTGGGCTTTGTTTCAGGAGGGAGCGGCGTCTCGTCAGAACTCGCGGACGCATCGGGCAGGGTAGGAACTTCGGACATCCGCAAAGCATAAGCGTCCGATCAGGAAAGGTTTCGCCCTCTTTGCGCCATGGCCCGCGAGAGGATCCCGCTCCGTTCGAACATGGGGCGGCTTTCCGGATAGAGTTCCACGAGCACGCGGACGAGGGTGCTGCGCAGTTCTCGAGCGAGGTCGGTTTCCAGCGAGGTTTCGCCGGAGCTGCCAGCGCGCTTCCAGAGCCGGTTCCAGGCGGACTTCTGCTCGTCGATCTCCTTCTTGATCAGCTCCTGCCAGCGCGCTGGATTGTTCACCGGATCGCGCCAGGCGCCGCGGCCTCGTCCGAAATGGGCCACCGCAAGATAAAGAAGGAGGATGGATTTCACCTGTTCCCGGAAATGGGCCTCGCTCCAGCGCACCCGGTTTCGTCCGGTCTGGGATAGGTTGTAGCCCTTGGCGAGGGCATAGGTTGTGCCGCCGCCGAGCAGCATCCCGACGATGGCCCCGCCGCCGAGAGAGAGGCCTCCCGCAGCCAGGTCGGCGGCGATGCCTCCGATCAAACCCGCCCCCAGTCCCCCGAGGACGGCGGCCAGGGATTCGTCGATGTCGGCCTTGGCCTCGAGATTCCGGATGGAGTCCTCCGCCAGGCTGGCCGCGGTCTCGCCGGAGAGGCCGTGCAGGGAGATGAGCCGGTTGATGGTGGCGGTGGTGCGGGAGGAGAGACGGTCGTACATCGCCTTCTGGATCCGCTCCAGCTCGCGATTTCGCTCATTCTTCTGCAGGAGCAGCCGGAAGCGCCCCACCCATCCCTGTCCCGGCAGGGCTTCGGTATCGGTTAGGGCCGCCAGGGCGAGCTGGGCCATGGCCTCGATGGACTGGTCGAAGAGGTCGAGCTGACGCGAGGACCAGGCCTCCGCGAGGAGGCGGGCGGTTTCGCGCTTTTCCCCGCTGAGCACCTCGACGGCCTGTGCAAAGATTCCGTGTTCCTGCACCCAACAGCGCGTGAAGGCATCGAGGGTGGAGACGCGCTTGACGATGGCGTGCTTGGCCAGTCGATCGCGCCATTCGGATTCATAGCGGCGGAGGCGCTCAGGGTCGGGCTCGCCCGTTTGGTTGAGGAAGACGAGCACGGGCTTTCCGATCCATTCGATGACCTCGATTTCGAGGTCGATGTACCCGGTTTCCTCCGGGGTTTGCGAGGCGTCGACCAGGTAGAGCACCAGGTCGGCCTCGTTTTGGACGGTGCGGATCGCCTCCTGGGAACACCAGAGGGATTTGTCGGCCGCCCGGTCCCAGATCTGGTGGAGGATCCAGCCTATGGGGTTGGAACTCTGGCGGAGGCGCTGGGCAAGCTTGGCGAGATTGGAGCCAAAGCCGGGCGTGTCCCAGAGGCGGGCCCGGCGATCCCCCGACTCGATCAGAGGCCAGGACTCCGGCACCACGGTGACATGGGCGCTGTCCGCAACTTCCCCGACGTCTCGGCGCAGCAGAGTGCGGGCCAGGGCCGTCTTGCCCACGTTGGTGTGGGAGATGAGGCTGATCACGATTTCGCGCTGGGACGCTTCGGGCATGACTTCACACAGGCGTTTCGGGATGGATGAGAAGGTCGACGGAGACGCCGGCAAAGAGGCGCCGCCAGGCCGCTTCCCGATCGGCACGGCGCTTTCCGGCATCGGCGAGGCCTTCCAGTTTTCGGTCAAAGGCGCTGGCCTCCAGCAGGACGAAGCGCAAGGGAGGATTGACCTGCTGGTTCAGGTTCTGGAAAAGGGCCAGGTGGCTTTCCTTTTCGGGAGTGGCGGCAAAGGAGAAAACGGGGATCACTTCACTGCCCTCTCCCGGCAGGGGGAGGTCACTCCGGTCTTCCTCGCCGAAGGCGAGGAGGGGCAGCCAATGGGCGTCCACGGCGGCCCCGAAGGCATCCTCGAGCCGCTGCGAGATCTTGCCTTTGAGGGCTTCGTCAGGAGCAAAGGCGTAGGGGACCAGGGCGACGCGACGGGCCGCCCCGGAGGAGCTGGCGAGCAGACGGGCAAAATAGCGAGGCGCGGTTTCCCGGTAGGGCAGGGCCCTCACTTGATAGGCCGCTCGGGCGCCCCACAGCAGGGCGAGTAGAGCACGCGGAATCAACACAAAGAGGGCGATGGTCAGGGCATACCAGTGTATCCATCGCGCCGCGCTTTCCCCCTCGGCCAGGGCGCCGCGTATGGCATTGAGGGATTCAACCGAGGGCAGGGTCTCGCCGCGGAGGGCGATGGCCGGGCCGAGCACGATTTGGAGGAAGGGGCGCAGCTGGGCGCTGTCCTCGATGAAGGTGCTCTCCCACACGGCGCGATACTCCCGGGCGAAGCCCCGCACGTAGAGGCCGGCCACGGCCGAGCCCGCGAGCAGCAAGGCGAGGAGGTGGAGCAGGCACTTGACCCGCGCCGCGCCCGCCGCGGCGGAGACCTGGGCCCAGCGTCGCTCGAAGAGGAGTCGGGCCTCGCCGAGAAGTCGGGAGACGGGATCCTCAGGGGCGCCTCCCGGATGGGGAAAGGGTCGTCGCGTGAATAATTTCTCCAACCAGGAACCGTGCCCCTTGGAGAGCAGCAGGACGATCTCGCGCAGATAGACGAGCAGGCTCCAGCAGAGGATGCCGAGTAGGGGAAAGGACAGGATGTTGATGCGGCGTTCCGGTCCGAGCTCGTTGCTCAGATAGCCGACGAGGGCTGCCCCGGCGAGCAGGCCGAGCACCAGCCAGGGATGCCTCGTGGGATGGGCCGGAGCCTGGGTGTCAATCCAGGCGGTCCCCGAAAGGCGCTGGCGCAGGCTATCCAGGAGCAGGTTCGCCCGGGTGGCGAGAAAGCGGTCTTCCTGAGCACGGCTCGGATGCGCCGGCAGGGGGGCGCCCGCCGATCGGGACGCCTCCAGGCGCTCCTCGAGAGGGAGGACGATCCCCGCTTCATCGAGTTCCTCGACGGCGGCGAGCATCAGGATGTTGCGCGTGTCCTCGGGACTCATGGGCAGGAAGGGGAGCGGTTCTGTCGTCCTGTTCGCCAGTCGAGGCCAGGATCGGGCAGGCGGGGTCAGAGGGGAAGGGGGCGTTCGAGTGCGGCGGGGCGTTGGGGATCGTGGGCGTAGCAATGGGCCAGGCCGATGGCGAGGGCGTCGGCGGCGTCCGAGGGGGGCGTTTCGGTCAGTCCGAGCAGGGCGCGCATCATGAAGGCGACCTGCTGCTTGTCCGCAGCCCCCCGCCCCACGACGGCCTGTTTGACCCGCTTGGGGGCGTATTCGTAGATCTCCAAGCCGTGTTCCGCGGCAGCGAGCAGGGCGGCGCCCCGGGCCGCTCCGAGGGTGATGGCGGTGCGAAAGCTCTGGACGTAGATGATGCCCTCCACCGCGCAGACTTCCGGCGCGTGCTGGCGAATGATCTCGACAAGCTGTTCGCGAATGGCGACGAGACAACCCGATTGGCGCACCTCGCGGCGGTTCTGGATCACGCCGTAGGTCAGGGCCCGATGCACCCGTCGGCCGGAGGCCGGGATGTTTTCCTCTATGACGGCGAAACCGGTGTTCCGCAGCGCTGGATCGATGGCAAGGACACGCACGCCTGAGCTTACGCGATTTTGGCGCCCCTGGCATCGCCTTTCCTCCGGGAGGCCGACAGCTCGTCGTGTTCCATGGAATCCCTGCCCATCCCTCAAACCCGGAGAAGGGGCTGAGAGAAGATCAGGTCGACGATGGGTAGGGGCGTACGCAATTCCTGCGGGGTGCCGAAGAAGGTGGGGCCCCGCTTCACCCAGCGATCGTGCAGCAACGAGATCTCCTGAACATTGAGTTTTCGCAGGATTTCCGGCGTCAGCGGCTGGCCGCCTTGGTGGGTGCGGGGGTAGGCAAAGGCCTCGACCCTGACAAAGCCGAGCTCTTGTGCTCCCGAGGGAAGGAGGGGCAGGGGAAACTCCGTCTCGCTCGCGTCGGCGATGAGCTCGATGCCGCGGTCGCTGACAACGCGGATCTGCACCTGGGGGCGTCGCTCGGGATCGTTTCCCGCGACCGCGACCTCGAGGGCGCGCGGCGTCCCCCTGCCGTCGCGACGCAAGTGGAGTCGGGTGAAGCGGAAGTCGCTGTAGTCGTAGGGCGCGACGATCTCGTCTTCTTCGTTGGCCGACAGTGCCGCCACCGAGCCGAAGAACTGCCCCTGCCGGTAGGCGCGCAAGGCGGCCTGCTCCCGTTGCGGCATGGGGAGCTCTTCCCAGCCCGGAAGCACCAGCACGTTGCGCCCGCGTCCATAGGTGTTGTGGTCCTTGACGAAGAAGCCCCAGCAGCGTCGACCCGTCCGCAGCAGGTCGTCCCAGAGGCGGTAGAAGTGGAGATTCTCCTGGTCCATCGACTGGTAGAAGCCCCGGGACGAGCCAAAGCCGGAGGTCAGTTGGTTCCACACCTCGATGCCCAGGACGCGGGGATCAAAGTCGAGGAGTTCCGTGTAGAGCTCCAGGGGACCGGTGGGATGGTTCAGGGTGATGCCCCCGCCCTCGGAGTCGAGCAGTCCTCCCTCATGCTGTCCGTCTAGGGTTTCGCCATCGAGCGCGGCCCGAAAGAGATCGCGCCAGGGGCGGTTCGTTCCCTGCATGAGCCGGCACTGGGTCAGCTCCAGCATCGCCGGATCAAAGTGGAGGGCCATGTCCATCCAGGGAGCCTGGGTGCGGAGGTAGAGGCTGTGGTTTCCGGCGCCGAAGGAGCGGTTGGCGACGGGGCCCTGGTCCGCAAAGCCATTACGCAAGTCGCAGGCCGTGGCCCCCTGAATCGACAGCATGGCCTGGGCTGGGTTCGCTCCCCCTTTGGCCTCGAAGCGCAGGTCGAGCCGATAGACGCCTTTCCAGGGGGCCGCCTCGTCGAAGACCCGAAGGTTCTCGAAGCGATACTGCAGCGGCGAGGCCTGGCGTTGGCGCGCACTGAGGCTGTGTCCGTAGCCCGTGCCGTAGAGGCTGCCGAGGGCGTTGCAATGCAGGCCGATGTCCGTCAGGGTACCGTGCTCGGCGTTTGGAGAACTGGCCAGGTCGGGATGGGCCTCGGCGTATTCCCGGGGCAGGGGTGTGGGGGCGGAGGGGTAGTAGTTGCTGAAGGCAAAATGACGGTAGCCCATCGCATAGAAGAGGTCGCGGGATTGGTCCGACTGCCCCTGGTGCTGATGCGACATGGAGTGCACATAGCGACAGCCTTCCCAATCAATGGACTCGTAGGGATTGTGCAGATCCCGGCCGTCCCCGCCTTCCTGGCTTCGAACGAGGGAGGGGACGGTGACGGTCGGTAGGGCGGCCAGGGTGCGAAGCAGCTGTCGGCGTTTCATGGGAAGGTACCGGGTGAGGGGGACTGGGGCGGCAAATCGCCCCCAGCCTAGAACGGGGACCTGAAAAACGACAAGGACCGCATCGCGGCCCCCGCTTGAATCCACAGGGGGGATGGTCAGGAGATTTCTCCTTTCTTTTCTGCGGCCCATTCCGGAGGATAGCGGGACATTCCCCAGGGAGGGGAGCACCCCAGACATGATCCTGCTCGGCATTGAAGGCGGGGGGACCCGCAGCACCGCACTCTTGGTCGAGAGCGAGACCCAGACCGTCCTCGCCGAACTCCGTTCCGGCCCTGGGAACATCCACCTCTTGCCCGGGGAGGCGCTCGACTCCCTGCTGCGGGACATACGCGACCGCCTGCCCAAGTCCCCCCAGGGCATCGGGCTCGGTTTGGCCGGGGTTCGCTCCGCCAGTGATCGCGCCCGCGTCGCCGCCGCCGCGGCCCGGGTCTGGCCCGGCGTGCCCAGCGAGGTGGGGGATGATTTGCGGCCCGCGCTGGAGGCGGTGGAATGGCCGGCGGACTGCGATGCCCAGGTCTTGCTGGTGAGCGGTACGGGATCCTGCTCTCTCGGACGCCGTCGCGACGGGCGGACTGTGAAGGTGGGGGGACGGGGCCATATCATCGGCGACCGCGGGAGCGCCACCGACATCGCCCAGCACGCCCTGCGCTCCATCGTCACGATTTCCGACATCGAGGACCATTGGCCGGCGCTCGGCGCGGACATTCTCCACGCCCTGCAGATGAACGAGCCCGAGGCCCTCATTGAATGGTCCATGGCGGCGAGCAAGACCGAGCTCGCCAGCCTCGCTCGCGTGGTCTTCGAGGCGGCCAATACCCGTCGGGACGAGATTGCCCTGGCCATCCTGCGCCGCGCCGAGGAACGGCTGGCCAAGGACACGGTGCACTGCGCGGCGCGCATCGCTGGCCGCCACGAAAAGGTGCAGTTTGTCCTCACCGGCTCGGTGCTCCTGAAGAACCCCGGCTTTGCCGAGCGCGTCTCCGCCAGGCTCCGCGACGCCTGGCCCAAGTGTCTCGTGATGCGCCTGGAGAGACCCGCGGTATGGGGCGCGGTGATCCTGGCCCAACAGGCCGCCGCTCCGACGCAGGCCGCTGCGCCTCTGCTCGCGGCGACAACTTCGGCCAACGAGGGCGGCCAGGCCCATGCCGATTGGATCCAATGGCGTCCCGTCTCCGCCTCGCCGACGGAGGGGCGTCATCCGCGGTCGAGCCGCTTCGCGGAAATGCCCCTCGCCGAGGCCATTCGCTTGATGCTCGAGGAGGACGCCACCATTCCCGGGAAGATCCTCGCCGAGAGCGAACGCATCGAGTGGACCGTGCGCCGCGTCGTCAGGGCCTTTGCCGAAGGAGGACGCCTCCTTTACTGCGGGGCCGGCACCAGCGGTCGGCTGGGGGTGCTCGACGCCAGCGAATGTCCGCCGACCTTTCGCAGTCCCGCCCATTGGGTTCAGGGCATCATTGCCGGGGGACGCACGGCGCTCTGGAGTGCCGTCGAAGGGGCCGAGGACGACGCCGAGGCCGGGCGACGCGCCCTGCGCCATCGGCAGATCACCGCGGCGGACGTCGTCGTGGGGATCAGCGCGAGTGGCCATGCACCCTTTGTCTGGGGTTGCCTGGCCGAGGCGCGGGACCGCGGGGCCACCACGGTGTTGGTCTGCTGCAATCCCGCCTATCGCGATCACCCCCTTCTCGACCAGTCCATCCTCCCGGACACGGGACCGGAGATCCTCACCGGATCCACCCGCCTCAAGGCGGGGACGGCGACCAAGCTCGTCCTCAACCTACTCACCACCCTGGCAATGACCCATTCGGGAAAGGTGATCGGCAATCTCATGGTCGACCTCAACCCCTCCAACACCAAGCTGCGGGACCGCGCCGTGCGCATTGTCCGCGAGCTCACCGGCGTGGATGCAGACCGCGCCCGCGCGGCCCTCGAGGCTTCGGGATGGGTGGTGCGAAAGGCCTGCCTCGCGCTGGGGATCCGGTCCTAGGCAGTGGTGGCGCGCCGCGGTCGCGCGAAATGCCGATTCCCTCCTTGGCAGGATCGCGGGACTGTCGTATTGGGCGCTCGTCTCGTAAAGGGTGGCATGCACAGACTCCTTTCGACCGTCCTTGTTTCGACCCTGCTTTCCTTGACCGCCCTGGGGCAGGAGGAAAAGGTCATCCGCGTCGGCATGATCGGCATCGACACCTCCCATGCCCCGGCCTTCACCAAGATCCTGCACGACCCGGTCAACAACTATCCCGCCCGCGTCGTCGCGGCCGTGCCGGCTTCCAGCCCCGACATCGAATCGAGCTATTCCCGGGTGGACGGCTATGTCAAAACCCTGAAGGAGGAATACGGCGTGAAGATCATGGACTCCATCGAAGCCATGATCAAGGAAGTCGACGTCGTCATGGTGGAAAGCGTGGACGGACGGCCCCACTACGAGCAAGCAGCACCCGGGATCCGGGCCGGCAAGCCCACCTTCATCGACAAGCCGCTCGCCGCTTCCCTGGAGGATGCCATCGCCATCTTCGACCTGGCAAAGCAGCATGGCACCCCGGTGTGGAGCAGCTCGAACCTGCGCTACAATGCCGGCGTCACCAAGGCGGCGAGCGCGGATGTCGGTGATGTCGCCGCGGTGATCAGCTATGGCCCTGCTTCGCTGGAGCCCCATCACATCGATCTCGCCTGGTACGGGATTCACGCCACCGAGGCTCTCTACACCGTCATTGGTACCGGCTGTGAGCGCGTCAGCCGCACCCACACGGAAGGCACGGATGTGGTCACCGGCATTTGGAAGGACGGAAAGGTCGGCACCGTCGTCGGCCTGCGCGCCGCCAAGGCCGCCTATGGCGTGACAGTCTTCGGCAGCAAGGCCACCATCACGGAAGCCGCCGGCGGGGCCTATCCCGAACAGATGGCCGCGGTGGTGGAGTTTTTCCGCACCAAGGTCGCCCCCGTCTCCGCCGAGGAGACTCTGGAGATCTTTGCCTTCATGGAGGCCGCTGACGAGAGCAAGCGCCGCGGCGGCGCCCCGGTGACCCTCGCCGAGGTGATCGAGAAGGCGAAGAAAGGGAAGAATTGAGGCCGGGGGAGTTCCGGCTCAGGCCAGGAGCTCCTTCACGACGCGGCCGTGGACATCGGTGAGGCGGAAATGCCTCCCTTGGTAAAGGAAGGTCAACCGCTCGTGATCAATCCCGAGCAGGTGTAGCAGGGTGGCGTGGAAGTCGTGCACGTGCACGGCGCCCTCGACGACATTGTAGCCGTAGTCGTCGGTGCGTCCGTGCGTGTAGCCGGCCTTGACGCCTCCGCCCGCCATCCAGAGGCTGAAACAGCGGGGATGGTGGTCGCGCCCGAAGTTGCCGGGTGTGAACTTGCCCTGGCAATAGTTGGTGCGCCCGAATTCGCCCCCCCAGATCACCAGGGTGTCCTCGAGGAGACCCCGCTGCTTCAGGTCGATGACAAGGGCCGCCGAGGCCTGATCGGTTTCCCGGCACTTGGTGCGCAGACCGTTCGGCAGGCCGCCGTGGTGGTCCCAGTCCTGGTGGTAGAGCTGGATGAACTGCACGCCTCGCTCAGCGAGGCGTCGCGCCAGGACGCAATTGGCGGCGTAGGTGCCGGGGGTGCGGGCGTCCTCGCCGTAGAGGCGGAAGGTGGACTCGGGTTCGTCGGAAAGGTCGCTCGCCTCGGGGATGGAGGCCTGCATGCGGAAACCCATCTCATACTGGGCGATGCGCGTCTCCAGGGCGGAGTCGCCGGAACGGGTCATCTGGAGGCGGTGCAGCTCGCCGAGACGGTCGAGCATGCGGCGACGCGTCGTGGCATCGATCCCGTCGGGATTGTTGAGGTAGAGAATGGGGTCTTTGTCAGGATTGAAGCGGACGCCGTCGTGCTTGCCGGGCAGGAAGCCGCTGCCCCAGAGCCGGCTCACGAGAGGCTGTCCTTTCATTCCCTTGGTGATGAGGACGACGAAGGCCGGGAGGTTCTCGTTGGCCGACCCCAGGCCGTAGCTGAGCCAGGAACCGATGCTGGGGCGTCCTCCGATCTGGGATCCCGTCTGCATGAAGGTGACGCCGGGACCGTGGTTGATGGCGTCGGTCTGCATCGAGTGGATCACGGTGATCTCGTCCGCGATTTTGGCCGTGTGAGGGAGCAGCTCGCTGAACCATTGGCCGCTTTGCCCGTGCTGCTGGAAGGCGAAGGGCGATCCCACCAAGGGGAGGCTGGCCTGATTTCCCGACATGCCGGTGAGACGCTGCCCCATGCGGACTTCCTCGGGCAGTTCCCGTCCCTCCTCGGCCTTGAGGCGGGGCTTGTAGTCAAAGAGGTCCATCTGGGAGGGCCCTCCGGACTGGAACAGGTAGATGATGCGCTTGGCCCGCGGGCGAGTGACGAGGTAGGCGGGGGGCGGGGAGGCGGCCGCGGCCTCTCGACCCAGCAAGCCCGCCAGGGCCAGGCTGCCAAATCCCGCCCCGCAGCGGGCGAGAAGTTCGCGCCGGGTCAGGATGGGAGGGGGCGTGGGGGCGGGGTCCATGGGATCAGCGCTTGGAGACGCATTCATCGAAATTCAACAGGGTGGACACCAGGGTCGCGGCGGCGGCGGTGCGCGCGAGCTCCCGTGCCGATTGCTGGGTTGCCGTAGGGGAGGCACCCACGGCCAGCAGTCGGGTTGCCGCCCCCGGATCCGCCTCGAAGTGGGCGAGCTGTTCGGCGAGCAGCGAGGCGAGCAAGGAACTCTCCTCCGCAGTGGGGAGGCGGCTGGTGAGCCGGCGGAAGGCGTCGCGGACGAGGGCCTCGTCCTTCGAGTGGCGCGCCACCAACTGGGCGGCGAGGACCCGGGCGGCCTCGACAAACTGGGGCGAGTTCAACATCACCAGCCCCTCAAGCGGGGAGTCAGCATGCTCGACGCGCACCTGACAAACATCCCTTTTCGAGGCGTTCAGGGCCATCATCAGCGGGCTGGGGGCCGTTTGCCGCATGTAGGTGTAGAGGCTGCGGCGGTAGAGGGCCGCGCCCTGGTCGGGCTCGGCGGGCTTGAAGGCGAGGGCGATGTCGTAGGGTTTCACCGAGGGGCCCCCCACCTGGTTGACGAGCAGTCCGCTCACCGCCAGGGCATTGTCCCGGAGCATCTCCGCGGGCAGCCGGGCGGCGGGGTAGCGGTAGAGCAGGCTGTTCTCGGGATCGAGGCGGGCGTGCTCTGCCGAGGGCAGGTCGGAACGCTGCCGGTAGGTCGCCGAGAGGACGATCATCTTGAGGAGGCGGGGCAGGTCCCAGCCGTGCTCGATGAAATCGCGGGCCAGCCAGTCCAGGAGCTCGGGATGGCTGGGGGGGCGGCCCTGGCTGCCGAAGTCTTCCGAGGTGGCCACGAGTCCATTTTGGAAGAGGCGCTGCCAGTAGCGGTTCACCGTGACCCGGGCCGTCAGGGGATGGTTGGGGGAAACGGTCCACTGGGCCAGCCCGAGACGGTTGGCGGGGGCCTTGTCAGGCAGGGGGGGCAAAAAGGCGGGGGTGTTCGGGAGGACGACTTCCCTCGGGGCGGCGTAGGAGCCGCGCTCCAGGAAATGCGTGCGGCGCGGCTCGCCATCCAACTCCTCCATCACCATGATCTCGGGAATCTTGGTGACCAGTTCGCTGCGCTCCTGTCGGAGTTGGTGCAATTCGCTGCGCAGCTTTGCGGAGAGGGGATCATGGCGGGCTAGAAAGTGGGCCAGGTCGGGGCTTGGCTCCTGCGTTCCGGTGGCGAGGACGCGCACCGATTGGGGATCGAGAGCCTGGTCGTAGACCTGGAAGTCGTCGACGAGTCCGTTCTTGAATCCGCTGTCGCGCATGCGCTGGCCGATCACCAGAGTGTCGCTGCCACCTCCAGTGATTTCTCGGCTGAGCTTGTCTCGCAGGACCTCGACTTGGAGCGGCGCCCCATTGCCATAGAGACGCAGGCCTTCCGCGCGACTCGAGCCGTCGTAGACCAAGGCGACGTGCTGCCAGCGGCCCGTGGGCAGCTTTTCCCTGGACCGGATGCGTATGGCGTTGCCGGGTTCGTAGTGAACGAGGGCGGCGACGAGCCGACCCTCCTCGAGGAGCAGTTCATAGCCGCGACTGGCCGCGTCCGTCCAGGCCTTGGAACGACTGAATACCACCGCCCGCTCGGAATGCTCGGGGGCGTTCAGCCACAAGGTCACGGAGAAGGGATCGTCTCGGGTAAAGTTTCCCAGGGGCAGGGTTACGGGATCGTCACCGCTGAGCCGGACCGCCTGGCCCGAGCGTCCGGGCACGAGGACGTTGCCGACTTGGTTCTTGGCCCCCTCCCCGCCGGGGACGAGGTTGGGGAAGACGTCTCCCTCGAGGGCGTCGAAGGAATAGGCGGCGAGGGGGGCGGGGGGCGTGGCCGGGCCCGGGTGATGTTGACGCCAGCTCTCGTAATCCACTTGCGCGGAAAGGGCGCGTTCCTGGAGGGCGGCTTCCAAGGCCGCGATTTCGGATTCAAGCCGGGCGAAGCGTTCCTCCTGGGCGGGCTCGGGCAGCCAGAGTGTGGGGGTGGGTACCGAGGACGTAAAGAAGGAGTAGAGCCCCGCCTCGTCGATGTTCGCGAAGTAGGCGGAGAGGGCGTAGTAGTCTTTGGCCGTGATGGGATCGTACTTGTGGTCGTGGCAGCGGGCGCATTCCAGGGTCAGCCCGAGGAAGGCGGTTCCGTAGGTGTGGACGCGGTCCGATACGTATTCGACGCGAAACTCTTCCGGCACGCTGCCGCCCTCGACGTTCTGGGGATGGAGTCGGTTGAAGGCGGTGGCGAGGCGTTGCTCGCGCGTCGCCCCGGGCAGCAAGTCTCCGGCCAGCTGCCAGAGGATGAATTGGTCGTAGGGCAACTTGTCGCGAAAAGCCCGTATGACCCAGTCGCGCCAGGGCCAGACGTAGCGGTCCCCATCCACCTGATAGCCGTAGCTGTCGGAATAGCGGGCCACGTCGAGCCATTCGGCGGCGAGTCGCTCGGCGCAGGCTTCGCTCGCGAGGAGGCGGTCCACGACGCGTTCATAGGCCTCGGGGGAAGCGTCGTCGAGGAAGGCGTCGATCTCCTCAGGGCTCGGCGGCAGACCGCACAGGTCGAAGGAGACCCGGCGCAGCCATTTTTCCCGGCTGGTCTCGGGGGACGGACTGAGTCCCCTAGCTTGGAGCGCGGAGAGGATGAAGGCGTCGATTTCATTGCGAATCCAGTCGGATTCGATGGCCGGCACGGGCACGGCTTCCGGCAGCGGGACAAAGGCCCAGTGCTCTTGGTATTCCGCCCCTTCCTGAATCCAGCGCCGCAGTCGGTCGATTTCCTCGGCGTTGAGCGAGATTTTCGCCCCGGGGGGAGGCATTTGTTCGTTGGGGTCGCGGGAGAGGAGGCGCTGGATCAGCACGCTCCCTTCCGGATCCCCCGGGAGGATGCCGGGTCCCTCCGCCGTGCGGGCGGTGGCCTGCTCAAAGGTGTCGAGGCGATAGTCGGACTTCGCATTCTTGGCATCCGGCCCGTGGCACTTGAAGCACTTGTCCGAAAGGATCGGGCGCACGTCGCGGTTGAACTCCAGCTGTTGGGCCAAGCCGGGGGGAGCGAGGAGCTTCAGGAGCAGGAGGATGGCGAGGGGACGCAGCATCAGCAGGAGATGTGGACAATCGTCGTCTTCTCACGCAAGTTCGCCTCCACATGAATCGCGCGATCACGGCTTGCCCGGAAACCTATGCCTGGCTGGGAGAGCTCGTTGCGGCGATGAGGGTGGACGCCGCCTCCCTGAATCGCCCGCTGCAGCGATGCGAACTCTCCCGTTGCCGGGGGACCTGCTGCCACGACGGCGTTTACCTGGGGCCGGAAGAGGCGGAGCTCATCCGGGGACTCGTCGACACCTCCCGAGAGGACTTTGCCGCCATGGGCCTGGACCTTCCCCGGCAATGCGTCGTCTATGGCTCTTGGCGGGGCAGTGTTTCGGGCCCGAAGACCGCGGTGCGCTTCGAGCCGAAACGAGGGATTGTGGAGGACTATCCCCAGCATTTTCCGGAAACGGCCTGCGTGTTTCTGCTCGAGGACGCCCGCTGCGCCCTGCAGGTCCTTGCGCGTCAGCGCGGCTTGCCGCCCTGGTACTACAAGCCGCTGACCTGCTGGCTGCACCCGCTGGCCATCGAGGGGATTGAGGAAGGGCAGCCTCGCCTCGTCCTCTACGACGAGGCCAGCGATCCACAGCGCTTCCCCGACTACGACGGCTTTGTCTGTCGCACTCCCTGCGGACGCCTGGCCCCGGAAGGTGAACCCGCCTGGCAGGTTCTCCGGGAAGAACTGCAGTGGCTAGGGGCCTTGGCCCGGCGGGACCTCGTGGGAGAAGTGCGGGCCATGGTCGAAGCGGAGACCGCGGGGAAAACGCAATCGCAGCCTTGACCCCTTTCCCCGGGGCGATAGGATGGAGCCCTCACCTCGATCCACAGCCCTACACCCCACACTGACATGGCACTTTCCGTTGGCAGCTCGGCTCCTGATTTTGAACTCACCACCCTCGGCCCGAACGGGCCCGAACTCGTCCGTCTCTCCGCACAGCTCGGCGAAGGGCCGGTGGTGCTGCTCTTTGTCCCCATGGCCTTCACTGGCGTCTGCACCCAGGAGTTCTGCTCGGTGACAAGCGAGCTCTCCGAATACGAGCAGCTCAAGGCGAAGATCTTCGGAATCAGCGGCGACAATCCTTTTGCCCAACAGAACTGGAAGGAGAAGGAAGGCATCGGCCTGACCTTGCTGAGCGACTACGAGCACGAGGTCGCCAAGGCCTACGATGTTGCCTACGAGACCTTCCTGCCGGCGAAAAACCTCAAGATGGGCGGCGTGCCCAAGCGCTCGGCCTTCATCGTCGACAAGGACGGGGTCATCCAGTACGCCGAAAGCAGCGACAACCCCGGGGACCTGCCGAACTTCGAGGCCATCAAGGCCAAGCTGCAGGAGCTCGCCTGAGCCGCCTCGCGGATTTTTTTGATCTGTGAGGACTCCCCCAGGGGAGTCCTCATGACTGTACGGACCCCACACTCTTGTTGACTTGGCCGATGCGGTGTTCGGGAGGAGGTCTCGATCTTCTGATCAGGCCAGCGATCGGATTACCGTTCTTCGAGAATGTAGGTGATCTCGGGATTGATTAAATAGAGGCCCTGGATGGCCAGCTTCCCGTCGATGAAAATCGAGGTCCATCCATAGCTTGCTGCAAACGCTTCCGAGGGGAAGAGGCGGGATCGAGTTCGGGTTTCCGATGGATGATCATGTAGATCGCTGCGAGTTCACCCAAGACCAGAATAAGGGGCGTCCGCCACTCAAGGGGGCAATGGACGCGGGAGGGCGCGGATCTCCTGTTAGAGACCGGGCGCCAGGACTTCGCCAAATATGATTTTGAGTAGCGGAGACAAAGTTTTGGGATGACAAGGCCTGCCCCCGGCGGGTGAGGGGACGGGCAGGGATCTGTGGCTTCACTGATTCCGTCTGCATCCCCTGCTTGCCCCTTGGCCAAACCTGCTTTACAAATGCCGCTCGCGGTCCCCGACTCTCGCGGCCACTAGGTCAGGGTGGACGGTTCCGCGAAACGAATCCGTCCATATCCAATCGACCGACCCAGATGAGTTTCGACGTAGTCCGCAGTTTCACCACCGGTTCCGGAGCCGAAGGCAAATACTACAGCTTGCCAGCGCTTGCTGAATCCGGCGTGGCCCCCAACCTGTCCCGCCTCCCTGTCAGTATCCGTATCGTTCTGGAATCGGTTCTGAGAAACGTGGATGGACGCAAGGTGCGCGAGGAGGACGTCCGCAACCTTTCCAATTGGAATGCGAAGTCGCCCGGCGAGTACGAGATCCCCTTCACGGTGGCGCGCATCGTTCTCCAGGACTTCACGGGGGTGCCCCTGCTTGTCGACATCGCCGCCATGCGCGATGCGGCCGTTTCCCGCGGCGCGGCGGCGGAAAAGGTGGAACCCCTCGTTCCCGTTGACTTGGTCATCGACCACTCGGTCCAGGTGGACTTTGCCGGGTCGCAGCAGGCGCTGGATCGCAACATGGCGATCGAGTTCATCCGCAACCGCGAGCGCTACGAATTCCTCAAATGGGGCCAGCAGGCCTTCGAAACCTTCTCTGTGGTGCCTCCCGGAATCGGCATCGTGCACCAGGTGAACCTGGAGTACCTCGCCTCCGGGGTGCTGTCGAAAAACGAGGTCTACTATCCCGACACCCTGGTCGGGACGGACTCGCACACGACCATGATCAACGGCCTCGGCGTCGTTGGCTGGGGTGTGGGCGGCATCGAAGCCGAGGCCGGCATGCTCGGCCAGCCGGTCACCTTCCTCGTTCCCGAGGTGGTCGGCGTTTACCTGCACGGGCAGTTGCAGGAAGGCGTCACCGCCACCGACCTGACGCTCCGCGTTACGGAGTTGCTGCGCAAGCACGGGGTGGTGGGCAAGTTCGTCGAATTCTTCGGTCCCGGCGCCGCCGCCCTCTCGCTGCCGGACCGAGCCACCATCGCCAACATGGCCCCCGAATACGGGGCGACCATGGGCTTCTTCCCCGTCGACAGCGAAACGATCAGCTACCTTCGCGGCACCGGGCGCTCCCCCGAGCATTGCCAGACGGTGGAAAACTACTACAAGGCGCAGGGCCTCTTCGGCATTCCCGACAAGGGCGATTGCGACTACACCGACCTGCTCGAGCTCGATCTCGGCAGCATCGTGCCCTCGGTGGCGGGCCCCAAGCGTCCCCAGGACCGCATCGACGTTCCCGCACTGGGTCGGACCTTCCGCGAACTGCTCGACAAATCCGTGGCCGAAGGCGGCTTCGGCGTGCCTGCGGAAAAGCGCACCAGTGTTTCCCCGCTGCACCTCGACTCGCCGGCGGGAGAATTCCAGAATCCCCTCGCTGCCGATGCGCAGATCGAGTCCATCCAGGTGGACACCGAAATCCGTCATGGCTCCGTTCTGATCGCCGCGATCACCAGCTGTACCAACACCTCCAACCCCAGCGTCATGCTGGCCGCGGGCTTGGTGGCGAAGAAGGCCAACGAGCGCGGCTTGAAGGTGCCGCCCTTCGTGAAGACCTCGCTGGGCCCTGGTTCCCGCGTCGTCACGGATTACCTCCAGGCCACCGGCCTGCAGAAGGAGCTCGACCAGCTCGGCTTTGAAACTGTCGGCTATGGTTGCACCACCTGTATCGGCAACTCGGGGCCGCTCCATCCCGCCATCGAGGAAGCCATCAAACAGGGCGATCTCGTCTGTGCGTCGGTTCTCTCCGGGAACCGCAACTTCGAGGCGCGCATCCACGGCTCCGTGCGGGCGAACTTCCTGATGTCGCCGCCCCTCGTCGTGGCCTACGCCCTGGCGGGTCGGGTGGACCTCGACCTCTCCTCCGATCCCATCGGCACGGACAGCGCGGGTCAGCCGGTTTACCTGGCGGATCTCTGGCCGAGCCAGGAGGAAATCCGCGCGCAGCTCGCTGCCGCGCTCAAGCCCGAAGTCTATGCGTCGCTCTACGGCAACGTCGACGAAGCCAATCCGAAGTGGGGCGAAATCAAGGGTTCCACCGGGGCGACCTACAGTTGGGATCCCAAGTCGACCTACGTCCAGTCGCCTCCCTTCTTCGAGAGCAAGGTGGGCGCCAGCACCGACATCGTCGGCGCCCGTCCTCTCGGCATCTTCGGCGATTCGGTCACGACCGACCACATTTCCCCGGCTGGAGCGATCAAGCCGACGTCGCCAGCGGGGCGCTACCTGCTGGAGAACGGGGTCGAGCGGGCCGAGTTCAACTCCTACGGCGCGCGCCGCGGCAACGACCGCGTCATGACCCGGGGCACCTTTGCCAACGTGCGCATCAAGAACCTGATGTGCCCCGGCGTCGAAGGCGGCTACACGCAGTACTTTGGACCGAAGGAGGTGCCGGCGCCCGACACCGACATCGCCCCCCTGGGCGAGGCCAAGCCCACCTTCATCTACGACGCCTCGATGGCGTATCAAGCGGACGGGACGCCGCTCGTCGTCATCGCGGGCGAGGATTACGGGATGGGTTCCTCGCGGGACTGGGCGGCGAAGGGCACCCGCCTGCTCGGGGTCAGTGCCGTGGTGACGAAGTCCTTCGAGCGCATTCACCGTTCCAACCTCGTCGGGATGGGCGTGCTGCCCCTGAATTTTGCCGACCCCGCCGATTACGACAAGGTCAAGGACCTCGTTGATGCGACCTTCGACATCGTGGGCATCGCCGGCGAGCTGAAGCCCATGCAGACGGCCAGCTTGGTGGTCCACAAGAGCGACGGCGAGAGCTTCACCCTGCCCTTGAAGGTGCGCCTCGACACCCCTGCGGAAGTCGACTACTACAACGCCGGGGGGATTCTTCCCTACGTCCTCGAGCAGATCCTGGAAGCCTGATCGACGGCCGACGGCCCGATTTCCGCCCCATCACAGGTCCCGAGGACTTTCCTCGGGACCTGGGGCTGGCGACGTTCTCCTCGGAGACGCTCCGCGCCATCGCCATCTTGGCTTTGCCCCTGAGAGAAAGCATTCTAAGCTGACCGAACCGATCCCATCATGAAGACTTGGCATTACGCGACCGCAAACAACGAGCAATTCCAGACCAGCGAGGCGGAGTTGCCGGCCCTGGTCAGCGAGGGGGTGATCACTCCCCAGACCCGGGTGTGGACCAGCGGATTGACCCAGTGGGTCTTGGCCGGGGAAGCCTTGCCCGAGCTCTTCGCCGCGCCGAGTAGTCCGGAGCCAGCGAGCCAGCCCGCGGAGGCGGCTCCGGTGTCGCCAGCTCCGGAGGCGGCCGCTCAGACAGCCCCCGCCGCGGCGCCGTCCGCCCCGTCTGCATCCTCTGCTCCGGCGGCGGGTGCCACACCGGCACCCCGCGGGCGCTCCCACGAGATCGACTACGAAATCTTCGGAGACGACATGCAGATCGTCGAGGTCGAGCTCGATCCCGGTGAGACCGTGATCGCCGAAGCCGGGGCCATGAACTACATGGAGGAGGAGATCAGCTTCGTCGCCAAGATGGGGGATGGCTCCAAGCCGGACGATGGCCTCATGGGGAAATTGCTGGCCGTGGGCAAGCGCGCCCTCACCGGCGAGTCCCTCTTCATGACGCATTTCACTAACACGGGCAGCTCGGGCAAGCGTCGGGTGGCCTTTGCCGCTCCCTTCCCGGGCAAGATCATTCCCATCGACCTGTCGGCGGTTGGGGGAGAGATCACCTGTCAGAAGGACGCCTTCCTTTGCGCCGCCCTGGGCACCGAGGTTTCCATCACCTTCAACAAGCGGCTCGGCGCCGGTTTCTTCGGAGGCGAGGGCTTCATCCTGCAAAAGTTGAAGGGCGACGGTCGGGCCTTTGTCCATGCCAGCGGGACCATCATCGAAAAGGAGCTGAAGGGGGAAACCCTCCGCGTGGACACGGGCTGTCTCGTGGCATTCTCGCCCGGTATCGAGTACGACATCGAGCGGGCGGGCAACCTGAAGTCCATGATCTTCGGGGGCGAGGGACTCTTCCTGGCCACCCTGCGGGGCCATGGGCGCGTCTGGCTGCAGAGCCTGCCCTTCTCCCGCCTGGCGGATCGTATCATTCGCTCGGCGCCCTCCATGGGGGGCAAGGCGCGGGGTGAGGGCAGCGTCCTCGGCGGCATCGGCCGACTCCTCGACGGGGATTGAGCCCCCTTGTGGGTCCCAGGGGGGCGGGATTTCCCGGGGCCTCCCATGGACTCGGGGGAGAGCGTCGGTCGTCCCTCACGGCATCGTGCCTCTTCCCCCCCTTCGCGCGATCTCCTATCCCTAGTTCCAGATCATGAACGCCCGCCTCCTTCGCCTCCTTGCCAGCCCGCCGGGAATCGCCCTCAGTGCCGCCTTAGTCCTGGGTCTCTGGCTTGGCTTGAGCGCTTGCGGAGCCATGGCCTTTGCCGCCGTGGAGAAGACGAAGATCGTCTTCATCGCGGGCAAGAAAAGTCACCCCTCCGGCCAGCACGAATTCAATGCGGGAGCCATCCTCCTGGCTCGCGCGCTTAACGAGCAGAGCGGGCTACCGGTGGAGGTTCAGGTCGTGCCCAACGGCTGGCCCGAGGACGAATCCATCTTTGCAGGGGCCGCCGCGGTCGTGATCTATTCCGACGGCAATGCCAGTCACCCCGCCAACGGAAACGAGGCCAAGCTGGACGAGCTGCTCTCCAAGGGAGTCGGCCTGATGTGCATGCACTACGCGGTGGAGGTGCCGGCGGGCGAAGCGGGGAGCCGCTTCCAGCGCTGGATCGGGGGCTATTACGAGAGTGGCTTCTCGACCAATCCTCACTGGACCCCCCAGCTTGAGTTCAAGGAAGGGCACCCCATCGCCCGCGGCCTGCCGGGCTTCGCGGCGAACGACGAGTGGTATTACAACATTCGTTTTGCCGATCCCAACAACGCGAGCGACATCGTCACGGGCGTTCCGACCCGGGAGAACATCAATCGCTACATCCACTGGACCCCGGATGGGGAAAGGG
Source organism: uncultured Akkermansia sp. (assembly GCA_964552315.1). GTDB lineage: Bacteria > Verrucomicrobiota > Verrucomicrobiia > Verrucomicrobiales > DEV007 > Arctic95D-9. Next base: position 84,416 of record CAZKGI010000004.1, on the reverse strand, counting down.
GTCTGGGAAAACGGCAGACCCTGCTTTGGGCAATCGAGCGACCTGATGGCGGTCGTGGCGTGGGATTCACCGGGGGGCATTGGCACCGCAACTGGGCCATCGACGATTTTCGCCGCCTCGTTCTCAATGCCATCCTCTGGACTGCCAAGGTCGAGGTACCGGAAGACGGGGTTCACTCCGAGCCCGTCACCGAGGCTCAGCTCAACGAAAATCTCGATCCCAAGGACAAGATGGAGTTCATTGCCCTGCCCTCGGCCGCCGACCTGAACCAGCCCGCCGCGGAGCCGGTCGAATTCCGTTGGCCGGGCAAAAAATGAGGCCTATTCGTGAAAATTGGTCTGCTTGATTCCGGCGTGGGTGGCCTCTCGGTGCTTCGAGAGGTACACGCCCTGTTGCCCGAGGCGGCGCTGCACTACGTCGGGGATTCCGCCTGGTGCCCCTATGGCGTGCGGAGCCCCGAGCAGATCCAGGGGCGCGTCTTTCACATTGCCGACTACCTCCTCAGCCGCGGGGCGGAGATCCTCGTGATCGCTTGCAACTCTGCCACCATTCAGGCGGCCGGGGCCCTGCGCGAGGACTATCCCCTGCCCATCGTGGGGATGGAACCCGGGGTGAAGCCCGCGGCCCATTGCACGCGCAGCGGGGTGGTCGGCGTGCTCGCCACGGAGGCCTCCCTGGCGGGCGAAAAGTTCCATCAACTCCTCAGCGTTCACGCCAAGGGGATCCGGGTCATCACGAAGCCCTGTCCCCGCTTTGTCGAACTGGTCGAGGCCGGGCAGCTCGACGGTCCGGAAGTGGAGAAGGCCATTCGGGAGGCGCTGGAACCCCTCGTTGAGGCCGGTGCGGATGTGATTGTGTTAGGCTGCACCCATTACCCCTTTCTTCGCCCGGTCATCGAAAGGCACCTGCCCGAGGGAACCCGCCTCATCGACACCAGTCCCGCGGTGGCGCGTCGCGTGGAGACCCTCCTGCAGGCCAAGCTCGGAGAGGACGAGTGGCGCCAGCGGATGGGAGGACAGGGAGACATTCTCATAGAAACCACCGGATCCCTGGAGCAGCTCGAGGCGATCCTGCCTCGACTTCTGCCCCGGATTCCAGTGCGCACCGGCCAGGCGCAGATCAATTGAAGCGCTGGGCGGGGCTCCCGACTAGAGGCCGTATACCCGCCTGGCGTTTCCGCCGAAAATGGCGCCGCGTTCCTCGGGAGACAGGCCCGATAGCCAGAAGTCCACGCATTGAAACCAGTCCGCGTATTCGCCGCGGAGCAGACAGACGGGCCAATCGCTCCCGAAGAGGATCCGGTCCGGTCCGAAGGCCTCAAAGGCGACGTCAAACCAGGGACCGATGAGGTCGGGATTCCAGTCTTCCTGGGCGGGGATCACTTCCGTGATCAGGCCGCTGAGTTTGACGCAGACATTCTCGCGACGGGCTAGCTCGCGCAGGCTCTTCGCCCAGCCTTCCTCCACCCCGGCGGGGCCGCCAATGGTGGGCTTGCCGAGATGGTCGAGGACGAAAAGTTGGGCGGGATGCCGATCCACGCATCGGGTCACCGCGGGGAGCTGATCAGGGAGGACGAGGAGGTCGAAGGCGAGGCCGAAGTCGTGCAGCGCCGAGAGGCCTCGATTGAATTCCTCGCTCAGGCAAAAGGCGGGGTCCGCCATTCCTTGAAGGCCCTGGCGCAATCCCGCGGCCTTCGGCCGCATCGCGAAACGAGCCACCTGGTCCGGCGCGTCCTCGGCGGAGAGATCCAGCCAGCCGACCACCCCGAGGATCCAGTCGTGATCGGAGGCGAGCCCTAACAAGAACTCATTCTCGGCGGCTTCCGGGCGGGCTTCTACGGCCACCACGCCGTCTATCTCATTTTCCTCGAGAACTGGCCTGAGATCCCCGGGGAGGAAGTCGCGCTGGAGGATTTCCTTTCCCGTCCCAATCCAGGGATAGGCCTCTGCGGAGTACTGCCAAAAGTGCTGGTGGGAATCGAGGCGCATTCTGCAGGGGCGTGTGGAAGGGGAGTGGGGGAACGGGCAAGGAACGCCTCATTCCACCGCGGCGTCTTGGGCATCGTCCTCGTCCTCCCCACCGCTGAGGGAGGTCGTCGGGGAGAAGAAGAGGGCGTTGGCCAGCAACTTTGCCGTGCCGTACCAGTGGCCCCGGAAGACCGGGTTGAAGGTGAACAGGACGATGCGCCCCGACCCGTGGGAGCGGATTTGCAAGGGCACGCTGCCCTTCATGGCCTCGAGATTGGCCTCGGAAATGAAACCCGCGACGAGGGGGGCATCGGTGAAGCGGAGGGGATCGTGCAGAGAATTGCTGGAGGCTTCGAGAAAGAGTGTTCCCACCTGCATGAGGGCGAGGTCCGGGCCCTGCTGACTGTAGCCGTAAAGCAGAGGATGGGTCGCGTCGTACCAAGCCCGGGCGACGACGCCCTTGAGTTGCTGCTCGGCGCGGCGGCGCTCGCTTTCCTCGTAGGGCTGCAGGGCCGGTGATTCGGGGGGGCTCGCGGATCCCTTGCCCGACTTGGCCTGAGAAGCGGCTCCGATTTTCACGCTCTTGGCGCCGACCCATTCGAGGGGGGCCACCGTGCTGACCGAAGTGCCGATGGCGATGAGGCAACCGCCCTGGGCCACCCAGGCCTGCAGGGAGGCACGGGCGCTCGGATTCAGCGCGTTGAGTGACGTGTCCGCGAGAATGAGGGTGGTGAAGCCGCGCAGCAGGGAGGGGCTCAGTCGGGAAGCGTCGACCAGAGTCAGGGGGGCCTGCCAGACCTGGTCGAAGTGATGCCAGATCGACCCCACCGTTCCGGCCTGGGTGCCACTTCCCACCACGAGGAGCGCCTTGGGCAGCGTGAGGGGGATCATGCTGGGGCTCCCCAGATCGATGCCACCCTCTCCCAGACCGGTGGCGAGTGCTCGCACCGGGATCTGGTGATCGCGCGCAATGGATTCCATGAGCTGGCGCAGGGCCGCGGGATCGAGCTGATCCTGGGACCCCACCGGAACCATCAGGGTGCCGTGAGGATAGGTGATCAGCTCTTCCCCGCCGCCCACGACGACCGGTCGCTGGGCCACCCAGGTGCGCACCTTTTCCTGATGAAGTCGCCAGAGCGCGGCCGGGGCCTGCAGGGGCTCCCAGGGCAGCAGGTAGGCCACGGCCTTTTCGGGGCCCTGCACCTGCGTTGTCATGGGTTCTTGTGAGGCTTGATCCTGCAGCGCCGGCAAGGTCTCCAGTTCAGCGTGCCGCAGGCCATAGGCCGAGGGGAGGTGCCAGGCGGAAACGTCGTAAAAGATGGGGCTGGCGAATTCGGTCCGCTTTTCCAACATCGCGGTGAGGAGCGGGTAGCGCACCTGGCGCGTGGGAATGACCAGGGAATCGTTCGCCGGGAAGCTCAGTTCTCCGGAGGTGGTCGATTCCGCGGGGCGGGCGCACTGAATGCCATGGCGTTCTAGGACCTGGAGGAAAAGGTCGAGTCGCTGCGGATCGCCTGGGGCGGCGACAATGTGGGCGGCGAGAGGGGAGGCCTCCGCCGCTTCGATGGCCTCGCGCTGGGAGCGGAGCAGGTGGTCGATGAGGTCCTCGCGCTGCTCGTGCGCGGCCTGCAGGGTGGAGAGCGAGGTGGCGACCTGGTTGCGGATGGTGACGGGGAAAGTGAGGCGACCGTGCTCCGTGTCCTGATGGAAACCCCGGGTCCCGGCCTGCTCGTAGAGGACGCCGATGGAACCGCAGAGGTCGGGGTAGGCCGAACCCTTGCCAATGTAGTAGTCGTCGAAGGATTCCCGGGTGTAGTAGAGCGCGCCGAGGGCGTCGAGGGCCTTGGCGTGGTATCCGGCGAGGGTGGCCGTGAGCCGTTGGTTCCGCTCGGGCGTGAGAGGATGCGTCATTTCGGGAATGCCCGGCTGGAAGAAATAAGTGCGGTTGAGGTTGCCCATCTCGTGGTAGTCCGTCAGCAAATGGGGCATCCACTGGTGGAAGAGCTCGATGCGCCCGCGGGACTCCGGATGGACCATGGGCAGCCAGTCGCGGTTCATGTCGAACCAGTAGTAGTTGGAGCGTCCCCCGGGCCAGTCCTCGATGTGTTCGCGGTCTCCGCGGTGGGGGGAGGGGACGCGTCCCCGGTGGCTGTTGGTCCAGGCGGCGAAGCGCTCCATGCCGTCGGGATTCAGGCAGGGGTCGATGAGCACTACGGTCGATTCCAGAAAGCGCTGCACCTCGGGGGAGCGCGCGGCGGCGAGGTGGTAGGCGAGCAACACGGCGGCTTGAGAGGCGCTGGGCTCGTTGCCGTGGATGCCGTATCCCATCCACAGGATCAGAGGCGTTTCCCCGCCCGGACGGGGAGGGGAAGAAGCACCGTCCCGGCTCGGCTCCGCCGCCGAGGCCAGGGTCTCGAGGTGGGTTTGACGCAGGGTGTCCAGGCGGCTCTGGTTCTCCGGCGAGCTGATGCGCAGCATCACCAGCGGACGGCGTCCGTGTGAGCGGGCGTACTCCACAAGGCTGACGCGATCGGACCAGGCGTCGAGGGCGCGCAGGTATTCGATCAGTTCGTGGTGGTGCAAATGCCAGGCGGCAAAAGGCCATCCCAGGACGCTCTCTGGAGTCGGGGCCGCGGGATCGTGATCGGCATCGGCGGGCAAATAGCTGGCCAGTGCCGGCACCTCGGGTTCCGCTATCACACGGCTGGGGCTGGAGGAGACCAGGCTGAAGCCCAATCCGATGAGTAGGGAGGGAAGGAAACGCAAGAGATGGGTCATGGGCGGAAAGCGTATCCTGGGGGAAGGCCAAAGAAAAAGGATTTTCCCACTACGCCAATGCGGGCTTTCTGTCCTTGGAACGGGCGTCGCGCCTTTCGCGCAGTCCCTGAAGTCGTACCGCATTGGGGGTGGCAAACCACCCGGGCGATCCTCTACTGTGAGGGACTTCTTCCTGTCCGCTGTCTCGATGTCTCGCCTTGCAGTTCTCCTTCTGGTCAGCTTCCTGAGCCTCCCCCTCGCCTTGTGGTCGGGAGATTCGCAGGGCTATCCCCGCGTCTATCGCACCTTCATGCCCGAGTCGGGGCCTTCGGCCTTCGCTGTGGAGCTCTCCCCGACCTTGGCTCTTTGTTACGATCCCCTGCGGGGCGGTCTGACGCGGGTGTGGAAGGGAGGCGTCGACCTGGCACCGACCCTTCGCGCCAAGATCAACGCCCCGGCCGAACTCGTGGGAGAGCCTCTCTACATTCTGGAGGGGACGGGCCCGCTTCGCCTTGGGGAAGCGGAGGCGGCGGAGTATCGCTTCCTGGGCTACCAGTATCTCGACGGGGCGGTCCTCTTTCGCTACCGACTGAATGGCCACGAGATTCGCGAAACCCTTCGGACAGACGATAGCGGGGAGGGATTGATCAGCCTTTTCGAACTGCCCGAGGCCGGAGGCCACGCCTTACTTCGTCTGGGGAAAAGCGTTCAGGCGGAGATCCGCGTGGAAGGAGGGGAGGAAATTCAGGCGGGCCTCTGGCGGCTTCCGGCGGGGAGCCGCACGGCACTTCACATTCGACCGAAGGCAAGCCATGAATAGACTTGGTTCCCCGCCCATGGCTCTGGGGCGCCTTCGGCGGCGCCTGACCCAAGGGATGGTCCTTCTCCTCGGTGGCCTCGTCATCGGCTATGCCCAGGGGGAAAACAGCTACGAGATCGAGGAGGTGCCCCTGCCTCCGGGGATGGTTCCGGAGATCTCGGGGGTGGCATTCACTCCCGACGGAAAGCTGGTGGCGGTCAACCGGCCCGGTGAAGTGTGGATTTGTCAGGATCCGCCCCGGGGGCCGTGGCACCGATTTGCCTTCGGCCTGCACGAACCCCTGGGGGTGCTGGCGGTCTCCGAGCGCGAGATTTACGTGACGCAGCGGCCCGAACTGACGAGCTTGCTGGACACGGACGGTGACGGGGTGGCGGATCGCTACGAAACCGTCAACGACGACTGGTGCGTCACCGACAACTGGCACGAGTTCACCTTCGGGCTGCGCCGCGACCGGGAGGGCAATTTCCTCCTTTCCACCGGTCTCCCGGATACCGCCGGACCCATCAACGAGCTTTACCCCAGGGTGCCCCTCAACCGGGAGAAGGTTCATCGCGAGGCCAAGCCTTCACCCGGGCTCTATGAGGGCTGGGTGATGAAGGTCACGCCCGAGGGGGCCTTGGTCCCCGTGGCCAGTGGGTTTCGCGCGGCGGCTGGGGTCGGTCTCAGCCCCGAGGATGAGATTTTCGCCACGGACCAGCAGGGGGACTACGTCGCCACCAGCACCCTCATTCACGTACAGCCCGGCCGTTTTTACGGACATCCCGCCTCCCTGAAATGGAGGAAGGATTATCAAGGACCCTATGATCTCGAGACGCTCGCCTCTCTGCGCACCCGCGAGGCCGTGGCCCTGCCTCACGGGGCTCTCGGCGGCAGTCCCGGGGAACCGGTCTGGGACACCACGGGCGGCAAGTTCGGCCCCTTCGCCGGGCAGGTCTTCATCGGCGATTTCACCAAGCTGATTAGTCGGGTCTACCTCGAAAAGGTGGCGGGCGAATACCAGGGGGCGGCCTTTCCCTTCATTCGGGACGCCGTCGGGCTCGAGGCCATCCAGGCCAACAGCGGGGCCAACAATCTGACTATTCCCGCTGGCCAGGAGGGGCTGAAATACTTTCGAGACGTTCCGCCCCGCACCGGCACTCCCCTGCGTCCGGGGAACATGCGCATGGTCTTCGCCCCCGACGGCAGCCTGTATGTGGGGCAAACCACGCGGGGTTGGGGTCAGGGCGACGGCCTGCAGCGCCTCATCTGGTCGGGACGGACTCCCGTGGAGATTCTGAGCATGGAACTGACCGGGGACGGTTTCCGTCTCCGCTTTACCACCGCCATGGATCCGGTGCGGCTGGCCTCGGTAGAGACTTGGCGGGTGAGTCGCTTTCGCTACCTCTACCTCCCCTCGGGGAGTCCGCGTACGGATGAGGAAAGCGTGGCGCTGCGCGGCCTTCGGGCGGGCGAGGACGGGCGATCGGTGGAGCTCGTGCTCGCCAATCTCGAACCGGGATTCATCTATGAGGTCGAGCCTGAAGGTCTGAGCTCCGCGGAGGGCGTGCCGCTGGAGAATCCCCTGGCCTACTACACCCTGAATCGGCTGCTCGATGGGCGCGAGTTCACCGGCCCGCTCAGCGCCCCCCTCCGCCCCCGGGAGAAAAAATCGGAGGGCGCGCCCGACCCCGAGTCGGGCCGACGCCTCTACGCAACCTTCTGCGCCACTTGTCACCAGCCCGACGGCAGTGGGGGCGGCCTGCCGGGCGCGCCCCAGCTCGCCGCGGCCAATTTCCGCCAGCGCGGTCCCGAGGGGCCCCTGGCGAAATCCGACGAGCAGCTCTTCCAGATCGTCACCGAGGGCGCCCCTGGCAAACCCATGCCGCCTTTTGGAGGGGTGCTCCAGCCGGATCAGGTGCGCGACGTGATTGCCTATCTCCGTCACGCCTTCGGGGAGGCCCCCCCGGAAAAACGCTGAAGGGCCGCCTGCGCTGCCCCGGGGGGCCATCGGGGAACGCTCCCCTCCCATACCAGCTGCCTGCCGGGGAAAATTCCCGTCGGATCTCCGCAAGCTCGGATCCTACGTAGAGAAAATAGTTGACCGTTCGTCTAGTTGTTCCAAATTCCGCCTCACATGGGACGCGTCAGCGACGCCAAGGAACGGCTTCTCGAAGCCATGATGGAATTGATCTGGACGGGGAGCTACGGACGCACCTCGGTCGATCACATTTGCGAGCGCGCCGGGGTGAAGAAGGGGAGTTTCTACCACTTCTTCGAGTCGAAGTCGGCGCTGGCGATCGCCGCGGTGGACCATGCCTGGGAGGAATACCGGGGGACGCTGCGGCGTTTCTTTGCCCCCGAGATTGCCCCGGTGGAGCGCATTCTGCGCTGCTTCCAGGATTTCGGCCGCGAACAGGCCGAGCAATACCAGCGCCACGGGCGCGTTCTCGGATGCCCCATCCACTCCCTCGGCGCCGAGGTGGCGACGACCGACCGCGGGCTGCGGGACCGGCTCCAGGAAATATTGGAGGAGTTCCTGTCCTACTACGAAGCCGCCATTCGGGAGGGACAAGCGCGCGGCGAAGTCGTCGCCGGGGATCCCGGACTGCTGGCTCGCATGATTTTTGCTTTCAGCCAGGGGCTCCTGCTGCACGCGCGCATGAAGAACGAACTCGCCCCCCTCGATGACTTCGAACCCGGCGCTCTCTTCCTGCTGACGGGCCAAATCCCGAAATCCTAACAAGTGCTCAAAGCTCACCCCGTCTCCTCTTTTTCGTAGCGAGAATCCCGGCCTGCCCTGACTTTCCCTCCCTTCTTATCCCGGATCATGAAACGCCTCCTCCTTGCTCCCCTCCTCCTGCTGACCGCCTGTGGTTCGCCTCCCGAAGAAGCGAATCCTGCGGGCGGCGGCCACATGCCCCCAGTCCAGGTCACCCTGGCGGAGGTGGAAGCTCGCCGCCTCGTGGAATGGGAGGAGTTCACCGGACGCGTCGACGCCGAGGACACGGTGGAGCTCCGTCCCCGGGTGTCCGGCTACATCATGAAGGTCCACTTCGATGCCGGGGCCACGGTGAAGGAAAATGACATCCTCTTCACCATCGACCAGAGTCTCTTCGACGCGAGCCTGCGCGCCGCCCGTGCGGAGGTGGATCGAGCCGAGGCCGCCGCGGGACTGGCCAAGCGTGAATTTGACCGCGTCAAGGAACTGCTGGCGGCTCGCGCCATCGCTCCCGAGCAGGCGGAAAGTCGCGAAAGCTCCTATCTCCAAAGCCTCGCCGCCGTGGAGGCGGCGAAGGCGGCCCTGCAAACCGCGGAAATTGAAATGCAGCACACCGAGGTGAGGGCGCCCATCTCCGGGCGCATTGGACGCGCCATCGTCACCGAGGGGAACTACGTTGCCGCTGGCACCACTTTGCTGACGACCATTGTCAGTGTCGATCCAGTCCACGTCTACGCGGACATCGACGAGAACAGCCTCCTCCGCCTCCTCGCGCTGCGGCGCGACGGAGGCATCCTTTTGAACGGCGACCAACAGATCCCCGTGGAAGTCCAGCTCGCGGACGAAAGAGACTTCCCGCACAAGGGCTTCGTCGAATCCTTCGACAACCGCCTCGACTCCTCCACCGGGAGCATGATCCTGCGCTGCGAGCTGCCCAATCCGGATGGCCGCCTCACCCCCGGGCTCTTCGCCCGCGTCCGCCTGCCCATGACCGCGGAGTACGAGGCCCTCCTCGTCCCCGAGGAGAGCATCCTCACCGACCAGGCCAGCAAGTACGTCATCGGGGTCTCGCCGGAGAACACCGCGGTCTTCAAGCCCGTCACCGTGGGGCCTTCCTACGAAGGAAAGCGCATTGTGCGGACCGGTCTCAACGCCGGAGACAAAGTCGTGATCAATGGCATGGCGCGCTTGCCCCAGCCCGGCATTCCGGTTCAGCCCGTGGAGCCGACCCCGGCAGCCGCGGCGAAGTCCGGAGAGTGATCCCCCTGCTTCCCGGTAATCCGAGCCGCCTCCCGGCCCAGCCCTCCCCCCAGAATGAATTTTGCCAAGTTCTTCATCGATCGCCCCATCTTTGCGGCGGTCCTTTCCATCCTCCTGACCCTGCTCGGGGCCATCGCCCTGCCGACGCTCTCTATCGAGCAGTATCCGCAGGTGGTTCCGCCCACGGTGCTCGTCACGGCCCGCTATCCGGGGGCGAATCCCGAGGTGCTGGCCCAGACCGTGGTGCGTCCCATCGAGCAGGAGATCAACGGGGTGGAGAACATGCTCTACATCTCCTCGAACAGCACCTCGGACGGCACCTGTACCATCACGGTGACCTTCAAGCTGGGCACCGATCTCGATGTCGCCCAGGTGCAGGTGCAGAACCGGGTGTCCATCGCCGAGGCGCGCCTTCCCGAGGACGTGCGACGCCAGGGGGTGACGACGGTGAAGCAGTCGCCCAACTTCACGCTCATCGTCAACCTGGTTTCGCCTGACAAGACCCTCGACGAGCTCTTCGTCAGCAACTACGCCCTGCTCAACATCAAGGACGAGCTGGCCCGGCTTCCCGGCGTCGGGATGGTCATGAACTTTGGCGGCAAGGAATACTCCATGCGGGTCTGGCTCGATCCCGACCGCATCGCCGCGCGCAACCTGACCATTGCCGACGTGGTCAATGCCATTCGCGAACAAAACGTGCAGGCCGCCGTGGGCACCCTCGGGGCCGAGCCCGCCCCGCCCGGAACCGCCTACCAATACACCGTCACCACCCAGGGGCGACTGGTGGAGGCTTCCGAGTTTGAGAATATCGTCATCAAACGCGGCGAGCAGGGCCAGGTCACCCGGCTCAAGGACGTGGCGCGCGTCGAACTGGCGGGCCGCGAGTACTCTTCGGAATCCTACATCGACCGGATGCCGACCACCGCGCTCGGTGTCTTCCAGTTGCCCGGCTCCAACGCCCTGGAGACCCGCGATGCCATCATCGCCAAAATGGAGGAACTGAAGCGGAATTTCCCTCCCGGCCTGGAATACAAGATCGTCTACGACACCACGGTGTTCACCCGCAAGTCCATCGATGCGGTCATTCACACCTTCATCGAGGCGCTCCTTCTCGTCGTGTTGGTGGTGGTGGTCTTCCTGCAGAACTGGCGCGCTTCCCTCATCCCGCTCCTGGCGGTCCCCGTGTCGATCATCGGCACCTTCCTGGTGATGAAGCTCTTTGGCTTCTCTCTGAACAACCTGACCATGTTTGGTTTGGTCCTGGCCATCGGGATTGTCGTCGACGACGCCATCGTCGTGGTGGAGAACGTCGAGCGGAACATGGCGCTCGGACTGAAGCCGCGCGAGGCGACGCGCCGGGCCATGGAGGAGGTGAGCGGACCGGTCATCGCCGTGGCCGTGGTGCTCACCGCGGTCTTCGTGCCCACGGCCTTCATGTCGGGCCTGACCGGCCAGTTCTACCGCCAGTTCGCTTTGACCATTGCGGTTTCGACCATCATCTCGGCCTTCAACTCGCTCACTCTTTCCCCCGCGCTCAGTGCGATCCTCCTGAAACCGCACAGTGCCAAGCCAGACTGGTTCCAGCGGCTCATCAACTTCGCCTTTGGCTGGTTCTTCAAGTCCTTCAACTGGGTCTTCGACAAGCTGTCGCGCGGCTATGCCGGGGCGGTGCGGCGGACGATCCGCCTCTCCATCATCGCCCTCCTTCTCTATGGAGGCCTGCTCTACCTCACCGGGGGCATCTTCAAGCGCGTCCCCACGGGCTTTGTGCCGGGCAGTGACAAGGGTTACCTGATCGCCTTTGCCCAGCTACCCGACGCCGCTTCGTTGCAGCGCACCCGGGCGGTGACGGAGCGCATGGCCAACATCGCCCTAGAGACGCCCGGGGTGGCCCACGCCGTGGAGATCGCCGGGTTCAACCTCATGGCCGGGGGCGCCGCGATGCCCAATGCCGGCACGCTCTTCCTCATCCTGGACGACTTCGAGGAGCGCGCCCAGGATCCCAGCCGTTCCATGCACGCCATCCTGGGGAACCTGACCCAGTCCTATTCGCAGATCCAAGAGGCCTACGTGCTTTGCTTCCCGCCCCCGGCGGTGGATGGCCTCGGCAATGCCGGCGGCTTCAAGATGCAGATCAAGGACACGGCCGCCCAGGGCAAGGACGCCCTCGCCGGTGCGGCCTTCAGCATGATGATGGCGGCGAACCAGACCGAGGGATTGGCCGGGGTCTTCACCTCGATTCGTCCCCAGTCTCCGCAGATCGTCATCGACGTGGATCGGGTCAAGGCCAAGAGCATGGGGGTCAGGCTCGCGGACATCTTCGACACCCTGCAGACCTCCCTGGGCTCCGCCTACGTGAACGACTTCAACCGTTTCGGGCGCGTCTATCAGGTCTACGCCCAGTCCGAGGCCAAGTACCGCGTTGCCCCCTCCGACATCACGCGCCTCAAGGTGCGCAACGACGATGGCGACATGGTGCCCCTGGGCTCGCTGGTGCAGGTGCGCGAAACCACCGGTCTCGACCTGGCGAGCACCTACAACCTCGCCGCCAGCGCGGACCTCATGGGCAGCAGCCTTCCCGGCGTCTCCTCGGGACAGGCCATCGCCAAGATGGAGCAGCTGGCCCGGGACATCCTTCCCGCGGGCTTCACCTTTGAGTGGACGGAGCTGACCCTGCAGGAAATCCTCGCCGGCAACAGTGCGGTCTTCATTTTCCCGCTCTGCGTACTCTTCGTCTTCCTCGCCCTATCCGCGCAGTACGAGAGCTGGTCCCTGCCCCTGGCCATCATCCTCATCGTGCCCCTCGTGATCTTGGCGGCCTTGGTCGGCGTGATGACGCGGGACATGGACAACAACATCTTCACGCAGATCGGCCTCGTCGTGCTCGTCGGTCTCGCCTCGAAGAACGCCATCCTCATTGTCGAGTTTGCCAAGCAGCTCGAGGACCAGGGTTACGGTCTCGTCGAGGCCGCGGTGGAGGCCTGTCGTCTCCGGCTGCGTCCCATCCTCATGACCAGCTTTGCCTTCATCCTCGGCGTGGTGCCGCTGGCCTTTGCTTCGGGCGCCGGCTCGGAAATGCGCCGCGCCCTCGGCACTGCTGTCTTCTCCGGCATGATTGGGGTGACCCTCTTCGGGCTCTTCCTCACCCCGGTGTTCTACTTCGTCGTGCGCAAACTGACGGGAAGACGAAAGTCCCTTCACGACGACGAGGCCGAGCCCTCGGATGCCACGGTGGATCCCGTGCACTGATTTGTCCTGCCTGTTGAGATTTTTCCTGTCCTTTCCATGATCCGCCGCGACTATCCCAAGGACCGACTTCCTGCCCAAGCGGGCCAGCCCGCCGGGTCGGCGCCGCGCTCTTCCCAGGTCCCTCCCACGGCCATGAGATTCCTGCTTCTCCTTTCCCTTCTTGCCCTGGTCGGCAGTGCCGCCGCCCAGATCGGCCCCGATTATCAGCGCCCCGCCACGGCGGTTCCCGAGCGCTTCAAAAACGTGACCTGGCGGGAAGCGACGCCCTCCTCGCATTTGCCGAAGGGGGAGTGGTGGAGAGTCTTCCGCGATCCCACCCTCAACCGGCTTCAGGAGCAGGCCACCGCCAACAACCAGGAACTCAAGGCGGCCATCGCCCGCTTCGATCAGGCCCGCACCACGGCGCGGATGACGCGGTCAGACCTCTTCCCCACGCTCGGCGGGACGATCACGGCGGAGCGCCAGCGCACTTCAGAAAACATGCCCTCTGCCTTCCCGCTCAACGGGATGCGCTACGAGGGGCCGGCCTACAATGTCCTCGTCGACTTTGGCTGGGAGATCGACCTCTGGGGCAAGTTGCGGCGCCGGATCGAAGCCGATGAGGCGGGGACCCTGGCGGCGGCGGATGCCGTGCACAACGTGCTCCTGGGAATTCAGGCCGAACTCGCCTCGATTTATTTCCAGATCCGGGCCCTCGACACCGAGATCGACATCGTGCGCGAGGCGGTGCGTTGGCGGGGGGAGGCGCTCAAGATCGCCAGCGCCCGGGTCCGCGCCGGAGCCGCCAACGATCTCGAGGAAGCGCAGACTGATACCGAAGTGGCCTCGGCGGAGGCGGAGATCTCCGTCCTGCGGGCGCAGCGCGACCAGTTGGAGAACGCCCTGGCCATCCTCGTGGGAGCCAACGCCTCTTCCTTCTCCCTGCCGGTGGCGGGAGGGAAGCTGCCTTCCCCCCCGAAGATCCCGACGGGCTTTCCGAGTGATTTGTTAGAGCGCCGACCCGACGTGGCCGCCGCGGAGCGCCGCCTCGCCGCCGCGACCGCGCGCATCGGCGTGGCCAAGGCCGAGTTTTTCCCCAGCATCTCCCTGCTCGGAAACGCCGGTTTCCAAAGCGGGGACCTCGACGTCCTCTTTGACCCGGCCTCGATGCTCTGGAACTACGGTCCCTCGGTGCGCGTCCCGATCTTTTCCGGTCACAAGAACCGCTTCAATTTGTCGCGCGTGCATTCCGAGCACGACGAAGCCCTGGCGGCCTATCGACAGGCCTTCCTCACGGCCGTCGCGGATGTGGAAACGAGTCTGTCGAATCTCCGGCACCTGGCCAAGGAATCCGAGGCCCTGGCTCGGGCCAGTGGCAGCGCCGGCAAGGCGGCCCGTCTCGCGCGCACCCAGTACGAGGCGGGGACGAGTCCCTACCTCGATTTCATCACTGCGAACCGCACGGCCCTGGAAACGGATCGCGCCGTGGCCCGAGCGGCAGGACGTCGCCTGAGCGCCTCCGTTGCCCTGGTCAAGGCGCTCGGTGGGGGCTGGGATCAAAGCCAGACGCGCGCTCTGCCCGTGACCCAGGCGGATCCGGCGGCCCGCTCCAATCCCGAGGAGACGGAAACGCCGCTCCTGAAGAAGCTTTTCCGCAAGAAGAAGTGAGTGCGCGGGGCCTGCGCCCCGATTGCCTGACAGGGGCGCTCCCGGACCGGGGCTCAGGACTCCTCGGCCTTCTGCAGCTCCACAAAGGTCTGGATGTCGTCGCGGTCGCCGAAGCCGGCAGCCCGTTTCTCCTCTTCCAACCCCTCGGTGGCTTCGTCGCGCCAGCCGCGCTTGAGGATGAAGGTGTTCCAGATGTGGATTTGTTCCTCATTGGGCTTGGAACCGGCTTCCATGGCCCAGGCCAGCGCCTCCTCGTCGCTGGCGCCCGCCTCGACGCGCTGGCGCAGCTCCGCGTAGGGAATGCCGAGGAAGCGGCAGCAGCGTGCGTCCCACCAGGAAAAGTCGCCGTCACCGAGGAGGTAGCCCTCGGGGAGTTTTCCCGCCTGGGCGAGACGGATCTTGTCGAGCATGCGCCCGAAGTGAACGAGACCACCGACCCTCTCGTCGGCAGCGCGGAGACCGGGGATTTTCATAGCAGGAACAATAGAGACCAGCCTGGAGGACAATGCAAGGCATCGCCCTCCTCCCGGATGGCCTCAGATCTCGTCCCTCGATTCGCCGGCGACGTGTCCGCGGAGCTTCGCCTCGATGAAGGCGTCGAGATCGCCGTCCATGACCGCCTGGACGTTGCTCGTCTCGCAGCCCGTGCGATGGTCTTTGACCATTTGATAGGGTTGGAAGACGTAGGAACGAATTTGGCTGCCGAAGCCGATCTCGCCCTTTTCCCCGTAAACGCGCTCCATTTCCGAGCGCTTTTTGTCCTCCTCGATCTGGAGCAGCTTGGCTTTGAGGATCTTCAGGGCGAGGTCGCGGTTCTTGTGCTGGCTGCGCTCGATGGTGCATCGCACCATGACTCCCGAGGGAAGGTGGCGCATCAGGACCCCGGTTTCCACCTTGTTGACGTTCTGGCCGCCCTTGCCGCCGGAACGCATCGTGGTGATCTCGAGGTCCTTCTCGTCGATCTCGAGCTCCGGCTCCTCCTCCAGTTCCGGTGTGACGTCCACGCTCGCAAAGGAGGTGTGGCGGCGCGCCTGGGAGTCGAAGGGGGAGATGCGGACGAGGCGGTGCACCCCGCGCTCGCAGTTGAGGCGGCCATAGGCGTTCTCGCCGCCGAAGCGCAGCGTGGCACTGCGAATGCCGACTTCCTCGCCTTCCTGCAGGTCGACCATTTCCACCTTGTAGCCCTGGGCTGTGCCCCAGCGCTGGTACATGCGCAGCAGCATGTCCGCCCAGTCGCAGGCTTCCGTGCCCCCGGCCCCCGAGTGGATGGTGAGGAAGGCGCTTTCGCGATCGTGGGGGCCGGAAAGCAGGGTTTGCAGCTCGACCTTGTCGAGGCCCGCCTGGATGGACTGGACCTCGTCGAGCACTTCCTGGGCAGAAGCGTCCTCGCCTTCTTCCAACGCCATCTCCACGAGGACGTCGAGATCCGAGATGCGGGCGCTCAGATCACGCAGGGGAATCACCTTGCCCTTGAGGGAAGACACCTCCGCCATCTTGCTTTGGGCGCGTGCCTTGTCCTCCCAAAATTCGGGTAGGTTCATTTCGGCCTCGAGGGCCTCCAGTTGAGCTTCCAGTCTAGGGAAGTCAAAGATACCGCCGCAGCTCTGAGAGCCGGGCCAGTAAGGAGTCCGTATTGATGGCCTGAAGTTTCTCGCGAAGTTCTTCGTTCATGCCGGGGCACAGGTTTCTCACAGTTCGCGGAAAATTCAAATGGTCCCTGACAAAATCTTCACCTATCCGTAAGGGTCGATTTTCATGAAAGCCCGCGGCACCCTCATCCGTCGTATTCCCCTGACGGAGACGAGCTTGATCGTGCACTGGTGCACCCTCGAGAGCGGAATCGTGAAGACGGTGGCCAAGGGCGCGCGACGCCCCAAGAGCCCCTTTGCCGGCCAGCTCGACCTCTTTTACCGCTGCGAGCTGGAAATTCACCCGGCCCGGCAGGGAGACCTCCACATTCTCCGGGACTTGGTCGTGGAACACCGTCGGCTCGGCCTGCGGAGAAACTGGATCCAGACCCTCGCGGCGTCCTGCTTCGTGAAGTGGATCGACCTCGTGGCCGAATCCGGCACCCCCCTGCCCGAACTGGCTGAGCTCCTGGACCGCGCCCTCGACTACCTCGATGAGAAGGACGTGGATGGGCGCGTTTTGCGGCATTTTGAGAGGCGGCTGGCTGCCCTGCTGGGCATAGACGAGCCGGGGCGGGAAGCCCATCTCAGCCTAGAGCACCACCTCGGCACCAGTCCGCCGCAGCGCCAGGAACTGATGGCGAGATTGGGATGAGCTTGTCACGTTTTTCCAGGAGGGGATAATCTTGGATATCGCCTCCCTCCTTTCTCATGGTTGTTTCACTGCGAAGTTTCCTTCTGGCATTGGTGCCGTTCCTCCCCTTGGGCTTGGCCAAGGGGCAAGGCCTGGAGGATGGGCTCGACGTGGGTGCGGAAGTGCTCGAATTGCGAACGGAAAGTGTCTCGCTTACCAATAACGAACCCCTTCCCGGTGGGCTGTGGGCCTTTGACCAGACGAGTTCTCACGACGGGGTCGATTCGGTTCGATCCGTATTGCCCAACGTTTCTGAAAGCATCCTTCAAGCCACGGTTCAAGGACCAGCTGTCGTGTCGTTTTGGTGGCGGATCGAGGCGATCCCTATTCTAGACCAGGTGAGGTGTTTTGTCGGCAACCGCTTTATTAAGGAAATCGACTCGCCATACGATTACGATGCGGAGGATCTCTTCAGTCCAACCGATTCGGGATGGCAGCAGGTTGTTTTCGAATTGGAGCCGGGGGAGCATCGAATCCTCTGGCATTTCGAACGTTATGCCAGTCAACCTTCTAATGGAACCGGCCAGGCTTGGATCGACGAGCTGGTCATCACGCCTCTCACGAATCAGCCGGACCTGCAGGACGCGTTGGACAATCACAACTACGAAATCTTCAGCGCGGAGCGCTATCCCGGGGATCCGACCTACAGCACGGTTTGGACCAAGTACGCCATGCCGGACAGCGAGGGTGGCTATGTCGCCAAGAGCGGCAACCTTCCCCCGTCGTTCCCCACCCCGGAGAATGGTCAGCCCTGGGTGGGGCGCAGCACCATGATGCTGGAGATCGAGGGGCCCGCCGTGGTCAGCTTTGACTGGGGGATCTTTTCCGATCCCGAGTACCCCTCTGAGCTCAACTTCCTCGTCAATGGATCCGTCTATGGCTATGTCGATGGCTCCCAGGACGAGGACATACACAATCGCTCTTTCAATCTGCGCCCGGGTTCCCACAGACTGACATTCGAGTTCAACCGAAACCCTGAGGTCTCGGAGGATTACGGCGGACCCATCGAGGCCTACGTCGACAAGTTGGTGGTGGAGAACTTTAGCGAAGACCCGGACCTCGCCGATGCTGTGGATCGCCCCTCGGGTGTCTACGGGCGGCTCTGGCAAAGGGATGTCGACACTCATCGGGACGGCAGCGATGCGGCCGTGATCGTCGCCCCGGAGCCCTTGCGTTCGGAGATTCTCTACATCGAGCTGCCCCCCGAGGCGGGGCTGTTGCAATTCTGGACCAAGACCGAGGCCGATGACGCCGGGAGGCTCTATGTCTATGTGGACAACGATCTCGTCGCCATGCAGGTGGGTCAGCAGGGCTGGGCCAAGACCGAATTGAATCTTCCCGCGCGCAGCTCCTCCATCCGCTGGATGGAAGTTGTCTTTTATCGATTCGAGGATCTCGACGAAAACTCTCCCCAGACCCGGGCTTTTGTGGACTCCGTGGTGTTCCTGCCGGGGGCGACCAACTACCAGCCCGATCTCTCGATCGGGGCCAAGCGCCGGGGCCTGAAAGGAAAGGGCGTCATTACCCGCGCGGGGGCGAGACAGATGGCCACTCTGCGCACGGACGCTCGCCAGCCCTATGGCCAGTTTCGCATCGCCGGAGCGAATGCCTCGCCCACGGACCAGGATACCATCTTTTTGAGAGGCGTGGGGAGTCGGCGCCACCACAAGATCACCTTCGTGGTGGCCGAAGGGAAGAATCTCTACGACTACACCGCGGCTTATCGCACGGGGCGGTTCAACACCCTGAAACTCAATCCCGGGGCCATGGAGACGCACGAGATTTGGATTGTGCGCAAGCGACACTCCAAACGGCGCAAATATGTCCATACCACCGTGGGAACCTCCCGGGCGGATCCGCGCAAGGTGGACGCCGTGCGGAGCAGGCTGGTGGTGCGCCCTTATCGCGGCCACAGGTGAGGGGTGACAAAATCCGCAATTTCGGAGACGATGAGGGGCGATGAATGCTCCACTCCGTCGCCTGCTCGTCCCGATCGATCCTTCCCCTTTCTCGGAGGCCGCCCTGCGGACGGCTTGTTTCGTGGCCAAGGCGCATCAGGCTACCGTCTCCTCGGTGGCGGTCCTGGATTCGGATGACATCCGCGCTAGCCTCATTCCCGCGATGGGGCCCTACTATCCCTTGATGGTGGAGGAGATCCGCCGCAAGATCAACCATGCCGACCAGGTCCTGCGCAAGCACCTGGACCACGCCGCGGCCTACTGTCGCGAGGCCGGGGTCGAGCATCGCGAGACCGGCTACGAAGGCCTGCCCGCGGATCGTCTTATGGCCTCCGCCATCTTTCACGACCTCTTGGTGGCGGGCATGGAAACTTCCTTTCATTTCGAGACCCGGGGAGAACGGGGGCAGTCGCTCCATCGCTTGCTCGAACATTCCGCCACCCCGGTTTTGGCGGTGCCGCCTGCGGGTCTCGACCGGCTCGAGCGCGTTCTCGTCGCCTTCGACGGCAGCATCGGGGCGGCGCGGGCCTTGCGGGATTTCCTGCTCCTGGCCGCCCCTTTTGATCCCGAAATCGTGCTGGTCACCGCCGAACAGACGCCGGAACTGAGTGATTTCCTGCTGGGCAACGCCGAGGCCTATCTTCAGGACCACGGCTTTGCCAAGGTCTCGCGCCTGGCTTCCTCGGAGCCGGTGAGCGCCCTCTTTGATTCCTTGTTAGAGCCCGGAGGGACGGACCTCGTCGTTCTGGGGATGCGGGCGCGCCATGTCATACGCGATCTCTTCGTGGGGAACTTCACCCGCACGATGATGGAACGCGGCGACACGGCGCTCTTTTTGTCCCACTAACTTGATTGAGGGGGGAGGGACAGTGACAGGGGGAGTGCATCGTGTATCTTGGGGGACTACCGCTCATGAAAAACGCCTCGACCCGTCCCGTTTCGGAACGCGCCGGACAGACCCGTCGTCCCATTGAACGCATCTTTGAAATTCACGAACGGATTCGCCGGGGGCGTTTCCCCAATTGCCGCACCCTGGCGGAGGAAATCGGGGTGACCCAGAAGACCATCCAAAGGGACATCAGCTTCATGCGCGAGGACCTCGGCCTGCCCTTGGTCTACGACGAGGTGCGCCACGGCTATCACTACAGCCGCGCGGTGTCGGAATTCCCGCTGCTGTGCCACGGGGTCGAGGATGTCGTGGCCCTTTTCCTCGCCCGGCGGGCGCTGGAACCGATGCGGGGGACGCCCTTCGAGGCCAGCCTGCGCGATGCCTTCCGCAAGATGGCGGCCAGTGTGCCCGGGGAGATCTCCTTTCGCTGGAGCGACCTCGATGAGGCTTTTTCTGTCCGTGCGGCGGGGGTTGTCCCGGGTGACGAGCGCCTCTTCGAGTCCATCGCCCGCGCCGTTCTGGAATGTCGGGAGCTGAGCTTCGAGTACCGCAAGATCGACGCCGAGGAATGGGAACTGCGTCGCCTGCGGCCCTTCCACCTCGCCGAAATCGATGGGGGCTGGTACTTGATCGGCTACGACGTCGAGCGCAAGGCCCGCCGGACCTTCGCGGTGCAGCGGATGCGGGCGCTGCGCGTCACCCCGACGAAGTTTCTGAGGCCGCAGGACTTTTCGCCAGAAGACCACCTCGGCGGGAGCTTTGGCGTCTGGAACACCCCGCATGACAAGGGGCGGCGCCACCAGATCCAGTTGCGTTTTACCTCCTGGGCGGCCCGGGTCGTCTCGGAGCGTCGCTGGCATCCCAGTCAGCAAATCTGCTGGGTGGGGGAGGGGGAGGAAGTGCTGGAGATGCATCTCGAGCTGGCAGGCTTCGAGGAGATCACCCGATGGATCCAAAGCTGGGGCCCGCAGGTGGAAGTCCTGAATCCGCCGGAATTGCGCGAGCGGATCCTCGCCAGCCTCGAGGAGACCCGTCGACTCTACCAGACACCCTCCTAAGCGGAATAGGGCGCCAAGTTCGGGGGGCGGAGCTGTCTTCCATTTCCGCTCTCGACAGGGCGGCTCGGCTCTGTCAGGATTCTGGCGAATGAAAGCGACCAATTTGTTTGAAGCGATCCCGCCGGTGCTTCCCGACGAATTGGTCGAGGTCTTGGCCGAGGGGACGGGATCGCTGCGCATCGTGCGACTCGTCTCCCTGGGGCACGTGTCTCCGGAAGGGTTTTGGTACGACCAACCCGAGAGCGAATGGGTGGTGCTGCTGCAGGGATCGGCGACCCTCAGCCTGGAGGATTTCGTCACCGACGAAATTCGCGTGGTCCACCTCAAGCCGGGGGATTGGATCGAGATCCCCCCCCACGTGCGGCATCGCGTGGACCGCACCGATCCCGACCAGGCGACCATCTGGTTGGCGGTGCATTGGGGCTGAGGCGCCTGTGCCCCCCGCGCCCCGTTCCCCGGCTTGCGGGTAGGGCGAGCCTGTGAAATGATGGACTCTCCCCCGCATGACCTCTTTGCGTTTCCTTTGTTTGCTCTTCCTGGCCTGGTCAAGCGGGCTGCCCCTGTATGGTCAGGAGGCTGCGTCGCCCGCCCCCGCCGGGACCACGCCGGCGGAGGTTCGCGCGGCCATCGAGCGGGTTGAGACCGATACCGCCCTCGAGGAAGGGCTTCGAGAGACCATTGTCAAGCGTCTCACGGAGGCCCTCGCCCAGCTCGAAGCCGCCGCCACCTTCGATGGCCTGACGGCCTCGGTGAAAAAGGAATTGGAGGAAGGACCGGAGCTTTTGGCCCGTCTTCGCGAGGCCTCGGAGCAGCGTCGCGAGGGGATCCTTCCGGAGGAGGCCCGCGAGGAGGCCGATCCCTCGGCCGATGCCACCCCCGAGACCCTGGCGGCGCGGCTGGCCGCGGAGCGGGTCAAGGCCAGTGAACTGAATCGACAGATCCGAGAACTGGAAAGCGAGCTCGGGGCCCTGGAGGGACGACCGGATGCGAATCGAGATCGTCTCGCCGCCCTTTCCCGATCGTTGGCCGAGGCGGAGCGGACGGCCGCCGAACTGGCGGAGGCTCCCCAGGATACTGCCTTGTGGCGGGCCGACCTCCTCTATGCCCGCGCCCGCATCCAGGCGCTGAAGGCCGAACTCGGTGCCTTGGAGCAGGAGGCCCTCGTCTTTGACCTGCGCCGCGAGCGCACCCAGCTCCAGCGCGAGCTCGCCAATTCTGACCTGAAGCTCGTTCGCGAACGCCTCGCCCGACTGGAGCGACGCAGCGGCGCCCTGGTGGCCGACCGGATCGGTGAGGCCGAGCGGCGCCTCGGCGAGTTGGGCTTGCAGGAGGCGGGCGCCGCCCCGGGGGTGAGGGAACTGGTGGAAGGGACGCGCCTTCTGGCAAGCGGCAATCAGGCCTTGCTGGCCCGGGCGGCGCTTGCCACGGAGGAATGGAACCATGCCAATGCGAATCGCGAGCGCCTTCGTCGCGAGGCCGAGAGCCTGCGGGCCCAGGTGGGGATCGGGGGGCTGGAGGAGTCCTTCGCGGAGGTGGCCATCGAACTCTGGCGAACACTGCCAAGCCCACAAAGCCTCCGCGGTGAAATGGAGGCCCGTCGCAGGGAGATCGCCGAGGCTCGACTCGCGGCCTTTCGCCTGGAGCGGGAGCTGGAACAGGCCTCGTCTCCCGAAGGCGAGACCGAGGCCCTGATCGACCGCCTCCGCGCTGGAGGCATGGGAGAGGACGAGCTGGCCGAAATTCGCCCGAGCTTGAGCGGTCTCCTGGAAAACCGCGCCCAGTTGCTCCGGGACGCCGTCGATGCCAACCGACGTCTTGCCTCCCAATTGGGAGAGATCGATCTGGTGGTCCGGGAAACCCTGGCCGAGGCCGAGGAGCTGCGGAATTTCCTGGGAGAGCGACTTGTCTGGGTGGCCAGTTCACCCCCCTTGGGACGCAACGCGCTCACTGGCCTGCGCACGTCCTTCCTGGCCCTCGCGGGTCCTGAGGCCTTGCTCGGTTATGGGCGAGCCCTGGCCCGGATCGATCTGGGACGCTGGATCTTGGGCGGTCTCCTCGCCCTGGCCCTGCTCTTGCCCCGCCCCCGCTTGCGGCGCTTCCTGCAGGAGTCGGGCCAGCGCACCCGCCGCATATCCACGGACCGCATCGCGACCACCCTCCAGGCCCTCGTGGCGTCCCTGTGGCTGGCCCTGCCTCTTCCGGCGGGGATGGCCTTCCTGGGCTGGACCCTGTCTTCGGACCCCAGCGCCAGCGTCAAGACCTATGCCTTGGGCAAGGGCTTGGTCGCGCCCGTTCTCCTCTTGCTCGTGCTGCGCTTTGCCTCTGTCCTCTGCCAGCGCGAGGGGGTGGCGGAGGGCCACTTCCGCTGGCGACGCTCGCTGCTCGATCCGCTGCGCCGCAGTCTCTTCCGCCTGACGGTGCTCTATGTGCCCGCGCATTTTCTTCTCGCGGTCTGGTGGCACAACGGAGGCGATCTCGCCTCCTTCCAGGGTCCCGGGCGCCTCGTCTTCGTGCTGGTGATGATCTCGCTCTCGCTGATTCTCCACCGCTTTTTCCAAAGCCAGAATGGAGAGCTGAGTGAGACGTGGCGGTCCCGGGAACCCCACGCGCTGCGCCGCCTCTGGAGGTGGTCGGTGATCCTCCTGCCTCTGGCCTTGGCCCTCCTGGCGGCCCTGGGACATTTCCTCACGGCGGTGACCCTCGCCTACCTGATGCAGAAAACGGGTTTTGTGGTCTTTGGGGGCGTGCTGATCTCGGCCTTCCTGACTCGCTGGGCCATCCTTAACTCGCGACGCATGGCCTTGGCGGAGGCCTTGGCGCAGCGCGAGGCCAAGCGCAGTGCGCAGGAGGCCGCCCTCGGCGCAGTGCCCCAGGGGAATGAAGGGGAAGAGCTTTCGCCCGGTGCAGAGCCCCTTCCTCCGGAGGAGGAGGAGAGCGTCGACTGGACCGCGGTGGGTGAACAGACCCGTTACCTCATCCGGGCTTTTGTTACTTTGTTCGTATTGTTCGGCTGCTGGCTGGCTTGGTCGGAGGCCCTGCCCACGCTGGACTACATGGATGGCCGGCACCTCGTCGGCGAGGTGGGCTTTGGGGATCTCATCCGGGTCTTGGTCATCCTGGCGGTGGCCACCATCCTCTTCCGCAACCTCCCTGGCCTCTTGGAGCTTGGGGTCCTGCGCGTGCTCGAGGTGGAGTCGGGCGTGCGCAATGCCGTGGTGACGCTCTGCCAGTACCTCGTCATCGCGGTGGCAGCGATGCTCTCCTTTCACATCCTCGGATTGGACTGGTCCCGTTTCGGTTGGATTGCCGCGGCGCTCAGCGTGGGAATTGGCTTTGGCCTGCAGGAGGTCGTGGCCAACTTCGTGAGCGGGCTCATCGTCCTCTTCGAGCGTCCCATTCGGGTGGGCGACATCGTCACCGTCGGCGGGGTCGACGGGACGGTGACCAAGATTCGCATCCGGGCCACCGTCATCACTACGGGGGACCGCAAGGAACTGATCGTGCCCAACAAGGAGTTCATCACCGGCAAGATCCTCAATTGGACCCTTTCCAGTCCGGTGACCCGCCTCGTGTTCCCCGTGGAAGTCGTCTCGGGGACGGATGTCGACCGTGCCTGTGCCCTACTGCAGCAGATTGCCCGCGAGCAGTCGGGGGTGCTCGCCGACCCCGCCCCCGATGCCGTGGTGGAGAGCTTCTCTCCGGGTTCCGTGCGTCTCTCCCTGCGCTGTTTCGTGGGCAGTCCCTCCCAGCGAGGCACCGCCACTCACCAAATCAATCTGCTCATCCATCAGCGCTTTGCCGCGGAAGGCATTGCCATGCCCGCCCTTACTCAGGATATTCGCTTGTTGGCGAACGATCCCCCGGGTGGCGGGGCGTCGCGGTGACCGAGAGTTCTTCCCTTGATCGCGCCGCGGCCCGCACTTGCCAGGGCGGCCTCCCCTGGGCTTTCCTCGGGAGATGAATCGTTCCCTTTGCTTCTTGCTGACTGCCCTGGGTTTGGCTCTCCCGCTGCGCGCAGAGGAGGCCTGGAAGGCCGGGGCCGCAGCCACGGTGATCACGCCCACGGAATCCATCTGGATGGCCGGCTATGGCTCGCGCACGGCTCCGGCCGAAGGCAAGGAAACGGACCTCTATGCCAAGGCCCTAGTTCTGGAAGACGCCGCGGGCACGCGGGCCGTGGTCGTGACCCTGGACCTCGTGGGCATCGACCGAGGCTTCGCCGCCCAGGTCACCGAGGCTCTCGGTCGGGACCAGGGTTTCCCGCGGGAGCGCATCGCCCTTTGCACCTCGCACACCCACAGCGGGCCCGTGGTGGCCCAGAACCTCGCGCCCTTGCACTACGAGCGGCTTGAGCCGGAAGAGCAACGCAAGCTCGACGCCTATGCGGAAGTGCTCCTCGGCAAGATCGTCAGCGTGGTTGGCGAGGCCGTGGGGACCCTGGCACCCGCCCGGGTTCAGTGGGGCAGCGGGAAGGCCACCTTTGCGGTGAACCGCCGGGAGAACAAGGAGCCGGAGGTGCCGCAGGAGCGCGCCGTGGGCCGTCTCAAGGGGCCTGTGGATCACGACGTCCCGGTGCTCTCGGTGCGCGATCCGGAGGGAGGCCTGCGTGCGGTCCTCTTTGGGTATGCCTGTCACGCCACGGTGCTCTCCGGACAGGCCTGGAATGGCGACTATCCCGGCTATGCCCAACGGGGCATCGAGGAGCGCCATCCCGGTGCCGTGGCTCTCTTTTGGGCGGGCTGCGGGGCGGACCAGAATCCACTGCCTCGCCGCGAAGTCGTTCTCGCGGAGAAATACGGGGCCGACCTGGCGGCTCGTGTCTGCGACGTGCTGGATGCGCCCATGGCGACCCTGCCGCCGACTTTGTCCGCCTCCTACACAGAAGTGGCCGCTCCCCTCGACACGCTGCCGAGTACGGAGGAGGTTCGCGCGAACCTCGATTCCACCAATCGCTTCGAAGCCGCGCGGGCGAAGTATCTGCTCCGCAAGATCGAGAAGGCCGGAGGCCTCGAGGGATCCTATCCCTATCCCATCGGCATCTGGAATCTCGGAGGAAGCGTCGACTTCATCTTCCTCGGTGGCGAGGTCGTGGTGGACTACGCCCTGCGCCTGAAGAAGGAGCGCCGCGGCCAGGCCACCTGGGTGGCGGGATACAGCAATGACGTCATGGCCTACATTCCCTCGCTGCGGGTTCGTCGTGAGGGCGGTTACGAGGGCGGCCTTTCCAGCGTCTATTATGGCCTGCCCAGTTTCTGGCACGAGAGCATCGAGGAGGTGGTCGTGAAGGCTGTTCACGAACTCGCTCCAGTCAATCCTTGACCCTTCTGCTATGTGGACAGCACTGCCTTATGCGAACCGGGTCCGGCCATTCCCTGGCAGGAAATCTTGCCGGCCTTGGGCCCTCGGCCTGGCTCTGGGCTGCGGACTGATCCTCATGGGTGAGTCAACAGAACCTCCGGCGGCAGTGACCGGATATCCGGCCGAAGTGGAGGTGGTGCGCTATCCCGTTCCGGAGGACGGCAGCGTACAGCCCATGCTGTATTGGGCGCCGAAACTGGCGGCGGGGGAGCGCGCGCCCTTGCTCGTCGCCCTGCACACCTGGTCGGGAGATTATCGACAGGCGGGTAGCGAGGTGAAATACGCCGAATGGTGCCTGCAAAACGATTGGATCTTTCTGCATCCCAATTTCCGCGGTCCAAACTCCACGCCCGAGGCTTTGGGGTCTGAGTTGATGGTCGCCGACATTCGGGCGGCTGTGGAATGGGCCAAGCGTCACGCTCCGGTCGATGAATCCCGGATCTACGCCGTCGGCGTGTCCGGGGGTGGCCACGCCACGCAGCTTCTCGCCGGGCGCATGCCGGAGGTATGGGCTGGCATCTCTTCCTGGTGCGGCATTTCCGACATCGCGGCCTGGCACCGGGAAACCTCGGAGGCGGGACGGAAGAACTACGCCCAGCACATCGAATCCGCCCTCGGGGGGGCGCCGGATGCCAGCGAGTCCCTGCGCGCCGAAGCCGCGAAACGTTCTCCCCTGAGTTGGCTCGCTCGGGCTGGGGAAGTGCCCCTGGACCTCAATCACGGGGTCAGCGACGGGCGCAGCGGCAGCGTCCCCTTCACCCACTCCCTCCGAGCCTGGAATGCCGTGGTTCCCGAGGAGGAGCGCATTCCCGAGACCTCCATCGAGGCCTGGTACGCCCAGCCTGACCAATTGCCCAAAGACCCCGGCTTGAAGGATGCCCTCTACGGGGAGAACGCGCCCCTCTTCCGGAAAACGCACGGCAAGGTGCGAGTGACGATCTTCCAGGGCGGGCACGAGATCGTTCACGAGGCTGCCCTGAACTGGCTGGCCGCACAGCGCAAGGGTCAGCCGGTCGTGTGGGATCCTCCCAAAACAGCAACGCTCCGCAGCAGTGCCGCGGAGCGCGAAAGTGGGAAGTGAGATCGCCTCCCTAATTCAGCGGGCGGAATCAGAAGGGGATGTCGTCGTCGTCGTCGATGGGGCCTTCCTGATAGCCGCCGGCGGCGGCTGGCGGGGCGGCCGGACGCGAACTGGGCGCCGCGGGACGGGCGCCGTAGGAACCATCCCCGTAGTCCTCGCGCGGCGGGGGGGGCGCCTGGCTGCTCCGTTGAGGACCTCCGCCGCCGCCCTCATCACGGCTGCCGAGGAACTGAAAGTTTTCGCCCACGACCTTGAGACGGGAACGCTGCTGGCCCGTGGTCTTGTCCTCCCAGGTGTCGAGCTGGAGCCGGCCCTCGACGTAGAGCGGACGGCCTTTCTTCATGTATTCGCCGATGACTTCGGCCTGACGGCCCCAAAAAGTGATGTCGACAAAGGTGGTTTCCTCGCGGCGCTCCCCGTCATCTCCGGAAAAGGTGCGGTTGATCGCGAGGGAGATATCCGTCACCGCCGTGCCTCGAGGCGTGTAGCGGACCTCGGGATCACGGGTGATGTTGCCCATCAGCTGGACTTTGTTGAGATTCGGCATGAGTCAATCTTATAGGATGGGGGCGGCAAATATCCAGCCTTTCTTTGCGCCCTTTGCGTCCCCCTTAGCGGTGCCCTCAATTGCCTGACGCCGGGGGCGTTGGGGCCGGGGCTTCGGAAGTGGCCTTGGCCTCGTCCTCCGAGGGCGGCGTCTCTTCCGAGCTTGTCTCGCTCGCGGGGGCTGGCGCCCGCTTCGCCTCTTCCTCCTTCTTCTCTTCGGTCGTGGCGGCGGGTGCCTGGGCCTCGGCGGCCTTTTTCTTGGCGATGAGGTCTTCCCACTGGTGCAGCGAATAGCCTTCGCCGAGACCGCCAATCTCATCGATGAGCTCGGCGCAACGTTGACGCCAGGCTTCGAGATTGGGAGGTCCCTTGGTTTCGTCGGCGCTGCCCGGGAAGATGAGATAGGTGACCTTGAGATCGCTGACCGGCCGGTTGTAGGGCGAAGCTTTCGCGTTGATCTCGCGCGCGATGCGGAGGGAGGCCTCACCGAACTTCCAAGTCGGTCCGGCGTCGCCGGCGATGGCGGGATAAAGCCGGTCTTCGAAGACGACCACGGCGTAATCCCCGATGGCGGGGCCGAACTCGGTCTCATTGCGGCGACCGAGGAAGGAGAGGGGAATGACGATGAAGGGATCGGCTTCGGCGATGAGATAGCTGCGCGTCTTGAGGTCCGCGATCTCCGGCTTGAGGCGCTCGATTTGGGAGCGCAGGTAGCGGTTGCGCTCCACCCCGAGACCCGGCACCGCGAACTCCTTTTCATACTCGCGCAGCTTGTTCTCCCAGCGCGCCAGCAGGGGATTGGGGGTGGTGGTGCGCTTCGCCCAGCCGTAGCTGGTGAAGGGCTGGTAGTGCTGGGACATCGAGATGTAGTCGTCGAGCTCGGGCCAGCGGTCCCCGTCCGAGCCATCGGAAACGGTGTCCATCTCTCCCTGGGCGAGCAGAAGGGGGCGACCGGAGCTGGGATGCTTCACCTGCAACAGGGTCTCGAGGTCGTAGAGGTTGTGACGCGAGACGAGTTCGTCGATGCGGGTGGTGCGCTGCTGGATGCGTTCCGTCTTCAGCTCGTAGAGATGGTGGTAGAAGGGCGAGACCTCGGCGGCGGAGACGAGCGAATCAAAGTCCTTCAACATCTTCGGCAGGTGCTCGTTGATCGCGGCGAGTTCGGCCGCCGAATCGTTCGGCTTGGGCACGGTCAACTTGACCTTCATTTCGATCTCGTAGCTCGAGTCGCGCTCGCGCTCCTTCACCGCGGTGTCCCCCTGACTGGTCACCACTTCGGTCTTGACCGGGATCCCGTTCCAGAGCTTGGCCACATCGACCTTCTTCCAGGAGACGTAACTGGAGGGTAGGGGAGGCTTCACCTCGACCACTTTCTCCACGATCTTTTCCACGGGCACTTCCACCACCTTTTCGACCACGCGTTCCACCACGGGGGGCGTCGGTGCGGTGACCTCCGGGGCGGGGGGGGAAGCGGTTTGCCCGCCAAGCCAGGTGATGAGGGCACGCCTCAGGGCGGGACCCTTGCCGCTGAGTTTGACGCCGACGAGGAGCAGCCCCAGGACGAGGAAGCCGAGGACAAAGAGCCAGAAAAAGGTGGCGTAGAATCCGGAGTTGGTGCGCTTGCGGGTTCGCTTCCCCGATCTCGATCTCGGCAGCTCGAAAAATTCCTCCTTGTCGCTCATCGCTTCCGGGCTAGACCATCGCAGGGAAACCGCCGGTCGACAAGTGGAATGCCCGGGGCGCCCCATCTAGTCGAACCCTGACGCCCCCTGGCGAGCTCGCCCCCCGTGAGGCGAGCAGGGGGGCGCAGAAATTCTCGTAGAAATCGGCACAGCTTCGCCTATTCTCCGCCACCACCACCACCAACCGGCTTGCCGCCCACCCTCATTTCATGAACCGCCTTCTTCGCTACGGTCTTTTGCCCCTCCTTACCCTGAGCTGCCTCGGCTGCACCTCCAACACTTCCCTGGATGTGGGGGGCGTGCCGAAATGGATCGCCGGAGGCGCCACCCTCGACCACGAGCCCAAGCCCTATCGTCCCGATCCCGCCATCATCGTGCACGAAAACGAATCCGGGCCGGTGGAATTTGGTCTGATCACCGACCGACGCTTCTATCCGGCGCCGCCGGCCAAGGTCAAGAAGCCCGAGCCTGACCTCCTGGAGCGCGGGCGCGATCGGCGCATTCGCCGTCTCTTCCGCTGAAGCAGACCCCTGTCTCCCGCCTGCGATGTCGAGCTACTCCGCGTTCCGGACCAAGATCCCGGTGCGCCCGGACGACATCGACATGAACCGGCACGTCCACAATTCAAAGTACGCCGACTACGTCCTCGCGGCGCGCTTCGACCAGATGGAGCGCTGCTACGGCATGTCCATGGACGCCTTTCTCGAGCGCGGCCTCAGCTGGGTGGTCCGGGCTTCCTACATCGAGCACAAGCGGGCCCTGCGCCTCGGCGATGTCGCCGAGGTCGAAACACGCATCGCGGAGATCCACAAGCACGGCGTCCGCGTCGACTACGAGATCCTTCGCGAGGCCGACGGCCGCCTCTCGGCCCGGGGCTGGTTTGAATACACCCTCGTCTGCGCCGAATCCGGCCGCCCCCAGGTGATCCCCGAGGACGTCGTGGCCGCTTACTCGATCTGAACGCGGGTCCTGGGTGGGGATGGCGAGGGCGGCGTGTTCAAACTCCCCGTTGCCCGCTTCCCCATGTTGAAGGAAAGTGGGGGACTCTCAGGTCATGAACCGTCTTGTCGCTGGCGCCGCTGCGCTGAATCAGACCCCGCTCGACTGGTCGGGCAATCTCCAA
The DNA here is from genome assembly GCA_964552315.1 of uncultured Akkermansia sp. Taxonomy (GTDB): domain Bacteria; phylum Verrucomicrobiota; class Verrucomicrobiia; order Verrucomicrobiales; family DEV007; genus Arctic95D-9. The sequence goes on along the minus strand of CAZKGI010000004.1, from coordinate 54,001 downwards.
CGCGCCGCCGCGGCCGTGGCCGAGGCCCGGGAGCTGGGGGTGGGCTGGCTCTGTCTGCCGGAACTCGCCCTGACGGGCTATGGCTGCGAGGACCTCTTTCTGGCTCCGGAAGTGGGCGAGCGCGCCCTCGCCTCGCTGGAGGAGCTCGCGCCGCAGTGTGGGGGGCTCGTCGTGGCGGTGGGGCTGCCTCTCTGGTTCGAGGGCTCGATCTACAACGCCGTGGCGGTGATCGTCGATGGCGCCGTGGCCGGCTTCGTCGCCAAGCAGAACCTCGCCGGCGACGGGCTGCACTACGAGCCCCGCTGGTTCAAGGCATGGCCCGAGGGGCGGGTTGAAAGGATTGCCGTCGCTGGACAATCACTGCCACTGGGGGACCTCGTTTTCGACCTCGGCGGGGTGCGGCTCGGTTTTGAAATCTGTGAGGATGCCTGGGTGGCGGCGCGTCCCGGCATCCGCCTCTCCGCTCGGGGCGTCGACCTCATCTTTAATCCCAGCGCCAGCCACTTTGCCTTCGGCAAGCAGCGCGTCCGCGAGCGCTTCGTGCTGGAGGGTTCGCGAGCCTTTGCCTGCGGCTACGTCTACGCCAACCTCCTCGGCAACGAGGCGGGCCGCATCATCTATGACGGCGGCACGGTGATCGCCTGCAGCGGCGACTACCTCGCCGAGGGTCGTCGCTTTTCCTTCCGCGACCACGTGCTCACCGCCGCGACCATCGACCTGCAGCGCACCCGCCTGCAGCGCGCCCGCCAGGTCAGCCACCGTCCCTGCATCGGCGAAGACGAGGCCCTGACGGTACGCCACAAATTCCTTCCGCAATGGCGGGGACCCTACACCACGCCAGCCAGCGAGGGGCGGGAGGCGCTCGACCGCAAGGAGGAGGAGTTTACCCGGGCCATGGCCCTGGGGCTCTTTGACTACCTGCGCAAGAGCTACTCCGGGGGCTTCGTCGTCTCGCTGAGTGGCGGGGCGGACTCCGCCGCGGTGGCCCTCTTGGTGAAGCTGATGCTCGACCTCGCCACGGACGAACTCGGCGAGGATGGCGTCCGCAGAAAGCTGGGGCACCTGCGCTGGGACGATCGCCCCCCCATGGCCCAGCTGCTTTCCTGTGTTTACCAGGCGACCCGCAACAGTTCCGAAACGACTCGTCACGCCGCGGCGACGGTGGCGCGGGCCATCGGTGCGGACTACCAAGAGTGGAATGTCGACGCCCTCGTGGAAGGCTATCGGGAGCGGGTCGAGGCCGGGGTGGGGCGGGCCCTCACCTGGGACCAGGACGACCTCGCCCTGCAGAATATCCAGGCCCGCGTTCGCTCGCCCGGCGTCTGGATGCTGGCGAATCTGCGCAACGCCCTGCTCTTGGCCACCAGCAACCGCTCGGAAGCGGCGGTGGGCTACGCGACCATGGACGGGGACACCTCGGGCGGCCTCAGTCCCATCGCCGGCATCGACAAGGCCTTTCTGAGGCAGTGGCTGCGGTGGATGGAGCTCGAGGGCCTGCCGCCGGTGGTGCCGCCCCTGCCCGAACTGTCCGTGATCAATGTGCAGGCGCCCACCGCGGAGCTGCGGCCCAGCGAGGAAGGGCAGACCGACGAGTCCGACCTGATGCCCTATCCCGTGCTCGATGCCATCGAGAAGCACGCCATCCGCGACAAGAAGCTGCCCCTCGAGGTCTGGCAGCTGATGTGCGAGGGGCATCCCGATCTCGACCGCGAGCAGCTGCGGGAGTGGGTCGTCAAATTCTTCCGCCTCTGGAGCCGCAACCAGTGGAAGCGCGAGCGCTACGCCCCTTGCTTCCATGTCGACGACAAGAACCTCGACCCCAAGACCTGGTGCCGCTTCCCCATCCTCAGCAGCGGTTTCCGTGAGGAGCTGGCGGAGCTGGAGCGCTATCAGACGTGAACTGATATCGCCTGACAAAAACCTATTCGCGGTTATGTCAGGGTAATTATTGTGAAGAAGAATGCCTCCCGACTCGGGGGAGCGTCGTCTGGGTTGATGTGGGAAGCTTGTTAACCCTGCGCCTTGACTCTCCCCCCAAGGGGGCGATTGTTACCGCGTCTGTTATGAGTCCGAACGGAGCGGCCAGTAAGATTGCCTTTCTCGGAGACTTTCCCCCCAGACAGTGCGGCATCGCCACGTTTACGCACGATTTGCGCGAGGCCATTGTCGATCTTCACCCTGACTGGGTGTGCCCGGTGATCGCGGTCACCGACGGTACGGTGCGCTACGATTATCCGCCCGAGGTCCGCTTTGAGATCCCGGAGAAGGATGCCGACGCCTATCTGCGCGCGGCGGATTTTCTGAACATCTCGCATGCCGACGCGCTCTGCGTGCAACACGAATTCGGGATCTACGGAGGCCCCGCGGGCAGCCATCTCATCAGCCTCTTGAAGCGGGTGCGCATGCCCATTGTGACCACGCTGCACACCGTCCTGCAGGAGCCCAACCCGGAGCAGCGCAAGGTCTTTGACCAGCTCGCCCGTCTTTCCGACCGCCTCGTCACCATGAGCGAGAAGGGGGAGTCCATCCTGCGCGAGGTCTATGATGTCCCCGAGGAAAAGATCGCCCTGATCCCCCACGGGATTCCCGATATTCCCTTCGTCGACCCGAATTTCTACAAGGACAAGTTTGGCGTGGCGGGGCGTCCCGTGATCCTGACCTTCGGACTGCTCTCGCCGGGGAAGGGTATCGAGTACGGCATCTCCGCCCTGCCGGAGATCGCCCGGCGCCATCCCGACGTCGTTTACATCGTCCTGGGGGCCACCCATCCCAACCTCATCCGGGCCGAGGGCGAGACCTATCGACTTTCCCTGGAGCGGCTCGCCAAGAAGCTGGGGGTCGAGCACAACGTGATGTTCGTGAATCACTATGTCGACAACCGCACCCTGGCCGAATACATCGGGGCTTCGGACATCTATCTGACCCCCTACCTGAACGAAGCCCAGATCACCTCGGGCACCCTGGCCTATTGCTACGGTGCGGGCAAGGCGGTGGTCTCTACGCCCTATTGGCACGCCGAGGAACTGCTGCGCGACGGGAGTGGGGCCCTGGTGCCCTTCCGCGACGCCACCGCCATTGCCCAAGCCATCGGCAAACTGCTGGAGGACGAGGGGCACCGCCACAGCATGCGCAAGCAGGCCTACCTGATGGGGCGCGACATGATCTGGAAACAGGTGGCGCATTGCTACTCGCGCCTGTTTGAATCGGCCATCTCCGATTATCGGGCCATGCCCCAGGAACGGACCTCCCGTCCGCCGGTGACCTTGGCCAAGGAACCCGTGGGCCTGCCGCTGTGGCGCTTCGACCACCTCCTGCGGATGAGCGATTCCACGGGGGTGCTGCAGCACGCCGTGCACTGCGTACCCTGGTTCGATCACGGCTACTGCACGGATGACAACGCCCGGGCCCTGCTGCTGACGACTCGCCTGGAAAATCTCGAGGATCTCCCGCCGGCACTGGAGGCCTTGCAATCGGCGAGTGCGGCCTTCCTCCAGCACGCCCACAACCCAGAGACGGGACGCTTCCGCAATTTCATGGCCTACGACCGCCGCTGGCTGGAGGAGGAGGGTTCCGAGGACAGCCATGGCCGCGCCCTCTGGGCCCTGGGGGCGGTGGTCGGCCGCACCCGACGGGAGAACTTGCGCAATTGGGCGGCGACGCTCTTGGAGAGTGCCCTGCCGGCCCTGGAGAGCTTCACCTCGCCGCGGGCCTGGGCCTTTGCGGTGCTCGGTCTGCACGAATACCTGCGGGTACTGCACGGCGACCGGCTCGCCAATCGCTGGCGTCACGAATTGGCGGAACGGCTCCTGCAGTTGTTCCAAAAAAATGCCAGCGAGGATTGGTGTTGGCTGGAGGACATCGTGGCCTACGACAACGCCCGCATCCCCCACGCCCTCATCCTGACCGGTTACTGGGGCGAGCGCCACGACTTGCTCGAGATGGGGCTGAAGTCGCTGCGCTGGTTGCAGGAAAACCAGACCGGAACCGACGGCTGTTTCCGCCCCATCGGTTCGGAGGGCTTTTGGAAGCGCGGCGGGGCGCCGGCCCTCTACGACCAGCAACCCCTCGAGGCGGCGGCCTCCGTCAGTGCCTGCATCGAGGCCTGGCACGTCACACGCGACGACTGGTGGCGCCGCGAGGCGCAGCGGGCCTTCGAATGGTTTCTCGGAGGCAACGACCTCAATCTCTCGCTCTACGATGCGACCAACGGGGGCTGCTTTGACGGCCTCCACCCCAACCGAGTCAACCTGAACCAAGGGGCGGAGTCGACCCTCTCCTTCCTGCTCGCGCTCGCCGACATGAAGGCCCTGAGTCACGAGACGAGGAGTTTTGCCGATCCCCCGGACGAGCCATGAAACGATTGGAAGACAAAGTCCGTCGTCTCCCGGTGACTCTGTCGCCGGACCCGCGCCGCGTTTTGTTGCGGCCCTTCATTCCCGCCTTGGTGGTCAAGCCCCTGGCGGATCCCGAACCGAACCAGCGCGTCCTGAACCTCTTTGCCCGGGTCATGACCCTGGACGAGGAAACTGTGGCCAGTCAGCTGGAGCGGGTCATGGGCGAGTTTGACAATCGCCACGTCAACATCCGCGACATCTTCCGCGAGCGCTTTGCCCAGGTGCGCGGCATGTTGCCGACCGACCGTCCCCTTTCGGAAGCGCGGCAGCTGCTGCTCGGTTCTTACTTCACCAATGAGTATTCCTTGGAGGCGGCCGCCCTCTTCAATCCCAGCATTGTGCCCCATCCCGACCAGACCGGCGGGCCGCCGGGAGCCATGCGCTTTGTGCTCAGCCTGCGCGCCACGGGGGAGGGGCATATTTCCTCCATCACCTTCCGTTCGGGATGGATCACTGCCGAGGCGGATGTCCAGCTCGATCCCGTTTCGCGCTTCGTCCGCCAACCCCGCCCGTCCACCGACGCGCATTACGACCGCGGTCTCTTCTTGCGCAAGCTCTACGAACTGGGCCTCGATCCGGGGCATTCCCACGATGTCCTGGGCGAGCTGCCGGAGCGGTTCAGTGGCCTGGACCTGGAGCTGAGGGTGCGCAAGCTGAGGGCCGAGAGCATGGATCGGGAACTCCTCCAGACCGCCGACCGGGCCATGGCCCTGGCGCGGGCCAACTACACGGTCGAATACCCCGACGACACCGACATTTCGGAAAAGATCATTTTCCCCTTTGCCCCCGGCGAGAGCAACGGCATCGAGGATGCCCGCTTCGTGCGCTTCGCGGAGGATGACGGACAGGTCTGTTACTACGCCACCTACACCGCCTACGATGGCAGCATGGTCCTGCCCCAGCTGGTCGAGACCCACGATTTCAAGCGTTTCAGCATATCCACCCTCAACGGGGCCGCGGTGCGCAACAAGGGGCTCGCCCTCTTCCCCCGGCGGATCGGGGGGCGCTACGCCATGTTGGGACGTCAGGACAGCGAGAACATCCACCTGATGTACTCTGATCACTCCCATTTCTGGCACGAGTCGAGGGTCATCATCCGCCCGGCGGAACCCTGGGAATTCGTCCAGCTGGGCAACTGCGGATCCCCCATCGAGACCGAGGCGGGCTGGCTCGTTCTGACCCATGGGGTCGGGCCGATGCGCCAATATTCCATCGGGGCCGTGCTGCTCGACCTCGAGGATCCTTCCCGGGTCATCGGGCGACTTCACGAGCCGCTCCTGGGGCCCGGGCCCGACGAGCGCGAGGGCTACGTGCCCAACGTGGTCTACAGCTGCGGAGCGGTCGTGCACGCCGGACACCTCATCCTGCCTTACGCGGTCTCGGACACCGCCAGCCGTTTCGCCGTGGTGCCGCTTTCCGATCTGCTCGAGGCCATGTGCGTCCCCTGAGTGGACCGAGAAGCTTCTTGCAAGCAGGCGGGCTCGCCGCCACCTTGGCGCGGCACGTACCATGAGCGAATCTTCCTCTTCATCCTCGCCCTCGGTGGGCGAACTGACCCTGCTGGGCCACAGCGAAAACCGCCTCCCCTCCTCGCCGGCGGAGGCGCGCCTGGAGGTCTTTGCCAATCGCAATCCGCAGCGCAACTACTGGATCGAGCTCGACTATCCCGAGTTCGGCTCACTTTGTCCCGTCACCGGGCAGCCGGACACGGCTCATCTCACGATCCGCTACGTGCCGGACCAGCTCTGCCTGGAGACCAAGTCGCTGAAATACTACCTGGCTTCCTACCGCAACTTTCCTTCCTTCAACGAGGACATCGTCAACCGCATCCTCGACGAGCTTTCTTCGGCTTGCTCGCCCCGGCGCATGGTGGTGAAGGGCCGCTTTTCTCCCCGCGGCGGGATCCGGCTCTCCGCCACCGCGTCCTATCCCGATCCCGGACTCGAGGATCCGGAGCCATTGGCATGAAGGTGGTGGTCCTCGTCAGCGGCGGGATGGATTCCGTGACCGCCTTGCACGCGGCAGCCCGGGAGCACGAGGTCGTGGCCGGGCTCAGTTTCGACTACGGCTCGAAGCACAACGCCCGCGAGCTGCCCTTCGCCGCCCAGCATTGCGCCCGTCTCGGGGTCGCTCACGAGATCGTCGTTCTCGACTTCATGGACCGTCTCTTCAAGAGCGACCTGCTCCGCAGCGGGGGGGAGATTCCCGAGGGCCATTACGAGGCGGAGAACATGCGGCGCACCGTCGTGCCCTTTCGCAACGGCATTCTCCTCTCCATTGCCGCCGGTTATGCGGAAAGCGTCGGAGCGGAGGGACTGGTCATCGCCGCCCATTCGGGAGACCATGCGATCTATCCTGATTGTCGAGAGACCTTCATGGCCCCCATGGGCGAAGCCATTCGTCAGGGCACCTACGCCGGCATCGAGGTCCTGCGCCCCTTCATCCACGAGCGCAAGGAGGGCATCGTCGCCATCGGCGCCCAGCTCGGCCTCAGCTATGCCGACACCTGGTCCTGCTACAAGGGGGGCGAGCGCCATTGCGGCAAATGCGGCACCTGTGTGGAGCGGCGCGAGGCCTTTGCCTTGGCTGGCGTGGAGGACCCCACGGAATACGAGGAAGGCCCTTGACCCGCTGCCCGTCTCTCCGACCTCCCCGGCCGGATCGAAATTCGTCGGGAAGGAGGAGCGAGGAAGGACGGGAAATCAGGGGGCCACGCTGAAGAACTTGGCGGGGCTGAGGACCCGCTCTCCGTCCCAGCGGTAGGCCACCAGCGGGGCATCGCCGAGACCGGCGCTGTAGTCGAGGCTGGCGACGTTGGCGGCGAGAGGGACTTTGGGGCGATCCGGCGGAATCCAGTAGTGGCCGAAAAAGACGGGGGGCTCTTCGGGGCCGTAATTGGGGAGTTCCCCGAGCTGTTCGGCGCTGACCTCGTGGGCCAGGTCGATCGCTACGGGCATCACCAAGGGGCCGATAGGCGCGGGGCCCTCCGGGAGGTTCCACCAGCGCGCCCGGACTTGTTTCCGCCGGATTCCCTCCTTGTCGAGGTAGAACCGGCCCTCGGGCAGCTCGAGCTCCGGACCCTTCAGCAGGTTCTCGATGGCCCGGTAGGGGAAGCTGCCCTTCACCGCACTGGCGCGGAGCAGATCCTCGATGCTGTCCGTCCAGTTTTCCAGCCATGTGATGGTGCGAGGGTCCCAGCTGGCGTGGACTGCCCGCAGCGCGCCGAGGTCGAGATACATGGGCAGGCCCTTCATCCACTCTATCCATTCCGCCCATTCCTCCTCGCGGCCGGCGAAGGCCTCGAGGGTGGCGCGGTGCTGCTTCACGTTCTTCTCCGTGTGGGGGCGCAACCAATCGCCGTGGCCGTCGGGCATTTGGTAGAGGATGGCGTTGAGCTCGTGGTTGCCCATGATCCCCAGGGCGTCGCCGGCCTCCATCATGCCGCGGACCTCGTGCAGGACCTCGCGAATCTTGGGACCGCGGTCGATGTAGTCGCCGAGGAAGATCACCTTTCTCCCCTCGGGATGTTCCCAGCCCGCATAGTAGCCGCGAGGCCGGTAGCCAAGGCCGTGGAGGAGGGTCAGCAGCTTGTCGTGCTGACCGTGGATGTCGCCGATGAGGTCGTATGCCTGATTTTTCATGCGAGATCTTATCGCTCATTCATTTTGCTTGCAAAATAACGGAAATTTCCTCATCAATGACTCGAGAGTCATGTTTGAATCCCTTTTCTCCAAGGGCGGTCTGAGCCTTGACCGGCTTCGCAGTTTTCTGGAAATGGCCGAGGCTGGCAGCATAGCCAAGGCGGCCCCGGGGGATCCGGTGCGGCAGAGCCAGATCAGCCGTCAGATCCGCGAATTGGAGGCCTTCTTTGGGACCGAGTTGACGCAACGTCAGGGCAAGAGTTTGGTCCTCACCGCAGCGGGACGTCGACTCGCGGTCCGGGTGCGGGGGCAGCTCCAGGGACTCGAGGATTTTTGCCGGGAGGAACAGGGGGCCCCCAAGGCCTTTGTCTTCGGCTCGGGGGCCAGCACCCTGGAGACCCTGGTCACCCCGCGGCTACCGCTTCTCGCCCGCTTTCTGGGCGAGGCTCTACTGCGCACCGAATCGTACCGCAGCCGGTCATTGGTCGAAGCGGTCCAGGAGGGTCGGGTCGACTTTGCCGTGGTCCGTCGCGATGCCGTGGATGATCCCTCGAAGAAGAATTGCCTGCCTCTCTGTCGGCTTTCCTTCCACCTCTGCATTCCCCGGCGCCACCTCCCGAAGGGACGGCAGGCGGTGGATCCCGGAGATCCCGCTCTCTGGGCGCGGCTTCCCTTTGCGGCGGGTCGGGACGGAGGTCAGCTCGACCACGCCTTGCGTCGGGCCATGGAAAAGGCGGGCGTGGACTTCCGCCCCCGTTTCGAATGCGGCTCCCTGCTCCAAGTCCGCCAGCTGGTGATGCAGGAAGACTGCGCCGCGGTTCTGCCTCATCTGGCCCTGACAGGCCTCGACGAGAAGAAGATCCTGGTAATCCCCTTTGCCCCGCTCAAGGGCTACGGCCGCGAACTGGTCCTGCATTGGAGTCCCCGGCAAATGGAGCTGCGCGGCGTCGATCCATCGGTTTTCCCCAGGCTCGCCGTGGCCCTGCGCGATGAGGGAGGGAAGTGATCGCGGTTTCAGTGCCATCGACCCATCCGCGATGAGGCTGGCGCATTGCCGTTGTTCCCATTGGGGCCCGCACCCGGCAAATTGACCCTTGCCTTGGATCGATGCTTTGCGCCAATGGTGAGCCCGCCGCTCTGTTGCCTTCACCCCACCCTACAATGCCCCCAAGACCCATCAGCCGTCGCTTCGCCCTTGCCGCCATCCTGCTGGCCTCCCTACAGGCCCTCGGCAGAGTGGAGGCCGCATCTCCTATCGCAGAGCACGTCTTCATCATCAGCTTTGACCAGGGCTCGCCCGATGGCATCCAGCGGGCTGAGATGCCGGTGTTCAAGGCCATGGCCGCCGAGGGAGCGCACACCTGGAATGCCTATACGATTGTCCCGAGCATCACCCTGCCTTCCCACACCTCCATGTTGACCGGGGTTGGCATCCAAAAGCACCAGGTCGACTGGAACAACTACAATCCGCTGCGGGGCAAGGTGAAGGTGCCGACCGTTTTCAGCCTGGCGAAGGAAAAGGGCATCACCACGGCCATGGTGGTGTCCAAGGAGAAGTTCCAGCATCTCAACCTGCCCAACAGCGTGGACCGCTTCATCTATCCTGCCGAGGATCACGGCAGTCTCAGCGTGGCCCGGGAATTCGTCTCCATGGTGGGCGAGCTGAAGCCCGGCCTGTGCTTCATCCATTTTGGTGAACCGGATGTGAAGGGGCACGCCCACGGCATCCACTCCCCGGAAAAGATGCAAGCCTTTGCCGATAGCGACGAAGCCCTCAAGATGATCCGCGACGCCGTCGAGGCGGCGGGACTGACGGCCACGAGCGTCTTCATCCTCACGGCCGATCATGGCTGCCACGACATCAAGGACAAGGAGGGCATCACCCGAGGCGCCCATGGCTCCTCCTCGCCGGACGACGTGACCATTCCCTGGGTGGCCTGGGGCTGCGGCGTCAAGCCTGGCTTCACCATCGAGAATCCCGTCGTCCAGTATGACACCGCGGCGACGGCACTGTGGCTGCTGGGCGTGCCTGTGCCGGATTCCTTCTGGGGTCGTCCCGTGCTCAGCGCCTTCCAGCCCCAATAAGAATCTGACGGGCGGCTCCGGTCGAGCGGGCGCTGTCCGGGTCGCGTGGCCTTTGGTCGGTTGGAATCATGAGGCAAGGCCTTGGCAAGGGGCCCCTCTCCCTGCTAGCATTCGACTCCCGGGAGCCACGCCTCGCGGCACGCTCTCCCTTATCCTGAAACTCTCATTCCGATCATGTCCCGAATCCGTCTTTTCCTGCTTGCCTTGGTATGGATGCTTGGCCTGGGGCGCGCCAGCGCCGAAGAACCCTGGTTCTTCATTCAGCTCAGCGATCCGCAGCTCGGCTTTTTCTCCGCCAACCAGGACGTCGCCCAGGAGGCCGCGAATTTTGAGTTCGTCGTGGCCAACGTGAACCGGCTTCGCCCGGAATTCGTCATCGTCACCGGTGACCTCGTCCACAAGCCCGGCGACCCCGAGCAGATCGCGGAGTACCGGCGCATCCTGGCCAAGATCGACCCCACCATTCCGGTCCACCACCTCTCCGGCAACCACGACCTGGAAAACACCCCGACGCCGCAAAGCATCGCGAGTTATGCGGAAATTTTCGGGCCGGATCGCTTCACCTTTCGCCACCGCAACTTGGTCGGGATCGTGCTCAACTCGACCCTGATCCACACTCCGGACCAGGCGCCCGATCTCCTCGAGGCGCAGACTGAATGGCTGAAGGCGGAGTTGGAGAAGGCCAAGCAGGAGAACCCGGGACACATCGTGGTCTTTCAGCACCATCCCTGGTTCCTGAAGAGCGCCGACGAACCCGATGGATATTCCAACATTCCCCTGGAGCGCCGCCGGGTGCACCTGGACCTGTTTCGCCAATACGGGGTACGCTACTCCTTCAGCGGTCACCTGCACCGCAATGCCGAGGCCAGCGACGGCGACTTCGCCAACATCACCACCGGGGCCGTGGGCAAGCCGCTTGGAGGTTCGCAGTCCGGTTTCCGGGTGGTCATCGTGCGCGAGGACCGGATCGACCATCGCTTTTACGAGCTCGGGCAACTGCCGGTCAAGATCGAGCTCTCCGAGAAGGAGGCTCCGGCCAAGAAGGGCGCCCAGTGATTAAATCCTGGCTTCTTGTAGCACTTTTTTCGAATGGGGGGACCAGCTTGTTCCCAGTGCTGGGGAATAGGGCCTGCCAACTGCCCCTCTTCGGCATTGCCATGACGTGCTCTTGCCCCCAGGCGGGTCTTTTCTCCTTGCGGGCATCAATGCTCAGCCCGACCTTGACACTGAGACACATTCTCAATCACTCATGAAAGCCTTGTCCCTCACTGTGCTCACCCTCCTTTGCGGGGCTCTCCTCAGTCCCTTGGCCTCGGCCAACGAGGTTAACATCTACACCCATCGTCATTACAAGGTGGACGAGGAGATCAATGCCCTTTTCAAGGAGCGCACCGGCATTACGGTGAATGTCGTCTCGGCGGAGGCCGACCAGCTTATCGAGCGCCTCAAATCCGAAGGGGAGGGCAGTCCGGCTGACTTGCTCGTCACGGTGGACGTGGGGCGGCTGCAGCGCGCCAAGGCCGCCGACTTGCTGCAAGCGATGGAATCGGAAATTCTGGAGCAGCGCGTCCCTCCGGCCTTGCGGGATCCCGACGGTCAGTGGTATGGCTACGCGGTGAGGGCGCGGGTCATTGTCTATGCAAAGGATCGCGTCAAGCCCGAGAGCATCAAGAACTACGCCGATCTTGCCGATCCCCGCTGGAAGGGACTTGTCCTGGCCCGCTCCTCCAGCAGCGCTTACAACCAGTCCCTGCTCGCCTCCATCATCGAGGCCGAGGGCGAGGCCAAGGCCGAAACCTGGGCCAAGGGGGTCGCGGCCAACTTTGCGCGGGCCCCCCAGGGCGGGGACCGCGATCAAATCAAGGCCGTGGCCGCGGGGTTGGCCGACCTCTGCATCAGCAACACCTACTACCTCGGCCTGCTTCTCAATTCCACGGATGCCGCGGACCGCGCCGCCGCCGAGAAGGTTGGGGTGATTTTCCCCGAACAGGAGGGACGTGGCACCCATGGCAACATCGCCGGCGCCGCCCTCGTCAAGCACGCCAGGAATGTGGACAACGCCCGTGCCTATGTCGAGTTTCTGACCACGCCAGAGGTACAGAAGCTCATCGCCAACGGGTCCTATGAATTCCCCATTAACCTGGACACCAGCCTCTCGCCCACTCACGAGAGCTGGGGCCAATTCCGCCTCGACGAGGTGACCTTCCCCAAGCTGGGCCTGCATCAGGAAACCGCGGTCCGCATTTTTGACCGCGCCGGATGGAAGTGAGCTCGTCCCCTCGCCGGGAGCTGCGCCGGTCCTGGCGGGGGCGGCCTTCGCTGGTGTTGGCGTGGGTGCCTGCCGGGCTGGTCCTCGTTCCCGCTCTCCTCGTCTTTCTGCGGGCCTTCGCCCCGGTGGGGGAGGTATGGGAACACCTTCTTGGTAATCTCCTGCCCACCTATCTTGGGCACACGATCCTGCTCGTCTCCGCGGTTACCGCGCTGGCTCTGCTCTTCGGGGTGTCCACGGCCTGGTGGGTGGCCAGCTACGATTTTCCGGGGCGCTGCTGGCTGAAGTGGGCACTGCTGTTGCCTCTGGCCATGCCGGGTTACGTCGCGGCCCTGGCCTACGTCGACGCCACCCAGGCCAGCCTAGTGCCGCTCTATCTCTGGCTGCGCGATGAGTTCGGCACGGAAGTCTTTCTGGCCGCTCAGGACCTGGGGCGGTGGGGACTCGCCGTCTGGGTGCTCGCCTCGACGCTCTTTCCCTACGTTTACCTCGCCAGCCTGGCCTCCTTTGGCCGGCAGAGCCGCGAGGCCCTGGAAAGTGCCCGTCTACTCGGAGCCCGGGGGGGCCGTCTCTTTTTCCGTGTGGCCCTGCCTATGTCTCGTCCCGCCGTGGTCGCTGGTGCCAGCCTGGTGATCTTCGAAACGATCAACGACTATGGAGTGGCCAGTTACTTCGGTCTCAGCCCCCTGACCGTCGGCATTTTTCGGCTCTGGCTGACGGACGGGGAAATGCCCGCAGCCATCCGGATGGCCGCCCTCCTCCTGCTGCTGGCCTTGGCCATCGTCCTGCTGGAGCGGGCCCAGCGCAGCGGCCGGAGCTTCTCCTCGGATCCCGGAGAGGCCCTCCTGAGCCGCCGCCGTCCATCGCGCCTGGGACAGGTGGCAATCTTGCTAGGCTGCCTGCTTCCCTGGATTGCGGGCTTCGCACTGCCCGCCTGCCGTCTGCTGCGCTGGGCGCTGCAGAGCCATGCCGAGACCGACATGGGGGGCAACTGGATTGCCGCCTGGAAGAGTGTGCTCCTGGCTGCCGTCGCCACTCTGGCCATCGTGCTCGCCGCGCTACTCATGACGGGGGCCAAGCGGGCCTTGCGCGCTCCTTCCCTCTCGGTGGCCACCCGGGTCGGACTGATGGGCTATGCCTTCCCCAGTGCGCTCGTTGCTGTAGGGGTCGGTATTCTCATGGTGAGCCTGTCGCGATGGCCGGGCCTGGAGTGGCTGGCACTAAGCGCGTCGGCCAGTGGGCTGGTCTTTGCCTACTTTGTGCGTTTCCTGGCCGTGGGATTGCAGCCCATCGATGCGGGCTTCCTGCGGGTTCCGGCAGAACTCCACGAGGTGGGGCGCACTCTGGGACACCGTCCCTGGTCGACGCTCTTTCGCGTGGACTTACCCCTGGCCCGTGAGGCGATCCTCGCGGGGGGAGTGCTCGCCTTCATCGATGTCTTCAAGGAACTCACCCTGACGCTGGTGTTGCGTCCCTTCAATTTCGAGACGCTCGCCACGCGCGTTTTTCGACTCGCCGATGAGAGCCGGATTCCGGAAGCCGCCGTGCCAGCGGTGATTTTGGTGTCTATCAGCTTGATTGGCCTGCTGCCCGTCGCGAAACTCTCGCGTCGAAACGCATGAGCCAGCTTTTCCTAGAATCTGTCCGAAAATTCTATCCTCGCGGCGATCGTCCGGCGGTGCAGGATCTCAGCCTGTCGGTGGAGCCGGGGGAATTGCTTGCCTTGGTGGGGGAGAGTGGCAGTGGCAAGACTACGCTGCTCCGGCTCATCGCGGGTCTGGAGAGTCTGGATGCTGGCTGCATCTCACTGGCTGGTACGATCCTCTCGGAGCCGGGAAGGCAGCGTCCTCCCGAGGAACGCGGGATCGGACTGGTATACCAGCACCACGCCCTCTTCCCCCATCTCAGGGTCGCGGAGAACATCGCCTTCGGGCTCTCCGGCCGATCGAGGCCGGAGCAGGCGGAGATCGTGGGGTCCCTCCTCGCGCTCGTCGGACTCGGTGGCTTCGAGCGTCGCTATCCCCATGAACTCTCCGGCGGAGAACGCCAACGCGTCGCCCTAGCTCGAGCCCTAGCGCCCGATCCCCAGTTGCTCCTGCTCGACGAGCCCTTCAGCAATCTCGATTCCCAGTGGCGCCAGGCCATGCGCGACGAGACACGGGCCATTTTGAAGTCACGTCAGGCCACGGCCATCTTCGTGACCCACCACACCGTGGACGCCCTTGTCGTGGCGGATCGCATCGCGGTGATGCACCGTGGCGAGCTGTTGCAAACCGGGGCTCCCCGAGACATCTACCGGGCCCCTGCCAGTGCCTACGTTGCCTCCCTGTTTGGCGAGTGTAATTTCTTGCCGCTGTCATCCTTGCCACAGTCGGTGGGGGCGTCCCTGCGGACGCCGGTGGGGCCTCCGGCAGGGACGGGAGAAGATTCGGAGACGATTTGGTACCGTCCGGAAGATTTGGAATTGCTCGCCCCCACATCCACTCTCCTTGGCGGGGTGGTGTTGCGGAGTGCCTTCTTGGGCGACCATTCCCTGGTCACCCTCCATTGTCACCACGAGGGGCGGGACTTCGAGCTGCGGGTGCGCCACGAGGGCGAGCCCCCGGCGGCCGGGACGCGCTGGGCTGTCCAGGCTCGCCCTCTCTGAGGCGATCCCTGAGCCTCTTCCGCGTCACTGGACTGGCGGGATTGGGGGAGGTCCCGGATGGATTCCGCTCTCGCCAGAGGCGACGAACTGTGTCTTTCTTGAAAGGGGGGCGTCTCGACCCCCTTTATCATTGAAATTCCATTTCATCCTCCCTAATCGCCGTCACCATGTCACTCCGCCGAATTTGCTTCCGCCTGCTCACTGCCCTTTCACTAGGAATGACGCTACTGCCGATCGCGGGCCCAAGCGAGGAGAAGGAGCCCCGAATCAACCGCTTCGTGGAGTTGATGGAGTCTGGCAAGCCAGCCTTCGGCATCTTTGCCTCCAATATTTCCCTGCGTGCCGGTGCCCGGATCAGCTCGAGCGGCCTAGATTTCGTGATCATCGACATGGAGCACTCCCCCTACGATCCCAGCCGTTTGGAGCGCTACCTCGTGGGCATGACGAGCAAGGCCGAGGTTATGAAGAACGGGCTGTTGATGCGCACGGCGCCCATCGTGCGCGTGCCCGCAGCGGGTCGCGAGCAGCTCCAGTTCATCATCAAGCAGGTCCTCGACCTCGGTCCCGCGGGCATACTCGTGCCCCATGTCGACACGGCCGAGGACGCCCTGGCCATGGTGCGCGCCAGCCGCTTTCCCCAGTTGAAGGAGGCAGCCGACTTCGAGCCCCCGGGACAGCGCGGCGTGGGCTACGGATGGGCGGCCCGTCAGTGGGGACTCAGCGGGGGAGACTACGCACGCCGTGCCGATCTCTGGCCCTTGGATCCTCAGGGCGAACTGGTTCTCTGGCTCATGATCGAAAGCGCGTCAGCGGTGGAGAACATCCGCGAGATCGCCGCCACGCCCGGCGTGGGGGGGCTTTTCGTGGGGCCCTCGGATCTGGCCTTTTCCCTCGGGGTGCCCCTGGGGGATCCCACGGTGGAGGAGGCCATAGAAAAGGTGGTTGCCGCGGCGAAGGACTCCGGTGTCCCGCTGGGCACGCTCTGTGGAGGCGGCGAGGTGGAAAAGCGACTGGGCCAGGGCTTCCACTTTCTCGCCGTCGGTGGAGATGGCGGGCTGTCCGGCGGCGTGCAGGAGGCCGTGAAGAAAGGTCGGGCCTTTCAGAAGCCGCAATGATTCATTTGAATCGGAGACCGATTCCCGCGGCGGGGGATTGTCGGGGCGTCCCGGGCTTCGAGCCGGCGCAGGTCGGTGGAGAGTAGGGCGGCAATCGGCAATCTGGCGCCTGCGGAATGGCCAATCAGGATGAGATGATGAGGATCGCCGCCGTGACTGGCGATCTGCCGATAGCCCCAGAAGACCGCTCCGGGGCCTCATCTAACAAATCCACCATCGCGAACTCCGGGAGCTGGCGATAGTCTACGGGAACAAAGAGGTAGTTTCGCTCAGTGAAGAATGGTGGCTTTTGCTGCATCTCGCCCTTGTCTCCGCTGACCCCGCCGCCACCGTGAAACCAGAGGACATCAGGTGGTCCCGATCCAGGAGTGGCGGGGAGATGGCGGGCAGCATGGACAGCTCCCCCACGTGGTCCCGGCTCATACCTGAACGGGCGTATCCACCAGGCTGGTTCGTGCCACGCGCATGACATTGCCGCCAATGATCTTGCGAATGTCCTCGTCGCTGTAGCCGCGCTGCACCAGTCCGACGGTGAAGAGCGGCCAGTTCGTCCAGGCGATGCTGTCGGTGGCTCCTGGGGCCGGGCTGAACTCGTCCTTGGGCCAGAGCGAGCGGAAGGCTTCGCGACGGCGTCCCAGGGCGGCCAGGGCGGCCTTCTTGTTCTCCGCCGTGGCGTTGGGGGATCTTGATCCCACGTCGGTGCCGATGGCGACGTGATCGACGCCGAACTTTTTGGCCACGTAGTCGATGTGGTTGAGCAGATCGGCGATGCCGCCGTCGCCCCTCAGGAAACGGGGGATACAGCAGATTCCAATGTAGCCGCCGGTGTCAGCGATGGCCTTAATCACCTCGTCCGGTTTGCTGCGAATGTGGGGGTGAATCGCCGCGGCCACCGAGTGGCTGGCGACGACGGGCTTCGAGGAAACTTGGGCGGATTCCAAGCTGGTCTGCCAGCCGGAATGGGCGCAGTCGGGGATGATGCCGATGCGGTTCATCTCGGCGATGGCGGCGCGTCCAAAATCGCTGAGGCCGGCATTGGAGGTTTCGGCGCAGCCGTCGCCGATCATGTTTCGCCGCTGGTAGGTCAGGTGCATCATGCGGATGCCGAGATGGTAGAAGACGCGTACGTAGCGAAACTCGTCGGCGGTGGTGAGCCAGTCCTGAGTGAGGGGGATGCCGTTGCCGGTGAAATAGAGGCAGTGCTTGCCGGCCCGCTTGGCGGCCTCGACGTCGTCTGGCGTCGCCGCCTTGGACACGAAGTCCTGCAACATGTCGGTGGTGTAGGTGTAGTGGGAGAGACGCTTCAGCAAACGCAGCGGATCCTGACATTCCTGCCCGGCATTCTGAAAGACGCAGGTCACGCCGGAGGCGCGCCAAGCCTCGCGATAGTGGTGTTGTTCCTCGGCGACGGTGACGTGCCGGGTCATGGCCATGGCCTCGCGCAGGTCGTCGAGCTCGACATCCGAGGCGCCAGCGGCCGCAGCCGCGCGAATCTGCTCGCCGTCGATCGCCGAGGTCGGCGAGAAGCCGTAGGAGTCAAAAACGATCGACTCGGCGTGGAGACGCAGCCCGTGCTCCAGTTCCTTGGCGCTGGGTTTGAGGATGGCGAGAGCGGCCTCCCGACAGCGCTGCGCCCTTTCCGGGAGATTTTCCACGAGGCTTTCGGGATCCGGGGACGGGGATGATCCCGCGGAAGAGTGGCTTTCGGCCAGGGCGCTGTGGGCCGAGGTGGCGGTGGCGGCGGCAAGGGGAGCCGTAGCTTGGATGAACTGACGACGTTGCATGGCTCATCAGAGAACGTCATCGGGCCAGCGAAAGCAAGACGGCGCTGTCGCCGCATTGCGCCATTTTCCCATCTGTCTCGGAGGGAGGTCAGTAGGCCTCCGAGAGGCCCCCGTCGATGAGCAGGTTTTGCCCGGTCACGTAGCCGTTGGCGGCGGAGCTGAGCCAGACCACGGCGCGGGCAAAATCGGCGGTGCTGCCATAGCGGCCCAGGGGGATGGACGCCTCGCCCTTGGCGCGCTGCTCGGCGGGACTGATGCCGGCCTTGTCCGCCCAGAGGGCGTCGAGGGAGGCGATGCGATCGGTGTCGATGCGCCCTGCCCCCACGGTGTTGAGGAGAATCTCATCGCGGGCGAGCTCGCGGGCGAGACTCTTGCCTAGCCCCACGAGGCCGGTGCGGAAGACGTTGGAAAGGTGAAGGCCGTCGATGGCCTGCTTCGTCGAAAGCGAGGCATTGTTGACGATGCGTCCGCCGCCGCCCGCACGCAGGTGAGGCAGGGCCGCCCGGATGCTGCGCACGTAGCCCAGCACCGTCAGCTCGAAGGCCTGCTGCCAAGCGGCGTCGTCGAATTGGTCAAAGCCGCCCGCGGGGGGGCCTCCAGTGTTGTTGAAGAGCGCCCAGAGGCCGCCGTAGCTTTCCACGGTGCGCGCCACCGCCTCTTGCACGGTCTCCGGATCGGTGAGGTCGCCGACGGTGTAGGCGGGTCGGTGGCCCGTTTCGGCGGCAATGGCCTCGGCGGTGGCCGCCAATTTTTCTTCCGAGCGGGCAAAGAGCATCACGCGGGCGCCCTCGCGGGCGAATTCCGTCGCGACTCCGCGACCGATCCCTCCGCTGGAGGCCAAGACGAGAACCGGTTTGTCTTTCAGGGCGAGGTCCATAGAAACGGGGTAGTCTGGGTTCGGGCATCCATAAGCGCTCTCCAACGCACATTCAAGGGAATGGGAATCGGCGCGTTGGGCGAAGCTCACTTGGCCTTGCCTTGCAGGCCGGAGAGAAATTCCACGAGGTCGCGGATTTCGCTTTTTTGCAGCAGGACGCCCATGGGGGGCATGGTCGAAATCACCGGGGTGCGGTCCTGGATCTTTTCGACAGGCACGGCGAGATCCTTGCCCTCGGCGTCGCGCAGGAGGACCTGGCCGTCCTTTTCGCTGCGGAATTGTCCGGCGACGGTGCTGCCGTCCTTGAGCGTGAGGGCGATGTTGCCATAGCCCGAGGCCACTACGGCCTGCGGGTCGACGAGGGCCTGGAGAAGGTAAGGACGGTCTTTCTTCGATCCGATGTCCTTGAGGTTGGGGCCTACGTTGCTGCCGGCGCCGTCGGCGATCTTGTGGCAGGCGGTGCATTGTCCGGCGGGATGATTGAGGAGGACGGCGCGTCCTCTTTCAGCATTGCCGCCCTCGAGGGCAAAGCGGAAGGGGGCGAGGGGATCGGCAGCAGAGGCGTGGACCCACTGTGACTCGAGAGAGGCCAGGGCCGCCGCCAGCTTGGGGTGATCGGCAAAGGCGGGATCCTTCGCCGCCTCGTAGACATCGAGCTGCAGGGGGGCGGGGATTTGGCCAGCCTCGAGTTGCTCGAAGAGCGCCTGCATCTGGTCTCCGGCGCCAATCTGGGGCAGGGTGCGAATGGCGTGCTGTTTCACTGGCACGGTGGCCTTTCCCCGGATCCGCCTGGCGATCTCCTTGGATGCTTTGTTAGAATCCGTGCGGGCCAGCCAGGAAAGGGCGGCCATTTGGACCTCGTCGTGGCGATCATCAAGGGCGCCGAGGACCAGTTCCTCGAGACCTGCGGCCTCCTGACTCATGAGGCTGCGCAAGGCGGTGGCTCGCAGGGCTCCGCCGGCTTCGGTGTTTTGAAAGACCGCCACGAGGGTATCCCGAGCGATGGGCAGCTGCAGGCGGGTGGCCAGCTCCATCGCCGCGGAGCGCACGCTGGCCAACCTGGCGGTGAGCAAGACGTCGAGCCGGGACTGGATGGCCTGGGCCAAGACGGAGGGTTCGCGCGGCTCGAGGGGACGGTATTGGCCGGTGACGAGATCGAGCGCCTCGGGTTCGATCCAGTGCTGCAGGGCCTCGATTCCCGCCTCGAGGAGGGTTTCAGGAGCCTCACCGGCGGCGACAAAGGCAAGCAGCCGTTCGGCGGCCTCGGGGCTGCCGAGGCGGTGGTTGGCATTGAGGGCGCGGCGCGTGTAGGGCTCGTGGTCGCGATGCGTGCCCAATCGAGCGGCAAGCTCGGGCAGGGCTTCAGGTATCATCCAGTCGTCGTGAATGGCGCGCGCGGCATCCGCCGCGAGGACGGGATCGGGGTCGTCGAGGAAGGCGGCGACGGCGGGATCACCGCGCCGTCCCAGGGCGAGGACGGCGCAGGTGCGGACAAAAAGGGAGTCGTGCTTGGCGAGGGCCTTGAGGGCTTCGCTAGGGGCGCTACCGGCGAGGGCCATGGTTCCGGCGTGGCGCAGGTAGGTCAGGCCGGGGTGATGTTCCTTCCGGGCGAGCGATTGCAGGATGCCCTCGGTGGCGGCGATGTCCCGGAGCCGTCCCAGACCCAGGAGGGCCTGGATGCGGACGCGTTGGGAGGGGTCCTCGAGTTTGGGGAGCAGGGCTTGGGTGAGGGGATGACTCTCGCCCGTGGGGGCGGGGATGAGATCCAAGCCGAGGGGACGCCCATAGCGATCCGTGACCGTGCGGATGGCCTGGGCGCGGACTTCGGGATCGGGGTCGCCAAAGAGCGCGGCGAAGGGGGCGTCTTCCACCTGGCCTCGGCGATGCAATTGGCCGAGTCCCCAGATGGCGTGGAGCCGGGCCAGTGGAGGCGCGTTAACTTCCCTGGCGACCTGCTCCAATTCGGTTGCCGCCTCGCGTTGGGCGAGCTCCAGTTGGGCCTTGAGGCGAATGCGCTGGTCGGCATGACCGAGCAGGGTTGACAGGCTGGAGAGGGACTCGTTCGCGAAGTCGCGGGCGATGAGCTGCCGCGTCTCCTCGCGGAGGGGATGGGCCTTTTCCTTGGTCACGTCGATGCGCCAGACCGCGCCCTTTTCGTTGAGCGGATAGCCCCCGCCCCAGTCGACGGCGTAGAGTCCGCCGTCGGGAGCGAACTGGAGCCCGACGAGGGGGATGCCGTCGCCGATCTGGTGATCCTGGACCATGGCAAAGGCGTCTCCGCGGGGCTCGGCACGGAAGGCCCATTGCTGGCCGTTGGGGGCGCTGGTGAGGAAGAAGTAGTCCTCGTATTCCGGGCTCAGGGCCGTGCCGGGATTGTATTTGAAGCCGGCCGGACCGTTTTCGTAGAGCCCCAGGGGCGGGGTGAACCAGCGGGGCTGGGCCTCGTGCCAGGGCACGTGCATGGTCTCGTCGACCCAGGGGTTGTAATCGCCGCGCAGGTATTGCCAATGCGATCGCCAGCCCAGGTCGGTGTACTGTTCGATGAAGACGAAGCGCTCTTTCTCCCCGGCGTAGTCGGCGTCGTTGTCCACGCCGAAGAAATTGCCATGGGCGTCGAAGGCGACTTCCTGGATGTTGCGCTGGCCGTGGGCAAAGACCTCGAAGTTGGAGCCGTCGAGTTCGCAGCGCATCAGGCCGCCCTGGTGGGGGAATCGATAGTCGAGACCCTCGGGAGTTTTCACCCGGATGCCCTTGTCTCCGACGGACCAATAGAGGCGTCCGTCCGGGCCGAGGGTCAGTCCGTGCATGTCGTGCCCGGCATAGGCCAGGTGGATGCCGAAACCACTGACCAGCACGGTTTTCTCGTCGGCGACCTCGTCCCCATCCGTGTCGCGGAAGCGGACCAGCTCGGGCACCGGACAGACGTAGACCGAGCCCTGGTGCCAGAGCACCCCGCCAGCCACGCCGCCGATGAGGTGGTCGAGTTGCTCGGCAAAGAGGCTGATGTGGTCGGCGAGCCCGTCGCCATCGGTGTCGGCAATGAGATGGACTCGTTCGCTGAGGGCGGTGAGGTCGCGGATGTCGTGGATCCCGTCGCCGGTGAAGTCCTTGACCCGATGGGCATTGGCCGCGCTGTTCTCCGGCGTGAACTGGCGCCGGTAGAAGTCCATCTTGTCCTCAATGGAGGTGAAACTGAGGTCGTGGGGAATCCAGTCCGTGTTGTCGCGAATGTCGAGGTCATTGGCCTTGCGCCGTATCGTCTGGGTGACGTAGGCCCGGCCCTGGGGATCAAAGCTGAGGGCCACCGGGTCGGGAACGGCAAAGTCGGGCGTCCATTTCGTGTAGGTCAGCGACTTGGGATCGGGGTGTCTGCCCGAGGCCGAGAGCGGGGGATCCACGGCGATGCCGCGCAGCTCGACATCATCCCAGAGCCCCATGTCGTCGAAGGTGCCAATGCCGATGCGACCCCAGGTGAAGGTTTTGTCGTGGGCCACGTGGCTGGGGGTCTCCATGTCGTCGAAGTAGACTTCGATGAGGCCCGTGGAGACCTTGCGAACGATCTTGACCTGGTGCCATTCCCCCGTCTTCCAGGGCGTGCCCTCGTTGGTCTTCTCGGAAATGGCGACGCGGGGGGCGTTGTTGACGAGGAAAATCTGGTTGGCGTGGGGATCGGTTTCCTGCCCGAGGTGGATGTAGTAGAAATTCGCAGGATCCTGGTAGGCAAAGACGAGGCACATGTCGCGGTGTCCTCGGGGACTCTGCTTGGTCTGGACCCGGGCGGTGAGCACGAAATCGCCGACCGACTCGTCCCGCCGTATGGAGATATTGAAGGGGCTGCGATGAGGAGGCTGGTAGTCTGAACCGCCGAGAATCTCGTAGGCGGGATTGCCGTCGACCTCGGTGATTTTCCAAGCCTTGGGATCGGTGGGTTCCCATTGATCGTCGCCCTGGGAGAAATCGTCACGAAAGAGGAGCGGCAGCTCCTCGGCGTAAAGGCAGGGGACGAGAAGACAAGTGAGGAGGGGCAGGAGACGAGTCCGCATGAGCGAAGATGTCATAAATTTGGGAATGCGCCAGAATAGAGCCCTGCGCATCCCCGCCCCCGGATCCCGCCTTCGTCTCAGCCGCCCTTGCGCCGGAAAATGGCGACGTGGCGGTCGACGGACTTGCCGGGAGTGGCGAGGGCGCGCGACTCCGGGTTGGCCTCGCTGCAGATCAGTTCTCCCCCCAGGCGCTCGATGGCCTCCACGGCGAGGCGGTGTTCGCGATCGAAATAGCTGGTGATGACGAGGCGCCCCTCGCTGTCGAGCTTGCTGAGGGCGTGGTCGAAGATTTCCTCCCAGGCGCGTTCCCCGTCCCAGTAGTTTTGGTGACGGAGAAAGACGAGGTCGAAATTCTCGCCGAGCTCGCGGTGTTCGGGCAGTTTCGTGGCATCCCCGACGAGAAACTCGAATTCGCGGTCGCCTCCCTGTTCCCCGGCGGGGCGGCGCTTCCCGAACTGGCGCGCGGCGTCGGCGATCTCCCTGGCGCGCACGTCGATGCCGGTCAGCTTGGCTGCAGCGCGGCGACTGCCCTTCCATTCCGCGGCGATGTCGGCGATCACCTCCGCCTCCCGGCAGTTGCCGCAGGCGAGGTCGAGAACGCGCGCTTCGGCCCTTTCGACTGGCGCCCGGGAGGCGGCCAGCCGCCGGCGCACGGCCTCGAGATCGCGACTGGAGACGCGCCGCAGCAGGCGGCGCAGTCGCTGGAGGTCTTCTTCATTGGCGATCTGGATGGATTCCGACATGCCGGGACGTCCCCCAGGCCTTGCCTTGCCGGGGAGGAGCACAATTAGCCAGCAAGGAGGGAAAGGGCAAGGGCGCAATGGTCCAGAGGTGGGGGGGAATTTCAGTTGAATCGCCGCGGCGAACGACGACCTTTGCCCTGCACCCGATCATGAGCCATCCCGAGGACAGCGGCTGTATTGCCTATTTGAAGGCCTTGTCGGACGAAACGCGTTGGGAGATCATGCGCCTCCTCGCGACTTCGGCCGAGCCCCTGATCTTGGGAGAGATCGCCCGTCGACTGGGCCTCTCTGCCTACAACGCCTCGCGCCACGTGCGCGTCCTCAACGAGGCGGGCTTGCTCCGAGTGGTGCGAGATGGCCGCTTCAAGCGCATTTCGGTTGCCCCGGAATGGCGCCAGAATTGGCAAAATGCGGCCGCCAAAGGCACGCTCGATTTCGGATGCTGTCGCTTTGACTTCACCCAAGAGGCGGTCGGCAAAACCCCCTCGGCACGTTCGTGAGCTCGGAGGCCGAACCCATGCGCTACGGCATGCTCGGCGGCGAGGGGCCCTCGCCGCAGGAGCGCCTCGAGAAGTACACCGGGGAGGTGGACTGGGCCTATCTCAAGCCGCACTTCGCCAGCGGGGCCCTCGTCTGGGTGGATCCCTCGCTCGACCTCGTCGAGGTGGGGCGGGCCTTCACCGAGGACGAGGCGGACAAGGTGCAGGCCTGGCGTCGTGGGGGGGAGCTCGTCTGTCCGTCCGAACCCCACGCCGCGCATTGGGAGGACAGCCAGGCCCGTTTCCTCGCCCTGGTGGTCTCGCCTTTTGTGCTGATCCAGCCGCTCAGCTGATGCCCCGCTCGGAGCTGGCGACAAAGTCGATGAGAGCCTCGATTTCGGGGCCGCGCTCCGGCCAAGAGCGGAGAATTTCGAGGGCCTCGCGGTGATTGCGCTTTTCCCGATAGAGGACGCGGTGGGCGCGCTTGATGGCGGCCACGGCTTCCTCGCTGAAACCGCGGCGACTCAGGCCGACGGAATTGATGGCGCGGACCCGGGCGGGATTGCCGTCGGCGATCATGTAGGGGGGCACGTCCTGGACGACCTTGGAACAGCCCCCGGTGATGGCATGGGCGCCGATGCGGCAGAATTGGTGCACGGCGGTGAGTCCGCCCATGATGGCGTAGTCGCCCACCACGACGTGGCCCGCCAGGGTGCCGTTGTTGGAGAAGATGACGTGGTCGCCGACGATGCAGTCGTGGGCGATGTGGCTGTATGCGAGGAAATTCCCGTGGTGGCCGACGATGGTCCGGGACTCCGGAGCGGTGCCGCGATTCACGGTGCAGAATTCGCGAAAGACGTTGCCATCGCCGATTTGGAGGTAGGTCGGCTCGCCGGCGTACTTCAGGTCTTGGGTGCGCTGGCCGATGGAGGCGTGGGGAAAGAACTCGTTGTTGGCGCCGATCTCGCTGGGCCCGGCAATGGTGACATGGCTGTGGAGGCGGCAGCCCTTGCCGAGGCGGACGCCCGCTCCAATCACGCAATAGGGCCCGATGTGAAGGTCCTCGCCGAGCTCCGCCTTCGGGTCGACAATGGCAGTGGGATGGATCTCGTTCGCCATGTTCGTCGGGCGCGCCGCTCAGTCCATCAGGGCAAATTTCAGTTCCCCTTCCGAAGTCGTTTCGCCGTTGACGCTGCAGCGGCACTTGGCGTGGCCGATGTTGCGGCGAACCTTGAGGATTTCGGATTCGATCACCAAGGTGTCGCCGGGGAAGACGGGCTTGCGGAACTTCACCCCGTCGGCGCTCATGAAGTAGCCGATCTTGCCCTGGTTTTCGGGTTGGCGGAGCAGGGAGATGCTGGCCACCTGGGCCATGGCCTCGACCTGGAGGACGCCGGGCATGACGGGGTGACCGGGGAAATGTCCCTGGAAATAGGGCTCGTTGATGGTGACCTGCTTGACGCCGGTGCATTTGAACTCGCCGTCGAAGCCGACGATGCGATCCACCATGAGGAAGGGGTAGCGGTGCGGCAGGACTTTTTGCACCTCGATGTTGCTCATGACGCCTTCGCCCGTGGGAATGGAGACCGAAGGCACCGCGGCCAGGGTTTGGGCATAGGTCTTGGCCAGCTTGCTGGCCATCTCGGTGTTGGGACCGTGCCCGGGACGCACGGCAATGACGTGGCCCATGATGCGCTTGCCGCTCAGCATGAGGTCGCCGACGAGGTCGAGGATCTTGTGGCGGGCAAATTCTTCGCGGTAGCGAAGCGCTTCCTTGCTCATCACGGACTCGCCCTTGATGACGATGGCATTCTCGAGGCTGCCTCCCTTGATGAGCCCCTTTTCTAGGAGCGGCTGGACGTCCTCGTAGTAAACAAAGGTGCGGGCGTTGGCGATTTCCTTCTCGTAGGTTTCCGGGGTGATCTCGGTCGAGTAGAACTGGGTCATGCGCCCATCCGGCCCCACCTGGGTGCAGGAGATGCGGAAGGTCTTGTCCGGGACGATGGTGATGAGCGAACCGCTCGCGGTTTCGAGATGGAGCGGTTCCCGGATTTCAAAGATGCGCCGGTTCTTGTCCTGCTCGACGATGCCGGCCTTCTGGATGCAATCCACGAAAGGACGGGCCGAACCGTCGCCGATGGGCGGCTCGTTCGCATCCATCTCGATGATGGCGTTGTCCACCCCCATGCCGACCAGGGCGGAGATGACGTGCTCGACGGTGTGGACCTTGACGGATCCCTCGGCCAGCGTGGTGGCTCGCTCCACGGTCTGGACCTTGGAGACATGGGCGTCGATGAAGGGCTTGTCGGGAAGATCGACGCGGCGGAACTTGATTCCCGTATCCGCCGGAGCCGGGGTCATCGTCAAGGTGACCTGCTCCCCCGTGTGCAAAGAAGTGCCCGTCAGAGCGGCGGAGGACGCGAGGGTTTGTTGTTTTTGGGCCGACATGGAAAGGGAGAATCCGAGTGCTTGGAGAGGGGACCTCTAACGCAAATGCGGCGTTAGTCCAGCATTTATGCCCCTCTCGCGACTCCGGAGGTAGGCTCCCCCATCGCCAGGCGGCTCTCACGCGAAGGCCCCAGTTGCCAGCCTCGCCGCGCCATGGAATCAAGGCGGGACGGGCCTCGGCAGGGCGCCCTCAAAGCGGGGCCCGAGCGCTGGGCTTGTGGACTCGAGGCCGCCCGCTCAGAGAGCGAAGGCCTTGTCCATGCCC
This sequence comes from uncultured Akkermansia sp., assembly GCA_964552315.1. Taxonomy (GTDB): domain Bacteria; phylum Verrucomicrobiota; class Verrucomicrobiia; order Verrucomicrobiales; family DEV007; genus Arctic95D-9. The sequence continues at coordinate 27,211 of CAZKGI010000004.1, read as the reverse complement.
GCGGCGACGGTCTTCAAATGGGCGAGATCCCCGCCTTTGACTTCCGCAGCACACCAGCCGTGGTAGCCGATTTCGATGAGGGCCTTCCGCACGTCGGCATAGTCGATGTCGCCCTCGTCGATGGGGGTGAAGCTTTGGTTCGCGCGGGAGTAGCCCTTGATGTCGAGCTTGGTGATGCGCTTGCCGAGGGTGCGGATCCAGTCGCCGGTGGGGCCGAACTTCCAGTGGTTGCCAATGTCGAACTGCATGCCCACCCAGGGAGAGTTGAAGGCATCGATGTAGGCGGCGAACTGATCGGCGCTCTGGTCCTGGCCGCCCTTGGGATCGTAACAGAAGTCGTTCCAAACGTTTTCCACGGCGATGCCCACGCCGAGTCGCGCCGCCAGCGGAATCGCCTGGGAGATGCTTTCGTAGCTGCGTTCCCAGACTTCCTCCTGGCTGCCATCCTTGCCGTGGCCCACCACCAGGAGGACGCTGTGTCCACCGACGGCGTGGGTGGCCTCCAGGGCGGCGAGAAGGGTCTCGAGGGCCCGCTGGCGCACCGCCGGATCGGGATCGGAATGGCGCACCTGCCAGTGGTCGGCGCAGACCGTGCCGTCCACGGGAAGGCCCGAGCTGGCAATGGCCTCCTTGACCTCGGCGATGTCGTATCCCGGGGCGTTCAATTCGACGCCTTCAAAGCCGGCCGCCTTGGCGACGGCGAACTTTTCCGCGAGGGTGTTGCCCTCGGAGATCATCCCGATTTTCAGAGTCTTGTAGATCCGTCCCTTGAGACTGCCCTCGGCCGGGGCGGCCTTGGCCGTCGCAGGGCTAAGGGAGGCAAAGGGAAGGGCGACCGGAAGTGCGGTCCCAGCGGCGAAGAAACGGCGGCGGGAAATCAAGGACATGCGCCATGTACGCCCGGATCCCTCCAAGCGTCAAGGCAGTGATCGCGCGATGCCCGGGCCGGACTCCGGACTCGACTTTTCCGGACTCTAACAAAACTCCCCGAGCAGTCCGGCGAGGGTTTCCGGACTGAGATCCACGCCCCGGGCGGCGCCGGAGAGGAGGTCGCTGGCGAGGTCGCCCTTTTTCTCCTGCATCTGCTGGATGCGTTCCTCCACGGTTTGCGCACAGATCAATTTGTGGACGAAGACGGGCTTGTCCTGGCCGATGCGATAGGCCCGGTCCGTGGCTTGGTTCTCCGCCGCGGGATTCCACCAGGGGTCGTAGTGGATCACGGTGTCGGCTCCGGTTAGGGTCAGTCCCGTGCCGCCGGCCTTGAGGGAGATGAGAAAGACCTCGCCCTCGCCGGCCTGGAAGCGCTCCACCAGCGCCTGGCGTCCCTGTGTCGCCCCCGTGAGCTTCAGGAGACTGACGCCCTCGCGGACGAGATGGGCCTCGATCAGGTCCAGCATGGTCGTGAACTGCGAGAAGAGCAGGACGCGATGGCCCTCCTCGCGCAGCGTGGACAAGAGGTCCACGAGATGGTCGAACTTGGCCGAGCCCGCCCCGGCGTGCTCCTCGCCCAGCAGGCGCGGATGGCAGCAGATCTGGCGCAGCTTGAGAAGGGCGTCGAGAAAGACGATCTGGGCCTGTTGGCCGTGGAGGGCGAGGGCCTGTCTCACCTGCTTGTCCATGGTGGAGCGGACGGTCTCGTAGAGATCCTTCTGGGCCTCGCCCATCTCGATTTCGTGGAGGATCTCCGTCTTGGGCGGCAGCTCCTTGGCGACCTCGTGCTTGGTGCGGCGCAGGATGAGGGGGGCGACCCGGCGTGTCAGGGCGGCGCGTCGAGCCTCGTCGCCCTGTCTCTCGATGGGGGTTTGATAGGCGGCGCGGAAGTGTTCGAGGCGCCCGAGCCATCCCGGCAGGAGAAAGTCCATCAGGCTCCAGAGTTCGCCGAGGTGGTTTTCCACCGGCGTGCCCGAGAGGCACAGGCGGTGCGAGGCCCGCAGGGTGGCCGCGGCCCGGCGCACCTGGGCCTCGGGATTTTTGATGTGTTGGGCTTCGTCGAGGACGAGGAGGTGGAACTCCTGTTCGCGCAGTTTCTCGAGATCGCGATGCAGCAGGGCGTAGGAGGTGAGGACGAGGTCGCTCTGGGAAATGAGGCGGAAGCGGTTCCGGCGCTCCGCTCCCTGCAGCACGAGCACGCGCAGGGAGGGGGCGAACTTGGCGGCTTCGCGTTGCCAGTTCATCACCACGCTGGTCGGCGCGATGACCAGCGAGGGACGGCCCCGGTGTCGTTCCGACTCCACCTCGGCGAGGAGGTGACAGAGGGTCTGCAGCGTTTTCCCCAGCCCCATGTCGTCGGCGAGAATGCCGTGCAGGCCGTTTTCCAAAAGAAACTGCATCCATTGGTAGCCCTCTCGCTGGTAGTCGCGCAGCTCGGCGCGGAGACCCGGCGGCGGGGGCACGCGCGGAATGGTGCCGAGTTGCCCGAGCTGTCGGCGCAGGGTGTCGAGGGGCTCGGGCGCGGCGAGGGGGACGGCCTCCTCCTGCCATTCGCTGACGAGGAGGGCGGCGTCGAGCTTGTTCAGGCGGATGGGCTCGCGATTCTCGAAGGAGAATTCGACGAGCTGGCCCAAGGTTTGGAGGATGCGGCGGAAGCGCCCCACCGGGAGCACCAGGCCGCGGCCATCGGGGAGGAGGACGAGGAATTCCTGTCCCGAGGGCATGCCCTCGGTGGCCTCGAGAAAGCGGTTCTTCACCAGGGCGGCGAGGATGGGCTGCAGTTCGAAGGGTTCCCCCTCGATCTCGAATCCCGCGGAGAGATGGAACCAGCCTCTGCCTTCCTCGACAATTTCGGCGCGCCAGCCTTCGCTGCGAAACACAAGCGGCTGGTTTCCCACCTCGGGGGCGAAACGCAATTCCCAGCCCCGCGACTCCAAGGCGGCGACGCCCTCGTGACGAAAGCGCAGCCAGTAAAGATCGGGATCTGGCCACTGGCGTCGGTCGGGAGCCCAGAGGGGGCCCTCGGCTTCGGGGCGTTCCAGTCGCCGCAGGGATGGCGGAGGCTCCTCGGCCCCGGGTCGCAGGTCGAGGGCGTAGAGGCAGTTCAAGGCCTCAGTCTCGGCGGCTCGGTTGCGGAGGCGTTTTCCCTGGGCTGTGAGGAGGGGTGGCAGTTGGCCTCCCGGCGATAGCGGCACCCGTTGGTCTCCGTAGCGGGCAAAGGCCTCGGCATAGATTTCCGGCAGCCAGGCGCTTCGCTCGCCCTCGGGGCGGCGACGCACGCGCAGCAGGAAACGGGGGGCGCCGTCCGCCTCGAGCGCCGGGCCCGCCGGAGCCGTCCCGGAAGGCTCGCCCTTCCGCTCCGGATGGCCAATCGGGCCGCGGGATTCCGGGCTGAGCTTGGCGCCAAAGGCGCGGTCGACACGGACGCCCCGGCCTTTGGCGAGATAAAGCAGCAGGGCCGCGGCGTGGGCGCAATTGGAACCCGTCTCGCAGCGGCATTCGCCCTCCAGGGCCAGGCCGCTTCCATCGCGCCAGACGGCGACCACGGGAGAAAATTCTCGTCCGTCCTTTTCCACGACTTGGGCGCGCAATTCCAGGTCGCCGGTGTCGAGCCGCTCTCCCCTCACCTGGGTGACCTGCCTGCCCGAGACCAGGCCTTGCCCCGCCACGAGGGTCCACTCGTCGAAGCGTTCCTGCCAGTCCCCAGAGACGAGGAAGGGGGCGAGTTCTTCAGGCGTGAGGGCGGCCATGGGGAGAGTCAGGCGGCGCGGTGTGGGGCGCCAGTCGATGCGAGAATGCGAGAAATCTTATCCCCGGGCACTCATCCAGCGCCATCCCCAATCGGCGAGGCAGGCGATGGCGAGGAGGAGGTTGAGCAGATTATAGACCTTGAAGGGCAGCAGCACCTGAATGAGCACGGCGTAGAGGGCGAAGGACCAGACCAGGGCGCTGCGGAACTCGAGCCCGCCCACTTGAAGGAAGATGAGAGTGATGAGCCAGAGGGCCTTGGCCAGATAGGCCCACTTCGCCGCCGTCAAGGGTGGCAAGGTGGCGTTGTGGTACTTGCTGAAGATGTCCTCCTGCTTGGCAATCCAAATCCGATATTCCAGATCGAGGTGGACGAGGGCGATGGCGCAGAGAAGCACAGAGAACATGGCCAAGGAGGGAGAGGGGAGTAATGAGCAGGGGCCCCGCGCTCATCGCGCCGCGGAGGTCAGCGAGGGGTGGTAGAGCCGGGGATCTCAGGGGGGAACAGACTCGGAAGGATTTTGTCGAGAGCCTTCCGGAGATGGGGAGGAGCGTTTCCAGACCGCCTGGTAGCGCAGAGTGCCGTCGGGGTGGCGGTAGGCCTGGTGGTGAATCAGCTCGTAGCCTTCCTCGGCAAAGTGGTGGAAGGCCTCGGCGAAGGCGGACTGGGTGAGGTCGATCCGATAATTCCAGTCGGGTAGGCCCGCGTTCTGCCGCGTGGCCAGGGCGACGCGAAACTCGCGCTCTCCGCCATTCCAGCGTCCCTCTATGGCCCGGATCCAGTAGCCTTGGGCCCAAAAGCCCTCCGGCTGGCCGCGGCCCTTTTGCCGCAGGTAGGTGTCGAGGGCCAGGGGCGACATCCAGGGGGTGAAATCGCTTTCGGCCAGGGGAGGGAGGGGCGTCGCTGTCGCCGGACTTTCTGAGGTGGCCTGGGGTCGGGGCGGCTGCGCCGAAGCAGGGGAGGTCGGGGCGGTGGAGGGGGCCTCGGGAATGACGGGCGGAGGCGTCCCGGCTTGAGGCGCCGGTGCCGGTGCCAGCTCCGGCGAGCGCTCGGGGGCATCGCTCAGGGGGGACAGTGCGGCCTGGGCACCTCCCGCGCCGTCTTTGCCGGGAGCCTGGCGGCTCTTGTGGTGAAAGACCGCCAAGCCGACCAGCAGGCCGCCAATGAGCAAGGGCATCGTCACCGTTCCCGTCGGTCGGGAAGGTCGATAAGGCTCGCGCAGGCAGGTGAGGGGGCGGTGGGGCAAGGGAGTGGCAGGGAGGATCGCTTGTTCTGTGCTCCTGTATATCGGAGGCCTCCCGGAGCGGCAACCCCGATTCTTGGGCGGGTGGGCGGGTGGCGTCTTGCTGCCGCAGTCGCGCTATATTTCCTCCTCCCCTGCGATGGGGCGAAGGGCTTACCATAAAGGACTTCCATGAACCGGACTTGGACGTTAGCCCTGCTGGGTGGACTCGCGGCCACGTCGTCCGTGGCCGGAGAGGCGCGCCTCGATTTCAATCGGGACATTCGTTCCTTGATCTCGAATCATTGCGTTGCCTGCCATGGCCCGGACGAGGAGGAGCGCAAGGCCGGCCTTCGCCTCGACACCTTTGAGGGCGCCACGGCGGACCTGGGCGGTCATGCGGCGATCGTGCCCGGAAAGCCGGAGGCCAGCGAGATGCTCCATCGGCTCCTCAGTGAGGATGAGGACGAGGTGATGCCGCCTCCGGGGAAGGGCCCGCGTTTTAGCCCCGAGCAAGTCGAGCGGATCCGGCGATGGATTGCCGAGGGGGCCAACTATCAACGGCATTGGTCCTATGAGGCGCCGCAGACATTGGCACTGCCTGCGGTGGCGGATCCGGCCTGGCCCCTTGGGGCGATCGATCACTTTATCCTGGCGCGACTCGAGCAGGAAGGCCTGAGCCCCTCCCCCGAGGCGGATCGCCGCACCCTGGCTCGCCGGCTCTCCCTCGACCTCGTCGGCTTGCCGCCGGACTGGGACGAAGTCGAGGCCTTTGTCGCCGACGAGCGGCCCGATGCCTATGAACGCTATGTGGCCTCCTTGCTGGCCAAGCCCGCCTTCGGGGAGCATTGGGCCTCGCTCTGGCTGGACCTGGCCCGTTATGCGGACAGTTCGGGTTACCCCAGCGACCAACCGCGCGAAATTTGGGCTTACCGGGACTGGCTGCTGCAGGCGCTCAATCGCAACCTTCCCTTCGACCAGTTCACTATCGAACAAATCGCCGGGGACCTGTTGCCCGAGCCAAGCGAGGACCAGCTCATCGCCACGGCCTTTCACCGCAACACGATGACGCAAAACGAAGGCGGCACCAGCGACGAGGAGTTTCGCATCGCCGCCGTGGTGGACCGCGTCAACACGACCTTCTCCGTGTGGATGGGCACGACCATGGCCTGCGCCCAATGTCACAGCCACAAATACGACCCCATCACCCAGCACGAGTACTTTCAAGTCTTCGCTATTTTCAACCAAAGCGCCGACGCCGACCGCAAGGACGAGGCTCCCCTGCATTCCTTTTATACGAAAGAGCAAAAAGCCCGCCGCGATCGTCTCGAGGCCGAGATTCGATCCCTGGAAGAACAATTGGCCAAGCCCGATCCGGCCTGGTTGCAAGGCTACGAGTCTTGGCTGGCCCAGTATCCCCGGGACCTCGCCTGGCAACGGGCGAATCCTGACAAAGCCCTCTGTGAGGCAGCGGGTGGGGCGGCGATCGGGGATGAGGGCGTGGTCTCCATTGCGGCTCCGGTGGAAAGCGCCGTTCACGAGGTGGAGTTGCCCCTCGAAGGGTCCAGGCTCCGCGCCATCCGCGTGGAGACGGAACCCGCCCCGGGCTTTGGAAACTTTGTGCTCACGGGGGTTCAGGCTGAACTCCTGCCGCCTCCGGACGCGCCCCAGCCGCGGGCTCGCTATGTCCGCATCGATCTGCCGGGGAAGGGGAAAATTCTTCAGCTCGCCGAGGTCGAGGTGTTCAGCGAAGGCACCAACCTCGCGTCCCAAGGCCGGGCCAGTCAGAGCAGCCAGTACGCCGATGCCGCCGCGTCGCGTGCCCAGGATGGCCGAACCGACGGGGATTACGCCAAGGGCTCCGTCGCTCACACGGACACCCAAGACGATCCCTGGTGGGAGCTGGATCTCGGCGCAGAGAAACCCATCGATCGCCTCGTCGTCTGGAACCGCACCGATCACCAGCTGGGGTCCCGTTTGGAGGGCTTTCGCCTGAGCCTTCTCGATGCCAAACGCCAGACCGTCTGGACGCGGGAAGGCCTGCCAGCCCCGAAGACGCAAGGCGCTTATGGGATCGGGGGGCCCGAAGTCCTTCGCTTCACCCATGCCACGGCCGACTACGAGCAGGAGGGCTTCCCCGCGGCCTCCCTGCTGCAATCCGGACCGGAAGCGAAAGGCTGGGCCGTGGCTGGCGCGACGGACCGGTCCCATCAGCTCGTCCTAATGCTGCAGGCCTCCCAGACCGTCCTGCCGGGCAGCCGGCTCCGCCTGAGGCTGGAGCAGAAGTCTCCCTATCCGAAGCACGTCATCGGTCGCTTCCGCCTGGCCACCACGGGAGACGAGCGCGTCGCCCGGGTCCTGGCCATTCCCGCGTCCCTGCGGGTCGCCCTGGACAAGCTTCCCGCCGAGCGCAGCGAGGCCGAGCAGAAGGCCCTAACAGATTACTATCTCCGCACCCAGGCCCCGGAGACGGCGCCCCTGCGTCAGCGTCTCGCCGCCTCGCAAAAAGAACTGGCGGCGATCCGTCCGGCGACGGTGCCCATCATGCAGGAACTTCCCCAGGACCAGCGGCGTGAAACGCGGGTGCAGATTCGGGGCAATTGGCAGAACCTTGGGGATCGCGTCGAGCCGGGGGTGCCGGCCGCCTTTCATCCCTTCCCCGCGGCGCTCCCGCGCAACCGCCTCGGTCTGGCCCGCTGGCTCGTCAGTCGCGACAACCCGCTCACGGCGCGGGTCCTTGTGAACCGCTATTGGGAGGCGATTTTTGGCAGCGGCCTTGTCCAGACCAGCGAAGAGTTCGGTTCCCAGGGAGAGATGCCCTCCCATCCCGAGTTGCTCGACTGGCTGGCCGTGGATTTCATGGAACAGGGCTGGGACCTGAAGCGCCTCCTCACTCAGCTGGTTTGCTCCCGCACCTATCGTCAGATTTCCCGGGTGACTCCGGATCGGCAGGAGCGGGATCCGGACAACCGCCTCCTCAGTCGCGGGCCCCGTTTCCGCCCCAGTGGGGAACTGCTGCGCGACCAGGCTCTCGCCGTGGGCGGGATTCTCAGTCCCAAGTTCGGGGGGCCTTCGGTGCGCCCCATGGCCCCCAGTTCTGGTCTCAACACGGCCTTCGGCCGCAGCAACGACTGGACCACCAGCCCGGGCGAGGATCGTCACCGGCGCAGCGTCTACACCGAGGTCCGGCGCAACGCCCCCTATGCCAGTTTTACAACCTTTGACGCGCCCAATCGCGAGGTCTGCACGATCCGCCGCAACCGCACCAACACGCCGCTACAGGCTTTTGTGACTCTCAACGACCCCGTTTACGTCGAGGCGGCCCAAGCCTTCGCCCGGCGGCTCCTCGCGGAGCTGCCCGGCGGCGAAGCGGGGGAACGCATTCGGCGAGCCTACCAACTGGCCCTCGCCCGCGATCCCGATGAGAGCGAGCTCTCTACTCTGACACATCTACAAAAAGAGGCCCTCGCCTCGTTTCAGTCCGACCTCGCGGCGGCCACGCTCCTGGCCACGCAACCCCTCGGGCCCGCCCCCGGTGGAGCCGACCTCGCCGAGCTCGCCGCCTGGACGGCTGCGACCAACGTGATCCTGAATTTAGACGAGTTCCTCATGCGGCCCTGATCCCAACCGATGCACCCATGAATCCCCTCCGCGAAGCCCAACTCCAGCTCGCCACCCGCCGCCAGTTTCTGGGGGCGGCGGGGCAGTTCAGTCTCGGCGCTATCGCCATGCAGAGCCTGCTGGGGAGGAAGGCCGTAGCCTCCCTTGCGGACAACCCCCTCGCGGCGCGGCGCCCTCCTTTCCAGGCGAAGGCCAAGCGCGTCATCTATCTGCACATGTCAGGGGGGCCGCCGCACCTCGACCTCTTTGACTACAAGCCGGACCTATCCAAGCACGACGGGGAGGACTGCCCCCAGTCGGTCATCGAGGGGCGCACCTTCGCCTTCACCACGGGCGTGCCGAAGCTGATGGGCACGCCTCGGACATTCGCCCGCTACGGCCAGGCCGGTATGTGGATGAGCGATGCCGTCCCCCACTTCCACGGGCTTGCCGATGACATCTGCCTGGTGCGCTCCATGCACACCAGCCAGTTCAACCACGCCCCGGCGGAGTTGCTTCTCTTCACCGGCTTCGAGCGGCAAGGGCGGCCCTCGATGGGCTCCTGGGCGACCTATGGACTTGGCTCGGAGAACGAAAACCTGCCCGGCTTCGTCGTCCTCATTTCCAGCGGCGTCCAGCCGAGCGGTGGACAGGGCTGCTGGGGAAGTGGCTTCATTCCCTCAGTTTTCCAAGGGGTGCAATGTCGCTCCGAGGGGGATCCCGTGCTCTTCGTCTCGGACCCGGCCGGCATGAACCGCGCCCTGCGCCGCCGGACCCTCGACGCCCTTCGCGAGCTGAACGAGCGGCAGAATGCCGAGCTCGGCCATCCCGAGACCGTCACCCGCATCGCCCAGTATGAACTCGCCTATCGCATGCAGAGCAGCGTTCCGGGGGTGATGAACATTTCCCAGGAGCCGCCCGGGGTGCTCGAGGCCTACGGGGCCAATCCCGGCGTGCCGAGCTTCGCGAACAACTGCCTTCTCGCCCGTCGGCTCGTCGAGCAGGGCGTGCGCTTTGTGCAGCTCTTCGACTGGGGCTGGGACTTCCACGGCACCAGTGTCGACAGCGGCATCACTGACGGTCTCACCAAGAAAATGGCGGCCACCGACAAGCCGGTCGCGGCGCTCATTCGGGATCTCAAGCAGCGAGGCCTGCTCGAGGACACCCTGGTGGTTTGGGGTGGGGAGTTTGGCCGCACCCCCTTCCGCGAGGGCCGCACCGCGGCGAGTCAAGTGCTCGGGCGCGACCACTACCCCGATTGCTTCACGATTTGGATGGCCGGGGGTGGGGTCAAGGCGGGATTCGACTACGGGGCCACCGACGAGCTCGGCTTCGCCATCGCCGAGAAACCCGTCCACGTCCACGACCTCCAGGCGACGATTTTGCACTTGTTAGGGTTCGACCACGAGCAGCTCGTCTACCGTTTCCAGGGGCGGGACTACCGTCTCACCGACGTGCACGGCCGCGTGGTCCAGGATCTGCTCGCCTGAGTCCGGCTCAGGCCTTCAGGCTCAGCAGGGCCAGCTCGGGTGCCGCGAGGATTCGGACCGGGATCTTCAGGGTGCCGATGCCTCGGGTGGTGAAGAGGGAGCTCGGTCCCTTTCGGTAGAGACCGTGGGGGTATTTGCGTCCGTAGCCGGGCAGGAAGATCGGGCCGTAAAAGGGGGCGCAGATTTGACCGCCGTGGCTATGTCCGGAAACCTGCAGGGCGACGCGGGCATCCGAGTCAAGGTCGAAGGTGTCGGGTTCGTGCCGGGCCAGGAGGACGGGGCGGTCCGGCGGCAGCGACTCCAGCAGGAAGGGAAGCGTCGGCCCCCCTCGGAAGACACTGTCCATCCCGAGAAGGGTGAAGCCGGGAAAATCGACGGGCTCGTTGATGAGCACACGCACCCCGGCCTTTTGGAGCGACTCGTGGATGATGGGGTTCAGATGCCAATCGTCGTGATTGCCCATGATGCCGAAGACCCCGAGCCGGGCCTTGAGGGCTTGCAGTTCTTCGCAGAGCGGGACGATGGCTGAGGGATCGTCGGAGATGTAATCGCCCAGCAGCAGGACGAGGTCGACTTCGGCGGCGTTGGCCGCGGCGACGGCCCGGCGCACCAGGGACCGGCTGCCGTAGTCGTCGTGGTGGAAGTCGGAGAGCAGGGCAAGCTTCAAGCCGTCGAGACCCGCATGGCTGGGACCGAGGGCGACCTCGGCGCGGGTGATGGAGAGGTGCCTTGTTTCCCAGAGCCCGGCGGCGATGGGAATCCCGTAGATCAGGGAACGCATCAACCAGCGGCGTCGGGAAATCTTCATGGGCGGACTGTCGGAAGGAGAGGGTTCGGAAGGAGAGGATACGGATGGGGATCTTCGCCCGAATTGCGAGGATGGGAAACGGCGAAGTGAAGGGGCGGGCCATTCGATACGGTATGGAGTGATCGCGTCTTTCCTCCGGGGGAGATTTCATGATAGGCTGAATCCTTAACCCTCATTTTTTTTGACCATGACCACTCCACGCACCAATCGCCGTGACTTCCTCCGCGCCTCCCTCGCCACCTCGGCCGTCTTCGGCGCTGAATCGGCCCTGATGGGCAAAGCCACCCGGGCCGCCGAGGGCAACGCCGGGGAGGCCAAGAACGTCATCTTCATGGTCAGCGATGGCATGAACCACGGGGCCCTCTCCCTGGCGCGCCAGTTCCATCTGCTCGAAGGCAAGGGGGAGACCAGCTGGGCGCGCCTTTACCGCGAGCGACCCGTGGTGCGGGCCTTGGTGGAAACCTTCTCGGCGAGCAGTTGCGTCACCGACTCCTCCGCCGCGGCGAGCGCCTGGGGGGGGGGACAGCGGGTCAACAACGGGGTGCTCAACATCTCTCCCGATGGCAAACCCGTGAAGACCATCCATCAGAAACTGCAGGAAGCTGGCCGCAAGACGGGTCTGGTGACGACCGCGACGATCACCCATGCGACGCCTGCCGGTTTCGCGTCGAATGTGGACAGCCGGGGCGAGGAGGAGGTCATTGCCAAGCAATATCTGGATCGCCGCGTCGACCTGCTTCTCGGCGGGGGCCAGAAGTTTTTCAATGCCGAGCTGAAGGATCAGTATGCCAAGGCCGGCTATGAGCTGGTCGAGTCCCGCGAGGCCTTGAAGGGCCTGGCGGCGGATTCCCCGAAGCCGCTCCTCGGTCTCTTCTCCGAAAGCCACCTGCCCTTCAGCATCGACCGGAACCATGTCGCCGAGCTCGAAGCGGCCGTTCCCAGCCTCGCCGAGATGACCCGGACGGCCATTGGCCGGCTCTCCGCCTCGTCCCCCAATGGCTTTTTCCTGATGGTGGAAGGAGCCCGGATCGACCACGCGGGACACGCCAACGATGTCGCGGCCTCGATACATGACCAAATCGCCTTTGAGGAAGCCGTGGGGGTGGCCCTCGAATTCGCCGAAAAGCACGGCGACACCCTCGTCATCATGACCACGGACCACGGTTGTGGCGGCATTCAGATGAACGGCGTCAGCGCCAAGCCGGAAGCCGGCTTCGGCCCCGGGAGCTACAACGCCAGCAGCCCGCTTTTCGAACGGATCCGCCAGTTCAACCGCTCGGTGGAATGGATGAAGCGCAACGGCGTCTCCGGCCTGAGCGGGGCGCCTCTGGCCGAGGCCATCAAGGCGCACACCGGGCTCCAGCTGAGTGAAGAGGAGCTCAAGGTGGCCCAGGGGCTCAAGGCCACCTACAAGGATGTCATCCAGACGCACACGGGCGTGGGCTGGACCAGCGGCAACCACACGGGTGAGTTGGTGGAATTTGGCGCCTTCGGTCCCGGCAGCCGCGAATTCCCCGCCCTGCTGCAAAACTACGAAGTGCATGGAAAAATCCTTCGCATTCTCGGGATCGCCTGAACTTCGGATGCCCAACCCTGACGCCTGAGACCAGACGCGCCCATGGACAAGGATAGCCTCACTCCGCCCCGACGGGACTTCCTGGCGGGGATGGCCGCCTTCGGAGCGGTCAGCCTGACCGAGCCCCTGCTCAGCCCGGGAAGGGCCGCGGAAAAGACTCCGAACCTCGGCCCCATCCTGGGGCACATCGACGACAAGGTGGCCTTGGTGTGGATGCGGGTGCTGGAGGCGGGTGACTACGTCCTGGAGTGCGTGCCGGAGTCCGGAGGGGACGCCCTCCGGATCTCCGGCGCTGCTCGCGAGGAGGACGACCTCTGCCTGCATTGGCGGGTCGAGGGCCTGCAGGCGGGCCAGGCCTATCGCTATCGCATTCTCCGGGGCGAGGCGGAGATCGCCGCCGATCCGGCCCAACGCTTCCTGGCGGCGCCGGATCCAGGGACCCCCTCCAAGGTGCGCCTGGCCATCAGCTCCTGTGCCAAGGAGGACGAGGGAAGCCGCGAGGTCTGGAAGCGCATGGCCGACGAGAAGGTCGATGCCGTGGTGCTCATTGGGGACACGCCCTATATCGACAGCACCGAACTGGAGGTGCAGACGCGTCGGCACCGCGAGTTTGCCGCGGTGCCGGAATACCAGGCCTTGCTGCGGGATCGCCCCTGCTGGTGGACCTGGGACGACCACGACTTTGCCGGCAATGATTCCTCCGGCCTCGCCGCAGGCAGGGAAAACAGTCGTCTGGTCTTCACGCGCTATCGTCCCCAGATTCAGTACGGCGACGGCGAGGGGGGCATCTACACGAGCTTCCGTCGCGGTCCCGTCGAGGTCTTCCTGCTCGACACGCGTTGGTACTCGATGACCGAGCCCTCCTTTGCTGGAAGCCACAAGCCCTCGCTCATCGGTTCGAAGCAGTGGGAATGGCTGCAGGCCGGATTGCGCGCCAGCACCGCGCCCTTCAAGCTGCTGGCTTGCGGGGTGATATGGGACGACAAGGAAAACAGCGAGTCCGACGACTGGGGCACCTATCGGCACGAACTCCAAGCCATCCAGAAGTTCATTGGCGACAACCACATCAGCGGGGTAGTCCTGGTGGGCGGCGACATTCACGCCAGCCGGGTGCTCCGCTACAAGACGGAAAAGCTGGTGGGCTACCCGATGGTTCAGTTCATCGCCTCACCCATCCATGGGAGCACCATTCCCTCGCTGAACGTCTACCATCCCAACCTCGTCCGCAGCGCCGTGGAGCCCCATGTCTTCTTGCGGCTCGACGTGGATGGCAGCCAGTCACCCGCCCAGCTCGAGGCCACCCTGCTGAACAAGGACGGGGACGTCGTGTTCCACTACCGCCTCAGCGAGGCCGAACTGCGCCCGCAGTCCTGAGACGAGAACGGAGGCTCAGCATTTCGGCCGCTTTGGCCGTTCCGGCCGTTCTGGCAACCGCAGGGGCGGGAGGGCCGCGCGCTTCCGCATCCAGCTGATGGCCCGGTAGATGGGGGGACGGCTCACGAGCCAGCGCTCGAAGCGGCGCTTTCCGGGAAAATTCAGCAGGAGGAGACCCACGACGCAGGTGAGCAGGCCTTGGCCGGGGGTGAAGAGCATGATGAAGCCTCCGAGGAGCAGGACCGCGCCCAGGAGGTTTTTCAGGACGAGAAGGCAGACCCGAATCGCGGGATGGCGTTGGCGCATACGCCGGGCACCCTCGCTGTCCTCGAGGAAATAGTCCGGAGGGATGCGGCGGATCAGGACCGGCACCGCCAGGGCGCTGAGGATGAGAATCAGCAGAGAGGCCCCGCCGGTCCACCAGAAGAAGGACTGGTGCTCTTGCAAACGCTCCCGGAGCCAGTCCCAATCCATGCGGCGAGGGCCCGGATCAATCCATTTCCCGCGAGCGGGGTTCGCGATGCGGGGTGCCAGCCGTCGTGGGCTTGGTCACGAAGGGGCCGCCAGCCAAGGGGGCCCGGTCGGTGAAGGCGACTTCGGGCATTTCGCTGGGGCGTCCCGCCAGGGGGAAGTCCTTGCGCAGGGGGAAGTAGGGGTAGCCGTCCCACATGAGGATGCGGCGATGGTCGGCGAGCCCTTCGAATTCGATGCCCATCATGTCGTAGACCTCCCGCTCGTGCCATTCCGCGGTGGGCCAGATCCCGGAAACGGAATCGGCCTTCTGCCCTTCGGGCAACCGGTAGCGGATGCGGAGGTGGTGTTTGGCACCGTTGCCGAGCGCGTACAACTCGTAGACCATTTCCCAGCGGGGGTCTTCGATGTGGTCGATGCTGCTGATGTCGATGAGGTAGTCGAAGCCGAGTTCCTCGCGGCAGTAACGCAGGATGTCCACGGCTTGGGCGGCGGCGACGATGACGGTGGTTTCGCCCCGGAATTCGACGGTGTCGAGAACGCCTTCAGCGAAGCGATCCCGGAGCAGGGAGAGGATCGTGGTCATGCGGTGGCCGAGGCTTCGGGATTGAAATGGGCGAGCGCGGAGTTCTCCTTCTCGATCTTGGCCTGCAGTTTCATGAGCCCCTCGAGAAGGGCTTCGGGACGGGGCGGACAGCCCGAGACGTAGACGTCCACGGGGATGAGGTTGTCGATGCCCTGAAGAACGGCATAGCTGCGATACATCCCCCCCGAGGAGGCGCAGGCGCCCATGGCGATGCACCATTTCGGGCCCGGCATCTGGTCCCAGATGCGCTTCACGGCGAGGGCCATCTTGTAGGTCACCGTGCCGGCGACGATCATCACATCGGCCTGGCGGGGGGAGAAACGCATCACCTCGGCGCCGAAGCGGGAGATGTCGTAGCGGGAGGCGGCGGTGCCCATCAGTTCGATGGCACAACAGGCCAGTCCCATGGGCATGGGCCATAGCGAGTTCTTCCGCATCCAGTTGATCGCGGTGTCGACCCGGGTGAAGATGATGTTGCCTTCGACCTTGGAGTCGTAGGCGGCGTGCTGCGCGAATGTCTCGGCCATGTCATTGCCGGGGCGACGCCCCGCTCCATCAAGGTTACGCCGCCGCCGGGGCGGGGCAAGGGGCTTTGTGAAAAATTTCACAAGCCCCCGAACTCAGGTTCGGGCTCACTGGGCCAGGGCGGCCACGGCCCGATGGGCGGTTTCCTGAAGAAAGCGGGCATAAGCCGGGGCGAGCCCCTCCGGCAGGAAGGCATTCCCCACGACGGTTTCGCCGAAGAGCACCTCGTACCAGACGCAGGCTCCCAGGTATTCCCCGGCGAGATTGGCGTGGTGGCCGTCCATGCTCAATTGGGGGGCGCCGCCCTCCTTGGGCTTCCGCCAGATCCAGCCCACGTGCAGGGAATGGGTCTGGTCCGGCAGGTCCGGACGGCTCAAGGATTTGGGATCAAAGGCCTGGGGAGGGCGATAGCCCCAGGTCGGATCCGTGTCGGCCAGGAAGAAGGCGTCTCCCACCGGGAGGAATCCGGCCCCGAGCTCCTTGGCGAGACTGCGGTAGGCCTGACTGAGGCCGCGGTACATTTCCTCCTGGCTCTTCGGTTCGCCCGGCTTGCCCGTGGGTTTGGTGAAGCGTGGGTCGTCGACCCGATAGGCCCAGGTTTGATGGACGAGGAGGCGGGATCCCGGGGCGTGCTTGGCGATGTAGGCGGCAAGCCAGTTGGCAAAGGGTTGGTAGGTGGCGAAGTCGTGGCTCTTGATGCTGGCCTGCTGGATGGTGACGAAGTCCCAGGGACCGTCGCCCAGCTCTTCCGCAAGGCTGAGTCCGGTGGTGTAGCGGCCCTCCTTGTCCTCGGGATTGGCCTCGTAGGCCTGGGCCTTGGTGGCGTGCAGCTCCAGGGAGGCCCCGCCAACGACGATGGGACGGTGGATGAGCACATGGCCCCCGGCCTTGGAGAGGTCCTCGAGATAATGGGTGGCATTTCTCGAGAAGCTGTTGCCTATGGTCAGCAGGCGGACTGTGTCGGCCTCTGCGCTCAGGGTCAGCAGGGCCAGGCTCAGGTAGAAGGGGAACACAATTCGTCGGCGCAATTTCATGAGGACTTGAAGCTAGCGGAGCGGTCCGATTCCGGCAATACTGGCCACGGCGGCGGATAGAGGCCATGGACGACTCGGGAGGAGACGATTCCACAGGCCGTCCGCGAATTCCATCGAGCGTTCCCCATCGTCCCCCCCAGGCTCATGCACCGATTTTTTCTCGCCCTCTTCGCCTGCCTCGGATTTGGTTTCACCGGAGCCCCCGGGGCCGCGGAAGAGGCGAAGCGCCCCAACTTGATTTGGATCATGGCGGACGACCTCGGCTGGGGAGAGCTGGGTTGCTACGGTCAGCAGGTCATCGCCACGCCTCACCTCGACCAAATGGCGGCCGAGGGCCTGCGCTTCACCCAGTTCTACGCCGGAGCCACGGTCTGCGCGCCCTCGCGCAGCGTCCTCATGACCGGACTGCACCAGGGACACACGCGGGTCAGGGGGAATGCCGGCAAGCAAAATCCCGAGGCCCAGGCTCTCCGGGACGGGGATCGCACTATTGCCCGCGTCTTGCAGGAAGCGGGCTATCGCACCGCGCTGGTGGGGAAATGGGGCTTGGGGGATGTCGGCGCAGCCGAGTCGGGGCTGCCTCGCCGGCACGGCTTCGATTCCTTTTTTGGCTACCTGAACCAGACTCACGCCCACAATCATTTCCCCGACTTTCTTTGGCGAGACGAGAGCCGAGTCTCCCTGCCCAACGAGATCGTGGCGGTGGGCGACCAGGGGGCCGGCTATGCTCAGGAGGGACTGCTCTACGCCGATGACCTCTTTTGCGAAGAGGCGCTGAAATTTGTCGCCCGAAACCACGACGCTCCCTTCTTCCTCTACTGGAGTCTGGTCATTCCCCATGCCAACAACGAGCGGGCTCGGGCCCTGGGCGACGGGGCCCACGTGCCGGACTACGGGCCCTACGCCGGGCGAGACTGGCCGGATCCCGACAAGGGTCATGCCGCCATGGTGACGAGGATGGACCGCTACGTGGGCCGCCTCCTGGAGCAGTTGCGGCAGCTCGGCCTCGCCGAGAATACGCTCGTGATCTTCACCAGCGACAACGGTCCCCATCGGGAGAGCCAGCACGACCTGTCGCGCTTCCAGCCGAGCGGTCCCTTCAGCGGCACTAAGCGCAGTCTCACGGATGGCGGCATACGCGTGCCCATGATCGCCTGGTGGCCCGGTCAGGTGAAGCCGGGGGTCTCCGGGCACGTCGCTTCCTTTCCCGACTGGTTTCCCACCGCCGCCGAACTCGCCGGAGCCCCGCTTCCCCAGGGACTCGACGGGATCAGTTTCGTTCCGACCTTGTTGGGGCGTCCCGAGCAGCAAGCCGCCCACGAGTTCCTCTACTGGGAATTTCACGAGGGGGGCTTCCAGCAGGCGGCGCTTTACGAGGGACGTTGGAAGGGCATCCGCCAGGGAGGACCGGAGGCTCCTCTGCGGCTCTACGATCAGAAAAACGACATCGCCGAGGGGCAGGACGTCGCCGGTCGGCATCCTGACGTGGTCGCGAAAATCGACGCCTACCTTCGGCAGGCCCGCAGCCCCGCTCCCGAGTGGGAGCCGATATGGGTGAAGGGAAAGGGCAGCGAGAAGAATCGCCATTGAGGGCCTCGCGTCCCTTCACGCAGTGGCCACCTCGAGGAAGGCGCGTTGCGCGGCGATGCGGAGGTTGAGGTCCCTTTCACTGGGGGTCTCAAAGGTGTAGCTCACCTTGCTGTGGTGCAGAAAGAGCTGGATGGCTTCCGGATAGCCGCCGCCGAGGTGATCGGCGACATGGGCCTCGAGGTCGCCGCTATGGGCGAAGAGACCGCGCACGAAGGGATTGCCGTCGATGCGCTCAGCCCTTTCCCGGGGAATGAGGGATTCACAGGCCTCGAGATAGGGCTCCCCGCAGGGCGTCCCGCGGGTCAGCTCGTAAAGGTAGATGCCCATGGCATCGTAGTCCTCGTGGAGATGGAGCGAGCGCTCGAAGCGGCGCCCCTGAAGAAAGCGCTGCCACGGACCGATGAGATAATGATCGGCCGTCCCGAAATGCCGGTTCAGGTCCAGGCCGTCCGCATCTCGGCGGGTATTTTCCATCAAGCCCACGGGATTGAGGCAGGGAAAGAGGACGATCGGGGTGTCGGTCAGGGCGGGAAGGGCGCTTTCGGCCCATTCCAACAGGGCCCAAACCGGGGCGCATTCGTCGCCGTGAACGCCGGCGCTCACGTAGAGGCCCCCCGCCGCCCCTCTTGCGGCGGCCTCGTTTTGCAGGGCCAGCACGGGATAGCCGCGCACCTCGCAAAGGCTCTGCAGGTCGAGGGCATGATTCTGGGCCAGCGACAGCCATCGCTCCAAGAGCGCGGGGTAGTCATGGCCGGATCCAGGTGGCAGGGGCGACATGCGGGGGCGCAGCGGCGAGGGGATCTCCTTGGCGGAAGGCGGAGGTCATCCGCGCCACTCACTTCCAGTTCTCGTCAAAAAATCCCGCGGCGGCGATGCGGCCGGGCGCTTGGTCGTCGGGATCGCGGTCGAAGCCGATGACCGCCCAGTCGGGCAGCTTGGGATTCTGCAGGGAGTTGGTGCGATCGTGTCCTTCGCGGAAGGTGAGTCCGCTGTTGAGCACCACGTAGCGCTGCGGGTTGAGAGGATTGGGGAAGATCAGCACCGGGACGTGCTCGGCCCGATCGTAACGCTCGCCATGGATCTGGAAGCTGTCGCCGTCCCAGCGCACCGGCAGGCGGTCGGCGATCTTCGCGAGGAGGGGATTCGTCTGGGGATCTCCCCAGAGGATCAGATTGGCCTCGGCGATGTCCTCCTCTTTGATTGCGTCCGCGCTTTTCTCGGGAAGGTCGCCGCGGAAGAGGGTGCGCCAGCGAGTGCGGAAGTGGTCGAGTTCGAAGTCCAGCCAACGCGCCAGCTTCTCCTGGGCGGGTTTTTGTGAGGGGGGGACGACGACAAATCGGCTGAGGAAGGCGTCGTCAATGGGGCCTTGCAAACCGGGCCGCTTCGCGCCGACTTCGGGTTCGCCGAAGCTCCACTGGCCGTTCCGCCGCACCAGGGAAACCGCCTGCGCGCTGCCCACGTTGCGCCCGATGCGGAGACTTTGCGATCCCAGCTGCACGGTGGTGCCGGCGAGGCTGTGCCCGGCCCCGGGGTCCAGCTTGAGGGCGGTGACGCCCTCTAGGTCGAGTTGGATGAGTTGCTTCCGCGGGTCCCAGCTCGCCTGGACGGTGGCGGTCTTCCAATGCGCCTCGAGACCGGTCAGCTGGAGCCAGTCGTAGCGGCTGTAGCGCAGCGTGGGGGTCTGCCAGCGGATCGTTTCCGCGGGCCGCTTCCTCCCCTGGCTCCAGCATTCCTTCAGCCACGCGCGGATGTCGGCGACGGCTTCGGCGGTGTACTTGTGCTCGGTATCCGGCGCGACGATGTGCTGCATCTCGTGGCCCACCTTGAGCAACTCGCGCGCCATGAGGTCAGCGGTGGATTTTTGCTTGTCCTTCTCTCCCGAATAGGCCAGGAGCGGTCCGTTGAGGAGGTTGACGATGTACTCGGGCGTGTCGTAGACCTTCCACAGCGTTTGCTCGTATTCCGCGGGATACTGGTCCGGGGTGAGCTTGATGTATTCCTTCGTCTCCGCAAACCCCGCCCCGGCGTGCACCCCGCAGAACTGGTCGCGATAGTGGGCGCCGATGTGCCAGGCTCCGGCCCCGCCCATGGAGAATCCTGCCAGGATGATGCGGTCGGGGTCGACGGGATAGTCCCGCAGCACGGCCTGGATGGTCTCGAAGACATCGATCTCGCCCGCGTGTTTCCACCCCACGCAATGCCGCCCGAAGGGATGCAGGACGATGGCCTCGCTTTGGTCCTTGTAGAATCCGCCAAAGGCGAGGCTGCGGCTGCGGCACTGTTCGATGAAGTGCACATCGGTGGCCTTGTCCCCGCGACCGCGCAGCCAGACCAGCAGCGGGACCGGCTTCGAGAGGTCGAGGGCTTCGGGGATTTCCAGGCCGTAGGGCTGGTCGGATTGGTCGATGCTGGAACGGTAGCCGCGCACGACGAGGCCGCGCTCCTTCAGCCAGGAGGGCTCCTTGCCCTTGGCGAGTTCGCCGAGACGGGTCTCGGCGAGATCGAGAACGCTGGCGGCCTTGGGAAATTCCTTTTCCGAATAGAACTCGCCGTGCTTCAGGGCGTAGTCGACCGCCTTAAGGAGGGCGCCCACGTCGGCGGCGAAGGGGCGCTGCTGCAGGGGCTTCAGTTGTTCGGTCAGGGTGGAAAGGCGACCCTCTAGGCTGTTGCGCAACTCGGCGGGGAGTGCCACGCCGCCCTCGGGGGGCAGCCGGCGTTCGATGCGGGGGATGGGGTCGAGGGCTTGCGCCGTGGTCAGGCCCAGGGCGCCGAGCATGGCGAGGAGGGAAAGGGAGGGGAGCTGCGCTTTCATGGTCACATGGGGTCTTCGGTAATCGGATCGATCCAGGCGTGGACCTTGCCGTCGCGGAGCAGGGCCTTGCCCTCGATTTGGAAGCGTCCGAAAATAGTGTCGACATCGAAGCCGACGGTGACGGTGTCGTAGGTGCCGGCGTAGGGGCCGCCGATTTCCTCCCGGCCGTTCCACCGATAGGATCGCGCTTCCTCCAGGGTGACGCTCTGCACGTCTCTCGCGATCAGGCTGGCCTTGACCGGGGCAAAGCGAGGATCGCTGCCGTCCTCCACGGGAGCCGAGGGCTGGGGGCTTGTCGTCGCGGCGCCGGTGAGGAGGGCGAGCTTGGAAGGATCGGCGAGCACGATTTCCCGGGCGCGCTGTCGCTTGGCCTCGACCTCGCGGCGCTTGGCCTCCACGAATTCGCGATAGCGGGCCTCGATGCGCTCCTTGAAGTCGGTTTGATCGACGGGGATGGGGGCGCCGGAATCCGTGTCGGGCGAGGCCGCGACATAGAGCTGGTCCCCCACGAGCCGGAGGGGTTTCAGCGGCGTGCCCGCGGCGACCGTGCTCGATCCGATGACGCGGCCGTCGACGACCAGTTGGAAAGGGACGGGGATTTTGGAGACGACCTCGGAGGGAAAGGCATTGGGAGGGACCTGGCGCCAGTGATCGACGATGCTCAGGAGGGGGCGAATCTCGGGCATCGGGTATTTGGCCTCCAGGGCGAGGTCGAGCTCGGAAGGAGGTGTCGGCGCCGCCGGGGCCGGGGCGGTTTGGGAGGGCGCCGGGGGAGCGGTGGTCGCGGGACGCGTCGGGGTGGACTTCGGGGCATCCGCCGGGGGAAGGACGCGGTCCGGGCTTTTCACCAGTTTCGTGTTCTCCCGTTTCATCACCCGCGACCTCAGGGCGGGATCGTAGAGGAACCAGGCGACGGCTGCGCCCCCCGCCAGAAGGATGAAGGTGAGGAGGAGACCTTTCGCGGGGGAAGGCGAAGGAGAGCGTTTGGGCCGGCTCATGAGGTGGGCAAGGGAAACCCTTCCGCTCTGGCCCGCGGCTTTGCAAGCGGGCCTTGCATGGCACAATTCCGTTGACCGACCCTGCTCCCGCCGTTGATTGGCCGGGATGCGCATTGTCTTCATGGGAACCGGCGAAATCGCCCTGCCTACCCTCCGATGGCTCTTGGAGAACCAAGGCGGGGAAGGGGGCGAGCTGGTCGCCGTCTACACGCAGCCCGACCGGCCGGTAGGCCGGAAGCAGGAATGGGTGGCTCCCGAGGTGAAACAGGTTGCGGCCGCGGCAGGGATTCCGGTGCGCCAGCCGGAGCGAATCCGGGGGGATGAGGCCGCCTTGGCCGAGTTTGCTGCGTTCCAGCCCGACCTCGCGGTGGTCATGGCCTACGGCCAGATTTTGCCCAAGGCGCTGCTGGCGATCCCGCGTCTCGCTTGTGTCAATCTCCACGCCTCTCTCCTGCCACGTCATCGCGGGGCGGCGCCCATTCAGGCCGCCATTCGCGAGGGCGACCCCGAGACGGGGATCACCCTGATGCACGTCGTGCCCAAGCTCGACGCCGGGAACATGATCCTGAAGAAATCCCTGCCCATTCTCGACCAGGACACGGGAGGGAGCCTGCACGATCGCCTCGCGGCCCTTGGTCCCGAGGTCCTTGCGGCTGGCTTGGCCTGCTTTCGCCAGGGACGTCCCGAGGGGGAGCCCCAGGACGAGGCGCTCGTGACCCACAGCGGTAAACTCACCCGGGAGGATGGACGGATCGATTGGCAGGGCGGTGCCGAGGCCTTGGCGAGGTTGATCCGGGCCTACGATCCCTGGCCGGGCACCACGACGGTCCTGCCGACGGGAGAGGGGCCGCGCGTGCTGAAAATCCACCCTTACGCCCACCCCCTGGCCTGGGAGGGGCCGGAATCCCCGGGGACCGTGTTGGAGAGCGGCAGGCACTTGCGGGTGCGCTGCGGTCAGGGAGCCCTCGAGCTGCAGGGCGACCTGCAGTTGGAGGGGCGCCGCCGCCTCGATGTGGAGACCTTCCTGCGCGGACACCGGATTCCGGTGGGAACGATTCTGGGTTAGGGAGAGATTGCGGTTTGAAAATGGAAACGATTAGGTGAGGGTGCATCACCCCCATCACGGAGTTCCTTGCCATGTCCAGACCCTACAAACGTGTCGTGTTGAAACTGAGCGGCGAAGCGCTGCGAGTCCCCGGCAGCGAAGACAATGTTTCTCCCGAAATCGTGGAGGACATCGCCCGACAGATCAAGGTGGCTCACCAGACCGGCCTGGAAATTGCGATCGTGGTGGGCGGCGGCAATCTCTGGCGGGGCGCTGCGGCCGCGGGTCGGGGCATGGATCGCGCCACCGCGGACTACGTGGGCATGCTGGCGACGGTGATGAACGCCCTCGCCCTGCAGAGCATGCTGGAGGCTGTCGGTGTGCCGACGCGGGTGCAGAGCGCCATCGAGATGAAGAACGTCGCCGAGAGCTTCATCCGGCGGGTCGCCATCCGCCACCTCGAGAAGGGACGGGTGGTCATCTTCGGCGCGGGCACTGGCAACCCCTTCTTCACCACCGACACCACCGCGGCCCTGCGGGCCAGCGAGATCGGCGCCGACGCCATCTTCAAGGCCACCAAGGTGGACGGAGTCTACGACAAGGACCCCAAACGATTCCCCGACGCGGTCCGTTACGACACGGTGACTTACAACGAAGCCCTTTCCCGCAACCTCAAGGTCATGGACGGGACCGCCTTCACGCTTTGTCAGGACAATGGCATTCCCATCATCGTCTTCGACATGACCGCTCCGGGCAACATCCGGCGCGCCCTCATTGGGGAGTCGGTCGGCACCGTGGTGTGTGCCTGAGCTTGCGTCCCCCGGAACCCTCGTTAGACTTCCCCAACCGCCATGGATCTTGAAACCTTTCTGCTGGAAACGGACGAAGCGATGGAAAAGGCCGTCGAATTCGTCGCCACCGAGATGGCCGGAATTCGCACCGGCAAGGCCAGTCCCGCCCTGCTCGACACCATTCAGGTGCACGTCCACGCCTACGGTGCGACAATGCCCTTGAAGCAGATCGCGCTGGTCTCCGCTCCGGAGCCCCGCCTGCTGACGGTGCAGCCTCACGATCCCTCCATCTTCCAAGACATCGAACGAGCCCTGCGCGAGTCCCGGCTGGGGATCAATCCCGCCAGCGACGGCCGCATCATCCGTCTCCCCATCCCCGAGCTTTCCGAGGAACGCCGCCGGGACCTGGTCAAGATCATCAAGGACATGGCGGAACAGGGGCGCGTCCGCGTGCGTGCCGCCCGCAAGGAGGCGATGGACCAGCTCAAGGCCGGCCTCAAGGCCAGCACGATCACCGAGGACCAGTTCCACGACTACGAGAAGGAAGTCCAGAACCTGACTGACAAGCACGTCAAGGCCATCGACGGTCACTTCGCCGCGAAGGAAAAGGATGTGATGACGGTCTGAGCGTGCGCGATCCGACAGGGGCTGACGGCGAAGAAACATCCGCATGAGCTTCCTCGCCTCTGCCTTCTTCGACCTCGGTGAAACCGGGCACGCGGATCTCTTCGGCGACGATGAGCCCGTCTGGGCGGCGCTTCCCCGGATCGCTGGTTACCTGGCGGATCGACTCGACCAGATCGGGACTCCCCTGCTGCAGGGGGAAGTCGACCCGCGCGCGGTCGTGGGGGACCGCGTCTACCTCGCGGAGGGCGCCGTGATCGAGGCGAACGCCGTCGTCCGCGGCCCCGCCTGGGTCGGCAAGGGCACGGTGATCCGCAGCGGAGCCTATCTGAGGGAGAATGTCATCGTGGGTGAGGATTGTGTGCTCGGGAATTCGAGCGAGTTCAAGAACTGCCTCCTGTTCAACCGCTGCGAGGTGCCCCATTTCAACTACGTCGGGGACTCCATTCTGGGCTTTCGGGCCCACCTCGGCGCAGGGGTCATTTGTTCGAATGTCAGGCTGGACCGGGCATCGGTGAGGATTCGCGACGAGGTGGGAAGACACCTCGACACCGGATTGCGCAAGTTTGGCGCCATTGTGGGCGACCGCACCGAGGTGGGTTGCCAGGCGGTGCTCAGCCCTGGCTCGATCCTCGGACGGGACTGCCTGGTTTATCCCCTGACCTCCTGGCGGGGGGTGTTGCCCGCCCGCCACGTGGCCAAGAGCGCCGGGGATCTACAGGTCGTGGAGCGCCGCCTCAGTCCAGGGAATTGATGGGACTTTGTCCCGACAATCTCCTTGCCGTGGGGCGGGGATGATTCTAGCTATGCCTTGGCCCCGTGAAGGACGGACGCCGCCGGGACGATCCGGCGTCCGCCACGTTTGGCCCGCATCGCAGCCCCTCATAGTTTCCCCCATGCTCATCACCATTTCAGATCTGCTGAGCCCCGAACAGGTCGCCGAAGCCAAGTCCCTCCTGGAGTCGGCGGAATGGATCGATGGCCGGACGACGGCCGGATACCAGTCCGCCCAGGCCAAGAACAATCAGCAGATCCCCGAAGGGCATCCCGTGGGCAAGCAGGTGGGCGAGATCATTTTGCGGGCTCTCGGACAGAATGCGATCTTCATGAGCGCCGCACTTCCCCTGCGGATCTATCCTCCGATGTTCAATCGCTACTCGGGAGGACAAACCTTCGGCACCCACGTGGACAACGCCATTCGCCAGATTCCGGGGGCGCCCTTGCGCGTGCGCACCGATCTCTCGGCCACGCTCTTCTTCGAGGAACCGGAAAACTACGAGGGCGGCGAGCTCTGCATCGAGGACACCTATGGAGTCCAGCGCGTCAAGCTGCCCGCGGGTTCCTTGGTCCTCTATCCCTCGACCAGCTTGCATCAGGTCACTCCAGTGACATCGGGGACCCGGCTGTGTTCCTTTTTCTGGGTCCAGAGCATGGTTCGGGACGACGCGCGTCGCGCCATGCTCTTCGACCTCGACATGAGCATCCAGCGCCTCCACCACGAGCTTCCCGGCGAGGAAGCGGCGGCGAAGTCGGCGGTGCAGCTCACCGGTGTCTATCACAACCTCCTTCGCCAGTGGGCGGAGGTGTGAGGGGTGAGGGGGTTCCCCTGAGGCCGCCCGAGGCGAAGTTCAGGCGGAGTGGACCTGACGGCCGCCGACAAAGGTGGCGACGACATCGAGACCGGGGGTCAGGAGGACCAGATCCGCCAGCAATCCCGCCTGGACTCGTCCGCGATCCCCGAGCCGGAGCGAGCGCGCCTGGTTGGCGCTGCAGGTCTTCGAAAGCTCGTTGAGCGGCAATCCCGTGAGCGAGGAGACGAGGCGGAGCGCGGCGTCGAAGGTGACGATGGACCCCGCGAGGTTGCCTGCCGGAATGCGGGCGGCTCCGTCCTTCACGATGATCTCCGTGTCGTGCAGGGGATAGCGTCCTTCGCCGAGGTGGGCGGCGGCGATGGAATCGGTGATCAACATGAGCCGGTCGCAGCTGCGATGCTTGAAGACCAGGCGGATCATGTCAGGGCACAAGTGGATACCGTCGCAGATCAGCTCAATCATGACGCTGTCATCGAGCAAGCCAGCGCCGACCAGTCCGACGTTGCGGTGATGCAGCGCGGACATCTGATTGCAGTAGTGAGTCAGATGGGTGAGTCCGGCTTCGCGGGCGGCGAGGAAGTCCTCGTAACTGGCAGCGCTATGCGCCGCCGAAGTGACGATGCCGAGCTCCTTCATCGCGGCGATGAAGGGGAGCGCCCCATCCAGTTCCACGGCGAGGGAGATGAGGCCGACCGGGCAAAGGTCGTGCAAATGGCGGATCTCCTCGACGTCGGGGCGACGCATGTGGCGGGCATCCTGGGCTCCGGCCTGGGCGGGATTGAGATAGGGGCCCTCGACGTGAAGGAAGGGCGCGCGGGCGAAGCGCTCCTTTTCCCGATAAGCGGCCACAGCCTTAGCCATGGCGATCTTGTGCTCCACGGAGGCCGTCCAGGTGGTGGGAAGAAAGGTCGTGACCCCTTCGGCCAGCTTGGCCTCGGCATGGGCTTCGACGGCTTCGAGGGTGGCATGGGAGAGGTCGTAGCCCTTGGCCCCATGCGTGTGGATGTCGATGAAGCCGGCGGCGAGATAGACCTCTCCGCCCCCGTCAAAAATGACCTGGCTGCCCTCAGGAGGACGATGGCCCTCGTGGATCGCGGCGATCAAACCATCCTCGCCCAGTTCCACGGAGACGGGGCGGATGTAGTCGTTAGGCGTAACGAGAAGGACGTCGGCAATGACACGGGACATGGGCGGGAGCTGCGGGAGGCGTGACTGAGTTTACGGCTTCCGCACCCGGCTTCCAAGTCCGGACCGCTCACTGCCATGGGCACGGCGTGGCGGATGGGAGGTTCCCTCCTCGGTTCACCTCAAGCGAGAGGGGCAAGGCCCGGGGATCAGGGATTCCGAGGTTCTTCTGCGGCTTCCGCCTTGGGAGCTTCCGCCTTGGGAGCTTC
>CAZKGI010000003.1:0-130243 GCA_964552315.1 uncultured Akkermansia sp. | reverse complement strand
TTTAGCCCATCCCGCGGACAGAAACCGAATCGTTTCGGTCCGCCATTGCGCCGGTAAGATGACCACGGATCGGGGCGCGCGGAGCGCCATCAAGCCGCCTCACCCCGGAAAATCGATCGAATCCATCCAATCGATCGATGGGATCGAACGCCACGCTCAGTGGCAGCCGCAGCCGCTCCCGCAGCTGCCGCCGGAGAGTTCGTCCGGCTCGGGAACGCGCCCCAGCTCAAGCGACTTGCCGACGAGACGGGAAATTTGGCTGACAATGCCGTTGAGGGTGGCTTCGGCGTCGAGGAAGTCGGCGGCCACGGCATTGGAACGCAGTTCCTCTTGGGCGACGTCGTAGCTGTCGATGTCCTCCTGGGTCAGGGTGCCTTCGTGTTGCTTCTGGTGAAGGCGCTCCCCGAGATTGGAAAAGTCGCGATAGGCCTGTTGGGCCGCCTTGTCTTCAAAAAAGGTGTCGATCTTCGACAGGTTGTCCTTGTACTCGCTGGATTGGAGGATCAGCTCGCAGAGTTCACGGGCCTTGTCGAGGATGGCAGAGTTGGGGGAAAGGGCTTCCATTCGAGCAAATTCGCCCCGTTTCCGCTGAACACAACCGGCGAATCGGGAAAAGCGGCCCCACCAGGTCCGCCCTTCCCTCCTCAAACTCAGTTTGCTTCCGTCGAGGGCTTGGTGCCGACGGGCGTGGTCTTCTCGCGCGGCGCTGGCTTGGCCTCAGAGATGTTCACGGGCTTGCCGGTCTTGCCGATGGCGATGAGATCCTGCAGGACCCGCAGGGTTTCCCGCTCGTAGGGGTCGAACTTGTGGGGATACTCCAGCAGCTTGGCCTCGGGATCTTCCTCTTCCTCCGTCTTACCACGGGACATGCCGCTGAGCTGTTCCTCGGAGAGGTCGTCGCGAAGGACCAGGCTTTCGTTGAGCACGTTGTCCTGGGTCAGCTTGTAGATGGTGAACAAGCCCTCCTCGGCCTTGCGGAGAGATTCGAAGTAGGCAATGCGATCCTTCTTGCGCGCCTCGCGCTCCGCCTCGGCCTTGGCGGATTCTTCCTTCCGCTTGGCGAGGTTGAGGGAGATGACGTTCTTCTCGATGCGCTCGCGCTCCTCGGCGATGTCCTTGAGGATGTACTCGAAATCGCGACCCGAGGCGATCCGATCACTGGAGGCCTTTTGCAGCAACTCGTAGTCGATGGGCTTTTCAAAGTAGGGCTGGTAGCGGCTGGGCTCGATCGGCTCGACGACGAGCGCATTGGGCAGCGAACTTTCCCCGATATCGGCCACGTCCAGCATGGAGGGCAAGCGGATCTCGGGGACCACGCCGTGACGCTGGGTCGAGTGGCCATTGATGCGGTAGAAGGTCTGGATGGTCAGCTTGAGGGCGCCTTCCTGCTGGGGCTGGCCCCCAAAGGGCAGGGCCAGGCGGCGCGAGGCCACCGGACGAAGCTGCTGCACCGTGCCCTTGCCGAAGGTCGACTCGTCCCCGACGATGACGGCGCGCCCATAGTCCTGCAGGGCGGCGGCAAAGATCTCGGAAGCCGAGGCGCTGGCGTGGTTCACCAGGACCACCAGAGGGCCACCGTAAACCGCCTCCCCGTTGCGGGAATGCCGCTGGTCGCGGTTGCCGCGCCAGTCCAGAGACTGCACCACCGGCCCCTTGCGAATGAAGAGCCCGGTCATGTTGATGGCCTCTTCGAGAGAGCCCCCCCCGTTGTCACGGAGGTCGATGACCAGGCCGTCGATGCCCTCGATGGTGAGGCGAATGAGGAGGCGGCGCACGTCAGCGGTGGTGCTGGTCTGGCCCCCGTCCATGTCGGCATAGAAGGAAGGCAGCGTGATCCAGCCGAGCTTTTGTTCTGCGCCGGCGGGGTCCTTGGTGATGATCAGGTCGGCGGTCGCCAAGCTGTCCTTCAGGTCAATCTTGTCGCGCATGATCTCGATCATCTCGACCTCGTCGGGCTTGCTCTTGGGAATGACCTTGAGGCGCACCACCGTGCCGATCTCTCCGCGGATCAGATCGACGATGTCGGAGAGCTTCATTTCGACGACGTCGACAAATTCGCCGTCCGTCCCCTGAGCCACGCCGATGACGCGGTCCTTTACGGCCAGCTTGCCCACCTTGTAGGCGGGTCCGCCGACGACGAGGCCTTCAATGGTCGCCCCGCCCTGATCTTCGTCCTTCTGCAGCATCGCCCCGATCCCGGTGAGCGACTTGTTCATGCCAATGCGGAAGTTGTCGTACTGGGACTGGGAGAAATACTCCGAGTGGGGATCGTAGGCCGCGGCGATGGACTTGATGAAGAGGGTGGCCACGTCCTCGGTGGTGTTTTCCTTGATGCGCTTGAGAATCCGGTCGTAGCGCTCGGCGACCTTCTCGTAGATGGACTTCTTGGAATCCGCGTCGTCTTGGGACTTGGGAGCCGGGCCCTCGCCCTTCTTGGCTTTCTCCGCGGCCTCGGCATTCTTCTTCTCGACCGCCTCGGCCAGGAGCTTCTCGCGGAGCAGGTCCCCCTCGATCAGGTTGCGCCAGAGCTGGTCGTGCGCCTCCCCGGCGGCCGCCCATTCCGAATTCTTGCGCGAAATCTCAATGTTGCGGTCGGAGTCGTAGGTGAAATTACCGGGAGCGGCGAGGCGCTTGGCCATTTCCACCCGGTCGCGGACGCGCTCCTCGTAAACCGAATAGATTTCGAAGGCGGCGGGAATCCCCCCCTTGCGCACGTGATCGTCGATGGTGGTGAGGAATTTTTCGCGGAAGCTATCCACGTCCTCCTTCGTGAAGTAGATGCGGCTGTAATCGAGCATCTCCAGGTAGGAGGTCAGCGTCCTCTCGGACATCTTGTCGTTGAAGGGCTCGCGCAGGAAGTGCTCGTCCTCCAGCATGGTGACCACCCGCAGGGCGAGATCGCCGTATTGGGTTTCATTCTGTGCCGAGAGAGGGCGAGCGCAGAGGGTGACCAGACAGGCCGCAAGACCCGGCAGCAGAAAAAGGAAACGATTCGCGGGGACCATGAAGGGAGAAAGTCTGTGTTGTGTGTCGTGTCGCGTCCTGAAGGCGAGCGGATTCGACGACAGAACGCCCGGGACTTTACACTGGTTCGAAGAGGCCGAAAAGCCTTTTCCAAGCAAAGAACGGACTCGATCCTGCCATCCTTAGACCCATCTTGCGGGAAGCTGCCGGCTCAGGGCTGCTCCCGCAGACTCTCGGCGAGTTGGATGGCGGCCGCGCGCCATTCCCGGGGTCCGCTCTCTCCGAAGGCGGTGACCATGCGCCACTGCCCCTCAAAGCCAGCCGGGATGGTTCCCTCGGAAAAACAGCGCAAGTAATACTTCCGGTAGGTGCCGGGCACATTCCAGATCATGGAAACATTGCCGGCCTCCTCGGGCGCCTCCAGGAGGCGGGACACGGCAAATTTGCCGCTGTTCGGCTCGTAGACCGCCACCCAATCCACCCGCTTCTGGATGCGGAAGCCGCGGGCTTCGGCTTCGGTGTCGCCCAGGGTCCCTTCGAGAATCGCCTCCGGTTCAGCGTCGCTGCCGGCGAGAAAGGCCGATACCGTCGGCACCCAGGCATGCATGAAGTGATAGAGCAGCTTCTGGGGCGTGTCGGCCTCCGCCCGAACCCGGGCGCTCTCGTAGAACCGATCGTTCTTCAACTCGATGACACTGTGAAGCTGCAGGGTCCGGATGCGGGATTCGCGCTCGAAGCGGAACGATTTGCCAGAGATGGTCTCTCCCGGCTCGTCCAAGGCGGCGCCGTCGAGGAAAAGGGCCAGGCGGCCGAGTGACTCCGGCTCATTTTCGTGATGATTCGTGCCGATAAAGCCCACGCCAGGAAAAGAAAAGACGGAACCATAGGCGCTGCGTTCGGTCGAGAGGGATGTGCCTCGATAATCAATGCGGCCCGGCGTCCACTGCGAAGCGCCCCGCAGCAGGAGGGCGACCTCCCCACATTCCACGGTGATCCTTTGGGGCCATTCCGCCCGCGCCGCGGGGATGAGGGAGCACAGGGCGAGGGCAGGCAGGAGGCGGAAAAACGGGGTCGCGTTCATCGGGCGGAAAGTCGGTCCCAGGAATCTCCGCCGCCCCAGACACTTTGCAAACCCATCCTCAGGAAAGGCGAAAGGCGCCAAAAGGTGCCAATCATGCTATCCTAGGGAGAGACCGGGGCGTCGCGACCCGCCTCGACCGCTCCGGCGGCATGCGCGCAGCGGCCCTTTCGTTCCCAGAACTCTCCACCGCTCCCATGCCCGCTCCCGACGACAGCATTGCCCTCCTCATCGACGCCGACAACTCCCCGTCCGCGAAAATCGAGTTCATCATGACCGAGCTCGCCACGCACGGGGTCGCCAATATCCGGCGGGCCTATGGAAATTGGACCAAGCGCGCCCTCGCGGGATGGTCGGCCGTCCTGCACGAGCACGCCATCGAACCGGTGCAGCTCTTCGACCTCATCAAGGGCAAGAACGCCACCGACATGCGCCTCGTCATCGACGCCATGGACATCCTCTACACAAAGTCCGTGGAGACCTTCTGCCTGGTTTCCTCGGACTGCGACTTCACCCCCCTCTGCACGCGGCTTCGCGCCGAGGGCAAGAAGGTGATCGGCTTCGGTGGACAGAGCACCCCCATGCCCTTCATCCACAGCTGCACCAAATTCCTCTACCTCGACGACGACGCCCAGGCCGCCGCCCTGCGCAAGGCCCAGCGAACCTCGGCCAACCAGCTCAAGGGCAACGCCAAACTCATCCAGACGCTGCGCAATGCCATCGAGGCCTGTGCCGACGAGGACGGCTGGGCGCCCCTGGGTCCCGTGGGCCAGCACCTTTCCAACCAAAGCTCCATCGACCATCGCACCTTCGGCTTCGCCAAGCTCAGTGAGCTCTTTGCCGCCATCGACTTGTTCGAGCTCACCAAGAAAGGAGAGGGGGAACTGACCAAATACCTGGTGCGGCAACGACCCAAGGGGCACGGCACGAAGTCAAAGGAGGACAACTTTACGCTGAGCTGAGCGGAGCCCTCGAGCTCCGGCGAAAAACCAACATGACAGACGCCGCATCCGCGGCATTTTACCGACCCACCATGGCGGACACACCAGACAATCTCCTCAAGATCGGCCTGCCCAAGGGCAGCCTCTTCCAACCGACGATGGACCTCTTCGGGAAGGCCGGTTACCGCATCCACGGCGCCGAGCGCTCCTACCGTCCCAGCATCGACGATCCCGAGCTCCAGCTCCGGCTGATCCGCGCCCAAGAGATCGCGCGCTACGTCGACCACGGCTTCCTCGATTGCGGCATCACCGGCAAGGACTGGGTTGCCGAGAACGGGGCCGACGTTCACGTCGTCTGCGACCTGAAGTACAGCCGAGCCACCTCGAATCCGACGCGCTGGGTCCTCGTTGTCCCCAACGATTCCCCCATTCAAACCGTCAAGGATCTCGAAGGCAAGCGCATCGCTGCCGAGGCCACCGGCCTGGTCGAGAAATACCTCGAGGCCAACGGGGTCAAGGCCGAGGTCGAGTTCAGCTGGGGCGCCACCGAGGTGAAAGTCCCCGACCTGGTGGACGCCATCGTCGACATCACCGAGACCGGCTCCTCGCTGCGCGCGAACAATCTCCGCATCGTCGACGTGCTGATGGAGAGCTATCCCCAGTTCATCGCCAAGCACGAATCCTGGGCCAATCCCTGGAAGCGCTCCAAGATCGAGCGCCTCGCCGTCCTGCTGCAGGGCGCCCTGGCGGCCCGCGACATGGTCGGCCTGAAGCTGAACCTTCCCGAGGCCGCCCTGGAAACCGTCAGCGGCCTGTTGCCCTCGCTGCGCAAGCCGACCGTCTCCCGCCTCGCCCAAGAGGGCTGGGTGGCCTTGGAAACCGTGCTCACCGAGCGGCAGGTGCGTGACCTGGTTCCCCTGCTCCGGGAACACGGCGCGGAAGGGATTATCGAATATCCCTTGAACAAAGTGATTGAGTGACCGATACTCGCCACCCGCCCCGCCCGGAGCTTCCGCTCCTGACGGAACAAGGAAATCGCCAACTTGAACGGATTATGGGCTCTCTGAAGAAAAAACGGAAGACCAAGATCAATAAGCACAAGCGGCGTAAACGCATGAAGGCTAACCGCCACAAGAAGCGTTTGCGTTACAAGAGCTGATCGTAGATCTTGGCACGATGAAAGCAAAGCAGTCGGGGAGTCCGAAAGAATGGGTTCACCGCTGTTTTGTCGTGTACGGGCAACGCCCTTTTGGAGCCGCCCTGGCCTTGGCCAGCGCCTTCCCCATCCTGAGCAAGGGCGCCGAGGATCTCTACGACTACGCCCAAGTCTACGTTCACCAATACTTCGAGCCCGCTCCTCACCTGAAGCTCTCCGAGGACGCCAAGGGACGGAGCCAGGCCTTGGCCCACTTCGCCACGGGGCGAGCCCTGGAAACCAAGGGCCGCACCGAGGAGGCCATCGAGGCCTATACCGAAGTATTGCGCCACCAGCCGGACCAGCTCTTTTTGGCGCGCAAGACGGCTCATCTCCTCGCCCGTTCCGGGCGCTTGGAGGAAGCCCTGCCCCTGCTGGAGGACAGCTTGGCGCGCAATCCCGACCACTCCCTCGCCCACGTGGCCCTCTCCGAGTTCCTCGCCACCTATCTGGGCAGCGATACGGCGGCGCTCTCCCGAGCCCTCTCGGTGGCCCAGGAGGCGGCGAAGCGTTTCCCCCAGGAACCCGCCGTCCACGAGCACCTGGTCAAAATTCTCCTCTCGGCCGGACGGCAGGAGGAAGCCCGCGCCGCCGTGACTCAGGCCGCCCAGCAGGAACAGGACGACGCCCAGTTCTGGTTGCGCCTGGGCCGACTGGCCCTGCACGTGCTGCCCACCGGCAGCGACAGCTCGGCTTCGGCCCTGGCGGATGAAATCTTTGGCAAGGCCTTGGCCCACGCCAAAGGCGAGGTCAACGTCATCGCCCGGGTCGCTGAATACTACCACGCCTCGAGCCAGTACGACCGCGCCATCCACGCCTACACCGAGGCCTTGGTTCGGGAGCCCGAGCGCGTCGACCTGCGGGAACGCCTCGCCCGCGCCTACGGCGCCAAGGGCGATGGCGAGAAGGAGATCGAGACCTATCAGAGCATCGTTTCGATCGATCCTGAAAACGCGGAGATCCACAAGCGCATCGCCGGGATCTTCCTGCAAAGCGAGCGCTATCAGGAAGCCATCCCTCACCTGCGCTCGGCCCTCGCCATCACCAAGGGCGGTGTCGAGGAATACAGTGCCCTCGGGCGCATGATGCTCGACCAGAAGGAGTTCGAGGCCTCCATCGAGTTCCTCCAATCCAGCGGCGAGCTTTTCCCCGAAGCGGCGGACTTCCCCTTCCTCCTGACCTTCGCCTTTGCCGGGGTTGAGCGCTGGGAAGAGGCCTTGGGCGCCTTTGAGAACACCCTCAAGCTGGCCGCCGAGAAGCAGCCCCACCTGCTCAACGAATACTTTTACTTCCGCTACGCCGCGGCCCAGGAGCGCAGCGGTCACTTCGACGAAGCGGAAAAGCTCTTCCGCAAGACGATCGAGATGATCGCCCAGAACGACCCTGACGACAAGAATCAGGAGTTCACCGCCACTGTCTACAACTACCTGGGTTACATGTGGTTGGAAAATGACATCAAGATCGACGAGGCTGGCGAGCTGATCAAGACGGCGGTCGAACTGGCCCCCGATAGCGGCGCCATCGCCGACAGCATGGGCTGGTACTACTTCAAGAAGGGGCAGTACGAGGCCGCCCGGGACGAGCTGCTCCGTGCGGAGGCCCTCATCGAGCAGGAAGATCCCGTGGTCTTTGACCACATTGGCCAGGTCTACCACCAACTCGGGGAACGCGAGAAGGCCATCGAGTACCTCGAGCGGGCGGTCGCCCTCGATCCCGAGAAGAAGGAATTCACCGATCGGCTCCAGCAATACAAAGCGCCCCCTTCGGAGGCGCCGCCCGCCGCCACCGCGGAAGCCCCCCCGTCAGGAGGCTGAACCCGCGCCATCCCGGGCCCAGGGGTGGACTTGACCTGCCCGGCGCCGCGGTGGATTGATGGAAACGCCTCGCCCTTCGCGGGGTTCATTGCCTCGTCCTCCATGCCCGCCTTCACCTACACCGCCATCGACCCCGCCGGGAACAAGATCTCGGGCAGTGTCGTGGTGCGGAACAAGGCCGAGGCCTATCGGGAACTGGAGTCGCAATCCCTCGTGCCCGTGATCGTCAACATGGCCGCCGAGACGGCCCCGGAGACCAAGGCCGGCACCGGCAAGGCGCCCCGCCACACCCGTCTGAAGCGACAGGAAATGGTCCTCTTCACCGAGGAGCTGGCCGATCTCCTCGACGCCGGCATGAACCTCGAGCGCGCCCTCCAGGTGCTGGCCGAGCGCCAGGCCAACGCCTCCATCCGGGCGGTGGCCGCTTGCCTGAGGGAGGAAATCCGGGAGGGCTCTCGTTTCTCCAAGGCCCTGCCCCTCGCTTCCCCCTCCTTTGACGAGCTTTACGCCAGCCTCGTCGCCGCCGGCGAGGCGAGCGGTTCCCTGCCGGAGATCCTGCGCCGCCTCGTCGGTAACTTGAAGCAGCTCTTCGCCCTGCAACGCCGCACTCTCGGCGCGATGATCTACCCGATCACCGTGATGCTCGCCTGCGTCGCCCTGCTCTTCGTCTTCAGCACCGTCCTCATGCCCTCGCTCAGCAGCATGTTGACCAAGACCGGCCAAGAGCTTCCCCTGATGACCGACCTCTTGATCCGCTTCACCGACTTCATGGCGGCCTGGTGGTGGTTGATCCTCGGCACGGCCCTGCTCGTGGCCACGAGCTTCCGAGTCGCCATCTCCACCCCGCGTGGGCGGGAATGGTGGGATCGCTACAAGATGAGCCTGCCTGCCTTCGGCCCGGTCATTCTGGGCCGGTTCTACGCCCAATTTTGCCACACCCTGTCCAACTTGGTGAACAACGGGGTCCCCCTGCTGAACAGTCTCAAACTGGTGGCCCGAGGCACGCCGAATCGATACATCCGGGCCCATCTTGACCAGGTGGTCGCCGACGTCGGCGAGGGCAGCAGCCTGGCCCGGGCCATGGCCAAGAGCGGGGCCTTTCCCGAGCAACTGGTCGACCGCGTGGCCATCGGGGAACAGACCGGCGAGCTCGGCAAGGCCTTTGCCAAGGCCGCCGCGAAATACGACGAGGATCTCGACGTGCGCATCGCGCGATTGACCTCCGTCGTCCCCACCGTCATGCTCCTCATCGTCGCGGTCATCGTGGGCGTCGTCGCCTATTGCATGATCACGACCATTTTCGGATCCATGTCGGGCATCCGCGCCCGTTAACCTTTCAGCCCAGCCCATTGCCAAGACCCATGCACCTCTCCTCCACCCCCTCCCGTCCCCCGCGGCGATCCGCCGCCTTCACCCTCGTCGAACTGGTTATCGTGCTCACGATCCTCGCGGTGTTGATGGGATCGGGCATTTACCTGATCACCGGTTTCATCGACGATGCCAAGGCCCAGCGGGTGACCTCCGACCTCAACAGCCTCGACCTCGCCTTGAAGGCCTACGAGAGGAACAACTACTTCAAGCCGCCCACCCAGGAACAAGGCCTCCGCGCCCTGGTGGAACGCCCCACGGGGGACCCCCAACCGGAGCGCTGGCGCGCCTACCTGGAGGAACCGATGAAGGATCCTTGGGGCAACGAATATCAATACCGAATTCCGGCCCAGCGAAGCAACAAGAAGTATGACCTCTTCTCCCTCGGCGAAGACGGGGTGGAGAGCGAGGATGACATCGGGAACTGGTAATCCCCTTCCTCCTCCCCGAGCCTTCACGCTCGTCGAGATCGTCATCGCGATCACCGTGCTCGCCATTCTCGCCGGACTGGCCGTGCCGGCCATCGACAGCGTGCAACGGGAACGACAGGCCCGCGAACCGGTGAACCAGTTGGCACTGCTCGCCCGGGAAGTGCGCGGTCGGGCCATGCGCGAGGGACGCCCCTACCAAATTCAGATCGACGCCCAGGGAATCCGCGCCAGTCGCTTCCTGCGCCCCTACGCCGGCCCGGAAACGGCAGAAACGCTCCGTCTGGAAAGGGAGCAGGATTCCCTCCTCCGCGCCATGATGGAAGCCTCCGCGGCGCGAGGCATCGACACGTCCCCCGCCGCCAAGCCGAATCACCCCGAAGAGGAGCAAATCCGCGAGGGCCTGCGCTATTTTCGCGAGTATCGCTTTCCCGATGGCATCCGGGCCAGCCTGCGCTTCTGGAACGACATTGATTGGCAGCCCCTAAGCGGCAGCGAATACCGCAACTGGATCTTCCAGCCCTCCGGCATGTGCGAGCCCCTGCGTTTTCGGGTCGAGGCGGAATCCTCCTTTTTTGAGGTGGAATTCCACCCCCTGACCGCAGACGTGAAATCGGAACGATCCTGGGTGGAGTAAACCAGCATGAAGTCTCTCCCTCCCCCTGTCGACATCTTGGAAAAATCCGGCCGTCAGGCACGGGGCTATGCCCTCCTCGACGTGGTGCTCGCGGTGGCCCTCTTCTCCATCACCATCACCGGACTGTTGAAAGTCCTCCAAGGCATTGGCGACACCTCCGCCAGTTTTGCCCGCGACCGCCACGTGCAGCAACGCCTCGAGGCCTTGCTGGCGGAGAAGCGCCGCGTCGACCTCGCCAGCATGAACTCCGAAGCCGTCGATCCCCTCTCCGGCATCACCTACCGAACCTATGTCGAAGCCTTCGAGATCGACAATGGCGAAGGGGCGGCGCTGCCCAACCTGCACAAATTGACGGCGGAGGCCGTTTACCGGGATGATGGCGGTGAACAGGTCGAGCGGGCCGAGCTGATTTTCTATCTGGCCGAAGAATGAGGCGTCCCTTGCCAGCCCCCCGCCTGCAAGCCCGAGCGAGGGCCGGATTCTCGCTCTTCGAGATCGCCGTGTCCATGGCCATCCTCGGGCTCATCGCTGGCGCCATTTTTTCCATCCTCTGGCAGGCGGGAGACACGGCAGTGGAAATTCGCGAGCTGGATCGCCGTGATGAGGAGGTCTCGCGTTTCCTTGCGCTGCTTCGAGAATCCATCGAGGACCTCCCCCAGGGCGCCACCCTGGAAATGATTCCGGCCGAGGAAAGCACCACCGGCTTTCCGGAATTGAAGTTTGGCAACAGCGCCACGGCCTTCCTCTTTGGGAAGATCATCGGCAATGCGGAGGAGGTGGTGCTCTCCCTGCGACCCTCCCAAACGAACAACGGAGAGGGTCCCACCTACGACCTCGCCATCACGCGTCCAGATTTTCTCCCCGAGGATCCCAGCGGGGCGGGCTTCGCCCTCCGCGCCAGCACCAGTGACTTCCTGCTAACGGACGAGGAAGGGCGTTACTGGCTGCCCTTGCTCACCGGCATCACGGCGGCGTCCTGGAGCTACTGGGACGAAACCCAGCAACTCTGGCTGGATGAATGGACCGACAGCTCGAGGCTGCCGCCCCTGCTGGCCTTCTCCCTCGACGACGCCTATCGCCCCGTGCCACTCCGGGTCGTCTTTGAAGTTCCCGAGCAAGTCTCCAATCCCCCCAGCGAAGCGGACAACGCCTCGGGCACGACTGGAAACTCCACGGGCTCGACCACGGGGAACGCCGGCCGCGGCGAGGGGGGCGGTCGTGGCAACGACGCGGGGCCGGGCGGCGGGGGCAGGCCGGGAGGAGGCGGCAGACCCAAGGGCGGACCGGGAGGGCCCAATGGCGCGCGTCCCGGGGGAGGGCCGACTGGAGGGGGCCCAGGGGCTGGGTTGCCCGGGGGCAGCAATGGCCCCGCCGGCGGCGGGGGCCCAGCCAATTCCGGCGGAGGGGGACGACCATGAAGCTTGTTCCCTCGCCACAGCGCCGCGAACGCGGCATGGCCCTGCTACTGGCCCTCTGTGCCGTGGTCGCCCTTTCCCTGATCGCCGTGGGGCTCTACGAATCCTCCCAGGCTTCGTGGGAGGAGAACACCTTGGCCCGGGCTCGCTACCAGGCGGGCCTACTGGCGGAAAGCGGCCTGGCCATCGCCTTGCATCCTGACATTCGCCCCGGCGATGCCGCCCTGCGCCACGAGTTGGCCCCCGGACGGGGTTGGGAGGTACGCATCACCAACGAGGGCGGACGCTTTCCCTTGAACAGCATGACCGACGAACGCTACCGCGCGGCGGCCGTCGAACTGTTCATCCTCTGGGGACTGGACGCGGCGACGGCGAATCACGCCGCCGACTCCATCGCGGATTGGATCGACGAGGATTCCGACCCCCTCCCGAACGGGGCAGAGAACGCCTACTACAGCAGCCTCGACCATCCCCAGTTCCCCGCCAATGCCGAGTTCACCTCCCTGGAACAGCTCGTCTTTGTCCCGGGCATGGACGCCGTCGAGCGCGTCCAGCCCTTCTGGCGGGACTACTTCACCCTGAGATCCGATTCCCTCATCGACCTCAACGCCGCCTCTCCGGAATTGATTCAGGCCATGTTAGGCACGACGGAAACCGCCGCCGCCAACTTTGCCGCCACCCGCCGCGGGGACGATGGCATCGATGGAACCATCGACGACCGCCTCTTCGACGATGCCGGCGAGGTCCAGTCCCTCCTCGGCTTGTCCGACAGCGAATGGTCGGACCTTTCCACTTATGTCACCCTTTCGGGCTCGGTGAAACGCATCGAAAGCATCGGGCGCGTCGGGGAATTCGTGGAAAAGCGCGTGCTCCTCGCCGAGGAGGTCACCGAGAACAACACCACCCGGCTCCGCCCCCTGGCGCGCTCCAGGGAATGAGGCGAGGCCCCGCCCTCCCAGAGGTCGAGGGGCTGGAATTTCGCTTTTATCTTTGCCGATTCCCCCTCTAGGGTGCTCGCGGTCACGCATGCGCATCGACATTGTCACGATCTTCCCCGAAATCGCCCAGGGCCCGCTCCACACGAGCATCCTGGGACGCGCCGTGGCGTCGGGCCGCGTCGAGATCCGCATTCACGATCTCCGGGATTTCACCACGGACCGGCACCGCCAGGTCGACGACCTTCCCTACGGGGGCGGCCCCGGCATGGTGATGAAACCCGAGCCCTTCTTTGCGGCGGTGTCCCACCTGAAGACCGAAGGCAGCAAGGTCCTCCTGATGACGCCCCAAGGCCGGCCCTTTCGCCAGTCCCTCGCCGTCGAGCTCTCGCGGGAAACCCACCTCATTTTGCTCTGCGGCCACTACGAGGGCGTCGACCACCGCGTCGTCGAAGCCCTGGTCGACGAGGAGATCTCGATCGGCGACTACGTGCTCACCAACGGCACCATTGCCGCGGCGGTTGTCGTCGATGCCGTGGTCCGTCTCCTCCCCGGGGTGCTGGGTGATGATCGATCCACGGAGGAGGAATCCTTTTCCGGTGACGGGAAGCTCCTCGAAGCCCCCCATTACACCCGTCCGGCCGAGTTTGCCGGCATGAGCGTCCCCGAGGTGCTCTTGTCAGGCAATCACGGCGCCATCGCCGCCTGGCGTCGGGAGCGCGCCCGGGAACGCACCCAGGCCAATCGCCCCGATCTCCTCGCGGGGGAGTGACATTCTTAGGGCGTCCGCCGCTCCTGCCGGTAAGCCTGCGATTCCACCTCGACCGCCTCGACCGTGATCACCGATTCGGTGCCAGAGGGGGCAGCGCCGGGGGCGACTCCACCGCCAAAGGGCGTGGAACTGACCACCACGCTGGCCTGGCGCATCTGGCTCTGCAGATTGGCCTCGAAACGCTTGCGCACGCCGCGACGCACCCCGGGAATGAGCAGGAGCAGGCCGCAGCTGTCGGTGAGATAGCCGGGGAAGATCAGCAGAAGCCCGGCGAGAAGAACGAGCAGCCCATCGAGCACCGTCTCGTGCGGCAGGCGCCCCTGGGAGAGGGCTTCGCGGTAGCTCCCCCACATACGCAGGCCCTGCGTGCGGAGCAAGAGCACCCCGAGCAGGCTGGTCAGGGCAATGCCGGCGATGGCCGTCAGGGGCCCTAGGGCGCGCCCCACCACGATGGCGAGGTAAAGCTCGACAAAGGGAAGGGCGAGAATAGCGAACAGCAAGCGGGCAAACATGAACGGCAGCAATGAACTTGGAGAGCTCACCGCCCCATTCGTTCAACCTTCGCTGGGGATATCTCGGCAATGCTTCAGTCGGTAGCCGCCGTCCACCGGCAAAATCGTGCCCGTGACGTAGTCCGCATCGTCGGAACAAAGATAGGCGGCGGCCTTGCCGATGTCCTCGGACGTGCCGAGACGTCCCCAGGGCAGCTTGCGGGCCTCGGCGGCCATGGTCTCATCGGTGTAGTGGGACCGCTCTCCGGGCGTGTCGATCCAGCCCGGCTCGATGCAGTTCACATTGATGCGGTGTTCGAACAGCTCCACTGCCATGGTCTGCATCATCGTGTTCAGGCCGGCCTTGGCGGCACTGTAGGCAAGGCAGCGGGCGTTGGGAACCCGCGCCAGCACGCTGGAAATGAAGACCACCTTGCCGGGCTTGCCCTTGGCAACGAGGTGACGACAGACCAGCTGGCTCATGTGGAAACCACCCAGCAGGGCGGACTTGAGGATGCCCTCGAAAACCTCCCCGTCGTATTCCAGAAAACTGGCGCGGCGGTTGTAGGCGGGCACGCTGACGAGAATGTCGACGTCGCCGAAATGTTGAAGGGTCGCCTCCAGAACCGTTTCGCAGCCTTCGCGGGAAAAGGTGTCGGCCTCCACGGCCAGGCAATCGACCCCCAGGGCGCGAATGGACTCCGCCGCGCCGGCGAGCTCCTCACTCCCGGGCCGGTCCACCAAGGCGATGGCAGCGCCCTCCTTGGCGAGTTCCACAGCACAGCCCAGTCCGATCCCGCGTGCGCCCCCAGTGACGATGGCGATTTTGTCCTTCAGTTTCATAGCGGGCGGACTGTAGACCAGCTCCGCGGAGGAAGGAAGGGAAGAATCGTGTCTCAATGCTCGATTTCCTCCTCCTTGGGCTCAGGGAGCCAGAAGGAAAGAATGACGCCGATCAGGGCATAAGCCCCGGCCACAAGCGCCCCGTTCTTGGCCAGGGCGGTGACCGGTTGTCCCGCGGAGAGGCTCAGGGTGATGAAGGCGGCCGCCGTGCCAAGAATGCGACCGCCGATGTTGGCGGCGAAGCTTTCCCCCGTGCCCCGCAGGTGAACCGGGAAAACCAGGGGAATGTAATTCCCCCAGAAGCTGAACTGAGCAACGGTGAGCAGGCCGGCGAAGAAAATCCCCCACTTCACCCAGAGCAGCGTTCCCTCGCTCTCCAAGCTGCCTGCCACCCACCAAAAATAAGCGGGCACGAAGAGCATCGCCGGGATGAGGAAAAGGCGCAGCATGGCGCGACGGCTCACGATCCACACGGCCAGCAAGGCAAAGATGACCCGGCCCACGAGACCGCCGATTTCCTGCCATTTCGTGACCGAGGAGGTCTGCTTGTCACTGGCGTTTCGGGTTGCTTCCAAGCCAATGCGGTTGAGCTCCCCTTCGCTGGGCGCGGCCTCTCCCTTGCGGGTGGCCTCCTCAAGAGCGGCGGCCTTGGCTTTTTCCCCCGCCTCGGCGGAAATGGCCTTCACCTCGACGTGCCCCCGCGGCCAGGCCAGGATCTGGGGAAGCTGCTGGATCGCCCCAAAGGCGATGCCGTAGCTCGCCGCGAAAATCAAAGTGGTGACCACCGTGGTGCGCACCAGGGCGGGACTGAAGAGTTCGCGAATGCTCGGCCGCTTCAGCTTGCCTTCGGCCTTCTTCTTGGCCCAGGCCGGAGATTCAGGCAGGAAGGGACGAATCAGGATGAGCGGAATGGCCGGGAGCACACCGGAGATGAGGGTGTAACGCCAGGCTTCGTGTCCTCCATGAATGGCGGGCAATTGGAGGGCGTAAGTGGCGGCGTAATAGTTGGCCAGGGCGACGAGCAAGCCCCCGATGGAGGAGAAGGCCTGGGTGTAGCCAAGCACCTTCTCGCGCTGGTTGGCATTGGGGAAGAGTTCCGCCAACCAGGCGACGGCCGCGACGAACTCCACACAGACGCCGATGAAGACCAGACAGCGGAAGAAGAGCAGCTGCCCCAGGGTATCGGCAAAGGTGCCCGCGGCAAAGGCGGAGAAGGCATAGAGGAGGATTGAGAAGGTCAGGACGCGGCGGCGCCCGAGCTTGTCCGTGAGGTAGCCCCCCAGCAGGCCGAAGATGCCCCCGGCAATGGCCGGGACAAAGAAGAGGGTGCGGGCCCACTG
The DNA here is from genome assembly GCA_964552315.1 of uncultured Akkermansia sp. GTDB lineage: Bacteria > Verrucomicrobiota > Verrucomicrobiia > Verrucomicrobiales > DEV007 > Arctic95D-9. The sequence goes on along the minus strand of CAZKGI010000003.1, from coordinate 114,022 downwards.
GATGTACATCTCCCCTCCCGGTGCCCAAAGCTTGGCGGCCTCGGCGGGAGCCATGCCCCCCGCGATCAGTTCCTGGACATGCGGAGCGCTCAGCGAGGCGATCACCGGCTTGATGATCAACGGCAGCATGAGCAGCTCGTAGATGTCAAAGGCAAAGCCGATCGCGGCTATGATGCAGATGAGCCAACGGGTCAGACCCATTCCTGTCGGGGAGGTGGTTATCGCATTCAAGGTGCGCCATCCTAGCAGCCGAGAGAGTCGGGGCAACGAAAAAGCAGGGATGGGCCGCGGCGGGATCGTGTGCCGCAGCCCCCCCTGGGGAGAGTCTCAGCGGCCCCCGTCTCGGCGCTTGGCCAGTTCCATCACCTTGAACTGCTGCCCCATCATCCCGGGATGCGTCAGCGTCTGGAACTGTCGCAGCCGCTTCATCGTCGCCGCATCAGGCGAGCGCCCTTCCTGCGAGAGCAGCCAGGGACGAGCCGCCTCGATGAGGAAGTGGTGCTGATCCGTGAAGCGGAGCGTCTTCAGTCCGCATCGCTGCGCCGCCAGCTCCACCCGAGTGAAGTCCACATGGGCGCTGAGGTCCTGCTCGCCGGGAAAGGCAAAGGGGTCCTCGCCCGCCTGGTGGTCCCGATAACAGCGCAAGGTACCGCGGCTCCGCCGGGGATCGTAGTAGTCGGAGCGCTCGTAGCCGTAATCAATGATCCACCAGAGCCCCTCGTCGAAGAGAGGGGCGGCCTCTTCCATCCAGGCATCCACCCCCAGACAAAGCTCGGTCTCATAGCCCTCGGGGTAGTCGCCTCCCAGCAGCTCCACAAAATCTCGCCACTCGGGTCTCAGCTCCCGGCTGGTCCAAGTGGGGTGGCGGCCCTCGGAATCCCAAGCCACCCAGCGCTCCCGCCAGGTCCCTTCCTCGAAGACGAGCCGGTCCACGGGAAAGGCGTCGAGCAGTTCATTGCAGAGAAAGAGCCCTTGGGGCGCCCGGGCCGATTCCAACCCGTCCACCACCCGCAGGGGTCCGGACGGCTCCGCCGCGAGTCGCTCGGCGAGCTGGTCCCGCAAAGCCGCCCTCGGTTCCACGATCCGATATTCCAGCCCCTCCAGAAGCGGGGAGCCCATTTCCCGGAGCCCGGCAATGAGATCTCGGGCGAGCTGCCCATCGTGCGCCCCTTGCTCGACGATCACGAAGGGCAGGCAACGGGAGAAGCGCGTCTCCCACTCCCGGTGCACACCGTGGGCCAAGAGGAGGCCGAACATCTCCCCCACCGAGACACTGGTGTAGAAATCGCCCTTCCGCCCCAGCTGCCGATAGCCCGGCCCGCTCCCCCGGCGACAATAGTAGCCGTGCTCAGGGTCGTAGAGCGCCAATTCCATCCAGTGGGAAAAGGGCACGGCGCCCGCCTGACTTTCCGAAATTCTTTGAAAGACGAGTTCAAAAAGGGGCGTATCTTGAGAGCCGGGCGGGTGACCCGCAGACGTGCGCATGGCCCCATCCTACCCGGTCCGAACCCCGATTCCAGAATTCTTCCGTGCCCCGAGACTACGAAGAGATCGATTTTGACCAGATCGGTCGCGGCGACGCTCCCCTGCCTCCGCGTCCCGTGATCGACCTGCCGCCCTTGGACGCACGGATGCGGCAAAGGCTGAAGCGCCGTCGCCGCATGATTTTCTGGCTCAAGGTGTTCGGCTTTTTCTCCCTCCTCGGATTGGTCGCCATCGTGGTGGCAGCGGCCGGGGCCTTTTTCTACCTCAAGCCCCGGTACGAGCTGGCGCAGACCTTTGACCTCTCGCAACTCGAGGAGGTCGAAGTGGCCAGTCGGATCTTCGATCGCCATGGCAAGGAGCTGGGACGCATTTTCGTCCAAAACCGCCGCCCCGTCTCCCTGGACAACGTCTCCGACCATTTCATCCACGCCCTGCTCGCCGCGGAGGACAGCCGCTTCTACCAGCACGACGGGGTCGATTACCTCGGCATCATTCGCGCCCTCTATTACGGCCTGCGCTCCAAGGGCATCAACCAGGGGGCCTCGACCATCACCCAGCAGCTGGCTCGCCAGACCTTCGACCTCAAGGATCGAACCCTGAGCCGCAAGTTCACCGAGATCTTCCTGGCCCAGCGCATCGAGAAGCGCATCGGCAGCAAGCAGCGGATTCTCGAACTCTACATCAACCGCATTTACTTTGGCGGCGGCTACTACGGCATCGCCTCCGCCTCGGAGGGCTATTTCGGAAAGGACCCCGAACATCTCTCCGCCGTGGAGGCGGCCACCCTCGCGGCCACCATTCCCAACCCCTATCACCGCTCCCCCCGAAGCTTCCCGGAAGTCTCCAAGAAGTGGCGGGACCACGTCCTCGATCGCATGGCTATCGAGGGTTACATCGACCGGGACACCTGCACCCGCCTGAAGAACACCCGGGTGGAAATCGCCGCCAAGACGAACATCACCGGCAAGTCCGCCTTTGTTTACGAAAAGGTGCGGCAGGAGGTGATCGAACTGCTGGGATCCGAAGCCGTTTCCAAGGGCGGCTTCGCCATCCACACCACCATCGACGGCGGTCTCCAGGAATTCGCGGAACGCGCCCTCAACGAGCAGCTCGCCAAAATCGAGCAGCATCCGGACTACAAGCAAGAAACCTTGCCCGCCTACAAGGCCAAAAAGGCGGCCTTCCAGGAATCGGCCCATCCCGACCAGACCTTCCCTCCGCCCAAGTACCTGCAGGGCGCGCTCCTCCTTCTCGACAACAAGACCGGCGCCGTCCTCGCCCGGGTCAGCGGCCGCGATTTCAACGACAGCATGTTCGACCGCGTCTCTCAGGGGCGGCGTCCCACCGGCACGGCCTTCAAACCCTTCGTCTACGCCGCCGCCTTCGAGGCCGGCTATTTCCCCGGCACCCTCGTCGACGACACCCCCATGGACACCAGACAGGTCATGGTGGGGGGCACCACCGGGATTCTCGGCGAATGGGGGGTGGAAACCTCGGACAACGTCTACGAGAACGTCATCACCGCCCGCCGCGCCCTCGCTCAGGGCAAGAACGCCGCCACCGTCCGGCTCGGCCAGAAAGTCGGCACCGAAGCGGTCGTCCGCCTCGCCCGGAAGGCCGGGATGACCTTCGAAGGCGACCTTCAGAAATTCAATGCCACCTTCCTAGGGCGCAATCCCAGCTCCGTCGAGGAATTCGGACTCGCCTACACCATCTTCCCCAACAACGGCCGCCGGGCCGAGAAGCCCCACATCATTGCCAGCATTCGCGACAGCCTCGGCAACGTGATTTACACCCCCAACGTCACCCAGCACAAGGAACAGGCCATCGACCGCTACACGGCCTACCAAATCAGCTCCATGCTGGCCGACAGCTTCCAATACGGCACCGCGGCCAAGGCCAGGGAAAAATACGGGCTCGGCGACTACCCCGTCGCGGGCAAATCCGGCACCGAATACGACTTCACCGACAACTGGTTTGTCGGCTACACCTCCGAGGTCACCTGTGTGGTCTGGGCCGGATTCGATCAGAGCGCCACCATTTATCCGGAGGCCTTCAGTGCCGACACTGTGCTGCCGGTCTGGACGCAGGTGATGAACGAGGCCGCGCGCAAATACCCGCCCAAGGCCTTCCTTCCGCCACCCGACGCCGAAGCCGTCGAGATCTGCCTTCATTCCGGGGAGCTCGCCTCGGACGATTGTTATGAGGTGGTGCAGAAGGATGAGGGCATCGCCTCCCAAGTCCGCTGCACCTACACGGAATACCTCCGTCCCGGCACCAGCCTGGAGAAGATCTGTCACCTTCACAGCAAGGGGCGCACCCGCCTGCAGAAGCAGCTCACCCAAAAGCGCACCAAGGACGGCTTGCTGATCCCTAGCTTCGTCGTCAACGAGAATGCCCAACCCATTCTCCCCGTAGCCCCCACGGTGGTCGGCCCCCACGACCCCTACAACTCCTTGGCTCCCATCCTCCGCGCCCGCGTCGCCCCCGTCGCGGAGCCCGGCGAGGATCCTCCGGCGGTCCCCGCGCCCACGGGTGAAGCCCTCGGCAGCAACGGTATCCCCGTGGCCCGCCCCGTACTCACCGAAAGCGAAGCCGAGGAGCTTCCCGCCCAGCGCGCGCGCCTGCCCCGACCCCGCGCCATTGTCTTCGAGTGAGCTCGGCGCCGCCCCTTCTCCCATGTCTGCTCCGGATCGTCTCGGTGGCGACCACGCCTTTGCCCTGAATGGGCGGAACCTGCTGCTCCTGCTGGGACTGGTTTTCGTCGCCCTGAATTTGCGACCCGCAGTCACCGCCATCGGCCCCCTCGCCGAGCGCATGCATCTGGCGGGACTCAGTCACCAGGCCATCGGCGCTCTCACCACCGTCCCCCTGATCCTCTTCGGCTTTGCGGGACTCTGGGCCGCCTGGATCGGAGGCCGCCTCGGGTATGCCCGCACCCTGGGACTGGGCCTCTTGCTCCTTGGCATCGGCTGCCTTCTCCGCTCCAGCCCTGGCGAGGGGGCCTCTCTCTGGCGTCTCGGCGGCACGATCCTTGTCGGCACGGGCATCGCCCTGGGGAACGTCTTGCTGCCCAGCATCGCCAAGAGTCGCTTTCCCCAACATCTCGGCCCGATCACCAGCCTCTACTCGACGGCTCTCAATTTGGGCGCCGCCCTCGGCATCGGTCTCTCGGTCCCCCTGGCCGATCGTCTGCCGGGCGACTGGCGGGGTTCCCTCGCCAGTTGGGCCGTCCTGGCCTTTGGCTCCCTGATCCTCTGGACTCCCCAAATGCGGCCGCAACCCGCTGCCCATGCCCGCAGTACTCCCCTCGGGGGCATCGCGCTTCTCGCTCGCCAGGTCAGGGCCTGGCAGATCACCCTCTACATGGGCCTGCAATCCATGCTCTTCTATAGCTCGGTGGCCTGGCTCCCCGCCCTGCTGCAGTCGCGCGGCCTGGTCGAGACCGAGGCCTCGCGCTGGGTCGCCTGGATGCAGATCCTCGGCTGCGCGGCGAGCCTCGTCGCTCCGGCCCTGGCGGGACGCCGGGCCTCGCAGTCGGGTTGGGTCGTCGGCGTGGTCCTCATCAGCACGCTGAGCCTCATCGGCCTGATCACCCTACCCACCCGCTGGATCGGTCTCGCCGTGCTCAGCCTGGGACTCGGCCTCAACGCCGCCTTCGGGCTGGCCCTGCTCCTCATTGCCCTTCGCAGTCACGACACCGACACCTCGGCCAGCCTTTCCTCGATGGCCCAGGCGGTAGGCTATCTCCTCGCCGCCCCCGGGCCTCTCGTGGTGGCCTGGATTCACTCCGCCACGGGCAGTTGGTCCCCGGCCTTTGGCGCCTTGGTGCTGCTCTCCCTGGTCATTGCCTTCTGGGGTGGCCTGGCGGGTCGGGCCGGGACCCTGCGCCTCTCCCCCGACAAAAGCCCGCCCGCCTAGGGATCCAGACTCCGCCCCAGCCCGTCCCCTTCTGCACGGCTCCGCGCATTTGATCCTTTTGCGCTTTACAGAATCCCGCGAATTCGGTTTGCTGCGGATCCGCCCATTTCCCATCCTGCCAAGCCCATGAGAAGCGCCGTCCTCGCCCTGTTGTTCGCCATTCTGCTCGTCGCGATCGCGAACCTCCTCGCCGCCCTCGGGGTCATCGGCAAAGCCGGATCCGGAAGCAGTCGGGATCACGAATACAAGGCGCTCAATGCCTTTCAGATGGACCGCATCGGCTTCCTCCTGATCGCGCAGGAGCAAGGCTGGACCGTGAACGAAGAGGCGGAAGCGGACTACCTGAAGGAGCCCAGCGTGCAAAACCTGGCCAAGTGGATGGGCGTGGAAATCGCGGAGGACAACACCCTGACCTTCCCGAAGGAAATGAACAAGTTCAACCTTCTCCCCCGCACCATCCGCGAGGTTGAGAAGGACGGGGGCTGGGAGTTCATCGCCGTGACCAACGACAATCACTACCTCTTTAAGCGCTCGAAATGAGGGGCGCCTGAGGAAAGCCACCTCGGCCCTAGCGGCCCAGTGTGAAGCCCCCCCAGACGGCCACCAGCCCGAGGATCACGCTGGCCGCGGCATTGGTCAGGGCCAGGCCCATCTGTCCTCCACGGATCAGCTCGAAGGTGTTCCAGCCGAAGGTGGAAAAGGTCGTGAAGCTGCCAAGAAATCCCGTAAAAAGGGCCAGACGGAGCGATTCCGTAGCCCAGGACTTGCCCTCGCAAAAGGCATAGAGCCATCCCACACCGAAGCAGCCGAGGAGGTTGACGACCAGAATGCCCCAGGGAAAATGGCCGGCCCCGAGTCCGATGCGGCCGTCCACCCAACGATGCAGGCCCCAGCGAGCCACCACGCCGACGGAGCCTCCCAGAACCAGCGAAATTAGATTGGCAAACATGGCGTTGCAGCGGCGGAAACAGGAAACGTCCGCCCGACTTTAGGAGCGGAACCAGAGCGCGGCAAGCGATAGGATGCCGAACGGGACCTCGTCGGTCCCAGGGGGCTGGCCCAAGTCGCCTTGGCCAACAAAGCAGTTGACCGGAGGGTGTCCGCTCGCCTACGTGCCAGACTCTGATTTGCCTGTACCCCCTGCATGCGCAACGGCATCGACACCGTCGAAATCTCTCGCATTGAAAAGCTCCTCGCCGACCTGGACGAGGAGGGGCTGCGTCGTTTCTTCAGCGAGGAGGAACTCGCCGACGCCGGCCATGGCCTCGGGCGGGCCCAGAAGCTGGCGGCCCGCTTTGCCGCCAAGGAGGCGGCCTGCAAGCTCTTCCCCAAGGAGATCTGCCTCGGCAGCATCGAGCCCCACGATTTTTCCGTCTCCAAGGACGGCTATGGAAATCCCCATCTCGTCCCGAGCTCCCGGGCCCGCGCCGTCATGGACCGCCACCGGGTGGCCGACATCGCCCTCTCCACCACCCACACGGAGAACAGCGCCACCGCCGTCGCCACCATCGTGCCAGCGGAGATGCGGGTGCCCTGGTATGGAAAACTCGTCTACCACCTCTTTCCCGTGCGGCGTCGGGTCGTGCTCGAGAATCTTCACCGCGTCTTCGGGGACACCCTGACCGAAAAGCGCATCGTCGAGATCGCCCAGGCCTTCTATGCCCACCTCGTGCTCTTCCTCGTCGAGTTTTTCCGGCTCGCCTTCATGAGCGACGAGCAGAAGGCTCGCCTGGTCCGCATCGAGGGCATCGAGCACCTCGCCGACGCGAGGGACCAGGGCAAGGGCGTGCTGCTCCTCGCCGGCCACTTCGGCAACTGGGAGGTCTCCACCGTCGCCGGGATGTCCCAGTTCCAGCAGTACCGCGGCCTACTCCACTTTATCCGCCGCCCCCTCAAGCCAAAGTGGTTCAACGACCTGGTGATGCGTCGCTTTCAGAAGGCCGGCTTCGGCACGCTGGAAAAGAGCGGCTCCCTGGACGAGATCCTCGCCCTGCTCGAGGACAACCGCATCGTCGTCTCCATCTTCGACCAGTTCACTATCCGGAAATACGGCATCCGCTCGGAGTTCTTCGGCCACCCCGCCCACACCTTCAAGAGCCTCGCCGTGCTCGCGCAATTCACCGGGGCTCCGGTAATCCCCTCCTCGAGCTGGCGCGAACCCGATGGCACCCACGTGCTGAGGTTCGAGGCCCCGGTCGAGGTCATCACCGAGGGCCCCACCCGGGAAATCATCCTGAAAAACACCAAGCGCTTCAACGAGGCCCTCGAGCGTATCATCCTGCGGCATCCCGAACAGTGGATCTGGATGCACAAGCGCTGGAAGGAAATCCGGGACGAGAACTGAGCCCGGATGACCGGTCCTCGGTGCCCAGTGATCCCCTGACCCACTTTTCTTCCCGGCTCCGCCCGCTCCTCTGGAGAACCTCCCGGTCGACCCGCAGAAGCGTCACTTGAGCTGGCTCCGAGACCGTGGAAACGTTAAGGGACGGGCATCCCCCTCGTCTCAGATCCCATGCTCCCCCTTCCCCTCGCCCTGATGGCCCTCGCGGCCTGCCTCACCGCAACCGTCTCGGCCCAGTCGCCCGCCGTGCGAGACAAGAATGTCGAGGCGCGGCTCATTGCGGATGTCAGCGCCGTGCAGCCCGGCGTCCCCTTCACCCTCGGCCTGCACCTTTCCATTGATCCCACCTGGCATACCTATTGGATCAATCCGGGCGATACGGGACTGCCCACCTCGCTGAAACTTGCGCTGCCCGAGGGCTTCGAGGCCGGCCCGCTGCAGTTTCCGCTCCCGAAGAAGTTCATTACCGATTATGGCTTCGGGGTGCGCGAGGCCGGTTACGGCTACGAGCACGCGGTGATCCACCCCCTGACCATCACCCCCCCGGCCAATCTGCAGCCTGGGGCGATGATCACCCTTTCCGGCACGGCTTCCTGGCTAATGTGCGATCCCAACACCTGCATCCCCGGAAAGGCCGAGCTGCAGATCACCTTGCCGGTCGCCGCCTCGGCCTCTCCGTCCGCCGAGGCGGCCGCCATCCAGGAGGCCATTGCTCAACTCCCCCAAAATCTCGCCACCCCCGTGGAGAGCCAACTGGAGGGCGATCAGCTGAGCGTAAAGGTGCCCCTCCCGTCCCTGCCGGAACTGGCCGGCGCCAGCTGGCGCTTTTACCCTCTGGTCAACCAAGTCTTTGATCCCTTCGCTGACCTCGAGATCCGCCACGCGGACGGCCTCGCCACCATCGTCGGCACCAAGCACGAGGCCCTCACCGAAGCCCCCTCTAAGTTCTCTGGAGTCCTCGTCGCCGAGACGTCGGAAGGCAAGCGGGGCTTCTCGATCTCCAGCCAAGGCGGGGGCGACTCAGGCAAGGCCTCCCCCGCCGCGCCCGTGTCTCCCGCCACCTCCAGCGCGGAGGAGCCCCAACCCTTTGGGGGTGGCCTCTTCGGTTTCCTCCTCGCCGCCTTCCTCGGTGGGATCATCCTCAATGTCATGCCCTGTGTGTTCCCCGTCATCTCCCTGAAGGTAATGAGCTTTGTGGGGCAGGCCGGCGAGGACCGCAGACGGGTCTTCGCCCATGCCGCCGTTTTCACTCTGGGCATCCTCATCTTCTTCTGGATCCTCACAATCTCCCTCCTCGTCATCCGCAGCATCAGCGGCGGCGAGGTCGGCTGGGGGGCTCAGCTGCAATACCCCGGTTTCGTTCTGGGCCTGGTCTTCGTGATGGTGGCGGTGGCCCTCAGTCTCTTCGGCGTCTTCGAAATCGGCACCGCCCTGACCCAGGTCGGGGGAGATCTCGCCTACCGCAGCGGCTACGCCGGCAGCTTCTGGAGCGGAGCCCTGGCCGTGCTGCTCGCCACCCCCTGCACCGCCCCGCTGATGGCGCCCGCCATCGGCTTTGCTCTCGCCCAGCCGGCCCCGGTGATGGCCCTCGTCTTCACCAGTTTGGGACTCGGGCTCGCGGCCCCCTACTTCCTCCTTGCCCTCTTTCCCAAGCTGCTCGAGGTAATCCCCGCCCCCGGAGCCTGGATGGAGACCTTCAAGCAACTCATGGCCTTCCCTATGCTCGCCGTGGCCGTGTGGCTCACGGGCGTGCTCTCCAAGCAGCTCGACACCGCGGGGCTGCAATGGGCGCTCTCGGCAGTGCTCTTCCTCTCCCTGGCGGCGTGGATCCTGGGTCGCTTTGCGGGCTTTGACCGCCCCCGCCCCGCACGCCTCCAGGCCCAGATCATCGCCCTTCTCGTTTTCCTCATTTCCCTTGGGATCGGCTGGAAGGCCACGGAACTGCGCGCCGCTCCCGCCGCCGTGGACATTGCCCAAGTCATCGCCGCCCAGCGGGCCGAGGGGAAACACGTCTTCGTCGATTTCACCGCCGAGTGGTGCGTCACCTGCAAGGTGAACAAGCGCGTCGCCATCAACACCCGCGAAGTGAAGGAGGCCTTCGAGGCCAAGGGCGTCGTCCTGGTCACCGCCGACTGGACCAACGAGGACCCTAGCATTACCCGCCTGCTGGCCGAGTTCGGACGCGCCGGCGTCCCCTTCTACCTGCTCTATCCGGCCGATCCATCCCTGCCCCCCCTCCGCTTCGGAGACGGCCTCCTCACCCCCGGAGCCATTCTCGAGGCCCTCGACCGTCTCTGAGTCTTCCCTGCCTCCTCCGGAACTTATCCCTGGGTCCCGTCCGGGGCCGGCGCCTCGGGCCCGCCAGGACCTCCCCAACGGGAAAATCCCCAACTTTCCACTTGAATTTCCCTGGGGACGCAGCCAAATTCCGGGCTCACCTAGGATGGCCTATCGGCCTCCTCAGGAAAGGTCAAAATCCTCTGTAGCTCAGCGGTAGAGCGGGTGGCTGTTAACCACTAGGTCGTTGGTTCGATCCCAACCGGAGGAGCTCTTTCCCGGACGTGCGTCCCTTGGCGCTGGCTCGCCCCAAAGCGTGACAAGCCCTCTCCTTTCAAGACCTTCCCTTGGCGCCTAACGGTGCTGCGCGCGCTACTTGGTGACACCCTTAGGGCCTTCCGAGCCAGAACAGGGTGCCCCCTTTCCTGGCGATCCGGGCAGCTCCGCCAGGGCGTCCCCGCGCTGGCATAGACCCAGAAGCTTGACGTCAATCCGGTGAAACCTCATGCTGCCTGTGGTTCCTTCAGTGAGGGATCGGTTCTTTTTTTGTCTTTGTCATCATCCCTTCCCCACCCGGTGATTGAGGGGGGCCACTTAGAGGGCTGGGGCGTGCTTGGGCCCTTGCCAGTCATTAAAATCCCAAACCTTCGCAAGCCTTCCAGGTTGCCGAGATCCCTCCTCACGGCAGGGCCCATCGCCCAAGTCGTCCTCTTCCCTGACCAGTCATGACCCTCTACCTCATGAAAAGCGGGGTCACGTCGGGCCCCTATACGATGGAGGAAACCCGCCGCTTGGTAGCCTCCGGCACGGTTTCTCCAGAGAATCTCGCCCGAAGCAGTGGGGACGCCGATTGGCGGCCACTCTCCGAACTCCTCGACCTGAGCGCCCCCCTCTCAAGCGCAAGCTCGGCCTCAGCGAGGGGGGAAGGAAGCCCGCTGCCCGACGGAGATGGTCCACGTGGGGTGGGCGGCTGGCTCCTCTTCTTTTGTGTCGGACTGACGATCCTGATTCCCCTCAAGAATCTCTGGCACACGACCCAGGGATTTAAGCTCGCGTGGCCTGCCTTCCAGGAATTTCCGGCGCTGCGGTCCGTGGTCCTTTGGGAAGCCCTCGGCATGTCGGTCATCATCCTTTATGGCTTCGTCGTGGGCTGCAAGATCTGGAGCGGGAATCCCCAAGGCCGAGCCTTGGCACGCCGCTATCTGCTCTTCAGCCTGATGGGATTCATCGCCATAGAGGTCGTCGCCATTTTTCTCCTGCGGAGCCTCCCCACGGCCATGGTCTCGGCCGGGATCTCGGGCGTCACCAAGGAGTTGTTCAACCAAGGCATCTATTTCACCGTCTGGTGGCTCTACTTCAAATATTCCAAGCGCGTTCGCCACACCTACGCCTCTTCGTGAGCGACGACCAAGCCCCGGTCGGCCTTCGCTCGGTTCCTCTCCTGCCGAGGGGTCTCTCCTCTTCCGGCCGAGCCGAAACCGCGACGGCCAGTGCGGGAGCCACGACCCGAATTCCCCAGGCCCAGGCGAAAGTTGCTTCTTGAATGCCGATGGGCATCTCGTAGATTTTGCCCGTCGGGGCGGCCTTGGCGACTAAGGGCTGACTCCCTCAACCCTTTCCGACTGAATTTCCCATGACCCCCGAAGAATTCCGCCAAGCCTATTTCGAGCAGTACTCGGAAGAGGGCGACGTCTGTGACGACGAATGGTTTGCGCAGTATTTTGACAATTCGTCCGACTGGTTGGAAGTGGAATTCCGCTCTCCCAAGGAGGGCTTCGTGGTCTACAGCGACCCCGAGTCGAGCATCGGCGGCTACTGGGCCACGACCGCTGACGGCGAGATTGAAGGCCCCTTCCCCTCCATGAGCGAATTGGCCGTGGCGCTGGGCTATTCCCCGCGGAATTTCCCCCCGGACGCCGAGGCCGAGGATTTCGAAGACGACGCCGAGTCGGAAGCGGAGGATGACTTCGACGAATTTGACGACCTTGATGACGAGGACCTCGATGTCGACTTCGACGAAGAGGAGGACGAAGAGGATTTCGACGAGGAGGACTGAGCCCTCCCCTCCCCCGGGCCCTGACCGCGTTCCGGGGACCGCCCGGCGCCTCAGGCCGAAGCCCGGTCGCCGTGCTGGGCCTGCATCTCCTTGAGCCGGCCACGGATGGCCATCTTGCGGGCACTGCTCATGCGGTCGATGAAGAGGCGCCCGAAGAGGTGATCCACCTCGTGCTGGATCGCCCGGGCAAAGAGCCCGTCGGTCTCGATGACGAGCGTCTCGCCGTCCAAGGTCTGGAGGGTGGCGCGGACTTCCGAAGGACGAAGGATCTCTCCGCGCAGATCAGGGAAGGACAGGCAGCCTTCGTTTTCCGACTCTTTCGGCCCGAGGAGTTCGAGGCTGGGATTGATGAAAACGAGGGGACAGATGTCCTCGAGGCGACGATCCTCCCCGTTCACCCGGACATAGCTCACGCATTCCTCGTCGTGCGAGACATCGACCACGGCGAGCTGCACCGGAACCCCGACCTGCTGCGCGGCGAGGCCCACACCATTGGCATCCCGCATGGTATCTATCATGTCCGCGGCCAGCTGGCGGATCTCGTCATTGACCGTTTCAATGCGCGCACCCACCTGTCGAAGGACGGGGTCAGGATAGTAAACAATCTGGCGAATCATGGGAAGTACCGCAGTCCAGGCGGTGGAGAGTTTGGAGCGTGTCACAGTAGCCGGGGATCGCGCTCCGGTAAACGATTTCCTGACACCTTGCCGGCTGGAGGCCCCTGGCTCAGGGTTCCAAGAGAATCCGCAAGGGCAAGTCGTCGATGTCGAGACCGGCCTGGGAGGCAGCGTCCCAGACTTTGACCATGAGCCCGAGAGGAGCCCCCTCGTCGGCCTTGAGCTCGATTCGATCTTGCGGGCGGGTCTCCCGAAATTCCCGCAGGGTTTCCGCGAGAGACTCCATGGGGACGAGGCGCGCCCCCAGAGAAACGCTGCCATCCTGCGACAGGGAAAGGGCCACGCGCCGCTCCGGATCCGCCCCGCGAGCCAGCTCGCTCGACCTCGGCAACTTGACCTTCACGAGGGACTCGGGGGTCTTGAAGGTGGTGGTGACGATGAAGAATATCAGCAGAATGCCGAGAATGTCGATCAACGACACGATCACGATGGCGGGGGGCCGCCGCTTTTTCTGGTAGAATTTCACGAATGGAGCTGGCTGCTGCGTCCCGAATCCCGGGCCAGAGTGACCGGAGAGGGCTCGCCGACGAGCCCCGCACTGGGGGCGTAAAGCGCGGCTCCGCCGTGTTTGTAAAACTCGTGGAGAAGATGACCAGCCACCACTTCGAGACGGGCGGCGATGCGCTCCAACCGCCGAACAAAGAAGGTGTGGAAGATCACCATGATCACCGCGACAACGAGGCCGGCAATGGTGCTGTTGAGCGCCTCGGCGATCCCGGCGGCCACCCGGGTGGGATCGGCCTCCTGTCCCGAGCCCGATCCGAAGGCCCCAAAGACACCCACGAGACCGCTGACAGTGCCCAGAAGGCCGAGCAGCGGGGCGATGGTGACGATCATCTCGATCACGCCGATGCCGCTTTCCAGCTTGACCATCTGCTCGCGGGCGGTCGCCTCGACAGCACCCTCCGCTTCCTCGCGCGACTGAAATTCTGAGGAGAGGGCGACCCGTCCAATGCGACCCAACACGCTGTCGCTGCGCTTCAGCTCCAAGAGGAGGGCCGCGGCCTGGCCCTCGCGAAAGACCTCCCCAACCCGCGCCAACTGGGGCCGCAGGGGGGGCGGAAGCACGGCACTCCAGCGCAGGGAGAGCAGCCGATGAATGGACACCGCGATCCCCACAAAGGAACAGAGCCCGATGGGAACCATGAAGAAGCCGCCGGAGAGGAGAAACTCCCAAACTCGGGCGTTGAGGCTGGTGGCGAGAAGCATGAAGGAGGGAAGCGGGTCAGTAAATGATGATGTCGTATTGGATCACCAGGCCGGATTCACCAATGGATTCGGCGACTTCCGGGGGCATGGGTGGCAGCTTGGCATCGCGAATGGCACGCAGGGAGAATTCCGCCAGCATGGAGTTCGCCTCGTTTTTGGTGATTTCCAGCCCGCGGATCCGTCCCGCGGCATCAACGGTGAATTCCACCTTGAGCATGCCCCAAGTGACGAAGTCGGCATTGTCCTGCCGGTAGCGGTGCCACCTTTCGGAGATGGCGTCGCGAACGGCTTTCTTGTAACGACCCAAAGGCGTGGCCTCGGCATCGACCGCGTCGGCCCCCGCCCGGCGATACTTGCCGTTGATGAAGTTCTGACGCTCTTCCGCTTGGAAGCCCTTGGCGAAGAGGCCTTCATCGGCGGAAGAGGGCGACGGCGGCTGATCGCTCTCCGCTGCCGCCCTGTCCTCGGCAGTCTCCCCAGGAGGGGCATCGGCCACGGGACTATCCGCCGGGCTCTCTCCGGGGCCGTTTGAGGGCAGCGCGTCCCCCAGGGCGGGCTCGACGTCGCCGTCCTCACCCTTCGCGACTTTTTGACCCTCTTCGGCTTTCAGGGCATAGCTCTCCCTCTCCTTGGCTTGGAGAGCCGTGCCGGTCTCGGCGGTGGGGGCCGTCGCCGCCTGCGCTCCGGCCCCGCTGGAGGCGGCGGCTGGCGGGTCCGCCGCCTTGGCCGGTGCCGGACTCGGCCGTGTGGAGGGACGAGGGGCCGCGGCAGCGCTCGGGGCGACGCCACTGGCCTCCTGCCCAAGGGGCCCCTCGACGTAGTCTCGATTGGCCAGGCTCAAATGCGGCAGCGGATTGTTCCCGGCGAGCGTCGGGGCGTCCTGCTGGGGCAGCGACTCGTCGGGCCGCAGGCGCGAGGCCGCCCGGGTGTTGCGATCCGATTCATAGCTGGCGTTCGCCGGGGCCTCGGCCTCTGCGACGTTCGCATCGGTGGAAATGAAGGGGCGCGCGGCGGGTCGGGGAGCTTCGGGTTCAGGAGGCTCCACCCGGCGCTCACGCTCGAGGCGCTCCATCAATTCCCCCATCATCACGGTGACTTCCTGCACAGATGGAGATGGAGCCCGCTGGCCGTTTTCGAGAACGGCGGAATCGGCCCGGGGCAAAACCATCACAAAAAAAAGCAGCCCCACGTGCGCAAGGAAGGCGCCCGATATACTGGCTAACATCTTCTGCGACTCCGACATGACTTGGCCGTCGTCGAATTAAAGCGTCTTCCTCGAGAAATGAAAGAGGTATTGCTGGGCATAGCCGGCGCAGGGGCCGAAGTGTTTCGCGGCCCAGGCACGCAATTTCTCGGCCTTGAGGCGCTTGCGGTATCGCTCGCGCAAGACGCGCTCCATCCAGACATCGATGGGGAAGGCCTCCCATCGTCCCGCCCCGAAGAGCAGGGCACAGTCCGCGATTTTCGCCCCGACCCCGTAGAGGCTCATGAGCCGCTCGCGCGCGAGGTCCAGGGAAGGCTCCGCCTCCACCGCGGCCAGATCGAGCTCCCCCTCGGCCACGGCCTGCGCCGCCAGGAGGAGGGACTTGGCTCGATAGCCCAGGGCGCAGTCCCTCAGCGCGGCCTCGCTGAGAGAGGCCAAGGTCTCGGCCCGGGGATAGGCATAGAAGGGCCGCCCTGCGAGGAGGTGGGGCGCCCCGTAGCGCTGGCGCAAGGTCAGGGCGATCGCCCGGATGTGGGACACCCGTTTCATGGATGAAGTGATGAAGGTGGCGAGGCATTCCCAGAGCGGCTGGCGCAGCACGCGGATCCCGGGACAAAAGGCCATGGCCTCCTGCAGGACGCGATCGTCCCCAGGAAAGCTGGCGTGGATGGCGGCGAGGTCCTGGTCCAGTCCAAAATAGCGCCTCACCCGCTCGGCGTCACCCGCGGGGGTCCACGCCGCTCCGCTGAGCGGATCCTGATACAGAAAGGCCGGCGGTCCGTCTCCGATGCAGCCAGCCACCCCTTCCCGCCCCTCCAAGCTCAGCGGCTCCCAATGGAAGACCTGTCCCGATTTGAGGGTGTCGCGGAGCGAAAAGGCGCCCGCATACGGCAGTTCCACCCAATCGATGCCCGCCATCCTGCGCGCCGCGATCAACTCGCGAAGAAACTCAGGCTGCGCAGCTCGGCCGCCAGGTCCACCTGGTTGACGACGACCTCGTCGGGCAGGTTGAGCACCGCGGGGGAAAAATTCAGGATCGCCTGCACCCCGGCCTCGACGAGGATGTCCGCGACTTCCTGACCGGCGGATTCCGGCACGGCGATGATGGCCATGCGCACCCCGTGCTGGCTCACGTAACGGCCGAGGTCGCGCACGTGGTGCACCGGCACCCCCATCTGGTCCGTGGTGGCCTTGACATGGGCGGGATCGGCATCAAAGGCGGCGATGATCTCGAAGCCCTCCTTGCGGAAGCCGCTGTAGCGGAGCAGCGCCGAGCCCAGATTCCCCACCCCGACCATGACGACGGGCTGGAGCATGGTCAGCCCCATCACGCCGGCAATGGCATCGGACAGGGTCGTCACCGAATAACCCAGGCCCCGGGTCCCGAACTGACCCACGTGACCGAGGTCCTTGCGAAGCTGGGTCGGCTTGACCCCGGCAGCCCGGGCCAGATCCTCGGAGGAAACCGTTTCGACCTTCTGGTCACGCAGCTTCTGCAGACATCTCTGATAGAGAGAGAGCCGGTAGACCGTTTTTCGGGGAATGTCGATCTTTTCCAAAGCCTAAAAATTTGTCAATGATCACCTCGATCGGGTGATTTTGCCACCCCTTTAGACGCACCGGATCGCGGGATGTTGGCCTTTTTTGAAAAAAAGACCTCATTCCGTGACATGATTTCGCGATTTTGGCTCAGAAATCGAGGTTTTTCTGCTGACCCTCGACTCGACGCCCCCCGCGGACCACGACGCCGTCCAGGCGCGCTCCCGCCTCGACTATGGCCCCAGGCCACAGCACCGAGGCCTTCAGGGACGCCCCCTCACCGACTCGGGCTCCGGGCCCAATCGAGCTGAAGGCATCGATCTCCACCCCCTCGGCAATCTCCGCCTCCGAGGAGAGGCGCGGACAGGGGCGCGCGGACTTCTCCCCCCGGGGGAAACCGCTGGCCAAGATCTTGAGTGCCTCGAGATAGGACTGCCGATCCCCCAAATCACTCCAGACGCCCTCGTCGATGACCACTCCGCCGATGCGCTCCCCGGCGCGGATCGCCTCCACCATCGGCAGAATGACGGATTCGATCTGGCCCGGGCGCAGCCAGTCGAGAAAGGCAGGAGAAACCAGGTAGATGCCGGTGAACTGATAGCGATGCGGCCAGTCCGGGGCGAGGAGGCCCCGAAGATCCACGACGCGCCCGCTCGCTTCGTCGAAGCCCACGCGGCGCTCCGCGCCTTCGCTACGCAGGATCATGGTCACGAGATCCCGGCGACTTTGGTGAGCGGCCAGAGCCGGCCCCAGGGGCAGATCCGTGAGGATATCCCCGTTGTAGACGATGAAGGACTCCTCCGAGGGGAGCCAGTCGCGCAGATTGTCGATCCCGCCGGCCGTGTCCAGCAGAACGGGCTCGTGGCGGAAAAGGATGGGTCGGCCCCGGTAACGACTTTCCGGATAGGCTTCGGCATAGGCCTCCGCGCAGTGATGGGTGTTCACCGCAAAGGCCTCCACCGCGAGGTCCCGGATGAGGTGATCCAAGGCATAGCTCAGAAGCGGTCGATTCCAGACCGGCACCAGCGGTTTGGGAAGCGATTCGGTCAAGGGTCGGAGCCGCGTCCCAAGACCGGCGCCGAGGAGGAAGGCTTTGCGGATACCGCCCATGGGCGCAAGGATCCTCTGGAAAACCGGAGAATCAAGTGTGAGCCCCGGGCCCCCTCCGGGCCGTCAGGGCCGGGTCGCCTCTGCTCCATAGACCTGCCGGATTTCCCGAGCCACCCGCGGAATGAGGATGGCGTAATCCTGACGAGGCACGATGTGGTCCCGTCCGGGCAGGAGCACCTGCTCGCGGATTTCCGCGCGGCGCGGCCGGGGTTCGCAGCTGAGCCGCACCATGCCTCGGCAGTCGCGTCCCGCGATGCGTCCCACGTCGCGACGGGGAGTCGGATAACGTTTCACCCGGGGACGAGAACCCGGCTCCAGGTTTGGGACCAACCAAGGGTCGATCCAGCCGTCGTCCAAACCGACGTCGAGGTGGCGCTTGATGCAGTCCCCCTTCGTCCACCACCGCCCTGCCACCAGGGCCATGGCGCGGTGATAGGTCTCCTCTGATACGGGTTCCAGTTCCGCCAGCTCCCGAGCCAGCTCGCGGGTGACCGCCTCGTCAAAGGGAACTCCCGGCAGGCGCAGGGCCCGCTCCGCCACGGCAATCCCGACGGCATGGGAGGGAATGTCCTCAAAGGAAAAGGCCGAGCTCGTTTCCTTGAAACCCGGCACATTGTGGAAGCCGTACCAGGTCAGGATTTCGCGCCAATTGCTGAAGTCGAAGGCCGCCTCCAAAGCCGCGCGCACCGCGATCTCCTCGATCAAGGCCTCTCTCTCCTCCCCCCGCAGCGCGGACCAGAAGGCGGGGTAGCGGAGGTGACAATGATAAATGGTGCGGTCGATGCTCTCGAAGCAAAAATGGGGCGCTTCCTGCTGCAGGGACTCGCGGACGTGGTGATGCACATAAGCGGCGAAATCCACCGTGCGTCGCAAGTGGGCCAAATCGATGAATCCGGCCCGGCGCGTGTAAAAGTGACCGCGGCTCACTCCCTCGGATTTGCCTCCAGGCAGGGACCCGAAGCGTTCCCGATAGCAATGGCGCCCAAAATCCGTCTCGCCCCCCAAGACCTTGATCAGCCAATCCTGATACGGCGAGGCCGCCAGGCGCAGTCGCGGCGGTTTTTGGGCCTGCCAATCCGTCAAGCCCTCCGCACGGCCCCATCCGCTCGAGCCCAGCACGAGGAGGCATCCCAGAACGAGGCAGGACTTCATGACTCAGAAAACGATCAGCGCGGCCGCACGGGCAGGATCAGGGCCGAGGGGTGGTCGGCACTGTGATAGAGCGTGTTTTCCGCCACGACGAGACGGCGGTGTTCGTTCAAGGCCTCGCCGGTGTTCGGGTTCACATCAAAACGGGGGAAGTTGCTGCTGCTGACCTCGAGGCGCAGGCGGTGCCCCTTCTTGAAGACATTGCTAGTGGGGTAGAGTCGAATGGTGAAGGGATAGATCTTCCCGGGCTCCATGAGCTTTTCCTCGGCGAGCGATTCGCGGAAACGCGCCCGCAGGATGCCCTCGGTGATCTTCAGGTCGAATCCTCCGGGCCAGTCCGTGGACGAGGGATAAACGTCCACGAGCTTGGCCGTGAAATCGGTATCCAGCGCGCTGGACGAGGCCCAGAGGCGCAGCTCGATCTCCCCGGTGACTTCGAGGTCGGACTCGAGGGGAGCGGTTTCAAACACGACGATGTCATTGCGTGCCGTCAGGGGGAGCGGATGAGGCCAGTTCCAGACATGCTCTCCACCGCGCTGGTCCCAGGCCCCTTGCAGGAGAATGTCGTTGCCACTGGAGATGTTGCCTCCGATCGTCGGCACGGGATCCCGGGGATCAAAGCGGTAGGTGGTGCTCCCACCGCCCTTCCCTGGCGCATTGGGGGAGAGGGTCCCCCCTTGACCGAGGAAATACTCGGTGGACCGCACGCCCGACGGCGGCCACTCCGTCTCATCCTTCCAGGCGCCGCCGTGATAGAGCAGTCCAGCCTCGGTCTTGTGGCCGTCCCCTGTGCCCATGGTGAAGATCCGAACCTTGCTCGCAAAGGGAGCCTCTTTCCCAACGCGATTGCTCCGACCCTTGAGCCAATGGTCGTACCATTCGAGCCGCCAGGCCAGCTCGTCGGGAATGGCGGCGGCCTCGCCGAAATCGACCTGACCGTGGGAGGACTTGGCCTGCTGGCCATGAATCCAGGGGCCCATGATCAGGTAGACATCGCTCTTGATGGCCTTGCTGAGCACCCCGAAATTCGCGGTGGTGTTCCCCGCCCAAGAGTCATACCAGCCCCCCACGAGGTAGACGGGGATGTCCTGGTAGGCGTCCGCTTGGCCGAGAATGTGATTCTGGGCCCAGAACTCGTCGTTCTGGCCGTGCCGCATTGCCTCGATGAGCCACTCTTCGTACTCCGGAGCGAACTGCAGAGGGGTCATGCCCTTCCGCAGGGGGAGGAGGGGCAGGTAGTGGATCCGATTGTCCGCCATTTCCTGCAGCATCGCCGCCATCCCTGGATCTCGTGAGGCCTGGGAGCCCTTGGCGGCATTGAGGATGATCCAGTTCCAAAAGCGCAGCTCGAAGGCCCCGCCGTTGCGCATGGACTGCACCCCGCAGTTGGACACGGCATCCACGGGAATGACCGTGGCCAGTTCCGGCGCCCCCTCGAGGGCGAGGGCGTGCTGGGTGCCGCCAACGTAGGAGGTGCCGATCATGCCGATCTTGCCGGCAAACCAGTCCTGCCGGCCAATCCAGGCGGCACAGTCGACCCCGTCACGACCGTCGTCGGTCATCCAATGCCAGACCCCTTCGCTGCCGTAGCGCCCCCGGCAATCCTGAGCCACGAAGATGTAGCCGTGCTTGGCAAAATACTCTCCGTGGCGCTTCGCGCCCGACTTGTTGTAAGGAGTGCGTGTTAGGATGACGTGGAAGCGTTCCTTCACGCGTTCCCCCTTTCGGGCGGGAAAGTAGATGTCGGTGGCGAGGCGTAC
Organism: uncultured Akkermansia sp.; assembly: GCA_964552315.1. Taxonomy (GTDB): domain Bacteria; phylum Verrucomicrobiota; class Verrucomicrobiia; order Verrucomicrobiales; family DEV007; genus Arctic95D-9. The sequence continues at coordinate 93,294 of CAZKGI010000003.1, read as the reverse complement.
GCCATCCCGCATTTCGACCATGACATCCGTCTCCACCACCGGGGTGTCCAAGGACCCCTCCTCGGCCCAGAGGACGGCAGGAAGCCAACAAACGAGGATCCAAATTTTCAGCGCACGCATAGGGTATTCTCAAGCCCCGTCCCGAGCCTTGTCAAAGGCCTTGGCCTGTGGGCTTGCGGAAGACGAGGAAATGCTGAATGGGAAGAAAGTCGCGAACCTCGACGAACTCGAGCCCGACGGCCTCCATCTCGTGGGTGATCTGCTTCACGGTCATCTTGTGGAGCGGCTTGATCGGCACCTGGGGTTCCTCGCCACGGTATTCAATGAAAACGACGCGCCCTCCGGGCACGAGCCCTTTCACGATGGAGGCCATCATTTCCCGCGGATGCGAAAACTCGTGGTAGGCGTCCACCATAAGCACCAGGTCCACGGTGTTTTCGGGAAGCCGACTGTCTTCGACCGTGCCCAGAAGGGTCTCGACATTGGCCAACTGCTTGAGCTTTTTGCGCCCCTCGACGAAGTCCAACATGGCCTGTTGCACGTCCACGGCGATGACCCGGCCCCGTGGCACCTTTGGCGCGAGGAGAAAGGTGAAATAGCCCGAACCGGCCCCGATGTCTGCCACGACCGCGTCGGGTTTCAACTCCAGATTCTCGATGACGAGGGATGGGCGTTCCTCCCCCTCCCGGTCCCGTCGCTCCAGCCAGGAGATGGCATGGGAGCTGACCGTCTGGGCGATTTCCCGTCCCAGGTAGACCTTGCCGATGCCGTCGGCCGAGGGCTCCTTGGAGAGGTAAAAGGACTCCTCCGCCCCGGCGATCGACAAAGCGAGCGCCACGAAACAGAAGAGCGAGAGGCGGAAGGCTGGGGTCATGAGGCCCTATCTTTACTCCATCGTCCCGCTGAAGGGATAGCGCTTTTCGCTCGCGCGAGCGCGCAAACAGGGACGGCTCCGCCCGCGTTTGTCCGGAGGAAGGGCGAGCCAGCGTCCTGTCCGCTGCGGCAATTTGATCGTTGCCGGCTCCGAAGGCGCAGTATAACCTCGCCCATCAGTTGAGCATGGCCGAGGACGACAAGAAGCAACATGCGATCTACGGTAGTGCCGGCATGGCCGCCGCCGGCATGATCCGAACGGGCAAACGGGCGGCGCCGAAGGCGGACGCCCCCTCGTCCCCACCCAACAGCGGGGAATTCACCGAGGGTGAGACGCCTCCCGCCGAGGAAGCGGAGGCCGAAGGCAAGACCCGCGAGGAAGTCGCCGGGGCCGCCCCGGAGCTCCCCTCGGGCGGAGACGAAGGCGACGCCACCCATATTGAATTTGCGACGGACTTGATCGAGCCGGATCCCGAGCCCACGCCCCGGCCAGCGCCTCCCGAGCCCAAATACCTGCGCGCCGCGGTCATCGGCCACACCGGGGCCGGGAATTACGGGCACGGGCTCGACCTGCTTTTCCAGCGCCTCCACGGGGTGCGCCTCTCGGCCATCGCCGACGCCGATCCCGAGGGACTCGACGCCGCCCAGATCCGCACGGGCGCCGAGGCCACCTACACCGACTACCGCGAGATGCTGGAAAAGGAGTCGATCGACCTCGTCGCCGTAGCTCCCCGGGAAACCGGCGAGCGCTACGACATGGTCAAGGCCGCCCTAGAAGCCGGCGCCCACGTCTGTTGTGAGCGGCCCCTTGCCCGCACCCTGCGCGAGGCGGACGAATTGCTGGCCATCGCCCGGGAACGGCATCTCAAGATCGCCGTGCTGCATCCCATGCGCATCGACCCCCATGTGATGCGCTTTCACGAGGAGCAATCGGAATGGATTGGCGATCTTCTGGAGATGCACGTTTTCGGCATGATGGACCATCGCGCCGGCGGGGAGGATCTTCTCGTTCTTGGGCCCCATCTCTTCGACCTGGTGCGCCTCTTCGCCGGGGACCCCAGCTACTGCACCGCCTCGATCAGCCGGGACGGCGAACCGGTCATCGCCGAAGACGCCCACGAGTCGGAAACAGAGGACCTCGGTCCCCTGCTGGGGGATTCCATCCACGCCAGCTTCCGCATGGAATCAGGGGTCCAGGTCTCCTACGTCACCGACCGACGCCTGCACCACCGCCATGGTCCCTGGGGCATCGAGTTCGTCGGCACCAAGGGAAAAATGCGCCTCTTTGCCGGGCAGCCCCCCACTCTGTCCCTGCTGGTGGACGACGATCCCGCCTCTCCGAACCGCCGCTCCCGCTGGACCCGCTGGCCGGAGGCCGACGACGAGGCCTATCACGCCCCGGTCGACTACCTCAGCGGAAACGACGCCGCCAACCGGCGTGTCGTGATCGACTGGCTCGCCGCCATCGCCGAAGACCGCGAACCGATCTGCTCGGGAGAAAACGCCCTCCAGGCCCTGGAGATGGTCCATGGCATCTGGCAGGCCGGAACGACGATGAAACGCGCCTACTTCCCCCTCGCGAACCGCTTTCACCCCCTCCTGGAAGAGTCTTGATACGATCGGCCCCGGAGCGTCGCAGGGAACCATCCCAGGTGGCGCGGGGTCGATTCCTATGCGAAATACCCCTCCGCAGATCGCTATCCCCTTCCTGGCGCGGGGATTCAGCGCGCATGCGGCCGCCCCATGTCCATGTCCCCTCGCAAACCGGCACTCCTCTTCATTTTCATCACCCTGTTTCTGGATGTGCTAGGGATCGGGCTGGTCGTCCCTATCCTCCCGAAGTTGGTGGAGGAACTCGCCGGTGGAGGCATCGACCAAGCCTCCTTCGTCTACGGATGGCTGGTGGGGCTCTACGCCCTCATGCAATTCCTCTTCGCGCCGGTGATCGGCAATCTCTCGGACCGCTTTGGGCGTCGCCCAGTCATCCTCATCTCCCTGCTCGGCTCCGGGCTCGACTACTTTCTGCTGGCCTGGGCTCCCAGCCTTCCCTGGTTCTTTCTGGGGCGCCTCATCTCCGGCATCAGCGGGGCCAACTTTTCCGCGGCGGCGGCCTACATTGCCGACATCAGCCCGCCGGAACGTCGCTCGGCCAACTTCGGCCTCATCGGGGCCGCCTTTGGTATCGGATTCATCTTTGGCCCGGCCCTGGGAGGCTGGCTGGGACATTACGGACTGCGTGTCCCCTTCATGGCGGCCGGGATCCTCACGCTGGCCAACTGGCTCTACGGACTCCTCATTTTGCCCGAATCGCTCAAGCCGGAGAACCGCCGCCCCTTCGACCTCCGTCGCGCCAATCCGGTGGGGGCCCTGCTGGTGCTGCGACACCACCGCCTCGTCTACGGCCTCTCCTTCAGTTACTTCATTAACAGCATCGCCCACCAGGTCTACCCGAGCATCTGGGTGCTCTACACCAGCTACCGCTACGACTGGAGCACGAGACAGACCGGGCTTTCCCTGGCCTTGGTCGGCCTGATGGCCGCCCTCGTGCAGGGAGGTCTGGCCCGCGTTCTCATGCCCAAGCTGGGCGAGCGCCGCGCCGCCCTGCTCGGCTTCACGGTGATGGCGATTGCCCTGGTTGGCTACGGCCTCGCCACCCAGGGGTGGATCATCTATTGCATCATCATCTTCGGATCCCTCTCCGGCCTGGCGGTGCCCGCGGTGCAGGGCATGATCTCGCGCAGCGTCAGCGACAAGGAGCAGGGCGGCATCCAAGGTTCCCTAACCGGACTGCAAAGCGTCGCCGGAGCCATCGGTCCGCCCATGGCCACGGCCATCTTCGGTTACTTCATCAGCAACAAGGCCCCCGCCATCGTCCCGGGTGCCCCCTTCTTCTTCAGCGCGGCCCTGACCATCGTCGCCGCCTTTCTCGCGGCGCGGTCCTTCCGCCTGAATCCCCACGAAGAGGCCTGATCTCCCGACTTGGGGACGCAGATCAGGCAGTCCTGCAGCGTTGACGAGAATTTCCCGACTCTTCAAACTGTGGGCCATTTCAACGAGCCCACCCGAACATGAGCCGCTTTCGACAGCTCCTCTGCAGCACCGTCCTCCTTTGCACCGCCGCCACTCTTCAGGCGGAACCGCGTCAAGACCGCCACGTCATCTTCATTAGTATCGACGGTCTCGCCCAATTCTACTTCGATGACCCCCTCGCCGAGATGCCCACCCTGCGGAAACTCGCCGCAGAGGGCGCCCGCGCCGAGCGGGTCACCACGACCATCCCCACGGTCACCTGGCCGAACCACACCACCCTGGTCACCGGGGTGCTCGCCGGCAAGCACGGCGTGATCGGCAACAACTACTTCGACCGCAAGACCCTGGAGTCGGTGAACTACATTCCCGATCCGCACTTCGACAAGGACGAGATCGTCCAGGTGCCCACCCTCTATGACATCGCCCACGGGGCGGGACTGAAGACCGGGAGCATTATCTGGCCCGCCTCCCGCAACGCCCAGACGCTCAACTGGACCGTTCCGGACGTCGCCCTGCAGGAGCTCTGGGAGAAGTACGGCACCCCCAGCCTGCTCGAGGAATGCCGCGCCAAGGGAATCCCCGTGGACAAACAGGCCGAGTGGTGCAAGGCCGGCCCCTTTGGCTACCTCATGCGCGATCGGCTCTACACGCAGATGGCCATACATCTCCTCGAGACCCACCAGCCCAACCTGTTGCTACTCCACCTCATCGCAGTGGACTCCCTCCAGCACGCCCACGGGAGCAAAACGCCCGAGGCCTATTTCGCCATCAAGCAGGCCGACGAGCACATCCGCGATCTCGTCGAGACGGTGGAGCGCGCCGGGCTGCGCGATCGCACCACCTTTGTGATCATGTCCGACCACGGCTTCATCAACTACACCAAAGTGATCCAACCCAACGTGCTGCTGAAGAAGGAAGGGCTCATCAAAGAGTTCGGCGGCAAGCCCCTGGAGCGCAAGGTCTGGAGCTTCTCGCAGGGGGTGGCCTTCGTCTACGTGCTCGACAATGACAACCGCGAAGCCCTTCTCGCCGACATCACGCCCAAGCTCGCCGCCTTGGAAGGGGTCTCCGAGGTCATCACCGAGGCGGACTTTGGCAAGTATGGCTTGCGTACCTCTGCGGAGGATCCCCGCATGCCCGACCTGATCCTCTCAGCCAAGGAAGGCTACAACTTCGGCAATGGCGTCGGGGGCAACGATCTTATCCTCACCCAAGAGACCCAGAAGGGCGCCCACGGCTATTCACCCTCGGATCCATTGATGGATGCCAGCTTTATCGCCAGCGGCGTCGGGGTGAAGAAGGGCGCCAAGCTGGAGCGCATCTCCAACATGGACATCGCCCCAACCACGGCGAAGCTGCTCGGCATCGAAATGCCGAACGTGGACGGCCGCGTCCTCGACGAGATTCTCGAGTGAAGGAAAGCGGCGTTCAAGAAGGGAGCGGGGTCTTTTCGCCGACGCCGACGCTGACGGCGGAAACTCCGCACCCCCGGATGAATCCACGGGACCAGGGAGGGCCGTTGCGGCGCTCCCGATACTCAGTCGCGCCCGCTCCCCGGGAGGAAGCGCCCGGTCCGCTTCATGTAGCGGCAGTATTCATCCCCGAAGAGGCCCTCGAGGAAGCGCTCCTCATCCGCGGCCTTGATCGAAGCGCAAAGAAAATGCAGGGCGACGAGGGCAAAAGAGAGATAACTCGGCAGGAGCAGGGCGGCTCCCAGAAGCATGGCCATTTGGAAGGAGTAGATCGGATGGCGCAACCTCCGGTAGGGACCTTCCTGCACCAATTGGGAGGTCCCGCTCGCGTCAATTCCGATCCTCCAGGCCGCGCCCATGGCGGCGTAGCACCACAGGGTAGCCAGGTAACCGAGCACGATCAGGATCACCCCCAGCCCCCAGGCCGCGGGATGCACCAGGGCGGGAAGCGGATCGCTCCAGGAGTGGCCCGAACCGATCCAAAAGGGCTGAGCGATCCATCCGAGGACCACCAGGGTCCATCCCACCCACAAAGCCCGCTCCTTCGCCCCCTTGGGCTTCAGGTTGGGCGTGCGGCCGATCTTGCGGCGCACCCGGCGAGCCTGCACGAGAACGCCGCCCCAATAGACCAGTCCTGACAAGGACACCAAAAGGCGCTGCCAGCCGTAGGCTCCCGCTCCAGGAAGCGACTCGGCGAGCAGCCATTCCAGATTCGCGCTCACGACGCCGCCCCCTTTCCGGTGAGCAGGGCCAGGAAGCGATCGGCAATGCCGTGGAGACATTCCGCCGAGATGACATTGGGTCGGTAACTGAAACCGAAGTGAAGCCGGCCTCCGTATCCGGTCACGCCGATGACAAAGGGCAGGGCCGGGCCGGTCGACACCCCCCGATAGTAGTCCGTCACCCTCCAGTGGGGTTCTCCATGAATCTCGCGCATCTTGAAATTCGTGATGCTACCCCAGACCGGGTAGGCTTTCCGGTAGAAATTGCGCTGTTTCTCCAGGCTCTGCCTCGCGAAAAGGAAACGGTTGACGCGAAACTCGAGCGCCGAGGCCAGGTAGAGCTTCTCGCGCTTGATCTCTCCGGTGAGGCGCCGCACATCGGCGACGAGTGTCTCCAGGGGAATGTCCGGGGGGACCGGATGGGTGACGGAGAAAGACCCGAGATAGAGCCCGAAATCGCGCTGGCGGGATTCGGGGAGATCCCGGCGCAGGTTCACCACACAGCCGGCCGAAAGGTGCTGGCGGTTCTTTTCAAAGCGCTCCCCGGTCTCCGGCACCACGGCCTTGAGCAAGGCGGCGAGGCAGAGGTCGTTGAGGGTGGCCCCCCACCCCTTGGCCCGGGCGAGGGCGGCGGCGGATTCCTCCTCCGTGAGGGAGTGACCAAACCAGCAGTTCTGGAATTCGTTGGAGGGGCAGTCCGGCGAACGAAAGCTCCGGCGCATCTGCTGGAATTTCTGGAAGGAAGCCAGGATTTTCTTTGCCCAAACCCAGGGCGAGTTCGGGGGCATCCGCGAGGGACGACGCCGGGCCAGCGACGGGTCGCGCAGCCCGGGGCAGGTCTCGTCGAAGGCCAGGGCAATGACTTCCGCCAGGAGGCGCCCCACGGAATCGGCATCGGCCGCGACGTGATAATAGGCCAGGCCGGCAAAGGACTCGCCCTGGGCTTGCACGAGAAAGAAACGGAAGGGCTGAAATCCGCCGGAGGCGGGGAAGGCCTCGTTGAGCCATCGCTGCACTTCGCCCTGTAGGGTGGCCATGGGATCCGCTCCCCCCTCGATGACCTCCGCCGCGAGCTCGACCGCCTCTCCGCTGTAGCGGTAGGTGCCACGTCCGGCATCCACCTCGTAGCCTAACAAGCCAGCCAAGCGCAGGACCTGGGCCGCGGCTCTCACATAGTTCTCAGGGTCGAGGGCCGGGCGGACCCGGGCGACGTGGACGGCGTTGTAGGGATGCAGCTGACTCCATTGGAGCATGGTCCGCTGGAACTCATTGAGGCGGCCCGAGGCGGGACCGGGCGCACCTTTCTGGACTCCCTGCACCCTCTGGTCCATCAAGCTCATTCCTCCGCGCTCCTGCCTCCCTAGCGGCGTCGGCGGGTCGACTTGACCTTGGCCTTGGCGAGCACCTCCTTCAGGGCCAGCTCTTGCACGGCCTTGACCTGTTCGATGTTGAAGTGATTGGCCCCATAGTGGGAGACATCGACGTTGCGGATGGTTCCGCGGAACCCCTCTCCCTTGACATAGCGGTCCACCCGGGCAGAGCGATAGTTGATGGCATTTTTCGCCCCAAGACGGAAGACCCGTGAGCCGTTCGGATCAAAGCCGATCACCAATTCCGTGGGGATGCCGTGCTGGCCCAGATAGTTGGCAAAGTCCACTACCACGTCCGCCCCGAATGAATGCCCCAGCACGATGATCGGGTAGGAGACCTTCTTCTCCGCAGCCCGATTGACGATGTCGTTGGCGATGGACTTCCAGGCCATGAAGCTGTGCGAGGAGGCCTGCAGCTTTTGCTCGCGCAACTGGGCCGCCATCTGGTTCATCCCCGTTGAGAAGATGTCGAACCCACCACGGAAGAAGTAGATCTCCTCCGCTTTCGCCGGTGCAAGAAAAAACGAAAGGATCAGACTAAGGCCGAAAAACAAGGGTTTGTTCATTAGCGGTATGCACTAAGGAGCGGAATAATCGGGGCCCTGGTTCCTTCCGAGCCCCGTGCTCATGATCTTTCCTTCATTCCTCCGACGCCCGCGCTTGTCAACGGCAAAGCCCATCCCTTAAGATTGTCTGCATCCGTGTCCCCGACCTAGCGTGGACCCGCCCGCTATTCCGTGGAAGCCAGCCCTCCATTTTGGGCTAAGCTTCTCGAACCTCACACCCCCCCATGAAAACGCTCACGCTCTCCCTCGCCCTGCTCACCCTATGCCCCCTCCTGCTTCGAGGAGAGAGCGCGCAGGAAATCGCCAAGCGCTTCGACCAGCAGAAGATCGAGGCTCTCAAGACCTACCTCGCCCAGAATCCTGAGGCCGAGGACAAGGACCAGGCGCTGACCTTCCTTATTTCCTCCCACCTCAGCATAGCCGATTTCGAGCCCGTGCTTGAACTGCTCGACCAGCGCTATGCCGCTCTTCCCAAGGGCGCTGACGCCGATCTACGCCTGCTCATCGGAGAAATTGTGCGCCCATATATCGAAGTCGGCATGAATTCTGGGCAGCGCACCAAGGCGAAGGACTTCCTCGAACTGGTCAAAAGCGACCTTTCCAGCCATCCCGAAGGGCCGCAGGTCGTCCAATTTCTCAACCAACTCAGCGGGGAGCTCTCCCTGCCAGGGGTCGGCGATGAAATGGAAATCGCTTTCACCGACTTGAGTGGCACGAAAATCGACCTGGCCAAGATGAAGGACAAGGTGGTGCTGGTCGACTTCTGGGCCACCTGGTGCGGTCCCTGCATCGCGGAAATGCCCAATGTCATCGCCGCCTACGAAAAGTATCGCGAGCAGGGCTTCGAGGTGCTGGGCATCTCCCTCGACGAGGACAAGGCCGCTCTGGAAAAATTCATCGCCGAGAAAAAGATGAACTGGCCACAATTCTTTGACGGCCAGGGTTGGGCCAATGAGCTGGCCAGAAAGCACGGCATTCAAAGCATCCCGGCGACCTTCCTCATCGGCAAGGGCGGCAAGGTCATCGCCGCAAATCTGAGAGGGCCCGCGCTGGAAAAGGCGGTAGAGGAGGCCTTGAAACAGAACTGACCTTTCCCCCCCTCGTCCCGCGCTCAGCCCCGCGTGAAACACCACGGGGCCTCCTTCTCCCACCTTGGATCCAGCTTAGGGCTGGATGACCGCATAGTCGCCGACTTGGAGCTTGCTGAAGAGGTGCCGCGCGGCGGACTGGGTCAGACGTATGCAGCCGGCGGAAGCCGGATAGCCAGGGAGATGTCCCTGGTGCAGGCCGAATGCGCTGTAACTGAAGCGCTGGAAGTAGGGCATGCTGGAGTGGTAGATCGTCGAGGTGTGGTGGCGGTTCTTGTCGCTGATGACGTATTCTCCGGGAGGCGTGCGATGCCCCGCGCGCCCCGTCGAACAAGGCGTTGAGAAGGTCGCCACCCCGTTCTCGTAAAGCGTCACCGTCTGGCGCGAAAGGGAAACCACCACCTTGCGAGGCTGCGGGTTGGGCACTTTCCCGATCAGACAGATCTGCTGCATGCGCACATCCTTGTACCAGGACCCGATGATACCCCCACTGAGGTACTTGCGGGTGTAGGCGCGTCCATTGGCTCCGGCATCCATGAGAGCCTGGGCCACCTCATGATTGCGCTGGGCCGCGGCCAGCATGATCGGACGGATGCGACTATCGACCTGCAGGTGGTAACGGAAGGTGGTGCTTTCGAACTTGTCCCGGAATTCCGGACGAGCCGGCGTTTGTTCCTCGGCGTCGACATCGATGCCGGCCTTGATCAGGGCCAAGGCCACCTCATTCGATTGATTGGCGATGGCCCAGCCGACCAAGCTGTGTCCGTCGCGCGTCTTGACCCCCTCCACCTTGGCGCCAGATTCGATCAGGGCGAGGGCGACATCAGCGTTCCCTTCGCGGACCGACTTGGAAAGCCAGGTCTCGTGATCATCGAAACGGGCATCGGGATCGGCCCCCCCAGCGAGCAGTTCCCGCGCTGCGGCATAGCGGCCATTGCTGAGGCAGTAGTCCAGCGGGTCCTGTCCATCGGGCCCGGGCTGGCGGGGATCGGCGCCCGCGGCCAGAATGAGCCGAATCAGGTCATCCTGACCGGTCAACAATGCCGCCCAGAGGTTGTCACCGATCTTGGCTCCGGCGGCGAGCAGGGTGCGCACCGCCCCCGACGCCCCCTCGCGAACGGCCGCGTCAAAGACCCGTTCCTGGGAACCCGGCAGGGCCGACTCCGGATCCACCCCGGCCTTCAGCAGGAGGCTCATCAGGGGATCATCCCGCATCGCGAAGGCCTTCGCGAGCAGGACCTCGCCATCTCTCAATGCGCCAGCCTGAAGGAGTTGGTGCACAATGGCGAGATTGCCCAATTCTACGGCGGCATGGATGGGCGTTTCCGCCCCTTCCCCACAAAAGGAGGGATCCGCCCCCCTTTGGAGGAGGAGATCCACCAAGTCGAGCTCCTCACGCCCGATGGCCACCAGCAGGGGGCTGCGCCCCTCTGACGAAAGCACCTGACAATCCGCCCCGTGGTCGAGGAGACAGCCCACGAGCTCGCGATCTCCCGCCGCCGCCGCCTCGTAGAGCAAGGGTTCCCCACTGATGCCCATGGCCTGGGGATCCGCCCCCGCCGCGAGGAGTGCATCGCGCATCTCCCGATCCTTCCGCTCGATAGCGTGAGCCAGGGCACTGGAGCCCGCCAGCTTGGCATCCGCCCCCTTGGTGAGAAGCAGGTCAAAGGCTTCGCGACGCCCCTCGCACACGGCCTCGACAAGAAGAGGCTTGCCACTCACGCCGGAGACATCGGGATCGGCCCCCGCCTCGAGAAGACGAGCCATCAGGGGCACTTCCCCGCGGTTCGCGGCCAGCGCGAGTGCGGAGTAGGGTTCGGCTCCCTTGTAGTTGGTATCGACCTTGTGGCGGAGCAGGTAGTCGATCATTTCGGCATCGCCGGAACGCACCGCGGCCAGAAGGAAGGGCACCCCGGGTTCGGCATCGACCTCCAAGGTGGCACCCTTTTCCAGGAGACGATCCGCCAGGGTGAAATCCCGGGCACGCAGGGCCGCCGCGAGAGGCGTCTCCCTTTCGGGCTCCGTCATCCGGTTGAGGGAAGCCCACACGGCCTCGCGGTCCATCAGGTAGTCCACCACGGAGCCATGACCCGCCTTGACCGCCTCCAACAGAGGGGTCCGCCCCCGCTCGTCACCAATGCCCAGGCTGATCCCGGCAATTTCCAGTTGCTCCAAGAGGACCACCTCGCCGCGGCTGGCGGCCTGAATGGCACTGGCCGGGGACAGGGCCACCCCGCGCTCGGCAAGGAAGCGCCTCGCCTTCCGGGTGACCTCGTGACGAAGATAGTAATCGGCGGCGATCGCACCGGCGAGGAGCGAGAGCGTGAAGACGGCAAGCAGGAAAGTGCGGAAGAACAAGGCAGCCGCTTTCATCGTTCAATAAGGGGGAGGTCAGGATCTCATCAGCGCCAGGTGAAAACGGAAGAAGTTAGCACGCTTCTGGCCACGGGAAACCGGATTCCCATGGCGCCATCATCAAGCCGGTTCACGGTGTTGGAATTGGGCAGGGGCGAGTCGCGCGAGCCGCTGTTGGGGCTTGCGCGCAGCCCCACGGCGCCGTCTTAGCCCCTTCAACAAAAAAAAATACTTTACAGACAAGTCTGTCTGTTTAAAGTGCCCTCATGGCCACGAGAAAGCCAAACGCCAGGGAGCGAATCCTGGAAGCTGCCGGAGAGCTGTTCTTTCAGCGAGGCTATTCGGGTGTCGGCATCAACGAGATCATCGAGACGGCGGGCACGGCCAAGGCCAGCTTTTACCAGCACTTTCCCTCGAAGGAATCCCTCTGCGCGGCCTGGCTGCGCTCGGTGCACGAGCAATCCGAGGCCCAGCGGGCCGCGATCCTGGCCGAGCCGAAGCCACCCGAAGAGAAACTGTCGGCCTGGTTCGAAGAACTGGAACAATTTTTGATCTCCAGCCAGTACCGGGGTTGTCCCTATTCCAACACCGGCGCGGTCTCGGACGAAAACTGTCCGGGGATCATCGCCGAAATTCTCAATCACAAGGAATCGACCCGACAATTTCTGAGACGGCTGGTCGCCCAAGCCCTCTCCCCCGCCGAACGGGCCGATGAAATCGGCGATCGCATCTTCCTCCTCTATTCCGGCGCCACCAGTGAGGCACAAAACTTGAAACAGGCCTGGCCCGTCCGCGTCGCCCGAGAGGCCGCCATCGCCATGCTGAAGCAAAAGGCCTGACGATTATTTTTTTAACCTACCGACCGAACAGACTGTTCTGTCCCCAATTTTTCCTCCCCGTTATGAAGCTCCACCACCTCGACCCCGACCAGTGGAATCTTGCCCATCGCGAAGCCCTGCTCCGTTACGCGCTGCAACGCGTCTCGGATTACGGGGCCGCCGAAGACCTCGTGCAGGACACCTTTGCCTCCGCCTGGCACGGACGCGAACATTTCCGCGGCGACTGCACCGAGCGCACCTGGCTGACCGGGATCCTCCGCAACAAGATCATCGACCACTACCGCCGCAAGGCCCGACGCCCCGCCATCCTGGCTAGCGACTTGGAGCGCCCCGACGGCGTGGAAGGGGAAGTGATCTCCTGGATCGAGCGACAGCCCGACCTGCGCAACGGGCATGCCCCGGGGGCGGCGGCGGAGCGCAATGAGTTCATGTCCGAACTCGCCGATGCCATTGAGCATCTCCCGGAGAAAATGGGGCGAGCCTTCCATCTCCGAGAAATCGAGGGACTCAGCACCGAAGAGATCACCGAGGAGCTCAACATTTCCAAGGCCAACCTCTGGGTGTTGATCCATCGCGCCAAGCAAGCCCTGGGAGAATCCCTGGGCGACCGCTGGGCAGACATCGAGCACTTCGGCGATCGGCTCGCTGCCTGAGCCCTGGCAGGCCGGGGACTCGGTCTCCACGCCCCTCCCGGCCCTGTGGCCCCGCGCCTCGCGCAGATGCGGCGAGAGCCCATTCGAATGGAGAGCCCTCCCGGGACGTCCAAACCTTCCACTTTGGCCACTCTGTCATGACCACCCTCCCCGATTCGACTCCTGAGCTCCACCGTCACGGGAAGCGCACTCGCGGCAAGCACCACGGCAGCGCGCCCGCGCCTGCAGCGAACCGAAAGACAGAATCCATGGCTGAACTCGCCAAAGAGATCATCCGCCAGCAGTGGCCCCTGCGCCACCATCCCGATGCCTTGCGTCGCGCCCAATCGCGCACGCTCATCCGCGCACACATTCACCTGCTGCGCCTTTGGCAAGAGAAGCCCTCTCCCGTCGCTGCCTGAGGGTCCGCCGGGCCCTGGCCCGCGGGGCGGAGGCAGGTCCCCTCCCCATCGCTTCGGCCTGGCGGAATGCCGCCGGAGGAAAGCGTTGACCTGGCCCCCTTCTGTCTTAAGCATGTGAGGTTAATCGACCCCATGAAAAATCTTGCCTTCCTCTGCTCTGCACTCCTCATCCTTACCGGACTCGTCGGGTATTTTGCGTGGGAGGCCATCGGTGCCACCAAGCAATCCGTCACCGCCTTGATCCCCGCTTTCGTGGGCGTTCCCATGTTGATCGGTGCAATCATTGCCCTGAAAAGGAATATGCTCGGCATGCACATCGCCGTGACCTTCTCCCTCCTGGGGACCCTGGCGGGTTTGGGACGCCTCGCGAGCGCTGGCTTGTTCCAGGGATCCCTCGACCTCTCCCAGGCGGCGCCCAAGCTCATCCTCGTGATGACGGTGATCTGCCTCTTCTTCACGGTGATGGCCGTTCGCTCCTTCATCGCCGCGCGTCGAGCCCGTTCTTGATCACGGGCCCGATTTGGGGTTGCGAAATTTCAAAATTTCGGCATGGTTCCCCTACTTCACCTGATATTGAGACTGTGTATCAATCCAAGGGGGAGTTGGCCCCCGCCTAGGCCCAACTCTCGTGGCGACACGCCCGGAAGCAGAGCCCTGCCCTCCATGAGACTTTTGCCCTCCTTCAAACTCTCCTGTCCCGGCGTCCTCCGGCGACTGCGGGATGGTGCGCTTGCCTGGATCCTCCTGGCCTTGACCGCGCCCCTTTCTGCCCAAGAAACCCAGCCTGCCTCGGTCCTCCAAACCAAGGTCAGCGAATGGATCCGCACGCTTCAGCTCATCAGCGAGGAGAAAACGGCCTGGGCCCTTGAGAAGGAAACTCTCACGGATCTCAACGCCATTCGGAAATCCGAAATCGAGAAACTCGATGAGTTCATCCGCGCGGCCGAGGAACGGGTCCAGGAACTCGACGAAAAGCGCCAGGCCTACGCTGCGGAAGAGGCGGAAATGAAGGAATGGCGTCGGGACCTGGAGCGCCGCATCGGCCCGATGGAAGAGGCGCTCCGCCCGCTCACGAAGGTCTTCCCCCTCCCGCTGCGCGAAAAGGTGGAGGAAGCCGTCCTGCGGCTGGAGGAACCGGATCCCCAAGCCCCGCTCCAGAACCGGGTCCGCGACGTGCTGCGCATCGTTCAGGCCATGCTTGAATTCCACAACAGCCTGAACTGGGACAACGAAATCCGAGAAATCGACGGCCAGCAGCGCGAAGTCAGCATCCTCTATCTCGGCCTGACCCGCGCCTACTACGTCGATCCCTCGGGCAAATACGCCGGCTTTGGCAGTCCCGCAGCCGAAGGATGGCGCTGGGTCGAGGCGCCGCAACTGGCCGAAAGCGTGCGCCTCGCCATCGACGTCCTCCGCACGGATGTCCCTCCGAAATTTGTCACCCTGCCCGTCGGCAACCTTCCCAATCCGTGATCCGATGCGCCTGATCCCCTCCCTCCTCACCCTTGCCGCGGGTCTGAGCCTGGGCGCAAGCCAGGCCCAGGACGACGCTGCGGCCCGTCAGGCGGCCTATGCCAAGTCGGCCCAGAGCATCGACGCCGACCTGGAAAAAGCCCTCGCCGAACTCGCGGCTGTGCGCGAAGCCATCCTCGCGGAAAAGCCAGCCCTGGCCAAGGAAAGCAACACCATCGCCGCCGATCTGCGCGAAAAGCGTCGCCTTGCCGATCTGGCCCGCACCTCTCGCGAGGCCGCCGAGGCGGATTTCGCCAAGACCGAAAATGAGCTGAAGACCTGGCGCGACGAAAAGCAGTACATCGAGGGCCTGCTCTTCGAGTTCCGCAAGGCGAGCGAAGCGCAGCAAAGTCTCGCTCGCAACGAGGCCAATCGGGAACTCCTCGAGGAGGCGAGCTCCACGGGTCACCTCAAGCTGCTCGAGGCGACCATCGCCCAATTCCAGGACATCGGGAAAGTCCAGGTCCTCGAAGGCAAGGCACTCACCCAGGACGGCGCCTTCATCCCGGGGACCTTTGCCCAAGCCGGCCCCCTCAACTGGTTCCTGTCGGAAGACGGCAAGGTCTCCGGCCTGATTTCCACCGACGCCACCATGCTGCCGGTCCTGGTGCCGGGCACCCAGCAAAGCGAGGCCATTGCCGCCGCCATTGCGGGCCGGGACGCCGCGCTGCGCTTCGATCCCACTCTGGGAACGGCCGTGGCCCTGGAGGAAACCAATCGCACGCCCATTGAACACGTTCGCGACGGCGGCTTCTGGATGTATCCCATCATCCTGCTGGGCCTCGTCTCCCTCCTGACCATGATCATCAAGGGATTGCAGCTCTCGCGCGTGCGCAGCTTCTCGCCCCGCAGGGTCCAGGAAGTGCTCAACCATCTCCAGCGAGACGAGGCCGACCGTGCCCGCGAGGCCATCGCAGGCATTCGCCACCCCGCCCAGAAGGTCCTCCAACGCGGCATCGACCTCGTCGCCTCCAAGGAGCCCCTTTCCAAAGAGGCCCTGGAAGAAGCCCTTTACGAAAAATACATCGAGTCCATCCCCCCCCTGCAGCGGGGTCTGGCCCTCCTCTCGGTCGCCGCGGGAGCCGGCCCCCTCATGGGCCTTCTCGCCACCGTCACGGGGATCATGAAGACCTTCCGCCTCATCACCATCTTTGGATCCGGGGACGCCAAGCCTCTCGCCTCGGGGATCTCCGAGGCCCTCATTGGCACGGAATACGGCCTGATGGTCGCCATTCCCTCGCTCATTGCCTACGCCATGCTGAGCCGCAAGGTACACGGAATCAAGGACACCATGGAGTTGACCAGCCTGGCCTTCCTCAACGGACTGCGCCCGGACCGCTTCTCCGATCTTCCGGACAGCACGAGCCCCAGCCGCCCCACGCCCTCGCCCAAGGGAGCCCAGCCTTATCCCCAGGGAGGGACCACCGAGGCCCTCGCCTGATGAGATTTCGGGAGTGAAACGCCAGAACGCCATCTCCAGCCATCATTCGCCCCGTTCACGAGCATGACTCATGCGCTCCTGACAGAAATACAAAAGCTCTCGACGGAGGGCGGGGTGGTCTTTTGGGGCTTGATTGGCTTGGCCTTTGTCATCGCCTTCACCCTGCTCTCGATCCTGCGCTTCATGTCCTTTCCGGACCCGCCCCTGCTCAGCTCGCGGGAGTGGCTCAAGCTACTTGGCAAAAAAGGAGGGGCGGAAATCCGCGCCCACATTGAGCGGCTCGATGCCATCCTGAAACGGGACCCCGATTCCCGCGCTCAGGAACTGGAGGGCATCTCGCAGCGCCTTTTCTCGGTGGTGGAGCGCCGCTTCCCCTTTGCCTTCACCCTGATCGAGTCTGCCCCCCTCGTCGGATTGCTGGGCACAGTGACGGGCATGCTTTCCACCTTCCACGGGCTCAGCACGGGGGGCGGAGACACCGCCCGCGTTGAGATGATCTCCCAGGGCATCGCCGAGGCCCTCATCTCCACCCAAACCGGACTCATCATCGGCGTTCCCACTTTCATCGTCTGTTCGGTCCTGAAGAGCCGCTTCGAACGCCAGCGCCTTCTCTTCGGCCAACTCGAATCCCAGCTCCTGCAGCTCGCCAGTCCGGACCCCGCCTGATCCCCACCCGCCCACCATGTCCAGACGTTTTCGCAAGACCGGAGAGAGTGCTGAAGATTTCGGCGCAGGGCACATCAACGTGGTGCCGCTGATCGACGTGGTCTTCATCCTGCTGCTCTTCTTCATCGTCACCAGCGTCTTCGTCGACGAGACCGGGGTCGAGATCGATCGCCCGCGGGCGGCCAGCCAAAGCCAGCTGGACAAGAACAGCGTGCTCATCGGAATCACCGCCACGGGACAGGTCTTCCACGGCGGGCGCGAAATCGGCGTGGCCGGGGTCCGCGCCGTCGTCAGCAAGCTGGCCAAGGAAAACAGCACGCCCGTGATCATTCAGGCCGACAAGGCCGCCCCCACCGAAGCCACCGTCTCGGTCCTCGACGAGGCGAAGCTGGGTGGGGCCAAAAACGTCTTTGTTTCCACGATTCATGAATAGGACGGTCTCCTGCAGCTTCCTCGCAGAATCCTCCCAGGCACTGGCGCAGGAGTCGCGCCGACGGGTTCGCCCCCTTTGGTCCCCCCTGCTGAGCCATCTCGGGATGTTCCTGGTTACCATGGCGCTGACCCTCCTGCTGGTGTGCTTTCTCGGCGCGATGCAGATGAGCGGATCCCCTTCCGATGCGCCCACCCTCTCGCTGCGCTCGATGAATACGGCGCCTCCCGGCGGGGCCGCAGCACCCCCGCCCCCGCCTCCCTCTTCGCCCGCGGAGCCGATCGACACCCCGCCAGCCCTGCAACTCGATCTCCCCACGCTGGGACTGCAGGTCTCCAATCCCGAAGCCCCGGCGATCCAGGCGCGGATCTCCCAGGGCCTCGACTTCAAGCTCCAACCCATGCACTTCGCCGCCACGGCGGGCGAAGCCGGCACGGGTGACGGGAGCGGCCAGCCCGGCCTGGCCCAGGGCAGCCTGACCTTCGGCTTGGCGGATCTCGACGCCCAACCTCAGCTGATCAGTCGTCCCAGCGTCACCTTTCCCGCCTCCCAGCTCCGCCGGGGGGTCCGCGAGGCCAAGGTCGTCCTTGAGGTGCTGATCAAATCGAACGGCACCGTTGTGGTCAAGCGGGTGCTGGAGAGCCCCCACGAGGATTTTTCCGCCATGGCCCGTTCCTTCGCCACCCGCTCCCGCTTCACCCCGCCAAAGAAGGACGGTCGCCCCGTCAATCTCGTCTTCAAATGGCCCCTCATTCTCAAGTCCTGATGCGAGCTTTCCTGCTGATTTCCCTCTTTCTTGGCCACCTGCTGGCCGCGGTCGCCGCGCCCCTGCCCATCGATCCGCTCTGGCAGAGCGACTCCTTCCGCAAGGCGGTCACCGGCAGCTTCGGCATCGATTCCCGGATCGAACCCCTCGTCACCACTGAAGAACAGGAAGTCCTCAAGGAAGCGGCAGACAAAATGGCCGCTGGGCAGCGGCGGGAAGCCATCGCCACCCTGAGTGGCAGCCCCCTACTGGAGCGCAGCCCGGCCATGCTTTTCAATCTGGCCACCCTCCACTATGAAGAGGGCAACAAGGAGGCCGCCCTCACCCATTTCACCAAGGCCCTCGCCGCCTTCCCGAATTTCCGCGACGCCCACCGCAACCTCGCCGTCCTCCACGTGCAGGAGGGCAAAATTGCCGAGGCCGAGAGTCACCTCGCCCGGGCGCTGGAACTGGGGGCCAACGATGGCCTGACCTACGGTCTATTGGGTTATTGTCACGCCTCGCGCGACCACCAGCAGGCCGCCCTCGACGCCTACCGCGCGGCCATGCTCACCCAGCCCAAGGAGCGCCAGTGGCGCCTGGGCGCCGCCCAAGCCCTGGCGGCCCTAGATCGCCCCCGCGAAGCCGCCAGCCTGTTGCAGGGGCTCATCGAGGAGCAGCCCGAGGACGCTGGGGCCTGGCTGGCCCAGGCCGACGCCTGGATCCGCCTCGACGACAAGCGGCGTGCCGCGACCAACCTGGAAATCGCCCACCGCTGCGGCTCCCTCGATGCCGGCACCCTGCTCACCCTCGGCCACCTTTATGCCCAGATCGACCTCCCCGAGCTCGCCCTGACACGCTACCACGAAGCCCTGACCGCCCCAGAACCCGCCTCCCCCCAGCGCGTCGTCGAAGCTCTCGAGATCTTCCTCGCGGCCTCCGACTGGACTCGGGCCGCGCAGTTTGCCCAGTGGCTTGACGAGATCGAGACCTATCGCCAGGCCTTCCATCCCGAATCCGGCGAGAAGGTTCTCGTTGCCCGCCTCACCCGCGCCCGAGCCATCCTCGAGCTCGAAACGGGCGATCACGCCGCCGGGGCGAAGCGTGTCGCAGAATGGCTGAACCGCGAGCCCCTCGACGGCCACGCCCTGCTGCTGCTGGCCCGCTTCCGGGAGGAGGCCGGCGACACCGCCGAGGCCGAGATGCTGCTTGAACAGGCGGCTCGCCTGCCGGAGCACGCCGCCGCCGCCCACCTCGCCCGGGGCCGGCTTTTGGTCGCCGCTCGCGACTACGAGGCCGCCCTGGAGCAGCTCCGAAAATCCCAGGAGCTGAAGCCCAGCGATTCCCTCGCAGAATACATCGAGGCCATTCGCGAATTCGTCGAGACACCGGCGCCGTAAACCGGCGCCGGGCGAGACCGGCGAGGCGCTTGGGCTCTTCAGCGCACTTGCCCGAGCAGCTCGAGGATTTTCTCCGTGACCTTCACCGAAGCCTCCCGCTCGACACGGCAGGTGCCCAGCCAGGTTTCGTAGCCCCCCAGATCGTGCTGCGCCGGGGTCGGCAGGTAGCCATTGCTGCCATTGGCCAATTCAATGGTGAAGGTGTCTTTGAAGGGGCTCCGCTCCTTGATCTCCAGCCCGCTTTCGGTGAAGACCTCGAAGGGAATGGCGGCGATGCCGAGATCGCCGATGCGGAAGGCCTGCATCACCGCGCGGACCGTTTCCTCCTTGGACTTGTGCGCGGCCAGGGTGCGCTCCGCGTAGGGCAGCTCGAGACGATGCGCGGGCTTGGCAGACTTGGGGCGAGCCAGTATTTCCTCGGCGCGCTTCACCATTTCCGGGGTGGGACGACGCACGGCCAACTCCAACTCCGCCACGGCCGCCTTCAATTCGACCTTGTCGCGATACTCCATCCCCGCGTGGACGCGCAGGACTTCCCGGGCGAGATCGCCGGCCACAAGCCGGATCTTTTCGTAGGGCTGGTATTCGACCACCTCGGCATTGGGCATGCGATCGGTGCTGTTCACATCCCCACAGGGGCCGTTCGAGAGAATGCCAACGCAGGGAGGAAACTCGCCCTCGTGTCCCAGGGCCTTCTCGATGAGTCGGCAGAACTCGCCGAAATAATCAGCGGAGACGTGCTCGCGCGGCACCCCGCCGACGTAGTGCAGCCAGTAATTGGCCAGCAGGGCAATCTGGCGACCGTCCTTGGCTTTCACCGAGAGGCAATAGACCTCGGGATTGACGGGGCCGGCCGGCTTGAGCAGGCGCTCCCTCAGAGTGCCACCGGGGTTCATGACGGCGCGATCCTGACCACCGAAGGGATTGATCACGGTACCGTCGTCCTTCAGCAAGAAGCGACGGTTATAGACGTGCTGAGGCAACTGGCCCGTCCCCCAGGCGATCTCCGCGGGTTCCAGATTGTTGAGCGCCCGCTGCACCACGTCGGTCACGCGCGAAATCAGCAGCTCCCGATAGTTGAGCAGAGGCTTGCCCTCGTTGGTCGAGGACGCCACGCTGGAATGCGTATGCGTGCCGGAGAACATCAAGTTCGAGGCGGGAATGCCGGTGCGCTCCTCGACCCGTTGTTTGGCCACGTCCCAGACTTCGCGAGGCAGGGAGATGGTGTCGGCCACCACGAAGACCAATTTGGTCTGGCCGTCGTCGAGGACGAGACAGCGGGCGTGCAGCTCGTCGTGGACATGGGCGGCAATGGGCCGGGGAGCGAAATTGCCGACGATCTCCATCCCCAAGGGGGGCGTGATGTTGCTCGTGGCCGCCCCGGCCCGGAAGACCGGTGCCGCATCGGCTGGCGCCTGTCCCGAGCTGTTGGAACCCATGGCTGCCCCGAAGAAGGCGAGCGCAGTGACGATCAAGAGAAGTCGTTTCATGAAGAATGGTGGCTCAGCGCGTTGGTTTGTTAGACGGTTCGAAGGGGTCAATTCCGGACCAGGCCCGGAATTCGAGCGCCATCCTAGAGGGAAGGTCCAAACCCTGGATAGGTACGGGATCAATGCGGAGCCGGATCACGTCCGATGCAGGCAGAGTTTCGGACCTTGCCGCTCCCGGGCCCGTCCCGTATCCGTATCTGATCGATACCCAAGCGAACGAGATGAGCTCCAGCCCCGCCGGCGCCGCAGTCGAACTTGTCGAGGCCTCTCCCGACGACGCTTCCGCCATTGCGGACATGGCCGCCCGAATCTGGCCGGACTGCTACGGTCCGCTCCTTTCGCCGGAACAGATCAACTACATGCTGGGCTTGATGTACTCGGCCGAGCGTATCCGTGGAGACATGATCGAGGGCGTCGACTACCTCTGGATCGTCCTTGGCGAGGAACGCATCGGCTATCTGGCCGCCGGTCCGGTCTCCGCGGACGGGGTCGCCCCCCTCCACAAATGCTATCTCTTGGCAAAGCACCAAGGTCAAGGCTGCGGCCGGGCTGCCCTGACCCTGCTTTTTGAACGCCTCTCCGCCCAGGGCGCCCGACGCGTGGAACTGCGCGTCAACCGGCAGAACCGCTCCGCCATCGCCTTTTACCACAAACTTGGCTTTGAAATCACCGAGGAAGACTGTCTTCCTATCGGGCAGGGCTACGTCATGGATGACTACCTGATGCGCCGTGACCTGGCGGTGTGAGCAGCCCGTTTTTTTGCATCGCCCTCGGCGCGCAGAGCTGCCACATTGCCTCCGTGAGCCCTCCTTTGGAAAACCCCGCGGCCTTGGTCGGCGCCGTCGCCGACCTGCCCCCCTTGGTGGAACGCCTCCAGGCCTCCTCTCCACCCGACGCTTCGTTGCAGCGCGACCTGGAGAAGTTTGCCCGCGAAGCCAGCCTGCTCGCCGAGGAGGCCGAATTGGCCACCCGCCACGACCTTCGCAACCGGCTCAACCACCTCTTTGGGCTCGCCCAATTGATGCGGCTGAACGACGCCCCTCCCGCCTGGCTGTCCGCCCTCGACGACTGTGTCGCCGGCCTGGAGCGCTGTTTGGCCGCCCTTTCCACGCCGTCCTCCTCCTCAATGGAGGCTGGGCTCGCGTCTTCACAAGCGGATGTCCCGGCCTCCGTCCAGGAGGAATCCCGCCTGGATGGGCATCTTCTCGTCGCCGACGACGATGCGGAGAACCGCGAGATTTTGCGACGCCTCCTCGAGCCGAAGGGATTCCGCCTCGCCTTTGCCGAAAATGGGGTCGAGACCATTGCCCAGATGGAGCGCCATGAATTTGACGCCGTCCTCCTGGACATCCAAATGCCGGAAATGGACGGCTTCGAGGTGCTGTCGCGCCTCCGCGAATCCGGGCGGCTCGGCAACACCCCGGTGATCGTCGTCACCGGCCTGCAAGAGGAACAAGACGCAGTCCGCTGCATCGAAAACGGGGCCGAGGACTTCCTCTCGCGCCCCATCCGCCCGGCCCTGCTCATGGCCCGACTCAGCGCCAGCCTGGAAAAGAAGCGCCTGCGCGAGAAGGTCTTCGAGCAGCACTTCACTCCGGAACTCGCCCGGGAGCTGGCCCGCAACCCGGATCCCATGAAGATGCAGGCCCGCCAGGCTGAGGTCACGGTGCTTTTTTGCGATATTCGCGGCTTTTCCTCCATTAGCGAACGCCTCGGCCCGGCCCAGACCGTGGACTGGCTCAGCGGGGTGATGGGAGAGTTTTCCTCCATCGTCCTCGATCATTGCGGCGTGCTCGTCGACTACACGGGCGACGAATTGCTCGCCATGTGGGGCGCCCCCAACGAGCAGCCCGATCACGCCGGACTCGCCTGCAATGCGGCGCTCGAGATCTTGAAGCGCCTCCCTGACCTGGACGCCCAGTGGCGCCCCCTGATCGGCGCGGAGACGGCCGTGGGGATCGGCATCAACTCTGGCGAGGCCCTCGTCGGCAACATTGGCACGCACCGAAAATTCAAATACGGCCCCCTCGGAACCGCAGTGAACCTCGCCAGCCGCGTCCAAGGAGCCACCAAGTTCTTCGGGACACCGCTCCTCCTCACGGGCGACACGGTCTCCCGCCTGCGCGGCGCCCTTCCCGCGCGACGACTCTGCCGGGTGCGGGTGCACAACATCGCGGCGCCAGTCGACCTCTACACCCTCGACGAAGCGGCCAACAGCGGGGAGGGCCTCCCCCATACCTCGTCCTACGCCCTGGCCTTGGAGGCCTTCGAGCAGGCCGACTTCGCCCAGGCGGCGGAACAGCTCGAGGCCTATCTCAACGCCGTTCCCGAGGATGGACCGGCACGACTCTTGCGGTCACGCATCCATGCGGAATTGACCCGGAGTTCCGGCCATTTTGACCCAGTGTGGTCCCTTCCCGGCAAATAGCCCCCCCTGGGGAAGTTCCCACGGATTTTTTTCTAAAAAAGAGTGCATCGCGAGACCAAATCTGATAAAAACGGCCGGCCCAGCGACAGCCTTGGCGTCGGTTGGGGTTCCGCGATGCGAGAGGAATGGGGGGATTCCACGTGGATGAGCCGTCTTTTTTCCCTTGGCGGGACCTTCAAACGACGGCATGGTAGCGCGCGTGCGGGAAATCCCGCAACCCACGAGACACAAGACAGTTGCATGACAGATCAGAACGGCCTTCCCAAGAGACCGTCCGCGAAATTCTTCGCGTGTATCGTCCTGTCCGCTTTTTGTGCCACGGCTCCGATCACCGCGCAGGACGCCCTCGACCCGAACGAAATCTGGTATCGCGGATTCCTCCTCGTCCAAGCCGCCCAGGACTTGGAAGCCAAGGGCAAATACCTCGAGGCCCTCAACAAGCTGAACGAGGCGAAGCCGATCTACGATCACCTCGCCCAGCAATTCCCTGATTTCCAGCCCGAGGTCGTCCGCGACCGTCGCGCCCTCATCGCCGAGAAGCGCGATGAATTGAAAGTGGCGATGCGGGCGCCACAACCCTCCATCGCCACGAGCGCCGCCGCGACACCTCCGATGCCCAACGCCGCGGCCCCGGCCCGCCCCCTGACCATCGCCCCGCCCCCCCTGCCGGGGACTGAGGCTCCACTCCCCGCGGGCATGCCTCCGGGCAGTTCCATGGAGATCGACCCTGATCGGGAGTTCGCCCTGCCCTCCTGGGATGAAGGCGCCAGTCAAGCGCTGCCCCGACCCGCTCCCGCCCCCACACCGGGCATGCCTCGCGTCCAAACCGGCGCCAACAGCAGCATCGGAGCCATCGCCAATTCGCTTTACCACGACCTTTCCAACAAGGATGCCCTCATTTCCTGGCTGAACGAAGAAAACCAGAAGCTTCGCCACCAGGTGAAGCAACGCGAGCAGATGCTGCGGACGGCCAGTATCGATCTCGGCCGCGCCCAGGCGGAGCGCGACAAGCTCCTGCGGGAAATTGCCGCCGCCGAAAACGGCCCTGGTGGGGTCGCGGCGCAGGAGCGTATCAATGAGCTCAAGGATCTGCTGCGCCGGGCCACCGAGCAGCTCGAGGAGGCCACCAACCAGAACGCCAAGCTCGTCGCGGCCATGGAAGAGGCCCAGGAGGAAATGGCTAAAATGCGCGTTCGCATGGCGGAGCTCGAGCGCGAACGGGACAACCTCGCGGAAGTGGTGCGCGGTGAAGGCAACGGCGGGAAGGCCCTGAAGGAGCTGATGGATCGCAATCGCACCTTGGCGGAGCAGCTCGACCGCGCCGAGCGCCTCGCCGCCAGCCTTTCCGAGCTGAGCAAGGAGAAGGACGAGGACATCGCCCTGCTCAAGAACGAATTGACCCGCATCAAGCTCGAGCGGGACCAGCTCGTCGCCGAAAACGCCCGCCACCAGCAAAGCATCGAGGAGCTGCAGCGCAAACTCGAGCTGCTCTCCGACGGCCTGACCGCCGAGGACAAGGAGGCCCTCGCCAATGCCTCGCCGGTGGAGCGCAAGGAGAACGAGATGCTTCGCTCCATCGTCCTTAAGCAGCTGCGTCGCCAGGCCCAGATGAAGCAGGCCAAGGACCTCCTCCTCAAGCAGCTGGAAAAGGTGGGGGCCCGCTCCGACGTCCTCATCGGGATCGTCGAGGACATGGCCCGCGGTTCGCAGTTGAGCGAGGAGGAAAAAGCCCTCTTCCGCGCTCCCCAGTTCGAGGAGATCATTGCCGCCGCCAGCGATGCGGAGCCCGCCGCTCCCGCCGCCGACGAAGCCCAGCCCACGGAAACCCCGATGATGACCGCCACCTTGGTCGCCGCGGGGCGGGCGCCCAGCGCCCCCGCCGAGCTCGACGGCTACGTCGAACGCCAAAAGCTCTCCGTGGAACTGGCCCAGATCGACAAGGCCGCCCGCCTGGACTTCCAGGAAGGACGCTACGCCGAGGCCGAGGCCGGCTTCCTGGAATACCTTCGCTACCTCCCCCAAAACGTCGCCTGCCTCTGCAACCTCGGTGTGCTCAAGACGACTCTGCAGAACTATTCCGAGGCGGAATACTACCTGGAGAAGGCCATTGCCATCGACAGCCGCTCCGGTCTGGCGAACTACCTTCTGGGACGCGTCTACTTCCTTCAAGACAAGCTCGACCAGGCGCTTGAGAAGCTGGAGGCCGGACTCACCTACGATCCCCAGAACGCCAAGGCCCACAACTGCGTCGGGGTCATCTCGACCCGCAAGGGCTGGGTGGCCCGGGCCGAGCGGGCCTTCGTCAACGCCGTCTCCATCGATCCCAACTATGGGGACGCCCATTTCAATCTTGCCGTGCTGCACGCCACCAAGGAGCAGCCCGATGCCAAGGAGGCGGGCAAGCACTACTTCCGCGCCCTGCATCTCGGCGTGCCCCGCGATGCCACCATCGAGGAATTCCTCGAAGAGGCCGCCGCCGCCGGCGTCGAGGTCGGCATGCGTTGATTCCGGGGAGCCCAAGACCCCCTCGCCCCGGGCCGCTCGTGGTGAAACGATCCCCATCCCCTCGCGGGCACGAAAGGTCCTCCCCCTCCCTGGGACAAGCCCGGGAGGCAAGGGAGACGCGGCCGATGCGCCAAGCGGATTTTTTCCCCGCCCCCTGAACCGGGTCTTTCCGGGTCATTTCACCGACAATCCCCCTTGCCCCGACGGGGCGCCTGTTTACCCTGTTCCCTGTCTCCTTTTTGCCCCTCGCGATGCCCACTGACCCCTTCATCCATCTCCACCTGCACACCGAGTATTCCCTTCTCGACGGGGCGGTGCGCATCGCGGAGCTGATGAAGAAGGCGGAGCGCTGTAAGATGCCGGCCGTGGCCATGACCGACCACGGCAACATCTTCGGGGCCATCGAGTTCTACCAGAAGGCCAAGAAAGCGGGCATCAAGCCCATCATCGGCTGCGAAGCCTACCTCACGCCCCCCGGCGTGGCGCTCACGGACAAGAATGCCGATCCCGTGGTCGCCAGCGGCAAGGCCCGCAAAAAGCGCAACTCCCATCTCACGCTCCTTTCCTCGACCAATCAGGGATACGCGAACCTGATGAAACTCTCGAGCCTGGGGCACCTCGAGGGCATGTACTACAAGCCCCGCATTGACAAGGAAGCCCTCGCCGCCCATTCCGAGGGGCTCATTTGCCTGAGCGGCTGCATCAATGGGGAAATCAACCAGTTCATCCAGGCGGACGACCTCGCCGCCGCGCGCAAGAGCCTGGGTGAGTTCGTCGACATCTTCGGCAAGGAGCGCTTTTTCCTGGAGGTGCACGACCACGGCTTCCCCGAACAGACGAAGTGCACCCGGCAAATGGTCGAGTTCGGCAAGGAGTTCGGACTCGAACTCGTCGCCGCCAACGACGTGCATTTCCTCAACCAGGCGGACCACGACGCCCACGACGTCATGATCTGCATCGGCACCGGTTCGCTGCTCATGGACGAGAACCGGATGAAGTATTCCCCCGAGGTCTACTTCAAGACGACCAACGAGATGCGCCGGCTCTTCAAGGACCTCCCCGCCGCCTGCGACAACACCTTCCGCATCGCCGAGATGTGCAACGTCGAGATCCACCTCGACTCGACCAGCTCGGAGAAATACCCGCAGTTCGAATCGCCCGACGGCAGTCCCCGCGAGGAGTATTTCCGCCGCGTCTGCTACGAAGGACTCGCGCAGCGTTACGGCGAACGGGCCCAGACCGACGCGGAGCTGCGCCGACGTCTCGACTACGAGATCGACGTCATGGCGAAGATGGGATTCGTCTCCTACTTTCTCATCACCTGGGATTTCGTGAAGTGGGCGAAGGACAACGGCATCCCGGTCGGCCCGGGACGGGGTTCGGCGGCCGGATCCCTCGTCGCCTACGTGCTCGGCATCACCGACCTCTGTCCGCTGCGCTTCGGGCTGATCTTCGAACGCTTCCTCAACCCCGAGCGGGTCTCCCCGCCCGATATCGACATCGACTTCTGCCAGACGCGCCGTCCCGAGGTCATCGATTACGTGCGGAGAAAATACGGCGAGCGGGCCGTCTCCCACATCGTGACCTTCGGCACCCTGGGGGCCAAGAGCGTGGTGCGCGACGTGGGGCGGGTCATGGGTTTGAGTTTCTCGGAAGGCGACCGCATCGCCAAGATGATCCCGGCCGAGCTCAACATCACCCTGGCCGATGCCAAGAAGAAGAATCCCGAGCTCGCCGTCGAGATCGAGAACAATCCCACCATCTCCGAGCTCTGGAAATATTCGACCTTCCTCGAGGGCCTGACCCGGGGCACCGGCATCCACGCGGCCGGGGTCGTCATTGGCGACAGGGAACTGACCGACTACGTCCCCCTGATCCGAGGGAAGGAAGGGGAAGTGGTCACCCAGTATGCCATGAGCCCGCTCACCGACTTGGGCATGCTGAAGATGGACTTCCTCGGCCTGAAGACCCTGACGGTGATGCAAGACGCCGTGGACCTGATCCGTCGGCACACGCCGGACTTCGTCCTCGACAACGAACGCTTCGACGACAAGGCCACCTTCGACCTCCTCAACCGGGGGGAAACCGTCGCCGTGTTCCAGCTCGAATCCGGCGGAATGATGAGCCTCTGCCGCCAGTTCGACGTGAACCGCATCGAGGACATCATCGCCCTCATCGCGCTCTACCGTCCCGGTCCGATGGACCTCATTCCCGACTTCATCGACCGGAAGAAGGGGAAGAAAAAGGTCGAGTACCTCCATCCCCTGCTCGAAGAGGCCAGCAAGGAAACCTACGGGATCCTCATCTATCAGGAGCAGGTGCAGCGCGCCGCCAATCTCCTCGCTGGCTACTCCCTCGGCGAGGCCGACCTCTTGCGCCGCGCCATGGGCAAGAAGAAGCCCGAGGAGATGGTCAAGCAGCGGGCCAAGTTCGTGAAGGGCTGCGCCGAGGTCAACCAGATCCCGGAAAAGAAGGCCAACGAAATCTTCGACTTGCTCGAGAAATTCGCCGGCTACGGCTTCAACAAATCGCACTCCGCCGCCTATGGCCTGATCAGCTATCACACGGCCTACCTCAAGGCCAATTACCCGGTCGAATTCATGGCCGCGGTGCTCTCCAACGAGATCAACAACACCGACAAGATCTCGACCTTTGTCGCCGAATGCCAGCGGATGGGCATTGAGATTCTCGCACCGGACGTGAACCGCTCCATGCTCAAGTTCGTTCCCGAGGGGCGCGAGCAGGGCTTGCGGGCGATCCGCTTTGGCCTCGCCGCCATCAAGAACGTCGGGGAAGGCGCCATGGAGAACGTCATCCGCGAGCGCCAGGCCAACGGAGAATTCAAGTCGATGGAGGATTTCGCCTCCCGGCTCGACAGCCGTTCCGTCAATCGCAAGATTCTCGAGAACCTCATCAAAGCCGGGGCCTTTGACTTCACCGGGGAGCGGCGCGACGAGCTCTTCTCGCGCGTCGGTCAGGTCCTCGCCGGCTCGAGCGCCGCCCAGCGGGACCGCGTCACCGGCCAGGGTTCCCTCTTCGACATGAACGAGCTCATGAGCGCGGCCGCCCCGCCGGAGATCGTCGAGGAGGACCGGGTCGTCTGGGACCTCAGCGAATACCTCGCCCACGAGAAGGACCTTCTCGGCTTCTACGTCACCGGGCACCCCCTCGATGAATACCGTCACGTCATCGAAAAGGGCAACTTCAACGCCTTGGCAGACCTGCCGCAGATGAGGCCCGGCAAGAAGGCCGAGCGCTTTGCGGGCATGATCTCGGAAGTGGCGGTGAAGTACACCAAGCGGGAAGGCAAACCCTTTGCCGTGCTGAACTTTGAGGACTTCACCGGGGCCACCGAGGTGATGGTCTGGAACGAGACCTACCAAAAGTGCAACGGCCTCCTCGCCAAGGGGGCGGTCGTGGAGATCCGGGCCAAGATCGAGCAGGACACCCGCACCGACACCAACCGGCTCATGGCGGAAGAGATCAAGGTCATCGCCCGTGATCCCAACTATGTGCCTCCCGCACATCCCAACGGATCCCGCCACGGCGCCGCTCCGACCCGGAATGGGCTGAAGCCCGTCCTCGTCGAGCTCGACTCCCGGCGCGACAGTCCCGCGGCCATCGCCCGGCTTCTGGCCGCCGTCACCACCCATCCGGGGGAGCATCCGCTCCACCTCAGGGTCCGCTCCGAGGACGGACGCCTCGTCACCCTCGAGGCCGCAGGACGCTTCCGCGTCGCCGAGACCTTCTCCTCCGCGAGCGACATCGGGCAGTGGGTGGTCCGTTAGGGCATCCCTGGCTCCCCTATCCCACCGTTCCGGGTGGAAAGAGCGACGCGCACGCTGGCCGAAGATTATTCGCTCCCGGACTCGCGGCCGGGCTGGCTCGATCCCTGCGACGACGCCTCCTCCGCAACCGCCTCCTCGGGCAAGATCTGGTCCACGAGCCGCTGGATTCCCTCTTCGGCAAATTCACTCTGGGGATAGAGGCGTCGGGCGGCGAGATACCAGGCCAGACTCGAGCCATACTGCCGACGGGACTCGAGGTTGCTTGCCGTGGACAAAGCCTTCACGAAGGGAGCCACCTCGGTGGCGAAATCGGAACGCTTGGCACTGAGGGGGACGTCGTCGGGAAAGCGACGGAAGGTCCGCTCCACGATCTCCCAGGCGGCGTAGCCATTCCCCGCCTTGGCGAGCGAGTCCGCCTGCTTCAGCACAGTCTCGATCTCCTGAATGTTCCCGACGATCTGCTCGAGGGCGGCCTGGCGATCGGCATCGCCCACGGTGGCGGCAATGAAACGGGCGCGGTCGGAGAAGATCTGCCGGTAGCTCTGGGTGCTGAGCAGGCGGTCAAACTCCAGCTTGGCTTGCTCCTGCACATCCGCGGAGTCGGCGATGAGGTCGAACTGCTCCTTCAGCTGGGGGTTTTGCGGCCAGATTTCGACCGCCGCCCGTATGTTCTCCTCGTAGGCCTCATGGTCCCCGCGCAGGGCTGCATTCTTCGCCGTGCGAATCCGCATGTTGCTGCTCAGTTTCGCCGCCTCGATCGCCGCCGTCGGCTTGGAGACATCGAAGTCCTCGGCCTGCGATTTCATCCGGCCCAGGATCGACTCGGCCAGGGCGTAGTCCTTGACCTCGATCGCATTGACGAGCTGGAAGGAATTGTGGGCGTAGTCCTGGACCGCCAACTTTTGCTCCCTCGGGACGCCCTGCACCGCCGGGAGGTGCTCGCCGAGAACAAAGGCCTGCTGCAGCTGCCGCATCGCCCCGTCGACCTTGTTGCTTTCCAGAAGGTAGCGGAAGGATTCGACCGACTGGTCCACCTCCCGGATGGCTTCGTTGGCGAAGGTGTCGAGGGAGGTGACCGTCGGACTGAAGCCCAAGCCCTTCACCAAGGTCTTCTCGACGTCGGAACCTTCCTGGAACTGGAGCTTGCCGTCCCCGTCCTTGAAGAACTCGGTGTAGAAGCGAGTCGCCATGAGCACGTGCTCGAAGCGCCGCTGCATGAAGAGCTGCAGGATGAGGGCCTGAAACTCGAGCTTGGCCTCCAGCTCGGAGAGCTGCCCCTTGGCCTTGTTCGCGACGCGCTCCGCTTCCAGCTCGGCGATCCTCTGGATGTAGCGCTGGATGTGGCCGGCATTCTCGGTCTTCGTCGCCGGATCCTCCTTCTGGGGATCGTCCTTGAGCTTTCGTTCCCTCCGCACCGAGGGCCTTGCCCAGGTGTCGTGATTCCAGTCGAGTTGACGGCGCTGCCGATCCAGCTCCGCGTTCAGGTCGCTCAACTGGGCCTGGTTCCGCTGGGCCAGGTAGACCCGGTAAACCGCATTGGCGAGCGATTCACATAGGCGCGCATCTTGCGGAAATTGCGCGGCGAGCTGGAGAAGGGCCACCGCCTTGGGAAACTTGCTCGGATCGCGATGGTGGGGGGACAGTGTGTCCTGAATCTCCCGAATGATCTGGCGGTAGGCCTGGTCCTCCTGAGACGTGGCCGCCTCGGCATTCAGGTACTTTTCGAAGCGGGCGCGGAAGAGTCGGTTGTCGCCGACGTTGAAGCGCTTTCCGTCAAAGGTGAAGACATCGGTGGTGGGGTCGAAGCCGATCAGGTCCTGCCCCCCCGCCGAACCCGTCTGGCGGGGCGACGGCGCCGCGGAGCCCGCCGGGGCGGGCGGAGGAGTCGTCGACGCGGGTTGACCCGCCCCCGCTCCGCCGTTCGGGGAGACCGGAGGGGTGTAGACCTGGGCCCAAGTGGAACTGATCCCGAGTGCCAGAGGGAGCAAGAAGCAAAAGCTCTTCATGTGATGTCGATGGCGGCTTTAATCTTCAATTCCTTCGGCAACGAGCGTGCCTTCGCGGTCCACCCGAACCACCAGCCGGAGCTCCGAGCCGCGCTCCAAATTCATCCCGCCGAAGCTCTGCGGAATCAGCACGGGCACTGGGCTGGGGCCATCCCCTCCCCCGGCATCGAAACTGATGAGCCGGCCCCGATCGGGCGTCCAGCGCAAGATCTCTTCCACCTTGCCCGTCAGCTGGTAGGCATTGCCGCGAAGACTTTTCCCGTCGCGCAGGTAGACCGACAAATCCAGGGGGGCCGCGTCCCGAAGGAAACTTCCCCCTGTTTTCGGGGCCCCCAATCCGCCGAAAATCCCCCCAGCCACCAGCTTGAAGACGAGGACGGCGGCGAGGACGAAGCCCAACAGGGCCGCCGCGATCCCCAGGGTCTGGCCGATGTGAATTCCGGAGCTGGCTCTTCTCGGCATGGATGGCGACAGGGTAGGGGAGGCAATTCGCGCCGGGCAGCGGGCCCGTTACAAGCCTGAACCATAACACAGTCCCCAAAGCCAGGGGAAGGAAATATCCGGCCTGGTCCGCCCGCCCGGACGATCCACGACAGGCGCGACCCGGCATGGCGCCCCCTTCCGCTGGTCCCGCAGGCGCGCTCTCAACCTTTCTCCACTCCCTTGCCCTTGATGGGCCGCTCGACCGAGGGCACCTCCTGCCCCAGGACCTTCAGCTTGGCCTTGCGAACCCCCGCCGCCCGGGGACGGAACCGCAGCTTGCACTTCGTCGCCGCCCCCGCTGCCAGGGCCTTTGCACGCGGTGGGCTGAGCTTGAAGTCCCGCTTGGCCCGCCCGGTCAATTTCACCTTGAGGCCCGTCATCGGACTGCCGCCCCGGTTCATGATGCGCAGGGCCTGCTGGCGGCTCTTCTTGCCGAGGGTGACCGCAGGGAAGCGCTTCGGCGACTGCAGCCACAAGGAGGCCGGAGGGAGGAGTCGGTAGAGATAGGCTGCCCCGGAGTTCTCCCCGTCGTCATTGTCCTGGGGACCGTCCACTTCCGTCGCATTGCTGTCCTCATACGCGGCCCCCACCAAGACGGTGCTTCCGCTGATGGAGACCGCGGCGCCAAACCCGTCCCCCCCCCCCGTGTTCGAGGCCTTCAGGTAAGCCAGGGGCGTCCAAGCCCCATTGCCACCTTGACGGTAAACGTAGGCCGCCCCCGCCGCTAAAGCGGCGTTGTTGTGGGGATTTCCATTCACTCCGACGGCGTTGCCATCCTCCCCCGGGGCCCCCACCACGATGAGGTTCCCACTGATCGCCACCGCCGAGCCGAAAGCGTCATTCATCTCGGTGTTGCTGGCCTTCAAGTAGGCCTGGTGCACCCATTGATTTCCAAACACGCGCCCGAACACATAGACCGCCCCGGAACCGGACGCATCGTTGTTCCCCCAATAGCCGTTGACCCCGGTGGCATTGCTGCTCTCGCCGGGCGCCCCCACCACAACCAAATCCCCGGACACGGCGACACTGATGCCGAAAACATCCGAGACATCCGGATTCGGAGCCTTGAGATAGGCCTGCTGGGTCCATTGGCCGTTCTCCCGAACAAAGACATAGGCGGCCCCCGCTTCGGGGGCGCTGTTGTCGTCCTCGTCGCCATTGACCTCATTGGTGTTGCTGGACTCTCCCTTCGCCCCCACCACGATGGTGTCCGAGTCGATGGCCACGCTGTAGCCAAATTGGTCATAGGCATCCGTATTCGAGGCCTTGAGATAGGCCTGCTGGGTCCATTGGCCGTTCTCCCGAACAAAGACATAGGCGGCCCCCGCTTCGGGGGCGCTGTTGTCGAACTGATTGCCATTCACCTCTGTGGCATTGCTCCTCTCCTGATGGGCTCCCACCACGATGGTATCCCGGCTGATGGCAACACTGTGCCCAAAAAAATCGCCGTCTTCTGCGTTGGAAGCCTTCAGGTAGGCCTGTTTGCTCCAGATCCCACTGGCAGACCTTACATAGACATAAACGGCACCAGAGTAGGGAGCGCCGTTGTCGTTCTCGTTCCCGTTCACCCCCGCGTCACTACTGGCTTCGTAGAGCGCCCCCACCGCAATCGTGTCCCCGCTGATGGCCACGCTGTAGCCGAATTGGTCATCGGCCTCGGTATTGGAGGCTTTCAAGTAGGCCTGCTGCTCCCATTTGCCGGCTCTGTTCCTAACAAACACATAGGCGGCTCCGGCATCCAGGGCGTCATTGTTTCCCTGATCGTTGTTGATCCCGGTGGCAGTGCTGTCCTCCCAGGGAGCCCCCACCACGGCGGTATTCCCACTGATGGCGACACTGTGACCGAACCAGTCGGAACTCTCGGCGTTGGAGGCTTTCAAATAGGTTTGCTGGAAAAACACGGGATCGATCACCAGGGGATAAGCCGCCCCGGCCTCCTCCACCTCCACGAAGAGGCTCGTGCCCCCTCCGCTGAGTCGCGCCGGAAACTCGCGCCCCTCCGCATCCCATACCTTCAGCTTGGCATAGCGCAGCACCTCGTCTCCGGCGGCGTTGCGGAGGCTCACTTCCTGGTCGCCGGATTCGAGACGCACCGACAAGTCGCCCTCGAGCTGCAGTTCCAGCCGCAGGGGCTGGCCTGGTTCCCGACCCGCAGGGGCCGCTGGCAGGGTCCACCCCTGCTCCAAGCCCTCGGGACGATTGACATACCATTCCACCAAAGCCTCCCGCACGATCTCCACGCGATTCCCGGCTTCCTCCCCGCTGCCGACACGCAGGGTTCCGGCCGGGAGTTCCCGGAGCTGCCCTCCATAGCCCACACCCACGGTGCGCCAGCGGCTCTGATAACGCTGGGCGCTTTGCTTCACTGAGAGGATCATGCCCTCCGGGGTGAAGCGTGCGTTCAAGCCGTGCCCCGGATTTTGAACCCAATAATGGGAAGCCTCCGACGACGGATCGTCCACTGGGCGCACCGCGTGGCTGGCCTCTTGGTAGGCCTCGAGGAGAGAGGCCGATTCGGGTATGGACAGGGATGCGCGGCCCTCTGCCCGCGTCTCGGACGAGGGGAGCCAGAGGACGGGCAGGGCGGCGATGAGCGGGAGGATGGGACGCTTGTTCCGCATCCCCGCTCCCCGGAGGAGGCACTTCAAGGTTTCAGCAGTTCTCATGGTGTAAAAGCGAAAATGACTCCCACGGGGATGATTCGGTTTCGGGCTGCTTCGGCTGAGCCCGGCCCTGAAGAGGACGCTGCACTGACGGCGCCCCCTGTGCCCGGGTCAATCTCGTCATCAACTCTGCCGGGGAACCGGTATCAAAGCATTTAATGCTTACTCCCCGGCAGGATGCCTATCCACGGAGAGGGGATCAAGATTTTTTTGGGATCACCCCCATAGGCTCGCCTTCGCTAGAGCGTCATGACTCGCAGGCACGAGCCCTCTCTGGCGCAATCACGACCGGAGCAGCCACTGGCACATTCCCCCTTGCCCAATGCCGGAGAAATTGGTTTGATTCCTCCCGCTTGAAGGCCTTTCTCCATCGCTCTGACACGGGTGAAGTCCTCCCCCTGGATTTGATCACCCTGGTGGGGCGCAGTCCCGAATGTCAGGTCGTCATCGCCGACCCGCGCGTATCGAGACGCCATGCGATGATTCGACGTCAGGCCGGTGGCTACTACCTATTTGATTTGGGTAGTTTCAACGGGAGTTCCATCAACGGCAGCCGCGTCACCACCGCTCGACAACTCAACGATGGGGACGTGATCCGCTTTGCCGACCACGAGTTTCGCTACGGCGAACAGGGGGCGTCGGAAATCCACGCCGAGATGGACGATGTGGCTGGCTCAACCATCGCCATGATCCGCACGGCCCCCACGATTCTGCTGGTCAGCGATGTCAAGGGATTCACCACACTTTCCGAATCCATCGAGGCCGACGAACTGGCCCAGATCATGGGCAGCTGGTATTCCGACTGTGAATGCATCCTCTCCGAGGAAGGGGCCACCGTCGACAAGTTCATTGGCGACAGCGTCCTGGCCTACTGGACCTCCGTCGCGCCCGAGAGCCTGCAGGCCTCGCTGCGAGCAGCCCAGCGCCTTCTCGCCACCTGCGATCGCATCACCTCGGAGAGGCCCGAAGTGTTCGAAAATTTCGGACGCGACTTCTCCATCGGCGTGGCCCTGCACGTGGGCAAGGTCGCCTATGGCGGCATGAGCCAAAGCGAGTTCACCCTGATTGGAGATCCCGTCAATCTTGTCTTCCGCCTCGAATCCCTGACCCGGGCCCTGGAGGGCAGCGTCCTGCTTTCGGGGGATTTCGTGAAGGAACTTCCCGAGATGGCCGCCCACTGCCGTAACCTGGGCACCCATCAAGTGAAGGGACGATCCCAAGGCGTGGAAGTCTACTCCCTCGTGGAGTTTCCCCCTCGCTGAGTCAGATCGGAGGCTGGCCGACGCGAGAGATTACCCGCTGTCGCTTCCCTCTGGGGGCTCGCCCTCCCTCGACGCCGATCACTCTACCGTGCGCACAATGTACCCGCCCGACTTCTCGTCGGGTTGAAGCTGGATGAGCCCCCGCCCTTGAACCTCCTCGAGGAGGGAATTGAAGCCCTTGAAGCCGTAGTAGCTCTCCGTGAAGCCCGGCTTCTTCCGCTTGATGGCTTGCTTCAGCATCGAACCCCAAATCAATTCGTCCTCGCCACGGGTCTCGGCCATGGTCTCGAAGGTTTCCAAGACGAGCTGCACGGCTTCGTCCCGCCGATCCGCCACCATGGCCGCGGATTCCGACGAGCCCGCCTCGGCGACACTTCCCTCGGCCCCCGGCTTCGCCGCCGGGCGGCGGGAGGAGGTCTGCCGCGACTTCACCATCTCCTTCTTGCGGACGAGGTCGTCGTAAAAAATGAACTCGTCGCAATTCGAGACAAAGAGGTCCGAAGTCGATTGCTTGACCCCCACGCCGATGACGTCCTTGTTGTTCTCGCGCAACTTGCTGACCAGAGGGGAGAAATCCGAATCCCCACTGATGACCACAAAGGTGTCAATGTGAGGCTTGGTGTAGCAGAGGTCGAGGGCGTCAACGACCATGCGGATGTCCGCCGAGTTTTTCCCGGACTGTCGCACATGGGGAATGTCGATAAGTTCAAAGTTGGCCTCGTGCATGGCCCTCTTGAACTTCTCATAGCGACCCCAGTCGCAGTAGGCCTTGCGCATCACCACGCTGCCCTTGACGAGAATGCGTTCGATCACCTTGGAGATGTCAAAACGATCGTACTTGGCCTGCTCCGCGCCGATGGCCACGTTTTCAAAATCAGCAAAGATTGCGATGTTACAGGTAGGGGAGCCGGACGCCATGGGAAACTCTTCGCGTGAATCCCCCAATCCGCAATCTTGGAATCCTCGCCTCATTTCGATCTTGTCGTGCGCCGCAGAACTCGTCATGATCCTGGCATGACTGAAATCGCCCCCCAGGGAAAGTCGTCCACAAGGAAAATTTGGGGAATCGCGGGCTGCGGCTGTCTGGCCATCGCCCTCTTGGTCGCGGTGACGGTGGGAGCCATCTTCTGGGGAGTCAGCAAGAGCTTGAAAGGCCCGGCGCCCTATCGCGAGTCCATCGAAGCCGTAAACGCCAATCCCGAGGCCATCGCCGCCCTTGGTTCGCCAATCAAGCCCGGCATTCTCCCCAGCGGCCACGTCCACATCAGCAACGGAGAAGGGGAGATCGACTACAAGATCTCCGTGTCGGGGCCCAAGGGACGGGGCAGCATCCGGGTCGTCGGCAAAAAGCCGGCCTCGGCCAGCGAGTGGATCTACGAGACCTGGCAATTGGACGTCCTCGGCGGTCCCTCCATCCCCCTCAGCCGCTAGTCCCGCCTCGCCAAATCCCGTCCTCTCGCTTGCCTGTCGATAGGATCCCATCGACAGTCACCCGATGCAGTTGGTTTTTCTCCTCTTTCTCATTGCCGTCACCGGCACGATGTGGGGGCGAACCCGTTTCCTCAAAATCTACAAGCAGGAAGCTTCCCACGTCCTCTCCACCCGCACCAACGGAGCCGAACTGGTGGAGACGGTGCTCTGGAAATGCGGCATCAAGGATGTCGCGGTGACCAAGGGTCACGGGCTGTTGCCCGACTTCTACGATCCCGACCAGCGCCGCATCACCCTGTCTCCCCAGCACTTTAACGCGTCCACTTACAGCGCCCTCGCCATCGCCGCCCTCCAGGCGGGGAAGGCCATCCAGCATCACCAGGGTCACCGCCCCCTGCTCTGGCGCACGGCGGCGATCCGCTGGGGCGCCCAACTCAGCCTGCCCATGCTCCTGGTGGCTATTCCCCTCGTCGCCCTCGGCATGGGCAAGACCATCCTGCCCCTCCTCGTCCTCTTCTGGTGTCTCCTCGCCTTCTGGAACCTCATCACTATTCCCACCGAAGTGGACGCCGGACTGCGGGTCTGCCGAGTTCTTGAAGAGCTGGAATTGTTCCGCAACCTCGACGAGCGCATCGGCGTCGAGCGCGTCATCGGCGCGGCCAGCACCGCCTACATCGACGGCATCTCCGTCGCCATCTCCTGGCTGGGACGCCTTCTGAATTCCTGGAAACAGGCGGAAGCCAACTAGGCCACCGGGGCCGAAGAATAGCGGATTTGGGGGATGGCTTGGAGGAGCCGCCGCGCTGCCTCCGATTGGGGATGGGCGAAGAGGGTTTCCGTCTCCGCGACTTCGACGATCCGCCCCGCCGCCATCACCGCGATCCGGTCCGAGAGGTAGCGAACCACGGAGAGATCGTGGGAGATGAAAATCATGGTGAGGCCCAGTTCGTCCCTCAGTCGCAGCAGCAGGTTGAGAATTTGGGATTGGATGGAGACATCGAGCGCGGAAACCGGCTCGTCCGCCAGAATCAATTTCGGCTCGGGCCCGAGGGCCCGGGCGATGGCAATGCGCTGGCGTTGTCCCCCCGAAAATTCATGCGGATACTTGCGCAGGAATCGGATGTCGAGTCCGACCCGCTCCATCAATTCCGCCACGCGGTCTTCCAGCGCGCTCCGGTCTCTCTTCAGTCCAGGATGACGCGTCAGCACGGCCTCGGCAAGGGTGCTGAAGACCGTCATGCGTGGATTGAGCGAGGCGTAGGGATCCTGGAAAATCATCTGGAAGTCGCGGCGGCGCTTCCGGATCTCTTGGGGAGACAACTCGGCCAGGCGCTCCCCTTCGAGCACGACACTGCCCGAGCTCGGCGCCAGCAGCTGCATGACCATGCGGGACAAGGTCGACTTGCCGCAGCCGCTCTCCCCGACCAAGCCCAAGATCTCCCCCCGTTCGATGGAGAGGGACACCCCGTCGACGGCACGGAGCAGCGTTTTCTTGGGAAAGGGCCAGCCTTCTCGTCGGATGAAATGACGCGAAAGGTTTTCGAGCTCGAGATAAGACATGGCGGTCGGGAGATCCACAGCATTCTAGCCCAGATCCGCCCGTCCGCCCGAGCAAAATGCAGCCTCACTTTGACCGCAACTTCGCCGCCAGCCATTTGGCGGTCTCGTCGCCTATGACATTGTATCCCGCGAGGTTGGGATGGCGGTCGCTGAACCAGCCCGGGAGATGGCCGAGAATGCCGTCGAACTCATTGTCCATCACCACCACGCGATCGCCCATGACGCGCCGTTCCACCAGCGGGCGCAGGTTTTCGGGCACCTTCTCCAGGGGGAAGCGGCGGTAGTTGAGCATGTGAAAGCCCTTCTCCAGCTCGGCCGCATAGCGGGGGTAAATGTCAAAGAGCTCCAGCCCCTCTTCCTCCGCCACCTGGCGGACGAGCTGGTTCACTTTCTCGCTGTCCTCCTCGTTGAGGTAGGGGATCACCGTCATGGGCACGATGGTGGCGCCCGGGTGATCCTGGCGGAGCCGGCGGATCAACTCCTTGAAGTCCTTGGGGAAATTCACCGGAAAGTCCTCGCGTTTCGCCCGGTCATTGAGCCCATAGCGGATGAAAATCCAATCAATCCCGGGGAGCTTGGACGCAGCCCGCTCGTAGCGTCCCGACTCCAGGAGACGCTGGATGTATTCGCCGCTAAGCCCCAGATTGTGGACCTGGCAGGGTTTCTCGACTCCCTCGGCG
This sequence comes from uncultured Akkermansia sp., assembly GCA_964552315.1. Lineage (GTDB taxonomy): Bacteria > Verrucomicrobiota > Verrucomicrobiia > Verrucomicrobiales > DEV007 > Arctic95D-9. Next base: position 53,435 of record CAZKGI010000003.1, on the reverse strand, counting down.
GCAAGCAGCATCTCGATGACCGTCTCGAGATGCGGTCCCTCGGGATTCAGCTTGCGGGGAATGCTCCCCTCGGTGGTGCTGTCTCCCAGCAAGAGGATCTGAATCTTGCCCTCGTGTTCCGCCTGCAGGAACGACGGGGAGAAGACACTGAGGAGGAGGGCAAAGAAGAAAACAGAGCGGCGTTCCATGGGCGCAAGCATTCACACGGGCTCCGCCTCGGGAAAGGAAAATTGCCACGGCGACGGGTCCGTCTTCACGGAATGGATGCCTCTTCCCGAGCAGTTTTTGCTTGGAATCCGGACTGCGGAAGTTCAATCTCCCCTTGTATGTCTTTCCTGATCGGAATCCTCTTCGGGGCCCTCGCTTGGTTCGTGATCCGCTGCGTCCTGACAGGCTTTTACACCGTGGAACAAAACGAACGGGCGGTGATCACCACCCTGGGGCGCGCCCAGCGCATCCGCGGAAAAACGACCCTCGACCTGCCCATTGCCGAGCATCTCAGCGAGGACCACAAGTCGCGTTATGCCTACCCCCAGCTGCGAGTCATCGGCCCCGGGGGCCCCTACATCAAGATGCCCTGGCAGAAGGTCCACAAGGTCAGCATCGCCATCGAAACCGCTAGCATCGCCTACGACCCCGAAGACCCCACGGTGAACCAGCACTGGACGGTCCTGGAAGCCGTCACCAAGGACCAGCTCAACATCGGTGTCACCGGGCAGCTGCGCTTCAAGGTCTCGGAGCGGAACCTCTACGCCTACCTTTTCGGCGTGAAGCATCCCGTGGCCCACATCATGGGTTACTTCGTCTCCATCCTGCGGGAACGCATCGCCAACTTCCACGTGAAGAACAGCGACGCCATCCCCCTGGACCAGATCGATGACGCCATTCTCGAGGGCGACACGCCCCAGCTGGAAGGTGTCTCCATCAACGACCTCCGCAAGAATCTCAACGAGCTGAACGAGCAGATGAACCGCGAATGCCTCAGTTCCGCGGCCCGCTACGGCATCGAGCTGGATGCCTCGCTCATCACCGGGATCGATCCCCCCTCGGACATCGATTCCGCCCTCGCCGCCATCAACACCGCCCACAATGAGGTCTCCGCCGACATCAGCTTGGCCCAGGCCGAGGCGGACCAGAAAATCGAGCAATCCAAGCGGGCCGTCGAAATCCAGACCATGCGGGTTCAGGCCGAAGTCGAACCCCTGCGCCGCATTGCGGGCGAGCTCCACGCCCTCAAGCAAAACGGCGGCCCCGCCGCCCTGCAGGCCTACCTGCGCAACGTCAAACTGCAGCTCTTCCGAAAGGCCCGCCGGGTCATCACGGACAACACCTCCCTCTCCTCATGAGCAGCTTCATCACCGGCGCCTTCCTCTCCTTCTTTGGGCTGCTCATCGGGCTGCCCATCCTGCTGGGATTTCTCAAGTCCCTCTGCTGGTACACCACAGTGGACGAATGCCGCTGCCAGGTCTACGTCCTCTTTGGCAAGGTCATCGGCGTGATCTCCGAACCGGGGCTCCACCTCACCCCCCTTTCCATTGGTCCCAGTGTCCTGCTGGTTCCCTTTTTCGGCAAAGTCCACACCCTCGACCTGCGGCTCGACCAACGCTACCTGCGCAGCCGGGCGGTGAACTCCGAGGAAGGCACCCCGGTCGGCATCGGAGTCTGGTATGAAATGCGCATCAGCGACCCTGTGGCCTATCTCTTCGAGAACACCGATCCCGAGGGTTCCCTGATGGCCAACGTGACCAACACCACGGTGCGCTGCCTCAGCAACATGCCCCTCGACAGCATGATGCAAAATCGCCACCACATGAGCCGCGAAGTCCGCTCCGAAGTCTCGCCGAAATCGGAGAGCTGGGGTTACTCCCTGGGATCGGTCTACATCCGCAAGGTGCACTTCCGGGACGCCATCATGATCCACCAGATCGAACAGAAGGTGGTCAACCGGCTCCGCCAGGTCACCTCGGCCATCCGCCAGGCGGGCGACAACCAGGTCGACATCATCAAGTCGCGGGCCGAGCGCGAGGCCTCCATCGAATTTGCCAAGGCCAATGCGGTTCGTCCCCGCTTGATTGGCGAAGCCCTTCGCGACATTGGCCGAGATCCCGAAGTCCTCGACGCGCTCTTCGGGGTCCTGGAGACGCAGGAGATCCTCTCCGGCAGTGGAGAGATCGTGCTGATGCCGCCGGGTTCGGGCTGGCACAGCGCCCTGGAAAGCGTTCGGGAGACGCCACCCAACCCGGGGGCGCCGCCGCGCCGGTGAAGCTCCCCCTCTGGGCACTTCCTCGCCCGGCAGGACTCCCTTATTTCAAGCCCACCAGTTCGCGCGGGGCACCGTATTGCTCGTGCCAGACGAGGTAAAAGGCATCGCCGTGGCCGAAGCTGTGGGCCACCAAGACCCAGCCCTCCTGAGTTCTCAGCCAGAGGGCCGCTGCATCATCGTTGTCCAAGGGAGGATGCGTGATGGACCGACCCGAGTCGTCCACGGTGCGCCCCGTAAAGAGCGCCCAGTTGCGGTAGGCTTTCAGGCTGCCCTCGAAAAGGGTCTTCGGACTGGCCTTGGCGCGGAGTTTCTCAAAGAGTTCCTTGCGGAGCGCCGTCCCCACGGGCAGCTCGGTGGGCCGGCGATAGGCGGGATCATAGACTTCCTCCCAACCCGAGCTGTCCGGAGGAATGATCCAGATCTCCTCAGCCCGGGCCTGGCGCAAGCACAGAGCACCAGCCACCAACAGCCCGCAGCGAATCCAAAGGGAGCATGCTTTCATCTCTTGCCTTCCGGGAAACGGCCCCGGCTCGGGGAAGATCCTAGCCGATCACCCGAGGCAGGTAAAGTCCCACGAGCCTCTAGCGAAGCCAAGCGTCGGCGCCGCCCCTCCTCATCCCCGGGCCGGAGCTCCGGCCCCCCGGGCGGTTGAGACGCCCGATCAGATCAGCGGGGCGATGACCAGGGCCACCACGCTCATCAGCTTCAGCAGCGTATTCAACGAGGGGCCGGAAGTATCCTTGAAGGGATCGCCGACCGTGTCTCCCACCACGGCCGCCTTGTGGGCTTCGGAGCCCTTGACGAGGCGCTGTCCGTTGGCTTCGAAACCTTCTTCGATCATCTTCTTGGCGTTGTCCCACGCCCCACCCGCGTTCGATTGGAAGAGGGCAAAGAGCACCCCGGTGATGGTGACGCCGACGAGAAGCCCTCCGAGCATTTCCGCGCCGCCAAAGAACCCAACCAGAACGGGGGCGGAGACGGCGATGAGCCCTGGCTTGACCATTTCGCGCAGGGCGGCTCGGGTCGATATTTCCACGCATTTGCCGAACTCCGCCTGACCATGGGCGTCTTCATAAACCTGGCGATCCCCCTCGGACCACTCCTCGAGCGCCTTGCCCTCGTTGCGGTTCATCGCGTCCAGACCGGCCCTCAGACCCGGGATCTCGCGGAACTGACGCCGCACTTCCTCGATCATGGACATCGCGGCCCGTCCCACCGCTTCCATCGCGAGGGCGGAGAAGAGGAAGGGCACCATGCCCCCGACAAAGAGGGCGGCGACCACATGCGGGTCGGTGACTTCAATGTGCAGGGTTTCCCCCGGATGGGTCTTTTCCCAGGTCGCCTTAAAGGCCGCAAAGAGAGCCAAGGCCGTGAGAGCGGCGGAGCCGATGGCAAAGCCCTTGCCGATGGCCGCGGTGGTGTTGCCCACGGCGTCGAGCTTGTCGGTGCGCTGACGCACCTCGGGAGGAAGATCGCTCATTTGGGCGATGCCTCCGGCGTTGTCGGAAATGGGGCCATAGGCATCGACGGCGAGCTGGATGCCGGTGTTCGCCAACATGCCCACGGCGGCAATGGCCACCCCATAGAGTCCAGCCACCTCGTAGGAGCCGATGATGGCCGCCGCAATGATGATGATGGGCAGGCCCGTGGAAAGCATCCCCACGCTGAGGCCGGAGATGATGTTGGTTGCCGATCCCGTCACCGACTTCAGGACGATCCCGATGACGGGCTTCTTCCCGGTGCCCGTGTAGTATTCCGTGACATAACCGAGGGCGACGCCGGTGATGAGACCTATGGTCACCGCGGCAAAGACCCCTCCAGAGGTGTACTCGCGGCCGTTGACCACCCACTGGGCGGGCAGGACTGCCTGGACGAGGAACCATGCGCCCCCGATGAGGACAATGCCGGCGACAATCTCGCCCAGGTTCAGGGCTTTCTGCGGATCGCCCCCCTCCTTGACCTTGACCAGAGAAATGCCCACGATGGAGGCGAAGATGCCCAGACCGGCGAGCAACATGGGCAGGAGAACGGCCGCCAGCGGTAGGCCGGCGAACTCTTGCAGACCCACAAAGGCCGATCCGATGATCATGGTGCCAATGATGGAGCTGACATAGGATTCAAAGAGGTCGGCGCCCATCCCGGCGACGTCCCCGACATTGTCCCCCACGTTGTCTGCGATGGTCGCCGGATTGAGCGGGTGATCCTCGGGAATGCCCGCCTCGACCTTGCCGACGAGGTCGGCCCCGACATCAGCGGCCTTGGTGTAAATCCCTCCGCCGAGACGAGCGAAGAGCGAAATGGTGGAAACGCCGAAGATGAAGCCGGTGATGATGGTCATGACCCGCCCGATGGATTCGGCGTCGCTGCCAATGGCCTGGGTGAAAATGGCGAAAAGCAGGCCGAGGCCCAGCAGCCCCAGAGCGACGACCCCCATGCCCATGACCGAGCCGCCGGCAAAGGCGATCTTGAGGCCCTCGCCGAGACTGGAGCGGGCCGCCTGGGTGGTGCGGTGGTTTGCCTTGGTGGCCACGCGCATGCCGATGAAGCCCGCCAGAGCGGAGCAGACGGCCCCCACCACGAAGGAAACCCCCACGAAGGGCGAGCTGTTCACCGGGTCGCGGAATCCCCCAAATATGAGAAGACTGGCGACACAGGCCACAAAGATCGCCAGCACCTTGTACTCCGCCATCAGGAAGGCCATGGCCCCTTCCGCAATGGAAGCCCCGATGCGACACATCTTCTCCGTCCCGGGATCCTGTTTCGCCACCCAGGCAGAGCGCCAGAAGGTGTAGGCGAAGGCCAACAATCCGAAGAGGGGAATGGAGAGGATAAGCAGGTTCATCAGCGGGAAAATCAAGGGGAACCGTAGTTAGGACCAGAAGGCGGGGTAGGATGTCCGATGCTCGCCTCAATGCAAGAGCGGGATTGGGAAAATTGTATACATGTACAAGGGAGATCCCCCGCCCTTGCGAGGAGTCGCCATAATACATTTACTAGCCGCCCTCCAGACGGGGTTGTCACTTCGGGAATACGTCACAAGGGGGGCTTGGGGATACCCTCCGGTTCACTCCGCGTCGCGCGCGGTGGTTTCACAGGCTTTGATGTCGAGCTTGCCCGAGGCGAGGATGGGGATCTCGGGAACCACGAGGATCTTCTTGGGAATCCAGAGGGCCGGAATGCCGGCTTCGGACAGCTTGACCCGCAGGTGCTGCAGGTCGATGTCCGGCTGGGAACTGAGCAGCACCAGGGCTTCCCCCTTGGCTTCGTCGGGCACCCCGACGATGGCGATGCGCCGTTCGTCCTCGGTGTGGCCCAGCACCTTGTTCACCAACTCCTCCACCGTTTCGTGCGGGACCATCTCACCCCCGATCTTGGAAAAGCGGGAGAGGCGGCCCTCGATATAGAGAAAGCCGTCCTCATCGACCCGCCCCAGGTCTCCGGTGGTGAACCAGCCATTCCGGAGCACCGCGGCGGTCCGTTCGGGTTGACCCAGATAGCCCTCGAAGATGTTCGCCCCCCGCAGGGAGATCATTCCGGAGCGGTGCAGGGGGAGCGGTTGGTGGGTATCGGGATCCGTAATCCGGACCGCCACCCCTGGGATGAACATGCCCACGGAACCGAGACGACGATTGGGGAGAACCGGGGCCCGGGAGCCCTCGGGAACCTCGGGATCGGGCAGGTTCACATTGGTGACCGGCGAAGTCTCGGTGAGGCCATAGCCCTCGAGCACCGGTTTGCCAAAGCGTTTCTCAAAGGCCTCCGCCACCTTGGTCGGCAATTTTTCGGCCCCGGTGACGACGTATTTCAGCGGAGCGAGCTGCTCCTTGCTGGCCTTCCGCAGATAGCCCCGCAGGAAAGTCGGGGTCGTGCAGAGCAGGCTGACGGAATGCTCCTGCACCAATTCCGCCAGCCTCGCCACCTCGAGCGGGCTGGGATAAGTCACCAGGCCGACGCCTTCGATCATGGGGTACCAAAGGGTCACGGTGCAGCCGAAACTGTGGAAGAGAGGCAGGGACCCGAAGACCTTGTCCCGGGCCTTGAGATCGATGCGGGCGCCGAACTGGTTGACGTTGCCCAGGAGGTTGCGATGGGACAAGACCACGCCCTTGGGTTCGCCGGCACTGCCGCTGGTGAAGAGGAGCACGGCCTCTTCCGAGCCGCCTTGCTTGGGCACCTGCAGGAGCTTGGCCAATGCAGAGGCCGAGAGCAGCTTGGAGACAAGCAGCCACAGAGCGATGCGCGGCTTGAGCTTGGGCAGGACCTCATCGAGCAGGAGGAGCTGGCTTCTCTCGGGCCAAGGAAAGGCGCTCATCTTCTCCATAAAGGGGCCGGCGGTGAGAAAACGGTCCAGTCCCGCCTGCTCGATGCAGGAACGCACCGCCTTGTCTCCGGCCGTGAAGTTGAGGTTCACGGGCACCTTGCCGGCGAGCAGCACCGCGAGATTGGCGACAAAGCCCCCCTTGCCCGGAGGCAGGACAATGCCGACGCGCTTCTGCTGGGTCTCCTCGCGGAGTCGCTTGGCCAGCACCATGGCCGCGGCGAGCAGCTTGTCGTAGCGCGTGTGGGACCCGTCGTTGCCATCGATCAACTCGGCCGTGCGGCCGTGAGTCTTCATCCCCTTGAGAATCTCCCAGGCAAGGTGGCTCTTCAAGAGGGGACGGGCGGAGAACGCTGTCTCGCCGGCGAGAAGCAACTGCTCGGTGTAGTTCGCCAGATTGGCCGCCTCGCGGGGCAGCAGGGCGCCAAAGGAGAAAACGACGCGTTCGATGTCCACGAGACGCTCGGTGCTCAGCGCGTTTTCCTCGGGGTGATCCACGAAGAGAGGAAGCACCGGCGCGCCCAGGCTGGTGAGAAAGGCGAGCACTGCCGAGGGCACCGCGATCGTCTGCCCGGGACGCGTATGGGCAAAGCCCGGTACAAAAAGCACCAGGCAGCCCTCCTCGAGACACTGGTGCAGCGCCTTCTTCAAGTCGGGATCCGGCGCCGTGCCGGAGAAGCTGAGGGTCCGTCGCTCCCCCTTGTCGAGATGGGCGCGCAGCAGGGGATCGTATTCGAAATCGCGCCCTTGCAAGTAAACCAAGCGGCGCCCTGACCAGCGCTTCTCAAAGTGGAGCAGGTCCTGAAAAGCGAGGCGGTTCGGGACCACGAGGACGCCGCCACTGGGCAGATTGGCCTCTCCGTGCAGTTCAAGGGGGTCGCGCTGGCTCATTCCTCGAATGTCGCGTCTTTTGCACGGATTTCGAACCGTTTTCGTGCCTTTGCCTCTAGCAGAATCCCCCCTTATGCTCTCGCCCAGTCCTGTTGTTCCCCTTCCATCCGCAGCCCCTCACCCACCGTCCCCCCATGAAACGTCTCTGCGCCTCCCTCGCCACCCTCGCTCTCTCCCTCGCCTCCCTCGCCGCGGAAACACCGGAGCGCCTTTTCATCAACGGAAAGATCATCACCCTGGACGCCGCCGAATCCGTGGCCCAAGCGCTCGCCGTCCGGGAAGGCAAGCTCGTGGCCGTCGGCAGCAACGAGGCGCTTCGCGCCCTGGCGGGACCCGAGACTGAGATCATCGATTTGGAAGGACGCTGTGTCATCCCCGGCCTCATCGAAAGTCATTGTCACAGTCTCGGGGCCACCCGCGCGGCGCTCTCGGGAGAGTATCAGGAACTGCGCAGCATCCCGGAAATCCAGGACTGGATCCGCCGCCGCGCCGCGCAACTGCCTGCGGGCACCTGGATCGAGGTGCCGCGCAACGAAATCACCCGCCTCGCCGAACGTCGCTTCCCCACCCCGGCCGAACTGGATGCGGCCACGACGGAGCATCCCGTCCTCTTCGTGGCCGTGACCAAGTCCGTGCTCAATTCCCGGGGCTGGAAGGAAATCGGCGTTCTCGACGAGAGCAGCCAGGTCCCCGACGGCGAACTGGTCTTCGAAGACGGCCGGCCCGTGCTGATGCGGGGCGGACAGGCCTGGTTGCGGGGACGCATGCCCCGCCCGCCGGTCCATCCGGCCGAGAAGATCCAAGCCAAGCACGAGGAACTGGTCGCCGTCTACAACCGGGTGGGCATCACCACCATCTTCGAGCGAGCCACCGACCGGTCCGGATTCGACTTTTTCCGACGCCAGGCCCGCGAAGGCCGCTTGAATGTGCGCGTTCGCGGGACCTTCCGCTTCTCCGCGAAGCATGAGGCCGGCGTCGATGCCTATCTCCGCCAACTGGGTCTCTCTCCCGGGGAGGGCGACGACATGGTCCGGGCGGTCTGCCTCAAGATCACGGTGGACGGCGGCATCCACTGGGGCACGGTGTGGCTCAGCGAACCTCACGGCGAGAAGCGCACCGCCTTCTATCGCAACACCGATCCCGACTACCAGGGCAACCAAAACTACACTCCCGAGGAGATGGTTGACGTCTTTGCCGCCGTAAATCGACGCGGTTGGCCCATGAGCGCCCACGTCACCGGAGACGGGGGAGCCATGGCCGTGCTCCGCGCCGTGGAGACGGTGGCCCGCGAGCAACCGGACATCCGCGACCGCCGTTTCAACTTGATCCACTGCTATTTCCCGGACGCCCCCATGCTGCAGCTGGCCAAGTCGCTCAATGCCGGAGTGGACACCCAGGGCTATCTTTACTACCGCGACGCGGACTTCATCTCCAAAATCTACGGCCCTGAGTGGGCGGAACGCTTCATCGGCCTCGGCGATTGGGTGCGGGCCGGCGTGCCGGTGGGGCTCAACAGCGACCACATGATCGGCCTGGATCCGGATCGGGCCATGAATTCCTTCAATCCCTTCCTGATGCTCGACATTGCCGTGAATCGGCGCGACGACCATGGCCAGGTGCACGGTCCCCAGCAGCGGCTCAGCCGTCTCGACGCGCTCCGCTGTCTCACCCTGTGGGCGGCTTGGCTGAGCTTCGACGAGGAGCGCCTCGGCTCCCTCGAGCCCGGCAAGCTAGCCGACTTCGTCGTGCTGGACCGCGACTACCTGAGCTGCCCGGACGAGGAAATCCGCCAGATTCAACCTTGGATGACCATTCTGGGAGGACGGACCGTCTACGCCCGCTGAGAAGTCCCTCCTGCCCGCGGGACTGGCCCAAGGACGCCCGTCACCGCCCCAGATTTGCCATTGATTCACCTGCGCTCCCCCGCCACATTTGCCGCCCATGGAAAACGTCATCATCATCGGAACCGGCTGCGCCGGTTGGACCGCCGCGATCTACACCGCCCGGGCCAACCTCAATCCTCTCGTGATCTCGGGGGAACAACCCGGCGGGCAGCTCACCACGACGACGGAGGTGGAGAACTTCCCCGGCTTTCCGGAAGGCGTCATGGGCCCCGATCTGATGATGCGCATGCAGCAACAGGCCGAAAAATTCGGCACCCGCGTCGAATACGATCGCGTGGAAAAACTCACCAAGTTGGAGGATGGCAGCATCCGCCTGGAAACGAGCTCCGGAGCCGAGCGCCTCGCCCGTGCCGTCATCATCGCCACGGGCGCCAGCCCGCGCCACCTCGGTCTCCCCAACGAGAAGGAGCTGATCGGCCGGGGACTGACCTCCTGCGCCACCTGCGACGGGGCCTTTTATCCGGACGTGCCCGTGGCGGTCATCGGCGGCGGCGACTCCGCCTGTGAAGAAGCCAGCTTCCTGACCCGCTTCGCCAGCAAGGTCTACCTGGTGCACCGCCGCGAGGAGCTGCGGGCCTCGAAGATCATGGCCGACCGCGCCCTCGCCAACCCCAAGATCGAACCGGTCTGGAATTCGGAGGTGCGCGAGTACCTCGTCGATGAAAAGGGCGAAATGCGCGCCATCCGGGTGCTCAACTCCCTCAGCGGCGAAGAGCAGGAGATCGAGGTCAAGTGCGTCTTCGTCGCCATCGGCCACGTCCCCAACACCGCCTTCCTCGAAGGTTCCGGCGTGGCGCTCGACGAGAATGGCTACATCCTTCAGGAGGCCCATTCGACCCGCTCCAATATCGCGGGGGTCTTCTCCGCAGGCGACGTCGCCGACCACGTCTATCGCCAGGCCATCACCGCCGCCGGCAACGGCTGCCAGGCCGCCCTCGACGCCGAGCGCTACCTCGTGGAATTGGAAGGCTGATCCGACAAAGGTCCCGAGAACATCCGGCGCGCCGCTCAGGCGGCGCGCACGGCCTCGGCGTCGATCCCCCGCAGCTCGAAGATCTTCAGGATCGTGTCTTCGATGAGGTTGTTCGGACAGGAGGCACCCGCCGTGATGCCCACGACGAGCGGCCCCTCCGAGGCGAGCACCGTGGAGTAGGCGGCGACCTCCTCCTTGCGGTGAATGTCGTAGTGGACGATCTCGCCGAGGGACTTCAGGCAGGCGGCGCTGCGAATGAAGAAGGTGGGCAATTGCTTTTCCCCGATCTCCACGAGGTGGGTCGTGTTGGAACTGTTGTAGCCGCCCACGACCACCAAGAGATCGAGAGATTCCTTGAGCATCTCGAAGAGGGCATCCTGCCGTTCCTGGGTGGCGCCACAAATCGTGTCAAAGACCGAGAAGTTTTCTTCGTGGCCGTCGCGACGCCGCAGCGCTTCGCGCACGCGTCGCTGGATCTCCTCCGTTTCCGACTTCAGCATCGTGGTCTGGTTGGCCACGCCGACCCGGCGAAGGTGCTGATCGGGATCGAAGCCCTCGGACATGGCGCCCCGGAAGCGTTCGCGGAAGGCCGCGGGATCGCCGCCCTTGATGATGAAATCACAAACAAAATCCACGTCGTCGAGGGTGAGCACGATGAGGTAATGCCCCCTTCCGTCCTCCCCCGCCGCCCGCGAGGCCGTGGCCCGGGTTTCCTCGTGGTCCGCCTTGCCGTGGATGAGGGAGGTGACCCCTTCCTTGGCAAAGGCGCGCACCCGCTTCCACACTTTCATGACGTCACCACAGGTCGTGTCAACGATGCGACAGCCCCGCGACTCGACCTTGTCCATAAACGAGATGGGCGCCCCGAAGGCGGGCACGATGACCACGTCCTCCTCATCGAGCTCGTCGTAGCGTTCGTCCATGGCCCGCCAGGGCAGAGAGACGATATTCATCTCCTCGAGTTGGCGGTTCACCTCGGGATTGTGGATGATCTCCCCGATCAGGAAAATGCGGTTGTCCGGAAAGACGCGCCGCGAGGCATAGGCGAGGTCGATGGCCCGCTCGACGCCATAACAGAAGCCAAACTGCTTGGCCAGGCGGATGGTGGTGTTCCCGATGCTGAGTATCCCGCCACGGGCGCGGACCCGCTCCACGATGGAACTGCGGTAATGGTTCGCCACCTCGGCCTGGACCCGCTCCATCACCTCGGGGGTGCGGACGTTGACGCGGGGGCGAGGACGGCGCTCAGGCAGGGCAGACATGAAGGGGAAACTCCCTCGAGAGGGAAGCGGCTCAGAAGGGCACGTCGGTGCGGTCCAGCGGCGCGTCGGTGATCAACACCGCGGGAGGGGCATCGGGATCGGCGTAGTCGGTGGGACGGGGAACGTTCTTCCCGATGGTGGCGTCCTCGGGTTGGCTCGCGGCGATGTTTACCGGCGCCCCCATGGGCACGAGGTCGAAGAAGTCCTTGGCGATGGTGCGATGCAGGCGCAGGCAGCCCTTGGTGCGGGGCTCCGGCCAGACACCGCCGGCGTGGAAACCGTAACCGGGATGGAACTCGACCCACCAGGGCATGGGATATCCGACGTAGCTCGCCCCGGCAGGCAGCGAGGCGCGCGTCCCGGGCCGGATCTCGTTCCCGCGCACGTGGAAGCCGTAGGTGTTGGAGCGCTTGCGCGGCTGCTTGCTGAAGACCTTGAAGTTCCCGGTGGGCGTGGGGCTGTCCGGCTTGCCGATGGCCACGGCGGCCACGAAACGAGGTTCATCCCCCTCGAGGACGTAGACGGCCCGGTTGTTGAGGCTGACCTTGACCCGGACATTGGCCGGGTTGCTGACGCTGCCATAGCGCACCGCCATGCTCGCCGGTTGCTGGGGCTCCACCGTCTTGCAGGCGGGGAGCACGGCCGTGATCAGGAGCGCCCCCAGGGCAAGGACAGTGGGAAGAGAGATGTGCCGGAATTTCATGGGAAAAATGCGGTCCAATCTACACCATGTCCGCCCGGGCGCGAACGCCGATGCAGTCTCCCCCCCGGAAAATTCTGTTTTTTATTGTTAACTATTGACAAAAATTAACAAATTGGCTATTCTTCGGCGGTTACTTTCTCGGTAACTGTCTGTTTGTGTTTCGTGTTTCAGAACCGCTCAGCCCCCGGGCTGAGCGGTTTCTGTTTCTAGGGGTGGCGCCGAGGCGACCGCGCTACCAAAGAAAAACGCGGCGGCCTGGGTCCAGGCGCGCCGCGTTCCGTGGAAATCGATCGCTAGCCTCAGGCCCAGGGCAGTTTCCACTGGCCAGGGACGGCGATCTCATAGTTGCCGTCGGGCCCGGGTTTCACCGGGGCCTCGGCATTCATATCGAATTCCTTGGGCATGAGGCTGAAGTTGGACTTCACGGCATCGTCCCATTTGACCTCCTGGCCGCTGTAGGTGGCCAGTCGTCCCAGCACCGAGGTGAAGGAGCTCTTGGCACCGTAGTAGGCGTCGTTGTGGGCGAGGTTTTCGCGAATGAAGCGATAGAGCTCGTCATGCTCGACCTGGGTGGGATTGGGGTCTCCCTCGCGCGGCGCCCGATACTGCCATTTCACGTTGCCCTTGAAGTCCGTGATGCGTCCCTGGGGCAGATAAAGCACCCCTTCGGTGCCGTGGATTTCCTCGGCGACCTTGCTCCACGTGCCGGAAATGTGGCGGCACTGGCTGTTGAGGATGGCTCCGCCGTGCTCCTCGCCATAATGGAACTCGACGTAGTGGTGATCGAAGATTTCCCCCACGCTGCGCGGCTCGGTGCCGGCGCGGCCGCCCATTCCCTGCGCCAGCACGGGATGGCCGCCCTTCTCCGAATCGCCACTGACAAACCAGTTCACCACGTCGAGGTTGTGAACGTGCTGCTCGGCGATGTGATCGCCACAGAGCCAGTTGAAGTGGTACCAGTTGCGCATCTGGTATTCCATTTCCGTCCACCCGGGCTCGCGGGACACGATCCAGGGGCGATTGCCATTCCACCAGGCCTGGCCGCCGCGCACTTCGCCGATCAATCCTTCCTCGTGCACCTTCTTGAAGGCTTCGAGATAAACGTTCTGATAGTGGCGCTGGAGGCCGACGACCACCTTGAGATTCTTGTCATCGGCGCGCTTGGCCGCCTCGATGACCTTGTTGAAGCCCTCGGCATCGACGCAGACGGGCTTCTCCATGAAGACATGCTTGCCCTGCTGCACCGCATAATCGAAATGAATGGGGCGGAAGCCGGGGGGCGTGGCGATGACCACCAGGTCGCATTCGTCGATGACCCCCTTGTAGGCATCGAAGCCGACGAACTGCCGGCTCTTGGGCACGTCGATCTGGGAACCCTTGCCGAGATCCTCCAGCTGCTTCTGCACGCGGGGCAGACCGGCGGCGCGTTTGCCGGTGCCGTCGATCTTGTCCTGAAAGGCGTCCGCCACGGCGACGAGCTTGGCGCTGTCGCTGGCGGTGAGGTTTTGCACGATCGCCCCGGAGCCGCGGCCCCCGAGCCCGATGAGGCCGACTTTCACCGCATCGCTTCCCGCGACCTGGGCACAGAGCTCCACCGGAAGGGCGGCGGCGGCCCCAAGGGTGGCAGCGCCGGAAACGAAGCGGCGACGCGAAAGGGATTCCTCGTTGGCTGGATTGGATTCGCTCATAATTCTGGGGGGGTGGAAGTCCGGGGCAGGGGCGCCCGCTCGCTCGAAACAGGCTCCAACACTAACAATCGCGTCGCTCTTGCGCAATCCCCCATCCACCCCATTCCAAGGACCAATATCCGCCGCTTGACTCAGGCCAGGCGAAGGTTGGGATCGATGTCCCCATCCAGTCGCGAGGGCGGGATGCCCGCGCGCCGGCGGGCCGCCGCGGCGAAGGCGATCATGGCGGCGTTGTCGGTCGAGTAGCGGGCATCCGCCAGCAACACGCTGAGCCCGGCGGCCTCCCCTTCCCTCTGGACGCGCTCGCGCAGATGACGGTTGCAGCTGACGCCCCCGCTCACCGCCGCCACCGCAAGAGAGACCTCCCGGCAGGCCGCCAGCAGCTTGGCGACGAGCACGTCCACCACGGCTTCCTCGAAGGAAGCGCAGAAGTCTGCCAGGCCCTCCCCTTTCGGCACGCCGCCGAGACGGTCGATCTGGATGCGGGCCGCCGTCTTCAAGCCGCTGAAGCTGAAGTCGAAATCCCCGCTCCGAATCATGCTGCGGGGGAAATCGTAGGCCTGACGATGGCCCGAGGCCGCGCGACGGGCGATCTCCGGTCCTCCGGGATAGGGCAGGCCAAGGAGCTTTCCCACCTTGTCGAAGGCCTCGCCGGCGGCGTCGTCCTTGGTGGAGCCCAGCACGCGGTAGCGGGCCACGCCCGAAACCTCCACCAGCAGGGTGTGCCCTCCACTGACAATCAGGCCGACGTGCGGCACGATCTCGCGGAGCGGACTGAGAAAGGGCGAGAGCAGGTGCCCCTCCATGTGATTGATGGAATAAAAGGGCCGGTCCAGTCCCACGGCCAGGGCCTTGGCCAGGGTGTCGCCCACGAGGAGCGAACTCGCCAATCCGGGACCCGAGGTCGCGGCGACGAGGCCAATGTCGCTGGTCGCCGCTCCGGCCTCGGCCAGCACCGCGTCGAGGAGCGGGCGCAGGTCCAGGCTGTGGTTGCGCGAAGCCAGCTCCGGCACGACGCCGCCGTAGGGCGAGTGCAGGGCGATTTGCGAAGCCACCCGGCTGACGAGGGGGCGCCCCGCGTCGTCGGCCAGGGCCACTGCGGTCTCGTCGCAGGACGTTTCGATTGCGAGGACCAATTCCGCGCTCATCCGTGGGGACGCCTGGAAAGGCTCAGCGCGGCGGCGCCTCCGCCGGGGCCTCGGATTTCTCTCCTTCGGGAGCGGGCGCCTTGGACTCGGGTTTGGCATCTTCCGGCGCCTTCTCCTTCTCCGGGGCCGGCGCGGCAGCGCCGTCCTCCTTGGCACCCTCTGCCGGGGCCATGGGCTTCCCCTCGGGCGTCCCAGGCTGATCCTCTGCCGGAGCCGCCGGTTTGGCGGCGCCCGCGCCCGGTGCCGCGCCCGGTTCCGTTTCGGGCTTTCCTTCCGCCGGCGCGGCCGCGGCCGCTCCCTGGGCAGGCGTCCCCGCGTAGACCAAGGCGCCTTTCATGGCATCGACGGCGCGCACCAGCTGGGGATCGGTGAAATTCTCGATCTTCTTGCGCTCCTCCGGCGACAGGGTGCTGCGGCTGAACCATTCTCCGAGCTGCTGCTCTTGGGCGGGCGTCAGGGTGGCGACAATGTTAGGGATCACGCCGTTTTCATGAATGGTGCGATGGCTGGGCGTGTAGTACTTGGCGGTGGTCATGCGGATGGCCTTGCCCTCGCGCAAGGGAATGATGGACTGCACCGATCCCTTTCCGAAAGTGGTCTCGCCGACGACGATGCAGCGCTTCAGGTCCTGCAGGGCGCCCGCCACGACCTCGGCCCCGCTCGCCGAGGAATGATTGACCAGCACGGCGAGGGGGTAGTCGCGATCGCGGCGCTTCTTCTCCGCACTGGTGCGGTAGACCTTGATCTCGCCCGAGCCGGGCTTGCCCTCGGTCGTCAGCACCACGGTGCCGGCCTTCACGAACTCGCCGCAGACGTCGATGGCGCTGCCCAGCAGGCCGCCGGGATTGTTGCGCATGTCGAGCACGAAGGCGTCCATGCCCTCCTGCTCCAGCTTGTCGAGCCCGTCCGCCAGCTCCTCCGCGGTGGGCTCGCTGAACTGCAGGATGCGAGCGTAGCCCATGCGGTAGGGCGCGGTGAGGCGGGGATCGAGCAGGCGAATGTCCACCACGGAGGACTGCTTGATGACCTCGCGCTTCATGGAGAACTCGTGCAGCTTCTGCGTGGCGGGACGCCGGATGGTCAGGGTGATGGACTCCCCAGGCTTGCCGCGCAGCATTTCCACCGCTTCGCTCATGCCGAGGTTTTCAGTGAGCTGTCCGTTGATCTTGAGGATCTGATCGCCCGGCAGGATGCCGGCCCGGGCCGCGGGACCGTCCTCCCGCGCGGTCACGATGGTGAGCATGTCGCCCTTGGTCGAAATGGTCACCCCGATCCCCTCGTAGGTGCTGTCGGTGTGCCGCTTGAGCTGGTCGAAGACCTTGGGCTGCATGAACTGGGAATGCGGATCGAGGTCGGCCAGCATGCCCTCGAGGGCGCTGTTGATGAGCCGCTCGTAGGTGACCTTGTCCGCATCGACGTAGCCCTGGCGGATCGTCTCCAGCACTTCGGTGAAGAGCTCCATGGCCTTGAACCCAGAGTCTTCCCCGCCGTCCTCCTCCTGCGCGCGCGTGGAGACCGAAGCGATGGAGCAGAGGAGCGCTCCGGTCAGAACGAGGTGGAGACGGCGAAATCGTTGCATTGTCGAATCTTCTCCCGTTTCCCCCACCATTTCAAGAGCGGCCTTCTGGCCCCCGCTTCACTTCCACGGCGCGCGAAGGCGCCCTCCCCCCTCAGGCCCAGCGCTGGCGATCGCCGCAGCAAAAGCGATGGCCGGCGATGGCCTTGCCGGATTCGGCGGCGGTGTTGAGCACGCGCACCCCGCGGAAGCGGGCGGGCACGGCCCCGTGGGAGACCGGCGCCACCTGCTGCGGCTGTCCCTTGCCACAATTGAAGGCCCCGCCCAACTCGTAAGTGGGCGCCCCGCCGAGGCCGTCGCAGGCCTTCCAGAAGTCGACAGAGTTGCCCTGATAGGCCACGTCGCGGAGCATGCCGTCGAGTCGCCCCTGGCGGATGCGGTGGAAGACCTGACCGGTGAACTGGAAATTGTAGCGCTGCTGATCGATGCTCCAGCTGCCGTGCCCCTCGATGTAGAGGCCGTCCTCGACCCCGGCGATGAGGCTGGCGGCATCGACCTGCTCGTCGGGCCCCGCCTGCAGAGAGATGTTGGGCATGCGCTGGATGGGAAAGGCGTCGAAGCTGGCGGCGTAAGCGCAGCCGTTCGAGCCGCCCTCGCGTCCGATCAGGGAGGCCTGGCCGAGGGCCATCTGATAATTGCGGAAGACCCCGTCCTCAACGATGGGGAAGGCCTTGCCCCTGGTGTCCACGCCGTCGTCGTCCCAACGCACCGAGGCCAGTCCCCCCTCGGTGTGGCGGTCGGCAACGATATTCACCAGGGAGCTGCCGTATTGCAGGGTGTCGAGCTTTTCGGGCGTGCAGAAGGAAGTGCCCGCGAAATTGGCCTCGTAGCCGAGGGCGCGATCCAATTCGGTGGGATGACCGACGGTCTCGTGGATGGTCAGCCAGAGATTGCTGGGAGCGATGACAAGGTCGTAGTGCCCTGGCCGCACCGGGGGGGCCGCCAGCTTTTCTCGGGCCTGCTCCACGGCGAGGGCGGATTCCGCCGCGGCATCCCACTCCGTGAGATGCTCCCATCCAGCGGCCCGAGGCGGGCGCAGGCTGGCTCGCGAGGCGAACTCGCCCTTCTTGGGATCGACCACGGTGACCCCAAAGCCCGGATGCAGGCGCAGGCGCGACTGTTCCACCCGGGTGCCGAAGCTGTTGGCCAACCACTTCCGTTCGCGCACGGCATGCACATAGGAATGGCAAAAACCCGCCCCGCCGGCGAGGGCGGCGCGGTTGATGGCGAGGAGTCGCTCGACCTTCTCCTCCAGCGACACCGCGAAAGGATCAACACTCACGGGCATGTCCCAACGTCCGCGGTGGGCAGGCAGGGACTCGATTTCGACCGGGCGGCCCCGCCAGCCCGACTGGCCCTTGGCCAGGGCCACGGCTGCGTCCACTAGGGCGAGCAGCCGCGCCTCGCTGATCTCGTGGCTGGCGGCAAAGCCCCAGGCGCCGTCAACGAGCACGCGAACCGAAGCCCCCAGAGAGGCCTCGGCGCTGACCCCCTGGACCATTTCCTCGCGCACAAAGAGGGATTCCTCCTCGAGCTGCATGAAGTGGAGGTCCGCAAATTGGGCGCCCAGCGAGGCCGCCCGCTCCAACACGGCGTCCGCCAGGGCGGGAAAGCGAGCCGAGAGATCCGTGGCCGCCTCCGACGAGAGCGCCCATCGGGAAGAAAGCAGGGCCAGGCCCGCTGCGGAGGTGCCTTTGATCCAGTCGCGACGATTCATGAAGGCGAGGCTAACAGGCCCCCATCGCCGAGGCAAGCCATCTGGAAGAGCCCCTTGCCCAATTCGGCCCGCGGGTGGACCTTTCCCCATGCCGATGCGCCGCCTCGCCCTTTGCCTTGCCTTTCTGACGAGTCTCCTCCCCGCCCTCGGACAAGAGGCCGCCACAGGAAAGTCCCGCATCGAGGGACAGCCCCTCGCCGGCCTGCGGGTGGCCGTGGACATCGGTCATTACCAACTCAAACCCGGGGCCCGCAGCGCCCGCGGGCGGCCCGAACTCGACTTCAACCAAGCCACCGCCCGGGTCATCGCCTCGGCATTGGAAGCCGCAGGAGCCAAGGTGATCCTAGTCAATGCCGAGGGCACGGTGAGCTCGCTGAAGGAACGCCCCGCCATCGCCGCGCGGGGCAAGGCCGACTGCTTCATCTCGGTCCACCACGACTCCGTCAACGACAAGTACCTGCGCAAGTGGATCCACGAGGGCGTGGAACGGGACTACGCTGACAACTTCCGCGGCTACAGCGTCTTCACCTCGGCCAAGAACCCGCAGGCGGAAAAGAGCCGAGAACTGGCCCTGCGCGTCGGGGCGGCCCTCTACGAGGCCGGGCTGCGCCCCACCCTGCACCACGCCGAGCCCATTCAGGGAGAAAACCGTCCCCTGCTCGACGAGAAAACCGGCGTCTACGAATTCTCCGACCTCGTCGTGCTGAAGTCGGCGACCATGCCCGCCATCCTCCTGGAATGCGGAGTCATCATCCACCGCGAGGAAGAGCTGCTGGTGCAACAGCCGGACTATCAAAGCCGCATCGCCCTGGCCCTCGTGCAGGCCCTCGCCGAGACCTTTCCCTCCAAGGAAAAGAAGGGCCTGAAGGGTCTCTTCGGCGGGAAGAATTGACCTCCCGTGGGCACGTCCCGGTAAGGACGTGCCGAGCTCTTGGCCTTTGCGAGACCGGCGCCAGCTCAGGCGACCTGGCGGGAGGGCATGAGGTAGCCGAGCAGTTCGCCCACGCGCTCGCGCATGACCGTGCGGGAGACGATCATGTCCACCAAGCCGTGTTCGAGGAGGAACTCCGCCGTCTGGAAACCGGGTGGGAGGTTCTGGTGGGTGGTCTCCTTGATGACCCGGGGACCGGCAAAGCCGATCATGCAGTTCGGCTCGGCGATGATGACGTCGCCGAGGGTGGCAAAGCTCGCCGTGACGCCGCCCGTGGTGGGATGCGTCAGGATGGCGATATAGGGAAGCTTGGCGGCGTGGTGCCGGGCAAGGGCCCCACTGGTCTTGGCCATCTGCATGAGGCTGAGAATGCCTTCGTGCATGCGCGCGCCCCCCGAGGAGCAGACGATGATGGCGGCGCGGCGCTCCTGGGTGGCCACCTCGATGGCCCGGGTCAGCTTCTCACCCACGGCGGAACCCATGCTCGCGCCGAGGAAGCGGAAGTCCATCACGCCGATGGTGATGGGATGCCCGAGGATCGATCCGCGCCCCGTCAGGACGGCGTCCTTGAGGCCGGTCTTCTTTTGGTAGGCCTTGACCTTGTCGGTGTAGCCCTTGAAACCGAGGGCGTCCGTCGATTCCAAATGGGCGTCGAGCTCATCAAAGGAATCGGGGTCGAGCAGCATGGCGACCCGCTCCTGCGAAGTGAGCGTGAAGTGGTGATCACACTTGGTGCAGACGCGGTGGCGCTGCTTCAAGGTGATTTCGTCGATGATCGCACCACAAGACGGGCATTTGTTCCACAGCCCTTCGGGCATGTCGGACTTCTTTTTGCCAAGTGACGCGATGGAGCGTTTTTTGAAAATTCCCATAGAGCTACGGGACAGAGGTTGTGTTTGCGTGTGTCCCCGAAGCCGGGGAGAAATGCTCGAGCCAATTTAGAATAGCGGTTCCGGCGCGCTTCACAACCGATTTTGTCATCCCCGCAAGAGCGACACGGCGGCGACGCATTGAACATCCAGGACCCCACGCAGGACGGCGGCACATTCCGACACGGTCGTCCCCGTGGTGATGACGTCGTCGACGAGAAGGAGGCGAGCGCCGCCGGGCGGGGTCCGGGGCAGGTAAAACGCCGGGGCGTAGGCGCCGGCGAGATTGACGAGGCGCTCGCGCCGGTCGAGCCGCGCCTGGCGGACCGTTTCCCGGACGCGCCTCAGCAGAGGGCGCAGCTGGAGGTCCACCCCGGCCGGGGCACGGCGGATGAGCTCCCGCGCCAACTCGCGGCTTTGGTTGAACCCCCGTTCCCGGCGGCGACGGCGGTGCAGGGGCACCGGAACCACCCACCACGGTCCACCCTGGCGCAGGCGCTCGTCGCGCCAGACCTCGTCGAGGAGCACGCCACAGAGGCGGGCCAGGTGGCGTTCCTTCCCGTATTTGAAGCGGTGGATGAGCCCCCGACCCACGCCTGCCCCCCGGTAGGCGCTGACGGCAAAGTCGATGGCGAGCTCGCGATCGCCACAGTTGCCACAGCGAAAGCTCAGGGCGGAACGCCCGTCGAAGCCCTGCCCACAGACCGCGCAGTAGAGGTCCCCGACCCGAACCAGGCTTTGTTCACAAGCCTCGCAAAGAAAGGGTTTCTCCAGCTGCCGATCCCCGTCGAGGGGGCGATCACAAGAGGCGCAGGTGGGCGGATAAACCCAGCCCAGCACCCCTTGGCGCAGCCGGTGAAGGGCCCGGTTCATGGCGCATCGTCAGGTTCGGCAAAGGGATCTCCGTAGCGTTTGCGGAGCCAGAGCCACAAGAGGAAGCCCGTAAAGAGCACCACCAGACAGGAAACCGCGCCGACGCGCAGGGTCTCCCCCAGCCAGGGCATTTTCTCTCCGGGAGCGAAGGCCCGGACCGTCAGGGGGCTGAGGGTCTTCACCCCAAAAACCCAACCGGCGTGGAGACCGATGCCCAGCCAGAGCGAAGCCGTCTTCATCCGCACGTAGCCCAGAACGAGCCCAATCGCGAAGAGCACCGCGAACTCGGCGAGGAGAAAGCTGGGATTGGCAAACTGGGAGAAAAAGTGCGCAAAGATCTGGCCGACCATCCACAGGCCCGTCGTCGCGGTGACGGTTTTCGCCTCCAGTCCGTGAGGGGGATTGAAGAAATGGATCACGGCAAAGAAGGCCGCGAGAGCAAGGAAGAGTGCCCGGGGCCGCAGCCAGTTCGAGGCCACCGCCTGCAGGGCGCCCCGGAAGACGAACTCCTCCAAAAAGCCCACGGCAAACCCCGTGATCAGGGCGGCGCCAAGCACCCCCGCGAGCGCTTCCCCCGAATCCCGCCAGAGGTACCAACCCTGCCCGATGTAGAAACCACCCAGCAGCAGGAGCGTCCCGGCGGCGAGCAGGAACCCGATCAGAAGATGCCCCGCCCAATGGGGATTGGGTGCCAGCTGAAAGGCCTGGCGAAGGCTGCGACGCGGGGTCGCCCCGCGTCCCGCGTTGAGCCAACGCAAGGCCGGCCAAATCAACAAGGCCCCGGCGAGAAGGACGGAACGATTGAAGTAGCGGGAGAAGCGGGCGCGCTCCATCGATCCATGCAGGCTGTCGAGCCAGCCGCCCGCAATCCATCCTTCGGCCACGACCTTCTTGCCTCCGAGATAAAGCGGCGGGGCGAGGAGGGCTCCGAGCAGCATCGTCCCGAGCAAAAAGGCGAGGATCTTGAAAACGCTGGATTGGAGAAAGGGAACGCGCTCCGGCATAAAAGCCCGATACGTCGAAACGGCATCGCTGGCAAGAACGCAAGACAGGCTTGCGGCAGAGGGGCAGTGAGACGACAGTTTCCCGGGAGCCGCTCATCCCCCCTCTGAGAAATGACCCATCGTTACTGCACCTTCCTCACCGTTCTGCTCCTCTCCGCCTGCTTCGCCGAAAGCGCCCTGGCGAAAGTCCTGACCAACTCCGATCTGCGTCGCTTCGGCTTCTCCGGCCGCTACGTGGGGGACGCGGATGGATTCATCAAGGAACGGGACGACGATGAGTTCGACTACGATCGCATCAACCAGCGCGTTCGCGAAAGGCTGCCGGTGCGCCGCCGCTCCATCGTCACAGGCCCTTCGGGGCGAAACGGATTTTACCTCGTCCGCAAGAAGGTCACTGGCAACGATCGCCGCATCACCGTGCGGATGTACTACTCGGGTCGCTCCTACAATCCGGATTACAAGAAGGAGATGATCGGATCGGGCTCTAAGGTCCTCAAGGTGCGCAAGTTTAGAGGCTCTCGCGACCAATTTGAAATGAAGCTGAAGGACCGCCTCAGCGAGCGCGGCGTCAACGACGGGAAGTACTACACCCAGTGGAACGTGAGCGGGCTGCTCTTCAAGTAAGCCCTCTCCCCTGTCGCACCAGGCGATGGCCAGCCCTCACCTCGCCCCTCCCGCCATGGGAGGGCGTTTTTTCAGGGCCGCTTCGTCCCCCGAATTTCCAGAGGCTCAGCCCGAGGCGTTCCCCCTCGAATTCGTCAAGCTTCCAGCCTGGCGAGCAAATCGTCGCTGGAGACGGCTTCCCCCTTCTTGACGAAGATCTCGGCCACCGTGCCATCCGTGTTCGCGGAGATCGTGGTCAGCATCTTCATGGCCTCCAGCGTGATCAGGGGTTCGCCGGCCTTGACCTTGGTGCCCACGCCCACGAGAAGCTCGGTCACCATGCCAGGCATGGGGGCGATCGCCTGGAGCGGATCCTTGGGATCCCCCTTGGGACGACTGGTCGAGTTCTTGGGAGCCAGGGCCCGGTCGAGCACCTGGGATTCCCGAGGCATGCCGTTGAATTCGTAGAAGACCGTGCGCTGGCCTTCGTCATCGGCCTCGCCAATGCCGATCAGCTTGATGAAGAGCAACTTGCCGCGGTCAATCTGCACCTCGATCTCTTCGCCGACGGAGAGTCCGTAGAAGAAGGCGGGAGTGGGCAGGCCCGTGACTTCGCCATAGGTGGAGACGAATTGGTCGTAGTCGGCGAAGACCTGGGGATACATGAGATGACTGTAAAGGTCGTCATCGCTGGCCTCGCGGCCCAGTTTTTCCGTCAATTCCTTGCGGACGGCCTCGAGGTCCACCGGCGCGGCGAGATCCCCCGGGCGCTGAGTCGTCGCGACGCGGTCCCCGAGGACCACTCTCTGCACATCGGCGGGCCAACCTCCGTCGGGCTGTCCCAATCCGCCGGAGAGCATGTCGATGACCGATTCCGGGAAGTCGTGGCTCCCCGGCGCCAGTCCGGGAACGTCCTGGGGCCGGATTCCTCGGGTGACGAGATACATGCACATGTCCCCCACGACTTTCGAGCTGGGAGTGACCTTGATGATGTCGCCGAACAACTGGTTCACTTCGGCGTAGGTCCGGGCAATTTCCGGCCAACGGTGGGCCAGGCCCATGGCCGCTGCCTGCTCC
The DNA here is from genome assembly GCA_964552315.1 of uncultured Akkermansia sp. Classification (GTDB taxonomy): domain Bacteria; phylum Verrucomicrobiota; class Verrucomicrobiia; order Verrucomicrobiales; family DEV007; genus Arctic95D-9. Next base: position 29,635 of record CAZKGI010000003.1, on the reverse strand, counting down.
TTGAGGTTGGTGAACTGGCCTCCGGGCATCTCGTGCACGTAGACTTCCGCCGAACCCGCGCGCGGGGCCGTGTTGAAAGGCGCGTAGAATTCCAGCACGTGCTCCCAGTAATCGGAAAGCTCGTTGAGCGCATCGAGGTCGATGCCGGGATCGCGCTCGTGTCCGCGCAGTGCCGCGCAGATGGAGTTGAGGTTGGGCTGGCTCGTGGAGCCCGACATCGAGGCCAGGGCCAGGTCCGCCACGTCGACTCCGGCCTCGGCCGCTGAAAGGACCGAGGCGGCGTTGATGCCCGAACTGTCGTGGGTGTGGAAATGAATGGGCAGGCCGATTTCCTCGCGCAGGGCGGTGACCAGTTTCTTCGCCGCAAAGGGGCGACAGAGGCCCGCCATGTCCTTGATGGCCAGGATGTGGGCCCCCATCTTCTCGAGCTCCTTGGCCTTGGCGATGTAGTACTTCAGCGAATACTTGTCGCGCTTGGGATCATCGATGTCCCCCGTGTAACAAATGGCGGCTTCGCAAAGGGCGTGGGGCTGCTCGCGCACCGCCTCCATGGCCACCTGCATGTTGGGCAGATAGTTGAGCGAGTCGAAGATCCGGAAAATGTCCATGCCCGCCTCGGCGGCGTGCTTGACGAAACCAGCCACGACGTTGTCCGGATAGTTCGAGTAGCCCACCGCATTGGACCCGCGGAAAAGCATCTGGAAGCAGATGTTGGGGATTTTCTCGCGCAGCTCGCGCAGGCGGTCCCAGGGCGACTCCTTGAGGAAGCGCATCGCCGTGTCGAAGGTGGCGCCGCCCCACATTTCAAGGCTGAAGAGCTCGGGCGTGCGATGGGCCACGACCTCGGCCACATTCAGCATGTCCACGGTGCGCATCCGCGTCGCGATGAGCGACTGGTGGGCGTCGCGCATGGTCGTGTCCGTGATGAGCAGGCGCTTTTGGTCCCGCATCCACGCCGCGAACTTTTCCGGTCCCAGCTCGAGAAGTAGGTCGCGAGACCCCTGGGGCACCCCCACACCAGGCCCCGTGTCGGGGATCCGGGCCGGCAGGAGAACCTCGTTGGGGCGGTAGCCCTTGGCGGTGTTGTTGCCGTTGACCGTGACGTCGCTGAGGTAGGAGAGCAGCTTCGTGGCCCGGTCGCGACGGGGCTGGAACTTGAAGAGATCCGGATTGGTGTCGATGAGACGCGTCGTCGCGCCCCCGCTGCGGAAGGTCTCGTCGAGGACGACGTTTTCGAGGAAGGGAATGTTGGTCTTGACCCCGCGGATTCGGAATTCGCGCAGGGCGCGATGCATGCGCTGAAGGGCGATGTCGAAGCGGGGGCCGTAGGCCGTCAACTTGACCAGCATCGAGTCGTAGTAGGGCGTGATCACCGAGCCGGCGTCGCCCGCCCCGGCGTCGAGGCGGATGCCAAAGCCCGCGGCCGAGCGATAGTTGAGAATCTTCCCGTAATCCGGGGCGAAACCGTTGGCGGGATCTTCGGTGGTGATGCGGGCCTGCACGGCGTAGCCGTTGCGCGGAATGTCCTCCTGCCGCGGCAGGTCGATCTCGTGACTGAAGAGCTCGAAGCCCTGGGCCACGAGAATCTGCGAACGCACCAGGTCCACGCCGGTGATGATCTCGGTCACGGTGTGCTCGACCTGGATGCGGGGGTTCATTTCGATGAAGAACCACTCGCGGGTGTCGAGATCGTAGAGGAACTCAACCGTGCCGGCGTTGTTGTAGCCAATCTGCTTGGCGATCTCGACGGAAGCCTCGCAGAGCTCGCGGCGCACGCCTTCGTCCAGGCCGACGGAGGGAGCGATTTCGATGACCTTCTGGTGGCGCCGCTGCACCGAACAATCGCGCTCGTGAAGGTGCACGACATTGCCGTGCCGGTCGCCGAGGATCTGCACCTCGATGTGCTTGGCCCGGCCCACGAAGCGCTCCAGGAAAACGGCGGGATTGCCAAAGGCGTTCTCCGCTTCGGCCTGGGCCTGGTCGAGGAGCCCGTCGAGCTCGGATTCCTTCTGCACCACGCGCATCCCCCGTCCACCGCCCCCAAAGGCGGCCTTGATGATCAGGGGGAAACCGATCTCCCGGGCGATGCGCAGGGCTTCCGCCCGGTCGGATACGGGCTCCTCCGTGCCGGGCAAGGTGGGCACATTGGCCTTCTGGGCCAGCGCCCGGGCGGAAACCTTGTCCCCCATGGCGTCGAGCATTTCCGGATCCGGTCCGATGAAGGTGATTCCGGCCTCGCGACAGGCCCGGGCGAAATTGGCGTTCTCCGAGAGGAATCCATATCCCGGGTGAATCAAGCTGACTCCTTTTTCCTTGGCGAGCTGCACGATCCCCTCGATGTCGAGATAGGCTCCCACGGGCCCCTTCTCCTTGCGCAGACGGTAGGCCTCGTCGGCCTTGAAGCGATGGCGAGAAAAGCGGTCTTCATCCGCGTAGATGGCGACAGTACGCAGGCCGAGCTCGGTGGCGGCTCGGAAGATCCGGATGGCGATCTCGCCCCGGTTCACGGCCATCAGCTTGATCGGTTCAGCGGAGGAAGGAGTCTCGAATTCGGACATGGCGGGCGCACTATAATGCGCCCCACCCCATCGGAAAGATCGTTTTTCGGGAAATCCCTCCACAACGCTCCTGCGGGCCCTCCCCATGAGGCCCCCTAAACCGCGGCAGACGGCTCCTCGGCAAAACGACGGGAAAGGCTTGCCCCCCGGGAGGCGACAACCTACATTGGCCCTTCTCCATGAACAGCGTCGCGATCAAGGGTGTTGGCATCGTCGGGTGGATCGCGTTGGCGCTTGCCCCGGAAGCGACCGCCCAATTCCACTCCAAGAGTTCGAACGGCCAGACCGGCATCAATGCGGCGGCAGTCAGCGCGGCCCAGCGCCAGGGCAATGCTGGCTCGGCCCCCAGCGCCGCCCGGGCCGGGCAGGCTTCTTCGGGCTCCACCGTCGTCGGCGACGGCATCGGCGGTGGTGACATGATCTTGCCCGACAGCGTGCGCGAAGGGCTCAGCGATTACAACGTCCGCCTCGGCATGATGCAGGGCAAGCAGGTCTCCATCTGGGGACGGGCCATCCACCACGGGGACGACAGCTTCACCGAATCGAGGCAGGACAACACCACCAACACCCTGGAGCAGGTCACCAAGAGCAAGAACGGCGTGGAACTGCAGCGCCGCCACATCAGCCTCGACGCCCATGGCCGCCCGGCCGAGGTGATGATCTACGACGGCCGCAAGCAGTTCAAATATCGCGGTGTCCTGCTCTACGACAGCATGGGGCGCTTCTGTGAAGAGCAGATCTATGACGCCAAGGGAACCCTGATCCGACGCAAGGTTCAGGAATACGGCCCCCGCGGTGACAAGCAACCCCTGCGGGTCTGGGACTACGTCGCCAATGTTCCGGAGGACCTGAAGCTGGTCATCACCAGGGACGACGGGGTGAACAAGGCAGGCAACGCGCCGCGCCCGAGTTCCAACGCCCAAGCGGGCGGCGCGGGCGAGGCCAGCGACGGGACGCGCAAGATGAATCGCCCCGGCCTCTTCCGGAAGAAGAAATGATCCCCCTGCCGCGGTGAAAACGCTGAGCCCGGTTCACATTCTGCTCGTTCTCCTACTCCTGGGTCTCGCCGTCGCCGGCTGGCTCTACGGACTCCACTGGAAGCGGGTCGCTTCCGGAGACCTCTTCACCCAGGACGAGATGATGATGATCCGCCTCCAGGATCAAATCGAAACCCTCTCGACCGAAAACCAGAAGCTCCGCGAACTCGCGGGCCTCACCGAAGAAGACGGGGGCGCATCCGCGGAAGCGAAAGCGGCCCCTCCCGTTCCGCTCCCCAATGCGGCGCCGCCGGAACTGCCGCGCCCCCAGGCAATCGAAACCCACTAGGGGAGGGGGAGGGATCAGAACTTCGTCTGGGTGTAGCCGTCCACCGGAGGCTGAAAGAGCGCTTGGGTCACCGGGACGTTGGTCTCGACCCGGCGGAACACCGTCTGCACCGAGGAACCGTCCTCGAGATCCATTTCCATGCCCAGCAGACGGAAGTGCGAGCTGTCGACGACGAAGGTGAAGGTCTCCACTCCCCGCCCGGACTCACCCAGGGGGCGAGCCACGATTCGCAGGGTGTTGGCATCGGGGCGCGTTTCCAGCACGCGGTATTTCTGTTGGAACTCGGGCAGGCTGCGGGGAAATCCATTGGCCAAGGCCGCCATCCCCGGCGCCCCCCCGGCCCCCGCCGGGCGCACCTCGTATTTCTTCCCAGGCGTGCGGATGATCAGGATGTCCGGCCCCAAGCTGACCACGATGGTCTGGGCGGGTTCCCCCGTCTGCCAGCGGAAGCGATGATTCTCATAGTCCAGCCAAAGAGTGCCGTCCTGGCTCACCGTCCGGTTGACCGACCGCATCCGACGAGTCTGGGTGAAGTCGATCTTGACCGAGGCCAAGCCGGAATTGGTGGCCAACCAACGCTCGACCACGGACATGTCCGGCGCCTGGGATTGCGCCGACAGCTCCAAGCGAAGGATCCCGGAAAGAAGGGCCAAGATGAGCGAGAATCGGAGGAAGGAGCGCATAACTTTTGTAAGTTACTCTTAATATTACAAAAAAATAAAGCTTTTTCACAGAAAAAGCCCCTGCGCAGACCGAAAATTTAAAAAATCATCCCGACGCCCGGCTCGGTTCGGAGACAGGGGAGCGGGCGGGCGGGCTTCGCCCCAGCGTGCTCGAAGGGAGATCTCACCAGGGGAGTCGTCTCAGACTCCTTCTTCCTCAGCGGCGGGATGGAACCACTCCGGATGGTCGACGATGACCGCAAGGATGTCGTGGGTGACCTTCACAGGACTCTGGTTGGCATTGATATCCGCCCGGCGGTCCGCGTAGAGATCGATCAGCTCCCGGGTAGACTCTTCGTAGGTGCGGATGCGGCGCTGGATCACCTCATCGCTGGCGTCGTCGAGGCGCCCTTCCTTGATGGCCCGTTTGCGGATGCGGGTGATCAATTCGTCGCGATCCGGGCAGGACAGGTGGAAGAGCTGTAGCACCTCGATGTGCTCCTCGAGTAACCGGGCCTGTTCGACGCTGCGGGGAATCCCGTCGAGGATGAGGATATCGATGTCCGGCTTGAACATGTGCAGAGCCGCCCGGGCGTCGATCTGCTGCTTGAAATAGCGGATGGTCAACTCGTCAGGGACAAGCTCCCCCTTGCGGGAATAGGAGATAAACTCCTGGCCAATCGGCGTACGGGTGTCCATGGAGCGGAAGGCATCCCCCATGGAGAAGTGATAGAAGCGGGGAATTTCACCGAGGATCTGACCTTGCGTGCCTTTGCCACAGCCGGGGGCGCCAAGGAAAATGAGGGCTCGATACTTGCTCGCAGGGTGGTCAGACATGAGGGCGGTGGGGTGGAATTCGAACTGTCGGAGTGAGGATAAAGCGGCTAGGGTGACGCAAGTCAATCCCTCGCCATGTTTTTAAGCCCCTTTCTGGCCACCCGTTACATCCAACCCAAGCGCACCTTCGTCTCCATCATCACGGTCATTTCCATCCTGGGCGTCTCTCTCGGCGTCTGGGCCATGATCGTGGTCATGTCGGTGTTCACGGGTTACGGCGAGCGGGTCAAGGAGAGCATCCTCGGTTTCGAGCCGCACATGGTCATCCGTCCCGCCGGGATTCTGAGGGACTGGGTCGAGCCCTATCAAAAGATCAAAGAGATGGAGGGCGTGGCCTCGGTCACCCCCTTCGTCGAGGGAAACGTGGTCATGGAATTCAAGGGCCTGCGCAGCGCCCCGGTGATCCGCGGCATCCTGCCCCCCGAAGGGGCGGAGCTGGAGCGCCTCCGCAAAAAGATCGTGAGGCGTCCCGACCCCAAGGACCCCACCAAGGAGATCCCCATGGGGGATTTCTTCGGGGAGAACGATTTTTACTCGGCGGTGGTCGGCTCCGCCATGGCCGAAGCCCAGGGCATCAATGTCGGGGACAAAATTCTGCTCTACTCACCGCGCGACATGAACGCCCTCATGGAGTCGCTCGAGGCCGTCGAGGGGGCCGATGAGGCGACCCGCCGCGCCGAAGTGGACAAGATCCGCCAATTGACCGCCCCGCAGGAAGTCACCGTGACCGGCATTTTCGAATCGGGCTACTGGCAGTTCGATGCGACCTATCTCATCGTTCATCTGGAAACGGCGCAGGTGCTTTACAACTTTGACCTCGAGGAGTCCCACGGCATCGCCGTGCGCACCGACAACGCCTTCAAAGTCAATGACTACGAGAAGAATCTCCTCTCGATCCTGCCCAGCGAACTCATGGTGCACACCTGGGGTCAGATCAACAAGGTCGTCTTCGACGCCATCGCGGCAGAGCGGCAGGCCATGTTCCTCATCCTCTTCATCATCATGATCGTGGGCAGCTTCGGCATCATGAGCACCATGATCACCGTCACGGTGCAGAAGCGCACCGAGATCGGTCTTCTCAAGGCCATAGGAGCCGTCGAGGGGCAGATCGCCTGGATCTTCCTGCTCCAAGGCATGCTCGTGGGCCTAGCCGGGGTCGCCCTGGGCCTGATCATGGCCGAGGTCACCCTTTACTACCGCAACGACCTCTCCAGCTGGATCGGACGCACTTATGGCGTGGACATCTTCTCCGCCGAGGCCTACGGGGTCGACGGAGGGCTTCCCGCCGTCAAGACCCCCCGAGACCTCGCCATCATCATGACGAGCGCCTTCGCCTGCTGCACCCTGGCGGCCCTCGTCCCCGCGATCATCGCCGCCTATCTCCAACCCGCCAAAGCCCTGCGCAGTCAGTAATTTCCGCCGCCATGGACTTCTATCTTGCCCTCGATGGCGAAAAAAAGGGACCTTATTCTATCTTCAAGGTCGGCGAACTGCTCGAACGCGGCGTGGCCACGGAGGAGACCTATGCCTGGCATCGCGGCCTCGAGGAATGGCGCCCCATTCGCGACATCCCCGCCCTCGATGACCTGCGCCAGCGCGCCCAGCCCCAAACCGACTCGCCTGCGGAACCGCCGCCCCTGCCCGATCCGGTCTCTCCGGGCCCCAAACCGAGTTCCCCGGCCTACCCGAGCGGCCCGCTCCCGGAAATCGGGCCAGCCCAAGTGGGGGTCATCGACGCCGTCTACGAGCCCCCCCGCCCTTTCGCCCGCTTCTGGGCCAGGATGTTCGACTACACCCTGATTTCCGTCGCGGTCTTTCACTGGTCCGGCTTGACGGTACCGGAGGTTCAAGCGGGAGAGTCTTTCAACCAGCTCTTTGCCCGTTACATGGAGGACCTGAAGAAGCCCGAAGCGCTCGTCTTCGCCAACACCCTCTTCTTCGCCCTGATGGGCTGGCAGGTGCTGGAAGCCATCCTCGTCCATCTCCTGGGCACGACTCCGGGCAAGGCGCTCTTCGGCATCCGGGTAAAGTCCTCGGAAGGCGGACGAGTCCCCCTCACGCTCTCCCTGGCCCGATCCTTCTACGTCTACGTCATGGGCGTCGGCTTCTACCAGTTTCCCTTCATCCTCATCGGCATGGTTTTCAGCTTCTTCCGATTGACCACCACGGGCCAGTGCCTCTGGGACCAGCACCTCAGAACCAAGGTGGAGCAGACGCCCCTGGGAGCGGGCAGAATCGTACTGGCCATTTTAGCCTTTTTCGTCTTATTACTGCTTCAATCGGTTAGATTTTCATGAGTCGAAACTGCTCCATCGTCCTCCACGCCCATGTGCCCTGGGTGCGGCACCCCGAGGTGCCCCATTGCCTGGAGGAAGATTGGCTGCACAGCACTCTCGTGGAGACGCATCTCCCCCTCCTTGAGATGCTTTTCCGGCTCCGCGCCGAGGGGGTTCCCTTTCGCCTGACCCTGGACCTCTCGCCCACCCTCCTGGCCATGCTGCGCGACCGGGTTCTGCGCCGTCGCACGCTGGCCTATCTCGATCGCACCCTGCGCCTCTGCCGGGATGAGATCGAGCGCAGCGAAAACGAGACGATCCGCGCCCTGGCCAGCCATTACGAGGAACGCTTCCTGCGCCTCCGTTCCCTCTATGTGGAAACCTGGGAATGCGATCTCCTGCGCGCCTATGCCGATCTGCGCGACAGCGGACATCTCGAGCTGACCGCCAGCGCCGCCACCCACGGTCTCCTGCCCCTGTTGATGCGCGTGCCGGAGTCGGTGCAGGCCCAAATCCGCGCCGGCATCCGGCAATATGTGCAGAGCTTCGGCCGACTGCCGAGGGGCTTCTGGCTGCCCGAATGCGCCTATGCTCCGGCCCTCGGCCCCATCCTTCATCGGGAAGGGATCGACTGGACACTGGTCGAGGAGCACGCCCTGACCACGGCCCCGCAGGCCGACGAGTCCTTCCCCTTCACTCCGGGAGTCACCGCCGACGGCCTTTACGTGTTCGGTCGCGACCAGGCCAGCAGCAACGAGGTCTGGAACGCCGACGAAGGCTTCCCCGGCGACGAGCGCTATCGGGATTTCTTCCGGGACGTCGGCCTCGAGGCCCCCTTGGACGCCCTGCAGGAATACCTCGGCGAGAGCGGACAACGCCAGTTCACCGGACTGAAGTACTACCGCCTCGCCCGTCGTGGCGAGCAGAGCGAATACTACGATCCCGCGCTGGCTTCCCGGGCCGCGGAGGAGCACGCTGTGCGCTTCATCGCCAGCCGGGGCGCCCAGCTGGCCGCCCTCGAGGCCGAAGGCATCGACCACCCCCTCGTCGTCTGCGCCTTTGACGCCGACCTCTTCGGGCACTGGTGGTATGAAGGCCACGAATTTCTTGAGCACGTCTTCCGCGGCACGGCCCAGCGGGGCGATTTTTCCTTCACCACCCCTGGTCTCTACCTCGCCGCGCACAAGGACGTGGCCCTCCCCCCGGCCGCTCCGGTGTCCTCCTCCTGGGGCGAGGGCGGCTACTTCGAAACCTGGACGAGCGAAGAAAACAATTGGACCCACACGGAACTGCAGGCCAGGGCCGAACAGCTCGCCCGGCTGGTGCACCTCTACGAGGAAAACCGCCCCGCCATGGACGAGCGCACCACCAAGCATCGCGAGCGGGCCATCCAGATCATGACCAAGGAACTGCTCCTCGCCCAATCGAGCGACTGGAGCTTCCTGATGAAGAACGAAGCCTCGCGGGATTATGCGGAGCGACGCACTCGGGAGCACCTCGAGCGCTTTGACCGCGTACGAGCGGTCCTCATGGATGCGAACCAGGGCGCCGTCCTCGACGAAATCGACGAGGCCTCCCCGATCTTTTCTGACCTGCCTTGGAACCTTTACGAACCTTACGCCTGACTTCCCTGCGGGCATGGCCGTGAATTTCGTCTACTTCGACCTCGAAACGCAGCGATCCGCCAACGACGTGGGCGGCTGGGACCGCAAGGCGGACATGGGCATGTCCGTGGGCGTGACCTTCAGCACGGCGAAAAATCGCTACATGATCTACGACGAGTCGAACGTGCAGGAGCTCATCGAGGAGCTGCGCGACGCCGACCTCGTCGTGGGCTTCAACCACATCTCCTTCGACTACGAGGTCCTGATGGGCTACACCATCCTCGACCTGCGCGACTGTACCCGCAACCTGGACCTGATGGTCGACTTGGAGCGCACCCTTCAGCACCGTCCCAAGCTCGACGCCGTCGCCGGGGAAACCCTCGGGGAACACAAGACCGCCGTGGGCACCGATGCCATCAAGTGGTGGCAGGAAGGCAAGATCATGGCCATCGCCGAATACTGCTGTTTCGACGTCAAGGTCACCAAGCTGGTGCACGAATACGGGGCCCGCCACGGGCTGGTGAAATACCGCAACCGCCACCAACAGGTCACCGAAATCCCCGTGGACTGGAAGCTGCCCTGAGGAAGGGGGACCATTTCTCCGCCTGGTGGCCCCGTCTCATTCCATCCGCTCACTCAGGGCCTGCTCAGCAATCGCCCGGGCCTCGGTGATCAGGGCCGCATCCCCGAGCAAGTCCGTAAACGGCATGTCGGGAAGCCCGCTCTGCATCGTTCCCAGGACCTCTCCGGGCCCGCGCCGCCGCAGGTCCTCTTCCGCAATGCGGAAGCCATCCCGGGTCTCCTCGAGAATGCGGAGCCGGTCCTTGGCCTCCGGCTGCTCCGGATCGACCATCAAGATGCAATAGCTCTTGTGCTGGCCTCTGCCAATGCGGCCGCGCAGCTGGTGCAGCTGGGCCAGGCCAAAGCGCTCCGCGTGGTAAATCAACATGGTGTTGGCGTTGGGCACGTCCAGGCCAACCTCGATGACCGTCGTGGCCACCAGCGCCTCGAGCTGCCCCTGGCAAAACTGCCTCATGACCGCCTCCTTCTCCTCCGCACTGAGGCGACCGTGAACGAGCCCCAGCCGGTGGCCGGCCAGGCGCTCCCTCCATTCCGCATGGGCCGCGGTGGCCGCGCCCAGGGCGAGCTTTTCGGATTCCTCGATCAGCGGGTAGACGATGTAGGCCTGCCGACCGGCCTGGAGCTGGTCGCGCAGAAAGGCCGCCGCCGCCTCGGTCTGGCTGGTCAGTCGAACTCCGGTGACGAGCGAGCCCCGCCCCTCGGGCAATTCGTCGAGGCGGGAGACATCGAGATCGCCGTAGCAGGCCAAGGTCAGGGTCCGGGGAATGGGCGTGGCAGACAGGGCCAGCACGTCGACGCGGTCTCCGAGACGGGTGAGGGCGTCGCGCTGGGCCACGCCGAACTTGTGCTGCTCGTCGATGACGACCAGGCCCAGACCGCTCTCGAACTCTGCCCGCCCGTGAAAGAGCGCGTGGGTGCCAATGGTCAGGCTTCCCCGGGCCGGCGTCTCGCGGGACAGTGCGGCAAACAGGGGCAGCTCGCCCTTCTCCTCCCGCGTGCCCGTGAGCAGGCGCACCTCCACCCCGAGGGCTTCGAACCACTGGCGGAAGGTCCGGTAGTGTTGCTCTGCCAGAATCTGAGTGGGCGCCATCAGCGCGGCATCCTCGCCCTGTTCCACCACCAGCAGGACGGCAGCCGCCGCCACCAGGGTCTTGCCGGCGCCCACATCGCCCTGGAGGAGACGCGCCATGGGTTCGGGCGAGGCCAGGTCGCGCCGGATCTCCTCGATGACGCGCCCCTGCGCGCCGGTCGGACGAAAGGGCAGTCCAGAGAGGAAGCGCTCCAACAGTCGCCCCTCGCTGCATCGCGCCCGGCCACCCAGGGCGCGGCGCTCGCGGCGCCGTTGCAGCAGTTCGAACTGCAGTGTGGCAAAGGCCTCCAGCGCGAGGCGGCGACGGGCGAGGTCCACCCCCTCCAGCGAGGCTGGGTAGTGCAGGCTGCGGATGGCCGCGGCTCGGGTCAGACCGCCAAAGTGATCCGTCGCCGCAGGAAATAGGTCGGGGATCTCCTCATCCGTCAGGGACTCGAGGATCCGGTGGATGAGCGAGCGCAGGGGCTTCTGCCCCACCCCGGCGGCAAGGGGATAGACCGGCACGATGCGTCCCATGTGCGGCGCGGCGTCGGTCTCGTCCTCCTCGACAACTTCAAAGTCGGGATGGTCGATGACGAGACGACGGCCGCTTTCCTTCGGCTGGCCGTATATGACGAGGCGCTGCCCGGCGGCGATGAGCTTGGCCAGGTAGGGCAGGTTGTACCAACGCAGAATGAGGCGGTTCCCGAGAAGATCCCCTCCGATGGGTTCCACCGTGGCCTCGAAGCGACGCCGGGCCCGCCCGCGGCCGAAGAGGGTGCGCCCGTCCACCACGGTGACGAGCAGGCAAATCGCCCTGTCCATGGGGCCCTCCGGAAAGCGGTCGAAGCGAGTCCGATCCTCGTGCCGACGCGGAAAATGCGTGATGGCATCCCCCACCGTGGCCAGCCCCAGCTTGGCCAGGCCCTCCGCCGTCTTGCGATCATGGCGCATCCCCCCCACTTCGGAAAGCGGGGTCGCCAGGGTCAGTAAGGGCGCATCGATTCCCATGAGGAGGGCAGGGCAAGCCCATCCTTCCCCAGAGCCGCCTCCTCGACAAGGGGCCATCTGTTCCGCGGCGCAGAAACGGTGGTTGATTCATCGCCGGTCTCGCCGAACGTTCCCCACCGCCGCTTGCGGACCTCCTGCAAACTCGAAACCCATCTCACACCATGTCAGTTCTCGTTGGACAACCTGCTCCCTCCTTCACCGCCAAGGCCGTCGTCGACGGTCGCATCGTCGACTCCTTCTCCCTCGACAGCTACCGCGGTTCGAAGTACGTCATTTTCTTCTTCTACCCCAAGGACTTCACCTTCGTGTGTCCGACCGAGCTTCACGCCTTCCAGGACCACCTGGCCGAGTTCGAGAAGCGCGACGTCGCCGTGGTGGGCTGTTCCACCGACACGGAAATGTCCCACTGGGGCTGGCTGCAAGTCCCCCGCAACAAGGGCGGCATCGAGGGCGTGACCTACCCGCTTGTGGCCGACACCAACAAAACCATTTCCGCCGCCTACGACGTCCTCGTCGGCGACTACGATCTCGACGAATACGGCAACCTCGTCGCCGAAGGGGAGCTCATCGCCTACCGCGGCCTCTTCCTCATCGACAAGGAAGGCATCGTCCAGCACCAGCTCGTCAACAACCTGCCCCTGGGCCGCTCCATCAAGGAAGCCCTGCGCATGGTCGACGCCCTGCAGCACTTCGAGCAGAACGGCGAAGTCTGCCCCATGGACTGGGAGCCCGGTGCCGAGGCCATGCAGCCCAATCACGAGAGCACTGCGGCCTATCTCGGCAAGGGCAAGTGAGCTTTGCGGCGCCCCTGACTCGTTGACGGGTCGGGGGCGCTCGCCTACCGTTCGGTCGGGATGTTACCCTCCCGATTCGGACCTTGAAGACCTCCTCCCCCAGCTGCGCTCTTTGTCTCGCCGTTTGGGGGATTTTCCTGATCTGTCAGGGCAGCTTGGGGTCGGCGCGCTCTCAAGAGCCGTCGCAGACGCCCCCGGCCGCCGCCCTCCCTTGGACCCAGGCGGATTCGCGGCTAGCCAATCACTACATCCAACTGCTGCAGAAGGATCCCGCCTACGGCAAGGTCCTCGACCTACTCTGGGACCTCTACGCGAAAAAAGGCCAGACGGCCCTTCTGCTGGACTACTTCCGCGGCGCCAGTGAATCCGGCCCCGAGGTGGCCAAGCTGCTCTACGCCCACCTCCTGCGGAAAAGCGGCGATACCGAGGCGGCGCGTCCCTTTTACGAAGCCGCCCTCGCGGCCCAGCCCGACAGCCTCCCCGCCTTGCGGGCACTCGCCGAAATCTCGGATCAACAGGGCAAGGGAGCCGAAGCCCTCGAGTTCTACACCCGCCTGGTCGATCGTCTCCCCGAAAATGACGAGGACGGGGCCGAGCTGCGGCTTCGCAAGGCCGCGCTCCACCGCCAACTGGGTGACATGGCGGCCGCCTTGGCGGAGTGGAACCACCTGCTGCAGGCCTTTCCCGAACAAGTGGCGCTGCGCGCGCAAATCGTCGGCCTGTTGCTGGAGGCGGGTGAAACCGAAACCGCCGCCCGAATCCTGGAGGAGCTGGCCAAGTCGGGCGACCCCCGCCGTCGCCAGGAGGCCTTGCTCGAGCGCTTCCGGCTGCACGAATACACCGACGACTTCGAGGGCGCGGTGGCCACCGCGGCGGAAGCCATGGCCTCGCTCCACTTTCGCAGTCCCGAATACGCCTCGCTCTTCGCCCGCCTCGTCCGCATGCACGAGCGCCACGAGCAACTCGATCGCTTGGAAGCCTCTCTGGACCAGGCCGCCTCGGGAGAGAACCCCAGCGAGCGAGCCCTCCACGACCTGGCCGAGTTTCACCGACTGACGGCGGATCCGCTCAAGGAGGAGGCCGTGGTGGCCCGCATCGCCGAACGCCTGCCCAACGATCCCGCCCACCGCCTGCGCCTGGCGGATCTGCAAATGCGCAACGACCGCTACGAGGCGGCGGCCGCCACCCTGGATGGCTTGGGCCGGGATGGCCCCGCCCCGGTCGAGCTTGTCCTGAGACGGGCCCTCGTCGACCTGCATTTGGACGGTCGCGAGGCCGCCTCGAACCGCCTCTCCCGCCGGCTCGAGGAAGGAGGCGTCGATCTGGAGGGTCGTCGCCGCATCCTCGACTTCGCCCGCGCCCACTACCTCGATTCCCTGGTGGAAACGCTCCTGGCCGACCCGCAGCTGGTTGCCGGAGACGCCAGTGAAGAGGCGTCTGCCGCCTTGGAATTGGCCCGATTCCTCCACGAACGCGGTCGCACCGATCAGGCCATGGCCACCTTGCAGCGCTATGTGGCGGCCGAAAGCCCCCCCCTCGCCCGCGCGGCCCGGCTCCACCAGGCCGGCACCCTCTACAAAGAACTGGGCATGAACGAGGAGGCGCTCGCCGCCTTCGACGAGGCCATCGCCTTGGCCCCGAACCAGCTCGATTACCAATCCTCGCGCGTCGACCTTCTCATCTCCACCAAGGCCATCCCCGAGGCCCTCAAGGGCCTGGAAGCCCTGCGGGAGGCCGGCGAAAGCCTGGAAGCCAAGGCGGAAATCGACCAACGCATCTTCAGCCTGCTGCGGGGACACTATTCCACCGAAGCGGAGACTCCGGACAGCACCGTGCTCAAGCAAGGCGAGATCCGCAGCCTGGCCGAGTATCGCCGCCTCGCCGCGGCGGCCTCGCGCGCGGCGTCCCGCGGCGGGCGTGACGAGCCCCCGCCCCGGGAACTCATCGCCTATTTTGAAGCCATTCAACGGGCCGCCGACGAGGCGCCCTCGACCGAGCGCCGTTACCGGGCCGCCTGGTGGGCCTTCAAGCTGCAGAACAATCAGGAATGCTATCGCCAGCTCACCTTGGCCAACGAGGAGGCGGGCAAGCTCATTCTCGAGGTCGAGCGCCTGCTCCTGCAGCTCGCGGAGCAAAACGAGCGGACCACCTTCATGGTGAGACACCTCACCAACCTCATCGAGCTCGATCCCGAGCGCGCCGACGAGTATCGGCAACGCCGTGCCGAGATGCGCTTTGAGCTCGGCGACGAGGACGTGGCCATGCGCGAGCTGAAGGCCCTGGCCGCCAAGCCCGGCGCCTCCCTCGCCACCCTGAACACCCTGGCAAAGCTCTATCAGCGCCAAGGCAGCACCGGCAAGCAGATCGAAGTGTGGCAGCGGGCCTATCAAGAAGCGGACCTCTTCGGAAAGCGCAACATCGCCAAGCAACTCTCCAATGCCCTGGTGGAGGCCGGGCAGGCTGAGGAAGCCCTCAAGGTCCTCGTCGACCTGCTCGTGCGCGAGTCCGACCCCATCCAGCGACGCAAGCAGCTCGATGGCCAAATCACCGTGGCCCAGTCACACCGGCTTCTCGGATGGCTGAGGGAACGCTACGCCGACCTCGCGGGTCGTCATCCCTTCGATCGCTTCTACCCCGAGGCCCTGGCTCGGGTCCATCGCGCCGCGGGGGAAGACCGCGAGGCTTACGAGGCCTTGCGAAAGGCCTACTACATGTCGGGCCAGAACGAGGAACTGCTCACCGAGCTCGGCGCCCTCTCCAGCAAGCTGGGCGATCTCAAGTCAGCGATCTACTACCGCCGGCAGCTCCTCTCTCGCGGCGAAGGGGACAATCTCGAGAACTGGAAGGAACTCGCGCGCATGCTAGAGCGGGATCTGCGGGTGCACGAGGCGGATCAGCTGCGCCGCCGCCTTGAAATCAAGTTCAGCAGCGACGTGGATTTCCTCGCCGAGCTTTCGGAACATTACCTCAAGGCAGGCCGGCCCCAGGACGCGGAGCGCGTCCTCTCCCGACTCGTGGAGCTCCGCGACTGGGACCTCGAATCGCGCTTCCGCCTCGGCCTCCTGCAAGCCCGGCGCGGGGAGGACGAGGCCGCCTTTGCCCTCTTCACCTCCATCCTGGAGCGCACCGAGGACCTCGGCTATCCCGAGGACTTTCCCAAGGGGCGCCTGCCCCTGATCCGCAGCGAGCAAGAGAACCTCCTGGAAACCTTTGTCTTCACGATCGAGGCCTATCCCTTCATCGACGGGAACCTGCAGGAGGAAGTGGGCGAGGCCCTCGAACGCCCCCGCCCCGAATTTGACCGCCTGCCCAAGGAAAAGCCTCTGCTGAGACTCCGCGCCCTCGAGGAAGCCTCGCAACTCGCCGCCCGCCTGGGCCAGGTCCCCACTTGGTTGGCCCGATGGAACGTAGCCTCCCGCCCGCTGGTGGAGCGCCTTTGGGCAAGCCGATATTCAGGAGCTCGGGAGGCCTTTGCCGCGCTCCTCGACCAAGTCTCTGACGGCGACCGCCACACCGACCGACTGCTTTCCGCCTACTGCCGTCTCCTCGCCGGGGACGCCAAGGGATTGCTGCAGTGGACCCAGGAGGCGCACGCGGGCGAGGGAACCCCCCACCCGCGTTCCCTCTATGTCGGCATGGCGGCCTTGATGCTGCTCAAGGACAACGCCGAGGATCCCATCCTGCATCGCGAGGCCATCTACGAAGTGCTCGCGGATCTCGCCCTGCCGAAGACCGTGGCCGCGCACCACTTTGGGGAGCTGCGCAAGGCCGAGCGCTTCGAAACCGCCTACCGGGTCGGCGCGCTCTTCGCCGAGGGGCCCCTGTCCCAGGAAGCCGGCTTTTTCTATGAGCTTTCCCAGGTCGCCGGCTTGGCCGGCCGGCTCGCCGAGAGAGCCTTCTGGCTGGATCGCTCTCTCGATCCCCAAATCGCCTTCGGCGGGCGGCGGCGCCATGTCCACTACTACGCCGCCCTCACCGAAAAGCTGGCCTTGCTCCCTTCGGATGTCGAGCGGGCCGAATGGCTGCGCGCTCATTCCGAGCGCACCCCGCTCGCCGCGCTCAGCGAGCGCGAAGCGGCGGAGCAAAGCCTGCATATCGGCTTGGCCACGCGCGACCTCTCTCGGGTGAGCTCGGCGTTGGAACGACTCGTCGTCCTGGAGCGGCTCGCGACCCTGCCCAGTTCGAATTTCGTGGCCGAACACGAGCTCAGCCAAAGTTGGCAACGGCTTTCCCGCATCCTTCATTACTGTGCGGACCGGCTCCGGTTAAACCGCGAGGAAGCGGAACAACTGACCGCGGCCCTTGCGGGCAACCGGCTTGAGGACCGCAGTGTGGCGGAAGTGTCCTCCCAATACGAGCAATTCGAAATCGACCGCGCCTTGCTGCTCGCCGAAACCCTGGAATGGCCGGAGCGTCAGAGCTTCCTGCGCGGTCTGCAAGCCCGCCTGCTGGAGCCTGAGAGCCGCTCGGAGCTCGCCAAATCCCTCGAGAGCCGAGGCTTCCACCGGGAGGCCATCCCCGTCTACCGGGAAGACGCGACCAAGCGGGATCGCGACTACGCCCCGCTGCAGGGCTTGTTTGAAGCCGCCGCCGCCGCCCTGGATCCGGCTCCGGCCCTCGAGGTCATCGCGCAAATCCACAATCGCGAATTCCCCGCCCCGCCCGGTCTCACCATCGACTATCTCAACGAGCAGCATGCCCGTTTCCTCTTGATCGATCGGGACTGGGAACGCCTCGCCCAACTGGGGCGCCAGCCGGCGACCCGCGAGGGCAGCCCGCCCGTGACCAGTCGCTCGCACCTGCCCTATCAGGATGCCCTCGTCGAGGGCTATCGCCGCTCCGGTCAGGATGAAGCTCTGCTCGACCTGCTCGGCGAGCTACGCCAGGGCGGGCAAATCTCGGGCGCCCAAACTCTGCTTGCCGTGGAAGTCCTCATCCAAATGAGACGACACGACGAGGCTCTCCAATGGGTGACTCCCCTGGCCCTTTCGCCAAATACGGAGTCCAGCCTGCAGCGGCGCGCCATTCGCCTGGCTCTGCAGTGCCACGCCACCCTGGGCTGGCCGGATCCCGCCCCCCTCCGCGAACTGAATCTCTCGGCCTTTGGACGCCAACCGGCGAGCTTGATCCGCACCCTGGCCAAGGCCCTGTATGAGGCCGGGGCCCCCGAGGAGGCTTCCAGTCTCCTGAAACTGCTGATCCGCAGCACCCAGGATGCCACACAGCGCAGCACCACGACGACGGACCTCCTCTCGCTAGAACGTCGCCGAGGCCGCCCCTGGAAAGACCTGGTCAACGAACTGGAGGGCTATTTCCTCGATTTCACCTATCGCGCCGATCTCCGCGAGGACGAGCGGGACGAGGACGCGCCCCCCGTCCTCGTCCGCCCCAACGCCTTTCGCTTCGTGGAAATGGTCCTCGCCGATCCCGAGGCCCGGGACCTGGGCGAAGTCCTGGAAACCCTGTCCATTCCCCCGCGAAACCGCTGGCTGACCCAATTGCTGCAGGCCCATTTCCAGGATCAGCTCGACGCAGCATGCCGCAGTCTGCTCGCCGACATCGAGCTGACCCAGCCCGAGGCCCTCCCGGTTCTGGAGACCTTGCCGGCCTTTGGTCCCCAGGGCATCGCCGCCGCCCGCGCCTTGCTTGAGGCCAGCGGGCATCCCGGGGAGGCCTTTTTCCCCAACGAGCCTGCCCGGCAGATTGCCCTCTTCCACCGGATCGGCGATCGGGCTCGCTTGGTCGAGGTCCACGCCAATCTCGTTCGCGAAGCCGCGGGCGACACCTTCCACCAAAACGGACAAGAAAACTGGGTTCCCAGCTTGGAAACGCGACGAGAGGTGCCTTCCCTCCTTGCGAGCCTTTCGGAATCTGCCCTCGCCGCCAGCCTCTTCCGCGCCTACGAAGCCGCCCTCCCCTTCCCTCAGTGGAATCATCTCGCCTTTCTCAATGACTACCTGAGTTTCCTCATCGAAAGCGGCGCCTATCCCGAGGCCGAGGCGCTCGCCAAGAGGGTCCTGAGCAAGTCGCTGCGGATCGATCTCCGGCTCATCCCCCGGCTCTACGCGGCCTGGGGGCGCTCCGACCACTGGGAGGAATCTCTCCGCGAGCTTCATCTCGCCAGCGGACAGCTGGGCCTGATGCGTGATTGGATGGCCGCGCTTGCCGAGGGGCGCGAGCTGCGCGAAGTTCGAGACTAATGGTGCTCCCCCGTCCATCCCTGCTGGCCGCGCTGGCCGTGGCCGCAACGTCCTCGCTGCTTTGCCAATGCGAAACGGTCCGCACGGTGAAATCCACCCGCAGCACGGGCTTCACCTTTGACGACCGCATGTGGGGGGGACAAGGGAACGCAGATACCGACGCGATCCGCTCGAAATTCACCGAGAAAGGCTACACCATCGCGGAAGACGGCTCCATCAAGGCCGACAAGCCGGATCTCTTCCGGGACAAGAAGGCCCGAGGTCTGGACGGGAGCTTTCAGAAAAAAACGTCCCGCTTCGCCAACCAGGAGGCCAAGACCAAGGAATTCCGCACGCCGGAATACTTGAAGCGCCAGGAGTTCGCCGGGGTCAGCACCGCCCGGGAAAGCGGCAGCTCGGCCCGCGAGGGGAATTCCACGCGCTCGCCCGATCGCGCCACCGGCACCTTGTTCGATAAAATCACGAAGGGCTCCGACAGCATGAACCGCGTGAAAACCCCCGCCTTCCGCGAGAGCGGGGCGGTCTTCGAGACTTCCGCCGATGTCGCGGCCTCCGCTTACACTTCGGCGCCGCGGGCCTCCGGTGCGCCCTTCAAGGCGGGCTATCAGGACAATGCCGCCCTCAGCATGGACGATGTTAAAAAGATGCTGAATCCGGGCAGCTACGCCCGCCACAAGGGCGTTTCCAACTGATCCTTACCCGGTCCATTCTCTTCCCTGGTGAAATATCCGCGTTTTTCATTGCCTCTGGGCCCTCTTTTTCGTCCACTTGGACGAGGGTCCCTTCCGAAAGGAAAGCGATAGGATGAAGGAAATTTTAAGAGCCTTTCCCCGGGTCATGGGGATCGTCAATATCAATGACGATTCCTTTTCCGGGGACGGCACCCTGGACGTGGCCACCGCTCTGGCCACGTCCCGGAGGATGATCCTCGATGGGGCCGATGTCATCGACATCGGGGCGGAAAGCGCCCGGACCAACCGGGGGCCCATCACCGTGCGCGAGGAAATCGCCCGCCTGCTCCCCTTCATCGACGGCTTCAGCGCCCTCTGCGCGGAGACTGTCCCGCGCGACGATCTCCAGATCTGGCCTCCCCTGCTTTCGGTGAACACCTGGCGCCCGGAGGTCGTCGAGGCGGTCCTGCGCACCGGCAAGGTGCACCTCATCAATGACATCGGAGGCCTGGTGGAGGACGACAATGCCCGGCTTTGCTTTGAATATGGGGCCGCGCTGCTCCTCATGCACACCGTGGGCCCGCCCAAGGTCCCGCAGTTGCACCGCCAGTATGAGGATGTCTGGGAAAGCCTGGAGGCCTTCTTCGACAACCGCCTCTCCCGGGTGCGGCGCATCGGTCTGAGCGACGACCAGATCGTGCTCGATCCCGGCATCGACTTCGCCAAGCAGCGCGAGGACAACCTGCAGATCTTCCGCCACCTGGAACGCCTCCAGCGCTACGACCTGCCCGTGCTGCTCCCCATTTCCCGCAAGACGGTCATCGGCGAAGTCCTCGACCTGCCCGAGCCCAAGGATCGCGACGCGGGCACCCTTGCCTGCTTGGTCCGCGGCCTCGCCGCCCGGGCCGACCTCTTCCGGGTGCATCAGGTCAAGGCCGTCGCCGACGCCGTCCGCGTCATCGCCGCCATCCGCCAGGCCGCGCCAGCCGTGATCCGTTAGGCCTCCGCTGGACCGCTTTCAGGGGGAAGGATCCGGCTTCAGCGGATTGGCCATCTTTGCCGGGCTGAGGAGATCGTCGAGGGTCGTCTGGTCCAGCCAACCTTTTTCCAAGACCAGTTCGTAGACCCCGCGGCCGCTCGCCAGGGCCTCCTTGGCGATTTCGGCGGAGCGCTCGTAGCCCAGCACGGGATTCAGCGCGGTCACGATGCCGATGGAGTTCTTCACGTAGCTCTCACAGCGCTCCCGGTTAGCCGTGATGCCCTGTACGCAGCGCGTTGTTAGGACGATGGCCGCGTTCTTCAGCAGCATCAGGCTGCTGAGCAGGTTGTAGGCAATGATGGGCTCGGCCATGTTCAGCTCGAACTCGCTCGCCTCGGCGGCCAGGGAAACGGTCAAATCTGAACCGATGATCTGGTAACAAATCTGGTTCACCACCTCGGGCAGCACGGGGTTGACCTTGCCGGGCATGATCGATGAGCCGGGCTGCAGCGGCGGCAGGTTGATTTCGTTGAGGCCGCAACGCGGTCCCGAGGAGGCCCAGCGGAGGTCGTTGCAGATCTTTGACAGTTGGATGGCGGTGACCTTGAGGGCACTGCTCATCATGGCGAAGTCCGCGGCATCCTGGGTCGCCTCGACCAGGTCGTCGGCCAACTGGACTGGCCTCCCGCTGATCTCGGCGAGTTTGGCGGTGCACAGCTCCGCGTATCCGGGAGGGCTGTTCAGTCCCGTCCCGATAGCGGTGGCGCCCATGTTCACCACCAACAGATCATCCACCACTCGCTCGATGCGGCGGATGCTGTCCCCGAGCATGGTGGCGTAGGCACTGAACTCCTGCCCCAGAGTCATGGGAACCGCGTCCTGATTCTCGGTGCGGCCCATCTTGAGGATGTCGGCGAATTCCCGGGCCTTATCACGAAAGGCCTTCTGCAGGACCCCGAGGGCGGAGAGCGTCTCGTGCGCCGCCGCGACCACCGCGAGTTTTACGGCCGTGGGATAGACGTCGTTGGTCGATTGCGAGCAGTTGACGTGGTCGTTGGGGTGACAATGGACGTACTCTCCCTTTTCGTGCCCGAGGATCTCGAGGGCCAGGTTGGCGATGACCTCGTTGGCGTTCATGTTTGAGGAGGTCCCCGCCCCGCCCTGGACCATGTCGACGACGAACTGCTCGTGCCGCTCCCCGGCGAGGATGCGGTCACAGGCCTGGACGATGGCCGTGGCGATGCCCGGATCGAGGACGCCCAGCTCCGCATTGGCCAAGGCCGCGGCCTTTTTCACCTGGGCAAAGGCCTGGACGAGGTGTTGGTAATGCGAGAGCGGCACGCCGGAGAAGGGAAAGTTTTCCACCGCCCGCAAGGTTTGGATCCCGTAGTAATGGGCATTGGAGACTTCCCGCATCCCCAGCGAATCGTGCTCGCTGCGGTAGCTGGCGATGGGGGCGCGGTTCTGGTCCGAGCGGATCAGCATCTCCGTGGTCTCGCGCAGGCGCAGGGCCACGCGACGGGCGGCGCGGGCGGTCATGCGGAAAAAGATCTCGGGCTGTTCCTCCCGGAAGGCCTCGATCGCCGCGCGGTCCACCGCCCAGAGCTCTGTCTCTTCCAGCGCCACTCCGGAGACGCTGTGATTGAGATCGTCGATGAAGAGCGTCTCGCCGATCATGGCCCCCTCAGTCAGACAGGCGATGGTGACACTGTGCCCGGCGAGACCGCGCTGCAGTTGGATGCGCCCTCGCAGGACGATCCCGAAGAAACGCCGGGGCGCCGATTGGTGGAAGAGAAAGTCCCCCGCGGCATAGTGACGTTGGTGGCCAAGGGAAACGAAGCGCGTCAGCTCCTCGATGGAGACCCCCATGTCTGAGGCGACGCGCTCGATTTGTTCTGGACGAATCTTCATGGGGATAAGGGAGAGGATTTCACCAGCCTCCTCACTAGGCCGGTCTTGGCGTCGTGGAAGGAAATCCGGAGGGCCTCGCTCAGGCCGGCTGCTGCTGGGAGATGCAATGAATCGCGCCCCCTTCACGGACGATGTCAAGCGCCGGGATGGGGACGATCTCGCGACCCTCGAACAGTTCACCCAAGAGCCCCACCGCCTGGCGGTCGCGCTTTTCCTGGCCAAAAATCGGCACCAGCACGGCTCCATTGAGGATCAGGAAATTGACGTAGCTGGCGGGCAGGACCGGGAGCCGCCATCCGGGAACATGGCAGGCCTCGGGGAGGTCGATATCGATGATTTCCGGACGCGAGCCGTCGGGCAGGCGAAAATCGCCGAGCCGCTCGCGGTTCTCGGCCAGCACCCGATGATTGGGATGGTCCCCATCGCGCTCTCGGGAGATCACAATGGTCGAATCGTTGACGAAGCGGGCGATGTCATCGATGTGCCCGTCGGTGTCGTCCCCCTCGATCCCCGACGCGAGCCAGAAGATCTCCTGCATCCCGAGGACGCGCTTGATCCGCTCCTCGATTTCCGCGCGGCTCAGATGGGGGTTGCGGTTGGGATTGAGCAGGACCGCCTCCGTCGTCAGCATCTGCCCGAGGCTGTTCTGCTCGATGGAGCCTCCCTCGAGGATCATGCCGCCCTCGATCCGGGGAAGACCGAGGGTCTCGGCAATGCGGGAGGGAATCTGATCGTCCAAGTCATAGGGCCCGAACTTGTCCCCCCAGCCGTTGAAGCCCCAGTCGGTCACCGCCAGGGCCCCGGTCTCGCGATGCTTGACGAAGAGCGGCCCGTGGTCGCGACACCACACGTCGTTGTTGGGGTGGTCGTAGAGCTCGAGGCGATCGGCGCAAGCCCGGGCCGCGAGGATCTGCTGCTGAATGGCCTCGTGTCGCGAAGCCGGGGCGTTGATGCGCACGATCTCGTAGCGACTGATTGCGGCCGCGATCTCGGCAAAGGCCGCCTCCACCTTGGCCAGGGTCTCCGGCCAGCATTCGGGATGGCCGGACGGCCAGGAAAGCCACACCGCCGTCTGGGGTTCCCATTCAGCGGGCAGGCGATACTCGGTAAGGAGAGGAGTCATGGGGATTTGTCAGGGTCGAAGGAAGCAGATCGGCTGCAGGGGAGCGCAGGCGATGGAATTGAGCGCGTCGGAATCCTGTCAGGGACGGAAGCGGCGTCCCCTCAATCCAGCCAACGCTTGAGGATCGGGTCGTAGCTGTCGATGCGGCGATCTCGATAAAAGGGCCAGATGTTCCGAAACTCCTCGAGCTGCTCCAGATCGCAGGCCACCGTCTCCACCCATTCCTCCTCGACCGGCCCCCGGGCCAGGACCTCGCCGTAGGGATTGGCGACAAAGGACTGACCCCAGAAAAGGGTGTCGCCCTCGCGGCCGACTCGGTTCGGCGCGGCCACGTAGCAGCCGTTGGCCACGGCATGGCCCTTCTGCACCGTTTCCCAGGCGTTGTGTTGGGCCGCTCCCAGGGAGTCGCGCTCCTCCACCAGCCAGCCGATGGCCGTGGGGTAAATCAGGACGTTGGCGCCCTGCATCGCGGTGAGCCGGGCCGCCTCGGGATACCATTGGTCCCAACAGATCAGGACCCCGATCTTGCCGAAGGCGGTTTCCCAGATGCGGTAGCCGAGGTCTCCGGGCGCAAAGTAGAACTTTTCGTGAAAACCGGGATCCTCGGGGATGTGCATCTTGCGGTATTTGCCGAGATAGGTCCCGTCGGCATCCAGCACCGCCGCCGTGTTGTGGTAGAGGCCCGTGGCCCGCTTCTCAAAGAGCGGCAGGACCACGACGACGCCCAATTCCTTGGCGATGGAGGCGAAGCGCTCCGTCGTCTTGCCGGGGATGGGCTCGGCGTAACGGAAGAGGGCGGGATCCTCGTGCCGACAGAAATAAAGGGTCGAGCACATCTCCTGCAGGCACACAATCTCGGCCCCCTTCGCCGCCGCCTCGCGGACGACTTGCTCGGCACGGTCGAGGTTGCTGGCCGGATCCTCGACCGCGGCGAATTGAGTGAGCCCAAGAGTCAGCGTTTTCATCGTGGCTAAGTGAAAGGCTCCCCCGCAAAAGCGCAAGCACCGGCTGCCCGGAACACCGACAAAGACGAGCCCCTAAAACAAAAAAAACCCGATCCCCGTGTCAGGGATCGGGCGGAAAACCGCGCAGGGGGCTCACTCGGCCGACACCGTGATGGCGTCGTCTCCGCGCTCACCGGTCCGGATGCGGACGGCGTCTTCGATCGCGGAGACAAAGACCTTTCCGTCGCCGATCTTGCCGGTGGATGCGGCGCGGACGATCGCGTCGACGATCTTGGCGGCATCGCCATCCTCGACCACGATCTCCAGTTTCACCTTGGGAAGGAAATCGACGGTGTATTCGGATCCACGGTAAATTTCGGTGTGTCCTTTCTGGCGGCCGAAGCCCTTCACTTCACTGACGGTCATGCCGTGCACCCCGACTTCGGTCAGGGCTTCTTTCACTTCCTCGAGCTTGAAGGGCTTGATGATGGCTTCAATTTTTTTCATGGTTTCTTTCTGAGTCGGATAGGGATGGGAATCGACAGGCATATAAAGCAGCTTGCATGCCAAGGTGTCGCAAGCGGCCGCAAAGCCCGGTCTGACACGCCCCTTGGCAGGAAGCTTGCTAGGAAATGGGCGGAGAAGTGGTAAAATTATTTCCAGTTACCGGACAAGGATCGACCGCTTCCCGCTTAAGTCCGCATGGCGACGCCCACCCCATCCAACGTTCTCGTCATCGATGACGATGCCTCCACCGCCCGGACGGTGGGGGACTGCCTGCTGGACGACGAGCTCCGCCTGGTGGTCGTCCCGGATGCCGAAGCCGCCTCGGCGGAACTCGCCCATCGCAGCTTCGATGCCGTCATCTGCGAGCTCTCGGGAGATCGTTTCGATGGCTTCGAATGGCTGACGAGCCTGCGCCGCAGCCATCCCCTGCTGCCCGTCATCGGCGTCGCCCACACCTCCGGGGGACGCTCCGCCATCGAGGCGGTCAAGGCCGGGGCCTTCGACTTTCTCGCCAAGCCGCTCGACCCCGGAGAAGTCCGCCGGGCCGTCCGCGAGGCCATCGATTGCTCCCGCAAGGGCACGGAACCCGTGGCCATCGACCCTCGCAACGAAATGGCGGAGGAGAGCGACACCCTCGTGGGCAACAGCCGGGCCATGTTCGACGTCTACAAGGCCCTGGGACGACTTTCCCCCACCCCAGTGACCGTCCTCATCCGGGGGGAAACTGGGACGGGTAAGGAGCTCGTGGCCCGAGCCCTTTACCAGCACGGCCACCGGGCGCATCGCCCCTTCGTCACCGTCAACTGTGCGGCCATTCCGGAGAACCTTCTGGAATCCGAGCTCTTTGGCCACGAGCGCGGCGCTTTCACCGGGGCCACGGCGACCCGTATCGGCAAGTTCGAGCAGGCCAACGGCGCCACCCTTTTCCTCGACGAAATCGGCGACCTCGATCTCTCCTTACAGGCCAAGCTGCTTCGGGTGCTGCAGGAAAAGCGCTTCCAGCGGGTCGGCGGCAACGAGGAAATCGCCGTGGACGTGCGCATCATCGCCGCCACCCATCGCCCCCTCGAGCGCATGATCGCCGAGGGGCAGTTCCGCGAGGACCTTTTCTACCGGCTCAACGTGGCCACCATCAAGCTCCCCCCCCTGCGCGACCGGCCCGGCGACATCCCCCTGCTCGTCCATTTCTTCCTGCGGCGCCTCGCGCGCGAACTCGGCCTCCCTCCCGCCACAATGGCCCGGGGCGCGCTGGCCTGCCTGGAGTCCGCCCGCCTGCCCGGCAATGTCCGCCAGCTTCAGAACTTGGTGCGCAAGGCCCTGCTGCGCAGCCGCGGCTACCCCATCGACCGCGCCATGGTCGAGGAACTGCTTCAGGAAACGGATGGCGGCCACGAGCGCGAGGAGGAGGATCCCCTGCAGTCCTGGCACGCCGACCTGCTCCGCAAGGCCGCGGAGGGGGAAGGGCGCGGGGAGGCCTACCGGATCGCCCTGGAACGCTTTGAAAGATCCCTCATCGGCGAAGCCATGCACCAGGCTCGGGGCAACCTCACCCATGCCGCCGAATGGCTCGGCCTCTCCCGCCCCACCTTGCGGGAGAAGGTCCGCAAGTATCGTCTGTAAAATGGGAGAGATCTGCAAGGCCCCCACCGTCGCCGTCACCTTGTCCAGATCCTCTCCTTCGGAAAACACGGCGAAGGTCACCTCTTTCCACAGCTCGAGAGGTCACGTCGGCGACGGCTTCGCCTTGCTGCATCGCCCAATTTCCTGCTAAGATTGCATCCATTAGCAGGAAATTGGCCGTCCCATGCAGTTCCCGAAATCCCCTCCGCCCCTCCGCAAGATCCGGGTGGATCCCCAGGGAGTGTGTCAAGAAATGTAAGGATAGGAAACGGCCCTGCCTCAGTGGGCATTCAGCCGGGCCGCCAGGGATTCCCACTCTCCCAGATGGGCGCGCATCAGGCTTTTCCAGAGGGGGCCGTGGTTGGGCACGGCAAAATGGAGCAGCTCGTGGACGATGACGTAGTCGCCCAGCTCCCGGTCCAGCCCGAGGAGCTCGTCGTTGAAGCTCAGGGTCCCCGCGGTCGAGCAGGAGGCCCACTTTCTTTTCATGGGCCGGATGTAGATGGCCTTGGCCTCCACCTCGAGCTTCCGCGCCCACTCGAGCACCCGAGCCTTGAACTGTTCCCGGTCGCGCCAGCCCCTCATTTCCGAAACGCCTTGTTCAACAGCGAAAACAACGCCTCCACCGTCGCCGTCACCTTGTCCAGGTCCTCTTCCGCAGAAAACACGGCGAAGGTCACTTCTTTCCGCAGCTCGCGCATCTCGGCATCGCTGCTTTTCCATCCGGGATGTCTGGCGAAGGCCTCGCGGATCTTCCCGCTCACCGCCTCCGCGTTCGGGATCCCGTCCTCGGTCAGCTTGCACAGCACGAAGTAGCTCAGGCCATCCAGCCCCTTCTCCGCCTGCTCCTTCTTCCGCCGCTCGTTCTTGGCCACTTCCGCCAACAGCTCCTCGAGCGCCTTCTCGGTTGTGCTCTGCCGGTCCTCGAAGGCCTCCTGCACCGCCCGCGCCCGTTCAGCCATGGCCACGAGAAAGGGATCGTCGCTCTGCTCCTCGGCGCTTTTCTCGATGGCCTTCACCAGGTTGATCACCTTCGTCGCCTTGCCCTCGTCCTTCGCAGCGATGGCTTCCAGCGTGCGCTTGTCGATCGCCACATAGGGCGTCGGATCCTCATTCAGCGTCGCCCCGATGTGCCCCTGCACCAGCTCGTTCGTCTTCTTCTGGAAGGCCCGGTCGACATAGACCCGCCTGGTGTAGGCCTTGCGGACCACGTCGTAGATGGCGCTCAGCGTCGTGTAGTCCTCGATGAACGGCCTCAGGAAGGCATCGGGCGAGATGATCTCGTAGAGCATCTCGATTTCCTTGTATTCCTTGAAAAACTCCTTGCGCCGCTCCTTGTCGCGGAAGTGCTCGATCAGCCCGTCCACGTCCTTGTCGTTGAAGACGAAAGGAGCGCGGGATTTCCAACCCGTGTTGGCTCCGGACAGGCGGACTGGAAAGTCCGCCCTCGTGTTGAATGCCTCCATCTTCGATTTGAAGAGCGTCTTGAGCAGGCCGATGTCCTTGACGATCGCGTTGATCTCCTCGCTGTCGAAGGCGAGCGCCTTCTCCAACTTGTCGAAGATGCCGACGAAATCCAAAACGAAGCCGTGGGGCTTCACCATCTCCTGCGCCTCGTTCTCGTAGGGGCGGTTCACCCGGGCGATGGCCTGCAGCAGCGTGTGGTCGCGCATCGGCTTGTCGAGATACATGGCGTAGAGCACGGGCGCGTCGAAGCCGGTGAGCAGTTTCTCGGTGACGATCAGAATCTTCGGCTGCTGGTCGAGCTTGCCGAAGCTCTTGCGGATCTGCCGCTCCTTCTTCGGGTCGAGGTGAAACTCCTTCAGCAGCTCCGAGTCGTTGTTGTTTCCCGTGTAAACGACTTCGGAATACTCGGGCGGCAGGATGCGATCGAGCGCGTGCTTGTAGTGCGCGCAGGCTTCGCGGTCGACGCCGACGAGGAAGGCTTTGTAGCCGAGCGGCTCGACGTTCTCCACGTAGTGCTTGGCGACAAACCGCGCGACTTTCTCGATGCGCTCCTTCCCCTTGAGGAAGTTTTTCAGGTTCACCGCCCGCTCGAGGATTTTGTTCAGCTCCTCGATGTCGGCCACGCCCTCCGCTTCGGCGAGGGAAAGGAATTCTTTGTCGAGCGTCTCGTGCGGCACGAGCATCTCATTGGGCGCGAGCTGATAATAGAGCGGCAGCGTGGTGCCGTCCTCGATGCTGTCCGCGATGGAATACTTGTGGAGGTAGCCTTTGTCGTCCTCGCAGCCGAAGGTCTTGAAGGTGCCCTTGCCGTAAACGGTCTTGTCCACCGGCGTGCCGGTGAAGCCGATGAACGTGGCGTTCGGCAGGCCGGCCATGAGAAAATTGCCGAGATCTCCACCCGTGGTGCGGTGCGCTTCGTCGATGAGGACGTAGATGTTCTTCCGCGCATTCAAGTTCGCCGGCATGTCGCGAAACTTGTGGATCATCGTCACGATGATCCCGCGGTAGTCGTCCCGCAGGAGCTGGTTGAGACGGGCGATGCTGCTCGCGTGCTCCAGATTGCCGAGGCCGAGCGCGGCGAGGTTCTTGAGCATCTGGTCTTCCAGCTCGTTGCGGTCGATCATCAGCAGCACCGTCGGCTTGTCCGCCGCCGGTTCGCGGAAGAGCCGCTCCGCCGCCTTGATCATGGTGAAGGTCTTGCCGCTGCCCTGCGTGTGCCAGACGAGGCCGCGCGTGCGCTGGGGATCGAGCGCGCGACTGACGGTCGCGTCCACCGCGCCGGTCTGGTGCTGGCGCAGGATGTATTTGTTCAGCTCCTCGTCCTTTTCGGCGAAGACGATGTAGTCCTTGAGGAAGGCGAGCACCTGCGGGATGGCGCAGAACGTTTTGACCTTGAGTTCAAGATTTCCAACGGAGGGGGGACATTCCTGTCCCCCATCTCCCCCATCTTCTCCAATAACCGGGGGACAGGAATGTCCCCCCTCCCAAATAAAC
>CAZKGI010000002.1:0-148980 GCA_964552315.1 uncultured Akkermansia sp. | reverse complement strand
GTTTGGCCGGAGCCGGTGCAGGGGCAGGCTTGGAGTCGGGTTTGGCCGGAGCCGGAGCAGGCGCCGGAGCCGGGGCCGGGGCCGGGGCGGGAGCGGACGGCGTATTTGCCGCGACCACGATGGGTTGCGCTTGGGATTCCTTCCATCCGGTGTTGATGTCAATGCCGGGAATCGCTGCGGCCAGCTTGGTGGCGCCCGCGTCGGTGACCTTGCTTTGCCAGACAAAGAGCTTCTTGAGGTTCTTGAGGCCCGCGAGTTTCTCCAGTCCCGCATCCGAGACTTGCGTGCCATAGAGGTTGAGATATTCGAGCTTCTGAAGGCCCTTCAGCGCGTCGAGTCCGGCATCGCTGACCTTGGTGTTTTCCAGGTGCAGGCGGGTGAGGTTGCTCATACCCGCCAAATGGGTCAGGCCCTTGTCGGTGACTTGAGTGCGAGCCAGGTCGACCCATTTGATTTGGGCCGCGACCGGCTTCAGTTCCGCCAGTTTCTCATCGGTGAATTCCTTGCTCACGTTGAGGGCACTGAAGCGCAGTTCCGGGGTGTCTTGGGCAATGGGCATGAGAGAGGCCCCCAACTTCTCAACGCGGGCGATGGTCTCCTCGATGAGTTTTTGCGTGGCCGGATCCAGCTGAGGCGTTTCCGTCTTGGCCATGCTGGCCTCTTTGCGCTTGGGCAGGTTCCCCAAAACGTGGTGGGCGGCCGCCAGGGAGGCTTCGTCGGGCTTCAGCTCAGCCACGGTGCCCGTTTCCTTGGCCCCGCTTTTGATCCAGAAAGCCAACACGGCGACCTCTTGCTCGGTGAGCTGCTCCTTGTCTTCCGGGGGCATGTGCTCATCATCATTCAGGGGCAGGTAGATGCGCTGGATGAGCGGGCTGTCCTCAATCTTGCCGGCGACGACGGAGGGGCCTTCATAGCCGCCCTTCAGGATGGCCTCCAAGGAATCCACACGCAATTTGCCCTTGGGCTTCTCAGCACCGTGGCAGCTGGCGCACTTGGCGTCGAGAATGGGGACGACGAGATCCTTGTAAAGCTGGCTCTGGCTCGCATCGGCGGCGTTCGCGGAAGTGGCCGCGAGGGTCGCAACCGAAAGGAGACTGGTGAGGAGACTACGCTTCATGGAAATCGGAAAACTTTTTAAAAAATACAGAAGAGGGTAGCTTGCACCCCAGATGAAAATCAAGTCACAATGCGGTAGGTGATCGCGGTGGAAAGCCTTCGTGATTCCAGTCCTGGATCCGCTTTCCTCTGGCATGGAAGCAAAGGTGTGGGCATCACTGGGTGAAGAGGGGGTCAACCGTCTGGTGGCCGCCTTTTATCGACGCGTTCGCGAAGACGATCTCATCGGTCCCATGTATCCTCCGGACGACTGGGCTGGCGCGGAGCGCCGCCTCGCGGATTTTCTGATCTTCCGCTTGGGTGGATCGGACCGATACATACAGGAGCGCGGGCATCCCCGCTTGCGCATGAGGCATCTGCCGTTTGCCATCGGGGTGGCAGAGCGGGACCGTTGGCTGGCCTTGATGAAGGCGGCCATGGGGGAGGTGGGGGGCCTGGAGGGAGAGGTCCGCGAGTGGTTGGAGGGTTTTTTCACCCAAGTCGCAGATTTCATGCGGAATCAGCCGAACTGAGGTCGAGGGGCACGTCCAAGAAGAGGGCTCCCGGCGGGGAGAGCCACGGGTCTCCCCGAGATCAATTCTCCGCAATGGCGCGAGTCTACAGGAGAATGGGGACACGTTAGATTCGGCGAATGAAAGCGAATTCCCCCTCCCGGACCCGTCGAGAATGGCTGCAGGCCTCGCTGGCTTTGGGCAGCCTGTTGCCCGCGGGATTTGATCTGCTCGCGGCTGATGAGACGGGCTTGCGCATCGCCCCTTTTCGTTATGACGTGACCCCTCCGATCGGTCACCCCCTGTGTGGCGGTTGGATCACTCCCGCCCAAGCGGTGTCGGATTCGCTCGAGGCCATCGGCTTCGTCCTGCTCGGCGCCGGCAAACCTATTGTCGTTTGTGCTGTGGACTGGACCGGCTTGCTCAACCAAGCCCACATCGACTGGCGTCAGGCCCTCGCCGAGGGGGCGGGGACGACACCAGATCGGGTTGCCGTGCAATGTGTCCACCAGCACGACGCCCCTTTCGTCTGTCTCGCTTCGGAGGCCCTCATCGCCGAGCAGAATGCGGGTCTGCACCTGGTCGACCTGGAGTTCTTCCAAGACTGTCTGCAGCGGGGACGCAAGGCGGTGCAGGAGGCGGTGAGCAAGGCACGCCCCCTCACCGGCGTGGCGGCGGCCCAGGCCAAGGTCGAGCGCATCGCCGGAAATCGTCGCATGGACATCGGTCCCGACGGCAAGGTGGGGCGCATGCGAGGGAGCTCCTGTCGGGTTCCGGAGCTGATTGCCCTGCCCGAGGGGCTCATTGACCCCTACCTGAAGACGGTGGCCTTTTACAGTGGGGAGGAAAAGGTCGCCGCCTGTCACTACTACGCCTGCCATCCCATGAGCCACTATGGCAAGGGGCAGGTGAGCAGCGATTTCGTGGGACTGGCCCGCAAGCGGCTTCAGGAAGCCGAAGGGTCCTGCACCCACCTCTATTTCACTGGCTGCAGCGGCAATATCGGGGCGGGGAAGTACAACGATGGATCCGAGCAGGCCCGGATCGAGCTGACCGACCGTCTCCATGCGGCCATGGTGGAAGCCGGGAATCGGCTCCAGCCGAGACCCCTCAAGGAGGTCGCCTGGCGGACCGAGGAGATCGTGCCCGAGGTG
Source organism: uncultured Akkermansia sp. (assembly GCA_964552315.1). Lineage (GTDB taxonomy): Bacteria > Verrucomicrobiota > Verrucomicrobiia > Verrucomicrobiales > DEV007 > Arctic95D-9. The sequence continues at coordinate 146,219 of CAZKGI010000002.1, read as the reverse complement.
AATCCGGTCTTCCAGGAAGGCACCGAGCTGGAGCAGGTGCGAAACCCCCAGAATTCGGCGGCCAATCGCATCCGACCAGCCATGCGGGTGAGTTGGATTCGTCGCATCGCCGCGCAGACGCCCATCGTCCTGAGTGCCCTCCGGCTCGACGACATCACCCTGCTGCACCTTCCTTCGGAAAGCTTTGTGGAATATCAGCTGCGTGCCCAGCAGCTCGATCCCAGCCGCTTCGTGGCGACGGCCGCTTATGGGGACGGGGGGGCCTGGTACGTGCCCGTGGCCAAAGAGTATCCCAAGGGCGGCTATGAGGTGAGTGTCGCCAATTGTGCCCCCAGCGTGGATGATCTGCTGGATCGGGGCATTCGCTCCCTCTTGAAGGCCTAGGGGGCGGCCCTCCCAAAGAGATTACGCCGGAGTCGTCCGGGAAACGAGAGCGGGGCGTCATGGGGGCGGACCGGCGCGCCGTGCTTGCGCTGGTGGAAGCCCGTTGACCAAGCCAGTGGACCGCTTCAAGTTGATCCCATCGCGTCCCTGACATGAGCCCGCATCCCTCCCTCGCCCGTCGTGCCCTTCTTGGTCTTTGGTTTTGCTGCGGACTGTGGGTCTCGCCGCTGCGGGGCGTCGCCGAGGAGTCCCGAGATGACGCCGAGGCGGCCAAGGCCGAGGCCGCGCTCCTCAGCCAGGTGCGCCAGCTCACCTTTGAGGGCTTGCGCGCCGGGGAGGGCTATTTCTCCGCCGATGGCACCAAGCTCGTCTTCCAAAGTGAGCGGGAGGAGGGGAATCCCTTTTATCAGATCTACCTGCTCGATCTGGAGACCGGGGACACGGAACGCATTTCTCCCGGTATCGGCAAGACCACCTGCGCCTGGATCCATCCGGATGGCAAGCGGGTCCTCTTCGCCTCGACGCACGAAAATCCAGAATCCGCCGCCCAGCAAAAGGCCGAATACGAGGCCCGCGAATCGGGGACGGCTCGGAAGTATGCCTGGGACTACGACGCCGAGTTCGAGATTTACGAAACGGTGATCGGCTCCGGTGAATACCGCAATCTGACCCAGACCCGGGGGTATGATGCGGAAGGGGCCTATTCTCCGGATGGCCGCAAGATTGTCTTCGCCTCGAATCGACAGGCTTACGAGGGGACCCTGAGCGAGGAGGATCAAAAATTCTTTAAGCTGGACAAGAAGTTCCCTATGGAGATCTACCTCGCCAATGCGGATGGCTCCGGAGTGGAGCGCCTCACGCATGCGGATGGTTACGATGGGGGGGCCTTCTTCAGCGCCGACGGACAGGAGATCTGCTGGAGACGCTTCGACCGCAAGGGCCTGGTGGCCGAGATCTTTGCCATGAATCTGAAGGATCGAAAGGAGCGCCAGCTCACCCGGCTCGGCGTGATGTCCTGGGCGCCCTTTTTTCACCCCAGTGGGGAATACCTGATCTTTGCCACAAACAAGCACGGTTTTGACAATTTCGAGCTCTATCTGGTGGACCGCGAGGGGCGCAAGGAGCCCGTCCGCGTGACCTACACGGCGGGCTTTGACGGACTGCCGGCTTTTTCCCCGGACGGCAAGCGGCTCGCTTGGACGAGCAACCGCACCGCCACCTCCCAATCCCAAATCTTTCTCGCCTCTTGGAATCACGAGGCGGCCCTCGCCCTGTTGGAAGCCAGTGGGGAGGCGAAGTCGGCCGTGCCGGCTCTCCCTGCAGCGACAGAACCGGCGTCGGCAGCGGCGCCGGAGACCGTCTCGTCCCAAATCTTCGACACCCAACCTGAAATCCGCGAGGAGGACCTGCGCCAGCACCTCGAATACCTGGCCTCTCCTGAGCTGGGGGGGCGGCTCACGGGCACCGAGGGGGAGATCGCGGCGACGGACCATGTGGCGGCTCATTTCAAGAAATGGGGACTCCAGCCTGGAGGCGATGAGGGCAGTTTCTTTCAGACCTTTTCCTTCACCGCGGGCGTGGCGGTGGGAAAAAACAACGCAATGAGCTTGCGGCTGGGGGAGAAGGTCCTCCAACCCGTGGTGGATCGCGAGTGGCGCCCTGTTTCCTTCTCCAAGAACGGCACGCTCGAGGACACGGGCATCGTCTTCGCGGGATACGGGCTCGAGGTCCCCGATGAAAAGGGGGACGTCTCCTACACCAATTACTTTCACCTCGATGTGAAGGGCAAGTGGGTGATGGTGTTCCGCTACGTGCCGGAAAATGTCTCTCCAGAGAAGCGCGAGGAGATGCAGCGCTTTTCCCGCCTGCGGCACAAGGCCTCCCTGGCGCGGCGCAAGTTTGCCGCCGGCATCCTTTTCGTGACCGGTCCGAACACGGAGGTGAAGGAGGAGCTGGTGCCCATGGAGTTCGACTCCTCCCTGGCGGATTCGGGCATCCCGGCGATCAGCATTTCCCGGGAATTGGCCCAGGCCCTGGTCTCGCGCGCTGGCAAGGATCTCTCGGAGCTCCAAAAGGCCCTCGACAACGGCGACATGGTCGAGGGCTTCCCGATTCCCGAGGCCAGTCTCAGCGCCACCGTCGACGTCGAGCAAGAAAAGCGCACCGGGCGCAACGTCATCGGCATCCTGTCCGCGGGGCAGGGCGGTCCCCATCCCAGCCCGGTGACCATGATCGGCGCCCACATCGACCACCTCGGGGCCGAGGCCGGCCCGGGCTCCCTCGCCCGCGAGGAGGAAAGGGGCCAGATCCATCGCGGGGCCGACGACAATGCCTCGGGCGTGGCCGGACTGCTGGAGATTGCGGAGTACCTCGCGACGCTGCGGCAGCAGGGCAAGCTCGACCTGAAGCGGGATCTCGTTTTCGCCGCTTGGTCCGGGGAGGAAATCGGCCTGCTCGGTTCTTCTCACTTTGTCAGGACTCTTGCCAAGGAAGCCCTTGGCAGCGAAGAGGCCCCCCTCAACCTGTTGATCTCGTCCTACCTGAACCTGGACATGATCGGGCGACTCAAGGAGAAGCTGGTGCTACAGGGGATCGGATCGAGCGACTACTGGAAGGGGGCCATCGAGCGCCGCAATGCCCCCATCGGATTGCCCATCACCCTGCAGAACGACACCTATCTGCCCACGGACGCGACGCCCTTCTACCTGCGGCAGGTGCCCATCCTCAGCGCCTTCACCGGGGCGCACGAGGACTATCACAGTCCCCGGGACACGCCTGACAAGATCAACTACGAGGGAGCGACGCAGATCGCGAAGCTGATGGGCCTGATTGCGCGCGGGCTCGCCCTCGATGCCGAGGCGCCCCGCTATGTCAAGGTCGACCCGCCGAAGAACCAGGGCGGGCGGGGTTTCCGTGTCTACCTCGGGACGATCCCCGACTACAGCCAGGGCGACATCAAGGGGGTGAAGCTCAGCGGCGTATCGGAGAAGGGACCCGCCGGAATTGCCGGCGTGCAGGGGGGCGACATCATCATTGGCCTGGGCGAACGCGAGATCCTCAATATCTACGACTACACGGACGCCATGGCCGATCTCAAGGTCGGGGTGGAGACGAGCATCACCGTGCTGCGCGGAGAAGAGAAGCTAACGCTGAAGCTGACGCCGACATCCCGCGATTGAGGGGGGCTATTTCAGACAGAGGAGGAGATAGACCCAGTTTGCCAGTAGCAGCAGCAGTCCTCCCATCAGAGCACGACCCAGGCGGCGGTTCTGCTCTGCTGGAGACGGGGGGAGCTCGCCGCGTCGATAGCGACGAATGGCCAGTCCGGTCCAGCCCAGGCAGGCGAAGGCGGCCAGGACGAGGAGGGGGTGAAAGCGAAAGGCCTCGACAAGGTGGCCTTGGGAGAGGGCGCGCATGGCTCGCGTGCCTCCGCAGGTGGGGCAGGGCAGTCCGAAGAGGCGGCGGAAGCCACATTCTGGTGGATGCAGGGGCAGCGTTTCATAATGCCGCGCCACCATCAGCAGAACGAGGAATGATCCCAAGCAGATCAGCGGAGCCACGAGCCAATAGGCCTGTCGATCACGACCAGGGGAAATGGGCCTCATCGGGAAGTCGAGCGCAGGTGGACCTTGAGCGAGGCCCGTGGGGGGCTCCCGGGTTCCCCGGGCGAGTGGAGGTCATCGAGAAGCCGATCCGGGGGGATGGCTCCCGGTCGGGTCAGGCGAGATTTCAGATCCGCGAAGCGTGCCCGGTGGGTTTCTCCGGGGGCCGTCGTCAAAACGAGTTGGAGACGGGCCAGCGGCAGTTCCGAACGTCGACAGACCTCGTCGAGATCCGTGAGCAGGCGGACCATGCGCTCGATGTGGACGAGCTGCCCATCGAGGTCGGAGGAGAAAAGTTCGGCCGACTCCATCTCGGAACGCAGGGTTTCCAACCGCGTCACCGTGAGGTCAATCAAGGCTTGAGTGTTCAGTTCGCCCTCGACGAGGAAGGCCGGGGCCTCGCGGAGGAAATGTTCGCGTTGTGGGGCGTAGAGCTCTCCCCTGGCGTGCCAGCGACCCTCCCGCCATTCCAGGGCGACATTTTCCATGATCTCGGGAAAGCGCAGCCGGAAGAGCATTTGGGTCAGGGTGACCAAGTCCGCCTCGCGCCGGAGGCGGGTCTTCTCGGCGTAGTTGCCCACGGCCTGCAACAGGGTATCCCGCCATTCCTCGAGGCGGGCGGCCTCCGCTTCCTGCCGCTGACGGGCATAGGGGGTGTTGAGCGAGTGGTATTCGCTCATGAGGATTTCCGCCCGATGGGGGGAAAGATTGTGTTTTTGTAGGATGCTTTCCACGGTGGGGGCCAGAGGATCCCGCAGCCCTCGGAGCCGCTTCTTGAAGAAGCCGGCTCGTTCCACAGACAAGACTTCGATGCCCGGCTCGTCGCGCAGGGCCTCGAGGGCGGAGCGCCACTGGAAGGCGTTGATCAAGAGGAACAAGCTCAGGCCAATGATCAGGGCGGCCAAGCTTGCCGCGCCCCCGATGTAGAGCGCGGAAGGCGCTTCGCGGGGCTCTCGTCGGGGATGTCCGGACTGGGCGGGACGGGGCATCGTCGGGAGAATAGGCGAGCCCGGTGTGAGAATCGAGCGCGAAAATGTGTCAGGCGACCTCGGGCTGTCGCCTGTTAGGGGGGACCGGGGGCCTCCCGAACAGGCGCGGGGAAGCCAATTCCCCAGAGGGGCAACCCGGACCCAAGTTAGCTCTTCCTGCCCCTCGCCACGAGGAGACATCGAGTCGAAGTCCTGGCCGGCCTCAACCAGCCAGGAAGGCCCCGTGGCGAGGGATCTCGGGATCGATCAGAGATTCTTGTCCGTGACCGCCCCCTCCGAGGCTGAGCTGGCCAGCTTGGCGAACTTGGCCAAGACGCCCTGGGTGTAGCGGGGCTTGGGCTGCTTCCAGGCCTTTTGGCGCGCCGCGAGCTCCTTGGAAGGAACGTGCAGGGTCATTTCGCGCTTTTCCGCGTCGATGGAGATCTCGTCGCCGTTCTTGACCAGGGCGAGGGGACCGCCCACGAAGGCTTCCGGGGTGACGTGCCCGATGACGAATCCGTGACTGCCGCCGGAAAAGCGACCGTCGGTGATCAGGGCCACGTCCTTGCCGAGGCCGGCGCCCATGATTGCACCCGTGGGTCCCAGCATCTCGCGCATGCCGGGACCTCCCTTGGGACCTTCCATGCGGATGACCACGACGTCGCCCTTCTTGATCTTGCCGCCGAGGATGGCTTGCATGGCCTTCTCCTCGGAATCAAAGACCCGGGCCCGTCCCTTGAAGTAGAGCCCTTCTTTGCCCGAGATCTTCGCCACGGCGCCGCCGGGGGCGAGATTGCCGTAAAGAACCACGAGGTGGCCGTTTTTCTTGATGGGATTGCTGAGCGGGCGGACAATGTCCTGCCCCTTGGGGTAGGGCTTCACTTTGGCGAGATTCTCGGCCATGGTCTTGCCGGTCACGGTCATGCAGTCCCCGTGCAAGAGTCCGGCATCGAGCAGCATCTTCATCAGGGGAAGGGTGCCCCCGATTTCGACCAGCTTCATCATCACATACTTGCCACTGGGCTTGAGGTCGGCGAGAACGGGGACGCGCTTGCCGATGCGGGTGAAATCGTCGATGGACAGCTTTACGCCCGCCGCACTGGCGATGGCGAGCAGGTGGAGTACGGCATTCGTCGAGCCTCCCAAGGCCGTGACCACGGTGATGGCGTTTTCGAAGGCCTTCTTGGTGAGGATGTCGCGGGGACGGATGTTCTTGTTGATGAGGTTGACCACGGCGGCGCCAGCATCAAAGCAGTCCATGCGCTTTTCGTCGCTGACGGCGGCCTGGGCCGAGCTGTTGGGCAGGCTCATTCCCAGGGCCTCGATGGCACTGGCCATGGTGTTGGCGGTGTACATGCCCCCGCAGGAACCCGGTCCGGGGATGGCCGAGGCCGTCACCCCCTCCAGTTCCGCATCGTCGATCTTGCCGGCGCTGTGTTTCCCCACGGCCTCGAACACGGAGACAATGTCCACGTCCTCGCCGTGGTGACAGCCGGGTTTGATGGTTCCCCCGTAGACGAAGACCCCCGGCCGGTTTAAGCGGGCGATGGCCATCAGACAGCCGGGCATGTTCTTATCACAGCCACCGATGGCGACCACCCCGTCCATCCCCTCACAACCCACCACGGTCTCGATGGAATCGGCGATGACTTCCCGGCTGACGAGGGAATACTTCATTCCTTCCGTGCCCATGGAGATCCCGTCGGAGATGGTGATGGTGTTGAACTCGACCCCCTTGCCCCCGGCGGCATCGACCCCCTTCTTGGCTTCCTTGGCGAGCAGGTCGATGTGCATGTTGCAGGGCGTCACCATGCTCCAGGTGGACGCAATCCCCACGATGGACTTCTTGAAGTCCTCGTCCGAGAAACCCACCGGGTAAAGCATTGCCCGGCTCGGGGCGCGGTCGGGACCATCGAGCATGGGGCCCGAGTACTGGCGATGCGCGGCGTTCGCAGGCTTGCCGGATTTCGATGATTTCGAAGAGGGGGTGGGCTTGGGCATGATCAATCAAATGACGGTTAGATGCCCAAGGATGACGGAGAAAGGCGATGTTTGGAAATACTATTTTTCCTTGGCTGTGATACCTTTTTGGTATGAATGACGCGACCTTGCGCGAATTGGAATGCTTCTTGGCCGTCGCCGAGGAAATGTCCTTCACTCGTGCCGCCGAGCGCCTTCGCTTGGCTCAGCCGCCGCTCTCGCGGCACATCCGCAGTCTCGAGGACAAGCTGGGGGTGGAACTCTTTGAGCGCTCGCGACGCCATGTTTCCCTGACCACGGCAGGCTCGGCTTATCGGGCGGAGGCTCGGGATATTCTTCCGCGTTTGCGACAGGCGGGAGAAGCCGCCAAGCGGGCGGCCCGAGGGGAGACCGACCGGATCGAGGTGGGCTTTGTCAGTGCGGTGCTGTCGCCCGAGTTGGTGGCGGTCTTCACGCGCTTTGGCAAGAAACATCCCCGCATCCGCATGCAGCTGCGCGACCTCTTGCCTTCGGATCAGCTGAGCGCCCTGATCCGCCGCGAGCTGGATGTGGCCTTCGTCGGCGTGGCGCCGGACCGCCTGCCTTCGGGCCTCAGTGCGACCCGCTGGCAGGAGGAGGAGCTCATGGCTTTTGTCCCCCCGAATCACGCCCTCGCGTCGAAAGGCGAGATTCGCCTGGCTGATCTCGCCGAAGAGCCCTTTGTGGCGATTTCACCTGAAGCGGCGCCGGCCTATTCCTCCCATGTGCACCACCTCTGCCTGGAGGAGGGATTCCGGCCCCACGTGGTCCAGGAAGCCAGTCGAGCACAGGCCGTGGCCGCCTTGACCGTCGCGGGAATCGGGGTGGCCGTTCTTCCCGCGACGCTCGACCGCATCACCGGCAATGGCATTCCGCTGCGCCGTGCTCGCCGCCGCCGCACCACGATCATTCATTCCGTGGTTCACGGCTCCAAGCCGGGACCGGTGACGGAACGCTTCCTGGAAGCCTTGCGGGGCGGTTAGGGCGCTGTCGGCTCAGCGGCCTGGGGGCGCCTCTCTCTGGGTAGGAAGGCCGCGACCAGACCGAGGAGGGGGAGATAGGCGCAGAAGTGGTAGACCGAGACGATCCCCGCGACGTCGGCAAACTTTCCCAGCACGGCCGAGCCAATGCCGGCTATGCCGAAGGCCAGGCCAAAGAAGAGTCCGGCGATCAGCCCCACCTTGCCCGGAACGAGTTCCTGGGCAAAGACGAGAATGGCGGAGAAGGCGGAGGCGAGGATGCCACCAATCAACACGCTGAGGGCGATGGTCAGGGGAAGGTTTGCGTAGGGCAGGCAGAGGGTGAAGGGGGCCACGCCCAAGATGGAAATCCAGATGACGGGCTTGCGTCCAAAGCGATCCCCGATGGGGCCTCCGAGAATGGTCCCGGCGGCGACGGCGAAGAGAAAGACGAAGAGCAGGATCTGGGACCGGGTGGCGCTCAGGCCGAAGCGCTCCATCAGGAAAAAGGTGTAGTAGCTCGTCATGCTCGTCAGGTAGACGTACTTCGAGAAGATCAGCATCACGAGGATCAGGAGGGAAAAGATCACCGTCCGGGTTGGCAGGGGAGCGACCGCAGGGGCCGTTGGGTGCGAGCCGCGGGAAATGGCGAGGACCTGCAACCGAGCGGACATCCAGCGTCCCACTCTCCAGAGCACGACAATGCCCAGGGCAGCGAGCAGGGTAAACCAAGCGACCGCCCCCTGGCCGTTGGGCATGATGAGCAGGGCGGCGGCAAGAGGGCCGATGGCACTCCCGGCGTTGCCACCAACTTGGAAGAGGGCCTGGGCCATGCCGCGCTTGCCTCCGGAGGCGAGGTGGGCGACCCGCGAGGCTTCGGGGTGGAAGACCGACGAACCCAGGCCGACCAAGGCCGCGGCCAAAAGGATCATGCCATAGCGATGCGCCGAGGCCAGCAGGAGCAGGCCACACAAGGTGCAGGCCATCCCCGTGGCTAGAGAATAGGGCATGGGTCTGCGGTCCGTCAGCAGGCCCACCACAGGCTGCAGGAGCGAGGCGGTGCACTGAAAGGTCAGGGTCACCAGGCCGATCTGGGTGTAGTTCAGTTGCAGCTCCTCCTTGATCAGGGGATAGAGCGAGGGAATGAGCGCCTGAATGGTGTCATTGAGTAGGTGGGAGAAGCTGATGGCCAGCAGAACGGTCATGGCCGTTTCATTGGCCAAGCGGGTCGGGCGAGGAACCGCGGAGCCGTCGGAAGACTGGAGGGAATTCATGAGAGGTGGCCCCACTTTCCGATGACTGGTGGGAGCACTCAAGTGGGTGCGATGATACCGGACCGGCTATCCCTGGTATTTTTCTCGGATCCGCTCGCGGAATTCACTGGGGCTCAGTCCCTCGTGTCGGCGGAAGAATCGGGCAAAGTAGGAGGGCTCCTTGAAGCGGAGCAGGTAGCAGATTTCGGCAACACTTAGATCGGAATGGAGCAGAAGTCGCTTGGCATCGAGGAGACGCCGTTTGCGGAGGAGGGATCCCGCTGAGGCGCCGGTCTGTTCTCGCACGGCGTCGTTGAGGTGATTTTCACTGATTCCGAGGTGACGGGCATAGTCGGCGAGGCGATGCCAGTCCCGGAAGTGTTGTTCCACTGCAAGGGTGAACTGGCGGACCAGGGCGCGGGCTCGCGAGAGGGCGGGGGGAGTCGGCGTGGCCTGACTTTGTCGGGCCAAGCGCAGCAACAAGAGCCAGAGCAAGCTGCGCAACAGATCCTCGGCATCCGGAAGCGCCCGCTCATATTCCTCCTGGAGGGCGCGAAACAGGGGTACAAGCTCCGCCAAGGCCTCAGAAGTGAGCTGGATATGGGAGGACTCGGGATCGGAGAAAAAGAAGGGGAATTCCAGGAGCCGGCTGGGAGGCGGGCTGCGGTGATCAAAGAATTCCTGAGTGAAGGACACGGTGTAGCCCTCGAGAGAGCTCCCCGGCCTGAGGGTGTGAACCTGGCCTGGGCTGATGAAGACCACGCTGGACCGCTCGAGGCGATAGTCCTCGAAGTCCTGCATCACCCTGGCTTCGCCGACGAGCAGGTACATTTGAAAGAATCTGTGCACGTGCGGGAGCAGGCGTCGTGGTTCATTGCGGACGGAATCGGAGAGGGCCATGACGAGGATGCCACGATCCCGCAGGAGGTCGGAACCGACCTCGTTCATGGCGTATTCGGGTATGTCGCGACGATTCATCCGGCCGAGGAAGCTCCTGGGATGACAGGAGAGCGAAAGGGAACAGGGCTCGCAGGGCTCCCCTAATGTCCTGCATTCTTCTCGATTCGCTCGGGCCAAATATCCCCAAATAAAAAGGCCCGTGTGGGGACACGGGCCTTCAGGGGATGGAGCTGAGTTCACCAGGCCTTGGCGGCCTTGGGATCACTTCGCCAAGGCGGCCTCGATCGCCTCGATGACGGCGCCGTCATCGGGCTTGGTGCGCGTGCTGAAGCGACGAATCAACTGGCCATCCTTGGCGATGAGAAACTTCTCGAAGTTCCAGCCGATGTCGCCCTTCTTGTCGGGATTCTCCGCAGTGGTGAGATAGGCGAAGAGGGGCGCTTGATCATCACCTTTAACGGAGACCTTCGAGAACAGGGGAAACTTGACGTCGTATTTGGTCGTGCAGAATTCGACAATCTCCTCGTTGCTGCCGGGTTCCTGGCCGCCGAAATTGTTCGCCGGGAAGCCCATCACGACCAGCCCTTGGGGCGCATACTTCTCGTGGAGGGCCTGCAGCGCAGCATACTGCGGGGTGGCTCCGCACTTGGAAGCCACGTTCACGATGAGGAGGACCTTGCCTTGGTAGCTGGACAAGTCGACCTCCTTGCCTTGGATGTCGGCGACCTTGAATTCGTGCACGCTATCGGCGGCGTGGAGGGCGGGGGCCATCAAGGTGAGGGCGGTAATGAGGGCGAGCCATTTCATGGTGGAGAGGGTGGGTTCAGTTGCGGAGATTGAGATAGCCGCCGTCGATGTTGAAGGCTTGGGCGGTGATGTAAGAGGCGTCGTCGCTGCACAGGTAGAGGGCCAGTTTGGCGACTTCGTCAGGGCGAGCCATACGGCCGATGGGCTGGACTTTGGAGAGCTTCTCGAACATTTCGTCGCGGTTGTCCGGATAGTTCCGGGCGAGGTAGCCATCGACAAAGGGCGTGTGGACGCGCGCCGGGCAGATGGCGTTGCAGCGGATGCCATACTGCAGGTAATCCGCCGCCACCGAAAGGGTCATGGTGTGCACGGCCCCCTTGCTCGCGGAATAGGCAAAGCGGTCGCGCAGGGCGGTGATGGCGGCAATGCTGGACATGTTGAGGACGACGCCTCCTCCTCCGGCCACCATTTCCGGTAGCACGGCCTGGAGGCACAGGTAGACGCCCTTGACGTTCACCTTCATGACCCGATCGAAATCGTTTTCCTCGGTGGAGGTGGCGGTGCCGATGTGGGCGATACCGGCGTTGTTGACGAGGATGTCGATCTTGCCGAAGGCGTCCTTGGCCCCTTTCACGGCGGCGGCGACGGATGCGGCGCTGGAGACGTCACAGGACAGGAAAATGGCTTGGCCCCCGGCGGCGGTGATGCCGGCGATGGTCTCCTGAGCGGCGGCTTCGTCGAGATCCAGAATGGCCACTGAGGCCCCGGCGGCGGCAAAAGTTTCGGAGATGGCCCGGCCGATGCCAGAGCCTCCACCGGTGACAAGTGCGGTTTTGTGATCCAGAGAGGACATGGGCGAACCGTGGACCGGAACAGGCTTTCTCGCAACGGCAATTGTATGCCATCTTGGGGGAGAAGAGGAGTGAGCGTTCGGGGAAAATTCGGCTTTCCACCACGCGCCAGCGCTCTAGGATCGTCCTGACCGATGAGTTTTGCCGCCCCCCAGTTTTTGCTCCTGCTTCCCGTGTGGCTGCTGCTGGGTTGGGGATTCCGGTCATTGGGCTTGGCCCGTCCCCTGAGAGCGGCCCTCCTGCTCCTGCTGACCTTGATCCTTTGTGATCCCCAGGTGGGCCGTAAATCCAATGAGTTGGATTTGTGGGTGCTCTTTGACCGGTCCCGCTCGGCCCAGGATCTCATCGATGCCGGAGAGGTGGAATGGCGCAGCCTGCTGGAGCGCTCCCGCCCCTCGTCTCGCGACGCACTTCGTTTTCTGGATTTCGCCACCGAGGTCATCCCCACGGGGAGTGGCGAGGGGGCGATCTACACCGGGAATCGCGACCAGACGCTGACGGGCTTTGCCTTGCAAGAAGCCCTCGCACGCTTGGATCCCCGTCGACACAACCGCCTCCTCCTCTTCAGCGACGGATACAGCACCGAGCCCCTCTCCGAGACCTCGGTCAAACTGCTCGAGGCGGGAATCCCCCTCGACATCAGGCTCGTGAGGGCGCCCAGTCGAAAGGATTGGAGGGTGGTGACCTTGGACATGCCCGAGCGGGTCCAGAGGGGCGAGCCTTTCCTCGTGGATCTCAGCCTGGCAGGTTCCCCGGATGGTTTGATCCCCATCGAAATCAGGCGGGGCGACCAGTCTTTGCATCGGGGGGAAGTGCAGGTGAAAGGCGGACGGGGGCATTTCCAGTTTTCCGATCGACTCGTCGAGGCGGGCGCCCATCGTTATGCCGTGGTCATTAGCCCTCCCGGTGACACCATCCCGGGCAACAATCGGCGCGAGCGCTGGATTGAAGTTTCGGGGGGGCCGAGACTCCTGTTGGTGAGCGCCTACCCGGACGATCCCTTGGCCGAGGTCCTCCAGGACCAAGGCTTTGAGCTCAGCTTCACCCACGACGCTCGCAATCTCGACCCCGGGGCCCTTCTGGGAGCGCGTGCGGTCATCCTGAACAATGTGCCGGCTCACGAGGTGTCCGCCGATTTTCTCGGGGCCTTGGACTTCTTTGTTCGTGAGCAGGGCGGGGGATTGATGATGGTGGGCGGACGGCACAGCTTCGGCGCGGGCGGCTATCACCAGTCTGCCATCGATGCGCTGCTGCCGGTGACCATGGAGCTGAAGAGTGAACACCGAAAGCTGGGCGTGGCCATGGCTATTGTCCTGGATCGTTCCGGTTCCATGTCCATGATCACGCCCAGTGGGCAGAGCAAGATGCACCTGGCTGCGGAGGGGGCGGCGCGGGCGGTCGACCTGCTCGGCGAGCTCGATGCCCTGACCGTCTATGCTGTGGACAGCAGCGCCCACCAGGTGGCTCCGCTCTTGAACGTCGGCAAGTATCGCAAGGAACTGATGAATCGCCTGCGTCGCGTCGAGTCCATGGGGGGGGGCATCTTCGTTTACGAGGGCCTGCAGGCCGCGTGGGAGGAATTGAAAAAGGCCTCCTTGGGACAGCGCCATGTCATTCTATTCAGCGATGCCTCCGATTCGGAGGAGCCGGGCGAGTACGAAAAATTGTTACAGGAAATGCGCGAGGGCGGTACCACCGTCAGCGTCATCGGCTTGGGAAGCTCCAAGGATTCCGACGCGGCTCTCCTCGAGGACATTGCTCATCGCGGAGAAGGGAGAATTTTCTTCACTGAGGTTCCAGGGGAAATCCCCAATCTCTTTGCCCAGGAGACCGTTGCCGTGGCGCGTTCCACCTTCGTTAAGGAGGAGACACCGACGGGGACGACCGGAAGGTGGCACGAGCTCGCCCGTGGAGAACTGAACTGGCTCGGCGAAGTCGATGGGTACAATCTCAGCTACCTTCGGGACGGGGATGAGGCGGCCCTGCTGTCCACCGACCACTATGCGGCGCCCTTGGTGTCCTTTGGACGTCGGGGTATCGGTCGGACGGCGGCCGTGTCCTTTCCCCTCGGCGGGGAGTTTTCGGAACGCGTCCGGGCCTGGCCGCAATACGGGGATTTTGTCCAAACGCTCGCTCGTTGGCTCATGGGGGACGAGTTGCCTCCAGGGCTCGGCTTGCGGCAAAAGCTGGAAGGTTCCGTGTGGAAGCTCGACCTCCACTACGAGTCCGAGCCCTGGGAGTCCCGCTTTGCCAAGGTGCCCCCGCGCTTGGTTGTGCAGACGGGCTATCGCGATGGTCTCCGGCGCGAAGTGGTCTGGGAGCGCATCGCTCCGGGGCATTACGGGACCTCGATTCCAATGGAGACGAACGGACCCGGGCGCGCCGCCTTGCAGCTTGGCGACACGGCCATCCCGCTCGGCCCTGTGATCGTGGGCGCCGAGGAGGAGTGGCAGATGAACGAGAGTCGCGTCGCCGAGCTGCGCGAGCTTTCCCGCAGCAGTGGGGGTGGGGAGTTGGTGGATCTCAGTCAGGCATGGCGGCGCCCCAGCCGCGTCGTGGAGGAGTCCCTGCGGAGCCCTCTCCTGGCGGTGCTCCTCCTGCTTTTTGTTTTCGAGGCCTTTGTCACCCGGACGGGCTGGCAAAGCCCCCGTCTCGCCGGGAGCGTAGCCTGGTCTCCATGGAGACGGCGCCTGGGGGGACGCCGGAGGCGCCTGAAGCCGCCGGGGAGGCCCGCGGGCGACGTCTCAGAGGCGGGCAGGCCAGCCATCGAACCCATCCCTGCGGAGCCTATAGAACCCGCCCCGGAAAACGAGGAGGAGCGGCGCAAAAACCGCTACCGACGGGCCAAACGGCTGATGTGAAGTTCGGTTAGGCCCCTTACCAACCCGATCCCACTTTCCATTCCTCCATCAGGTCGCAGGGGATTTCTTCGAGAAAACGGGAGGGGCGCTGCAGGACATCGCCCGTGAACGAACCCGGCCAGATCAGGGGATAGACGAGATAGAGCTCATCCTTCGCCCGCGTCACCGCCACGTAGAATAGGCGGCGCTCTTCCTCGAGTCCATCCTGGTTCTCCTCGTCCTCATCGATGACACGGCTGTTGGGGAACATGCCATCCGCGAGCCAGACGCAGAAGACTACCTGCCATTCCAATCCCTTGGCCTGGTGTACGGAACTGAGGCAGACCGACTCGGCATCGGGCTGCGTGGCCGTGGCCTCGACCGCGTCTTGACCGGCGAGCAGGCTGAGCTGGGTGAGGAATTCGCCGAGATCGTCGAAGCGCTCGGCATACCGCTCCAGCTGGAGCAGGTCCTGCTTGCGGGTCTCGTAGTTGGTGAACTTGCCCTTCATGTAGTCTTCGTAGACGCCCCCGAGGATGGAGGGCATCATGGCGGCGGGCGGTCGGGCGACTCCATTCGGGTCGACGAGCTCATCCAGGGTGTAGGCCAGCTGTTCCCAGTTGGCGCGGGCCTTGGCCGGCACCTTGAAGCGGAGCATCCTTTCGGAGAAGTCCACGGGAGGATCCGGTGAGGCCAGCGGACTACCGAGCCATTCCCCCCAGAGCTTGTCGGCGCTCTTGTCACCAATGCCGGGAAGCATGCGGGCGAGTCGCTTAAAAGCGATCTCGTCGCGGCGGTTGTGGACGATCTTCATGAAGGCCGCGGCGTCCTTGATGTGGGCCTGTTCGAAGAAGCGAAGTCCGCTGGTGATGACAAAGGGGATGCCGCGCTTGGTCAGCTCGAGCTGGATTTCCATGGCATGGAAATGCGCCCGGTAAAGCACGGCGATCTCGTTTAGGGGCACCCCGTCGTCGCGCAGCTCGAGTATGCGCTGGGCCACGAAGGCCGCCTGGAGGTTGGGATCCTGGACCTGGGCCAGGGCGGGGCGAACCTGGCGGTCGGGGCGGGCCGGGCTGAGATCCTTGCGGAATTGCCGCTGATTGGGGGCGATGGCAGCGTTGGCCAGTTGGAGGATTTCCGGCACGGAACGGTAGTTCGTCTCGATCACGTATTTCTTTGCCTCCGGGTAGCGCTCGGGAAACTCGAGGATGTTGCGGAAGTCCGCGCCGCGCCAGGAATAAATGGACTGGGCGTCGTCGCCGACGACCATCACATTGTGCTGGGGGGCCGCGATCAGATCGATGAAGGCAGCCTGGAGGAGGTTGGTGTCCTGGTACTCGTCGACGAGAATCCACTCGAACTGACGCTGGTAGAGCTCGCAGATGTCGCGATGCTCGCGCAGCAGGGTCAGGGGCTTCTCGAGGAGGTCGTCAAAGTCCATGGAGTTCGTCTCCCGCTTTTTCTGCTCGTAGCTCCTTTGCAGGGTTTCGATCTGAGCAACGAGATGACGAAAATAGGGATAGCGTCGTCGCACGATGTCCGCGATGGGCTCTCCGGTATTGATGGAAAGGCTGAACAATTCACCGAGCACTTCCGGCTTGGGAAAGCGGACGGCCTTGGTGTCGATGCCACTGCCCTCGACGGCTCCCGCGAGGAGCTCGCGTTGGTCTTCCCGGTCGAGGATGGTAAAACCAGGATCCCAGCCCAGGGCGGTGGCGTGGCGGCGCAGGATGCGGTTGCCAACGGAGTGGAAAGTTCCGCCCCAGAGATCGCGGAGGTCGTGAGGAACCAATTCCGAGACCCGCTCCAGCATTTCGCGGGCAGCCTTGTTGGTGAAGGTCAGCAGGAGGATGTTCGAGGGGCGGACGCCCTGGTCGAGCAACCAGGCGACCCGGTAGGTCAGGGTGCGCGTCTTGCCGCTGCCGGCGCCCGCGATGACCAGGGCGGGCCCGGGAGGAGCCGTCACCGCGGCATACTGTCGTTCATTCAGCTCTGCGGCGTAATCGATCTGGGAGGTCGCGCTCGAGGGAGTGCGGTGAACGGTGTAATCGCGGGCCATCTGCAGCAGACCATAGACCGGACTGAGCGCGGCGCAACGCGCTTCACCAAGTGCCTGATATGGGGAGGAAGGGGGCGTCTCCCGAAGGTCTGTCCCTCAGATTTCCACCGCAAAACGGTCCTTCCCTTGAACCGATTGCACAAAGGCCGTCATCAGGTCCACCACCCGGACAATGTCGTCGAAATCCGCCATTTCCACGATGCTGTGCATGTAGCGCAGGGGCAGGGAGATCAGGGCGGAGGGAATGCCGCCTCGCACGGTGAAGATGGAGTCTGTGTCCGTGCCGGTATAGCGGGAGGAGGCTTCGTGTTGGATCGGGATGCCCTGGGCTTCCGCCAGGTCCATGAGTCGGCGAACGATCACGGGATGGTTGGCGGTGCCGTGGGTGAGGGACGGCCCGCCGCCGAGGACGACCTTGCCATGCTGGGGATGCTTGATATCGGGACTGTCGGTGGCGTGCGTCACGTCGAGGACGAGGCAGAGATCGGGCTTGAGATGATAGGCAGCCATGGTGGCCCCGTGTCCCCCGATCTCCTCCTGCACCGCGTTGAGGGCGAGGCAGGTCGCGGTGGGACGGGCCTCTGGAGCGGCAAGTCGGCGGATCACCTCGGAAATGATGAATCCGCCAATGCGGTTGTCGAGGGCACGGCCCACGATGCGGTTCTTGCCGAAGGGCACGGCTCCGTCCGCGTAGACCGCGGGATGTCCCACGCGCAGCCCCATCTCCGCCACCTCGGCGGCGCTGGAGGCGCCCACGTCGACAAACAGTTCGTGCACCTCCGGGGCCTTTTCGCCGTCCTTGCGGTCGCGGATGTGAATGGCGGTGTTCCCGATGATGCCGAGAACCTCTCCCTTGTCACCGAAGAAGGTGAGCCGACGGCCCCGCGCGTTGGCCCAGTCCGACCCGCCGATGCGGTCGACCCGTAGAAATCCGTCGTCGGCGATGTACTTGATGATGAAACCGATTTCGTCCGCGTGCGCCTCGATCATGATGCGCGGGGCTTCCGGATCGCTGCCCCTCACCGTGGCCCAGGCATTGCCATAGGCGTCGCTCTCGACCGAGTCCGCGAAGAGACGGCAGCGTTGGGCCCAGACGCGCTGGCCCTGGACCTCGAAGCCGGTCGGGCTGGGCGTGTTGAGGAGGGTGTAGAGGAATTCGGTGGCGGAGGAATCAAGGTTCATGAGGGGAGCCAGATGTCAGGAACGACGCTCGATGGGCGAGGGGAAGCAGTTGGACTGAGGGAGAGAGAAGGGGCAGCCCGGAAGTCGCCGCGACTCACTCGGCGGATTCGGTCGTGCTGCCTTCCCCGGGTGCCGGATTGTCGGAATCGGCAGAGGCGTTTTCCTCCTGTTCATCCGAGACGACGCGGGCGATATCCTGGATGGTCTCGCCTTCCTTGAGGTTCATCAGCTTGACCCCCTGGGCATTGCGGCCGGTGACGCGGATGTCGCGCGCCCGGATGCGGACACTCTGCCCGCCGGTGGTCATGAGCATGACGTCGTCCTCGTCGGTCACGGGCAGGGCGCCCACGACGAGTCCGGTCTTGTCCGTGACGTTCATGGTGATGACGCCCTTGCCGCCACGTCCCTTGGTGGGGTATTCCTCAAAGGGGGTGCGCTTGCCGAGGCCGCGTTCGCTGGCCACGAGGAGTTGGGCGTTCTCGCGGGCCACCGTCAAGGAGACGAGATAGTCGTCCCCGCGGGGACGAATCCCCATGACGCCGGCGGAGTTGCGGCCCATGGGACGGATGTCGGTCTCGCGGCAGCGCACACAATAGCCCTGGTTGGTGACCAGGCAGATTTCGTCATCGCCCGTGGTGAGGACGGCCCCGATCAGGGTGTTGCCCTCCTCGATGTGGATGGCGATGATGCCGTCCTTGCGATAGTTGCGGAAGTCGGACAGGCGCGTCTTCTTGACCTTGCCGCTGCGCGTGGCAAAGAGGACGAAGAGGCTGTCGACGAAGGTGGCGTCCTTGTCCTCCTGCCCGTGAGCCTCGATGCGGAGAACCGCAGCAATCTTCTCGTTGGGCTGGAGATTGAGGAAGTTCTTGATAGAGCGCCCCTTGGAGGTGCGGCTGCCCTCGGGTATGTTGAAGACGCGCTCGACGTAGACCCGACCCGTGTCGGTGAAGAACATCAGGTAGTCGTGCGCGGTGGCGGCGAAGAGGTGCTCGACAAAGTCGGCGGCTTCGTCCTCGTCGGCGGCTTCGCGCGTTTCCATGCCCTTGAGTCCCTTGCCGCCGCGCGCCTGGGTGCGGTATTCGGTGGCCGGGGTGCGCTTGATGTAGCCGCGGTGGGTGATGGTGATGATGTTGGCGTCGTTGGCGATGAGATCGACGTTGGCAATCTCGCCAGCCTCGGCGGCGGCGAAATCGGTGCGTCGAGGTGTCCCGTGCTTGGCCTTCACCTCCTGCAATTCATCCTTGATGATCTGGAGGACACGCTCCTCGCGGGCGAGGATGTCGAGGAGGTCCTTGATGGTTTCCAGCAGGGCGTCGTAATCGGCCTTGATCTTGTCGCGCTCGAGGCCGACCAGCTGGTAAAGCCGCAGTTCCAAAATGTGATCCACCTGCTTGTCGGTGAGGACGTAACGTCCTTCCTCGACCTTCAGGCTTTCCTGGCCGCGCAGGAGGATGCCAAGGGCCTCGACCGCTTCGACGGTGAACGTGTAGGCCTTGATGCGAATCCGGGCCTCATCCCGCGTCTTGGAGTCGCGGATCATGCGGATGAAGTCGTCGAGATGCCCCAAGGCGAGAAGGTAGGCCTCGAGTCGCTCGGCCTGTTCTTCCGCCTTGCCGAGGAGGTAGCGGGTGCGCCGCAGGATCACCTCGCGGCGGTGCTCGATGTAGCAGTTGATCGCGTCCTTGAGATTCAGCAGCTTGGGGCGGCGCTGGTCGATGGCCAGCATGTTGACCGCGAAGCTGGAGGACAGGGCGGTGAACTTGTAGAGGTTGTTCAAGACGACCTGGGCCCGGGCATCCCGCTTCAGGTCGACGACGACGCGGGTGTTCTCGTCGGACTCATCGCGGACGGCGCTGATCTCGGGCAAGACCTTCTCGTTCGCGAGTTCGGCGATGCGCTCCACCAATCTGGCCCGGTTGACGGCGTAGGGAATCTCGGTGATGACAATCTGTTCGCGCCCCCTGGCGTCCTCGACGATTTCCGCCTTGCCCCGGACCTTGATGCTGCCGCGTCCGGTGGAGGCATAGTCGCGGATGCCCTGGGTGCCCAGAATGGTACAGCCCGTGGGGAAGTCCGGTCCCTTGATGTAGTGGAGCAGCTCCTCGATGGTGATCGCGGGGTTGTCGATGGTGGCACAGATGCCATCGACGACTTCCCCGAGGTTGTGCGGCGGGATGTTGGTCGCCATCCCTACGGCAATCCCCGTCCCGCCGTTGACGAGCAGGTTGGGAATGGCGGCGGGCAGAACCGAAGGCTCGTGGTTGGTCTCGTCGTAGTTGGGGACGAAGTCGACCGTGTCCTTCTCCAAGTCGGTCATGAGGGCCGAGCCGCAATGCGTGAGGCGGGCCTCCGTGTATCGCATGGCTGCGGGAGGGTCGCCTTCGACCGAACCAAAGTTCCCCTGACCGTCCACGAGGATGTCGCGCATGGACCAGGGCTGGGCCATGTTGACCAAGGTGGGATAAATGGCCCCGTCGCCGTGCGGGTGGTATTTACCCATGGTTTCCCCGACGATGCGCGCGCACTTGAGGTGCTTCTTGTTCGGGGCCAACGAGAGGTCGTGGTGCATCGCGTAGAGAAGGCGGCGCTGGGAGGGCTTGAGGCCGTCGCGGGCGTCCGGCAGGGCACGCGAAATGATGACAGACATCGAGTAGTCCAGGAAGGACTGCGACATTTCTTCCGCCACGTTGATGGAGGAAACGCCGCGCTCACCCGAGGGAGGGGTCGGGGAGGGGATTGGGTCAGAAGTCATGAGTTCGGGAAAAGAGTCGCGTGTCTAGGGGCTAGGCGAGAGAAGTCGGGCAGAGGAGAGCCGGTGTCGACAGGTGGAAAACCGCTCAAAAATCCGGGATTTCGATCCTCACACATCCAGATTTCTTACATTCAGGGCGTGGTCTTCGATGTACTGCCTCCTGGGCTCCACGGCGTCCCCCATGAGGATGGTGAACATGCGGTCCGCCTCGATGGCGTTGTCCTCGTCGAGTTTGACGCGGAGGAGCTTGCGCGTGGCGGGATCCATGGTGGTGGAGTAGAGCTCCTTGGCATTCATTTCGCCGAGGCCCTTGAATCGCTGGATCTCCATGCCGCGGCGGCCAATTTCCTTCACCTTGTCGAGGATCTCGGTCACGCTGAAGATGGGATGGTGCTTGGCCTGTTCCCCATCGCCCTCGACGACATAAAAAATCGGCTCGTCCTGCGAGGAGAAATGGCGCAGGTCCAGGCCGAGTTCGCCGAGGCGGGTCCTCAGCTTGGCGATCGAATGCGACTCGTGAATTTCGATGAGACGCGCCCTTCTTGAGGGACCGTCGTTCTTGAGAGGGCCCTGGGCATCGTTGTCCTCCTCAGCAGGACGGCGGCCGAAGAGCTGCAGGTCCGGATTCTCGGCGGCGAAATCCCTCAGTTCGGTCTCGTCGAGGAAGTAGCGCACCGTCACTTCGTTGCCCTCGCGGATTTGCACGAGGTATTCGGGAAGGCGACCGTCCCGACCGGCGGCGAGATAATCCTCGAAGTTGCCGGAGTTACGGGCAATGACGTCGCTGTAGCGGCTCAGCTTCGTGAGCATCTCCAGGATGTCCTTGAGGGCCTCGTCTGCGAAAACGGGCCCTGCACCGTTGGTGGCCGTTTGCAGGGAGACATCGCCGGCTCCCAGATCGATGAGGATCTGGTTGAGCTGGGCGTCGTCCTGCACGTATTGCTCTTTCTTCTTCCGGGTGATCTTGTAGAGCGGAGGCTGCGCAATGTAGACGTAGCCGGCCTTGACCAGGGCGGGCATGTGGCGGCAGAAGAAGGTCAGCAGGAGGGTGCGGATGTGGGCGCCGTCGATGTCGGCATCGGTCATGATGACGATCTTGTGGTAGCGGGCCTTCTCGAGATTGAAGGACCCCTCGCCCTCGCCATCGCCAATACCGGCGCCGATGGCAGTGATCATGGTCTGGATCTCCTTGTTCTGGAGAACCTTGTCGAGGCGGGCCTTCTCGACGTTGATGAGCTTGCCGCGGATGGGCAAGATCGCCTGGGTGCGACGGTCCCGTCCCTGCTTGGCGGAGCCACCGGCGGAGTCACCCTCGACGATGTAGATTTCGCTTTCGGCAGGGTCACGGGAGGAACAGTCGGCCAGTTTGCCGGGGAGACCTCCACCGGTCATGGCGGATTTGCGAACCGTCTCCCGGGCCTTGCGGGCGGCCTCGCGGGCGCGTGCGGCGTTGACGACTTTGTCGACGATCTTGCGGGCCAGTTGGGGGTTTTCCTCGAAATAGGCGCTGATGCCGTCGTAGACGATGGAGGAGACGACGCCCTCGACCTCGTTGTTGACCAACTTTTCCTTGGTCTGGGAGCTGAAGCGCGGGTTGGGGTGTTTGACGGAGAGCACGGCGACCAGGCCCTCGCGACAGTCTTCCCCGGAAAGGGCGGGATCCTTGTCCTTGAGGAGCTTGTTGTTCTTGGCGTAAGTGTTGATGGCCCGCGTCAGGGCAGAGCGCAGGCCGCTGAGGTGGGTGCCGCCGTCGCCATTGGGGATGGAGTTGGCGAAACAGAGGATGTTCTCGTGGTAGTCGCCCGTGTACTGCAGGACGATGTCCGCGTAGCACTCGTCTTCGACGGTTTTGCCGGCGTCGTCGATGGGAACCATGCGCTTGCCGCGCAGGACGATGGGCTGGCTGTGGATCAGTTCCTTGTTCTCCCCCAGCTGCCGGACGAACTCGACGATGCCCTCCTCGTAGTAGAAGACGGCCTTGCGTGCGCTGTCGCCGCGCTCGTCGATCAGCTCGATGGTGATCCCGGGATTGAGGAAGGCGAGTTCGCGGAGGCGCGCGGTGAGGTAGTCGAAGTTGAAGTCGGCCCCCGCGGTGAAAATGGTGGCATCGGGGAAGAAGCTGATCTTGGTGCCGGTGCGCGTGGGATCGTCAAGCGTGCCGACGACCTCGAGGGGGCGCACGGTCTTGCCCCGTTCAAAGGCGATGTGGTGGATCTTGCCGTCGCGATAGACTTCGGCCTTGAACCAGTCGGAGAGGGCGTTGACGCACTTGGCACCGACTCCGTGGAGGCCGCCGGAAAACTTGTAGGCGCCCTGTCCGAATTTGCCGCCCGCGTGGAGGTTGGTCAGGACCAACTCGATGGCGGGCATCTTGAACTTGGGGTGCATGTCCACTGGAATGCCACGCCCGTCGTCCTCGACGGAGATCGAGCCATCCGCGTGGATGGTGATGATGACGCGCTTGCAGTAGCCGGCGAGGTGTTCGTCGATGGAGTTGTCCAGCACCTCGAAGACGGTGTGGTGCAAACCCCGTTCCGTGGCCGGATCGCCGATGTACATCCCGGGCCGTTTGCGAACGGCTTCCAGTCCTTCAAGCTTGTCGATCTGGGCGGCGTCGTAATCTCCCGTGGGCTGGGGGGGGAGGTGGTCTTCGGCAGAATCAGACATGGGCAATGCAAGCGTTGGGGAGGAGACCGCCAACTGGCGGTTCGCTGGCCGAAAGCGGGTTCCGAGACGGACCGGCGGTGGCGTTCGCGCGAAGCCTCACCTTAGCGAAGAACCGCGAAAGATCAACGGATTGTGCCCCAATTCTCCCCTCAAAGGCGGGATTTCCGGGGCTTTCCCCTGCGGGCGGTCGGCCCCCGGGCGGGGGCGGCGACAGGATTCCCCCCAACCCGGGATTGAAGACCCTCCTCTGGGCTGCGGAGACCTCTCTCGACGTCGCGGGTGATGGATCTGGACCAAGTCCGCGTCAGCTACGAGAAGGTGGGCACGTGGAAATCGCTCTCCGCGCAGCTCGAAGCGGGACGCCAGCAAGGGAATGGCGTGTCGGGCTAAGGAGGACGGAAAGCTCAGTTCGCCACGCGCATCGGCATGATGACGTAGAGGAAGGGCTCGTCCACCTTGATGACCCCGGGGCTGCTCTCGTCGATCAAGTCGATGAAGACCTCGTCCTGATCAAGGTTGCGCAGCGGAGCCATCACGAATTCGGGATTGAAGGCCACGACGAGGCGGGGACCACTGTAACGCACGTCGATGGTTTCTTCCGCCTCACCGATTTCGGGCGAGTTCGCGGTGATGGCCAGTCGGTTTTCGTCGAAGGCGAACTTGATGGAATTGGTCTTCTCATTGACCAGCAGGCTGACGCGACGGACGGCGCCGAGCAAGACTTCGCGCTCGACGATGACCCGGTGGTTGGCCTGGGTGGGGATGACCTGACGGAAATTGGGATAGTTGCCTTCGATCAGCTTGGTCACGAGAAGACTGCCGTTCAGCTCGAAACTGGCCTGATTGTCGGAAATGGCGACCTTGAGCTCGCCGGAGACGTCGAGAAGGCGCTGCAGTTCGTGGACGGCCTTCGTCGGGATGATGACCCCAGTTTCGTTGCCCGCGGGAAATTCGAGGTCTTGTTCGACCATGGCGAGGCGGCGCCCGTCCGTGGCGACCAAAGTCAGGAGCCCTTCGCCGATGATGCAGTTGACGCCGTTGAGGACATAGCGGGTTTCGTCCGTCGAGATGGCGTAGGAGGTCTTGCGGAGCGCGTCCCGAAGCAGCTTTTGGTCGATGGTGAACTCTTTGGCCTCGCCAAATTCCCCGATCACGGGAAACTCGGAGGCGGGCAGACCGAGGATCTTGAAGAAGCTCGGACCACTGCGCACCGTGGCGGCGTTGTCGGCATTGACCTCGAAGTCGATCTCGGAGGCAGTCAGCTCGCGGACGATGCCGGCCAGGCGTCTCGCCGGGAGGGTGGTGGCACCGGTAGCCACGACCTTGGCCGGAACCCGCTTGGTGATCGTGACATCGAGGTCGGTGGTGGAAAGCTCGAGTCCCAGCTCGTCGGCTCGGATCAACACGTTCGAAAGGATGGGAAGGGTCGTCCGTGTACTGACGACATGCTGCACCTGGTTGAGGGCGTCTTGAAAAACGTCTTTGTCGATCTGGAATTTCATCGCTTCCGAAAGCTTGCAGTTTGGACTGGAGGCCCCGTCCTGTCCATTAAATCATTCGCATTCCGTCGCCCTCGAGCGGGCGCCATAGCGGAGGCGTCGACTGGCCACAGTGGTGCTGGGGCGATTCCCCCCACGGGCCCCTTCCATCGAGGAGCCGCCGCGCACCAGGCGGCGTTTGATCAGCTCGACCGAGCTTTTGAAGGCGGCCGACTCTTCGCAGCGCTTCTTGATCTTTTTCACCGCGTAGATCACGGTGCCGTGGTCCTTGCCAAAGGCGGAGGCCACTTCCACGAGGGAGAGGTCGGTCAGGCCCCGCACCAGATACATGGCGATCTGTCTGGCCTCGGCGATGCGGGCGGTGCGCTTTTTGCCATCGATGAGGTGTTCGTCGATGGAGTAATGTTCCGCCACGGCGCGCTTGATCTCGGCCACGCTGACGTGGCGAGTCTCCTCGCCGTCGCAAATGTCCGCCAAGGCTTCGGCGATTTGTTCGGTGGTGATGGGCTCCTCGCTCATGGTGGAGACCATGGCCACCCGGATGAGCGCCCCCTCGAGAGCGCGGACATTGCCTCGAACGCGCTCGACAATGCGGTCGATGGTCTCGTCGTCGATCTGCATGTGCCAGTCGTCTCGTTTGCGGCGGAGAATGGCGGCCCGCGTTTCGAGTCCGGGGCGGTGAATCTCGACGGTGAGCCCCCATTGGAAGCGCGACACCAGGCGCTCCTCGAGCTCGGTGATCTCCGAGGCGGGGCAATCGCTGGCCAGCACAATTTGCTTCCGCATGTCGGCGAGGCGATTGAAGGTGTGAAAGAACTCCTGCTGGAGGCCCTCTTTGCGGCCGAGGAACTGAACGTCGTCGATGAGGAGCAGGTCCGCCTCGCGGTAGCGCTTGCGGAAGGAGACCAGGGCGTTGCGCTGGATGGCGTCGATGTAGTCGTTGGCGAACTGTTCGGCCGTTACGTAAAGGATCTTGGACTTGGGGCGCTGGCGCAGGGACTCCCAGCCAATGGCGTGGAGCAAATGCGTCTTGCCCAAGCCGCTCGCGGAATGGAAGAAGAGCGGTTGATAGGTCTTGCCGGGCTTGTCCGCCACTGCGCGCGACGCGGCACAGGCGAGTTCGCTGTTCTCCCCGGGTACGAAATTGTCGAAACGATAGAGTTCGGAAAGCCCTGCAGCCCGGCCCCGCTCGAGCAGCTTTGATTCACTGACCCGCTCCACCAGAATGCGCGGAACGACCCGGTTCACCTCCTCCCGGTCCGATTCCTCCGTATCGGCGGCTTCTCCTTCCTCGTGGGAGAGCTCCGCCGCCGACTCATTCACCTCAAAGCGAATGCGCCCGCGGAAGCCGTGATACTTTTCGAAGGCTGAATGTAAAGGAAGTTTAAAATTTTCTTCGACCCAGATCGCATACATTGTGCCTGGGGCCATCAAAACGATCTCTTCCTCGCTGGCGGAGAGAAGCTGGAATCCGGAGAACCAGAGATCGTAGACGGATTCGCCGAGACAGCTGCGGAGTTCCCGCGAGACGTTGGACCAGAGGAGATGCAAGGCGGCAGAGACGTCTGATAATGATGTTTCGTTAGGCGCGGGCGGGATGGGGTTATGCATTCTCGGTGCGGCGGTGGCGGATTCGAACTCTGTAGGTGTTTCGGGAGGCGCTACGGGCGGCGGGAAGCCCGCTTAAGGAGGAGTTTAACTTGTTTTCAATGAACATGTTAAGTCTCATTGTGGGCGCGATGGGTGGCGGCATCTCCGGCGGGGCGGCGGATGTCGGTCTCGCGAAAGGAATTGCGACGGTCGCCTTCGTTTCGACGGACGCCTCGCGCCTGTCGATCTTCAATTGCGGTTCGCCACGGGTCTTGCCTCGCGCGGGTTCCCACCGTGGCACCCTCGCCCCTTGGAGACAACTCCAAAGTGTCACTTTCCGCATCTTTTTGCCGCCATCGCGGGGACATTTTTGCCCGAGGATGGCATCGATTCCAATCAATGGAATTTTGAGAAAATTTTTCTCTAACAGTTCTATGAAGTTAGGAATCATAAAACTTTTTCGGCGGAGACGGGCTTACGAAAAATCCACGCGCACAGGAAGGTGAGGAGGGCGCTGAGGGGGATCCACACTTCCAGGGCGGGACGCCGGAGAAGAGGGCTCTCGACACCCCCGCGTAGAGGCGGCCAGGCCATAGGGCGCAGGGCCTTGGCGATGACCGTGTCGGGGAAAAGAAAGGGGGCGGAAAGGAGCAGGAGTCCGAGGCTAAGGGATAGGGAGAGACCGAGATAGAGACCGATTGGGGTGGCCCGATCCATCAGGGCCAAGATGAAGAGAGCCAAGAGCGGGCCGGCGATGAGGATGGGGATGGCCCTGCTGAGATCGCGAGGCTCATAGGGAAGTGGGAGACGCTCATTGAGGAAGGCGAGAATGAGGGGGATCAGGAGGATTCCCCAGGCGAGCACGAGCCATCGGGCGAGGCGAACCAAGCGTCGAGCATCGGACTGGTGGGGACGGCTTCCCCGCAGCAGCGAATGGCTCGTCTGGCTCAAGGCCAGCAAGAGGGACTCGAGGGCGGAAACCGCCGCTGCCAGGAAAAGGACGAGGAGCAGGGCCTGGAGGAGCGGAGGGAGTTCGGTCGTGGCCCAGACCGGCAGTACCGCGGCGGGCACGCTCGGTCCCTGGCCAGACCAGTTCAGGGCCGAGAGAATGGCGGGATCCGTAGGAGGCTGGAGGCGGTAGTAAACAAAGATGCCGCCGCCGAGCAGCAGCAGCAGGGGGCAGAGCACTTGCCCCAGCCCCGCCCAGAGAACCGCTTTTCTGGCGTCGCGAGAGCCTCGGCAGCAAAAGAGTCGCTGGGCGTGAACCTGGTCCACGCCGAGGGTATGGAGCGGCAGAAAGGGCAACACCAGGGCCGCCATGAGGAGTTGGGAAGCGGCGAGGGCATCGCCCGCAAAGTCGATGAGCTTGAGTTTGTTCACCGGCGGTCCGGCAAAGGCTTCGGCGGCGTGCAGTTCGGCTCCGATCTGCTCCCATCCGCCGTCGATGTGTCCCAGGACCCAGAGCAGGGCGCCGAGGCAGGAGGCCATGAGGAGGAGGAAATGGAGGCTGTCTGTCCAGACGAGCGCGCGCATCCCGCCCAGGCAAACCCACAGCATGGCGCAGACCATGACCAAGGCGAAGCAAGCCAGATAGGGGGGACCGCCCAGCAGGGAGATCGGCCAGATCAAGAGGAAGATCCGGGCGCCGTGCCCAAGAAGACCCCCTCCGATAAAACAGGCCGTGGCGATGGCCTTGGCCCCGGATCCGAGGTGGCGTCCGATCACGTCATAGGGGCTTTGCACTTCCCCTTCGTAGAAAGAGGGCACAAAATAAGCGGCGATGATCCCGCGCGCCGCGAGGGCGCCGATACACCAGAACAGAGGCGTCAGGTTCCCCTCCAGGGCGGCCATCGCGCCAGGGAGCACCAACAAAGCCGTCAGGCTGGCTTCCGAGGCGATGCTGGAAAGGGCCACAAGAGGCCAGGGGAGGGAGCGATCCGCCAGGAAGAAACCCCTCGCGGTTTCCGCGCGACTCCGGGCGGCCAGGGCGAGAAGACTCCCGATGGCCACCCACAAGATGACGGCGAACCCGGCAATCGGGGCGTAGGGGGTGGCGAGGCCGTTCATTCGTCGTCAGCGAGGCGAGAAGGTGGGCATGATGCGAAAGCCACCCCGCGGGGGAAAGCAAAAACAGGGCCGCAAAGACGCAGGCGAAAAAGTGGATTGGGGGCGTAAGGATCCGGACAGCCCGGCATCGTGGCAAGGGGCCCTGCCTGATGTCAACACGAGGGGGCACGCGGATCGTCCCTAGCCTCCGATCATGGCCTGCTTGCCTCCCTTGGCTTCATTGGCCTTGGAGAAGGTCACGCCGACCGTCTTGGAGACGCCGAACTCTTCCATGGAGACTCCGTAGATAACATCGGCCCGCGACATGGTCCGCTTGCTGTGCGTCACGATGACGAATTGACTACCGCCGATGAAGCGGTCGAGCACGCGGAGGAATCGAGCGATGTTGGCCTCGTCCAGCGGGGCATCCAGCTCGTCGAGGACGCAGAAGGGGGAGGGCTTCACCATGTAGATGCCGAAGAGCAGGGCCACGGCCGTCATGGAACGCTCGCCACCCGAGAGCAGGCTGATCGATTGAAGCTTCTTGCCGGGAGGCTTGGCGATGATGTCGATGCCGCATTCCAAGGGATCGCTATCGTCGAGCAGGATGAGATCGGCCTTGGCCTTTTCCCCGAAGAGCTCGCGGAACATGTCCCGGAAGTTCTTGCGAATCTGCTCGAAGGTTTCCGAGAACATCTTGCGGGTGTCCCGGTTGATGCGGGCGATCATCCGCAGGAGTTCTTCCTTGGAATTTTCGAGATCCTGGAGCTGTTGGACATTGAAGCGGTAGTGCTCCTCCAGTTCGTCGAACTCCTCGATGGCGTCGATGTTCACCGGGCCCATGGAGTCGAGTTTGCTTCTGAGCTGGACGACCACCTCTTCCACGAAGTCCCAATCCGGCTCGGCTGGATCTTCGATGGTGACTTCATCTGCCTCGACCGCTTCGTCGAGACCCGCGGCAAGCTCATCAAGATCGGAGGAGGGGCTGGGAGCGGTCCTTTCATCCTCGGCGGAATCGCCGATGACTTCCGATTCGCTGTAGGGCCGAATGCGGGTGGCACCGTTGCGACGTCGTTCTTCGATGGCGAGGAGCAGGGCATGGCTGTCCGGCTCGAAGAATTCGAGCTCGGTGCGGTAGCGGTCGCGGCAATGGCGCTCCAGGTTCTCGAGGTTGATGTCGAGCTGGGCCACCTTGACTTCTTCCTTGCCCCGCTGTGAGCTCACGGCTTGGACCTCCTTGCGCATCTGGGCGAGTTCGCTCTCGCCGGCCTCGATGCGGGTGGCGTAGCGCTCGCGCTCTGTGTGGATGCGATCGCGCTCCTCTCGGGCGGTTGCCGCCTCGGCTTCCCAGGCCAAGATCTGCTCCTGCAGGGCCGAGGACTCGGTTTCGGCGCGTTCGATGCGGGCCCGGTATTCGACGATTTCCGATTCGCGCTTGGTGCTGAGCTCCGTCAGTTCCGCAAGCCGCGCGAGCATGGGCTCCCGTTGCTCCTCGAATTTCTCGCGCGTTCCCTGTTCCACAGCCAGGCGCGTGCGCGCTTCCGTGACCGCCTCGGTCAGTTCTTCTTCGCGATGCCGGGCGACGTTGAGCTCGTTGGTTCGCAATTCGGATTCTTGGTCGAGTTCCGCGATCTTGCCAAGGGCCGCCTCGCGTTCCTGGCCTTGGGCGGCCAGTTCCTCCCGTAGGCGGTCACTGCGCTCCTCGACCTCCCGCCGCTCCCATTCGAGGCTCTCGATGCGGTTGCGCAGCTGGTTGAGGTCGCGCTCAACCAGGGCGAGTTTACCTTCGAGGGTGGAAGAGGCGACGCGCTTTTGCTGGAGGCGCTCGCGGGCCTCCTGCAGGCTGGCTTCGAAGTCATCGACACGGCGATTGAGCTCGTCGCGCCTTTCCTGACGAGACGACACTTCCTCGTCCAGGGCAGTCACGATTTCGCCGAGGTCGCGGATTTCGGTCTGCATGCGCAGAATCGAAACGGCCCCCTCTCCGGCCCGCCCCCCGTGGATGATTCCTTCGGTCGTAATGAACTCGCCCGTCAGCGTGGCCATGGCGGCCTCGCATCCCTCCTCACGGAGACGCAACGCGGTAGGCAGGTCCTCCACCAAGAGCACGCCGTCGAGCAATTGATCGACCAAGGGGCGCACGCTCTCCTCGCAGCGTACCTTGTCCGCGGCCCAGGCAATGGACCCGAGCGGAGCGCGCTCCCGGCGTGGGAGGGACTTGGCGGAGAGGTGGGTCTCGGCGATGACGGAGGCCTTGCCGAGATTGCCCTCCCGAAGGGTGCGAACCACGCGTTCCGCCACCTCGAGATCTGCCACGACAACGGCCTGGAGCCGGCGACCCAGCGCGGCCTCGATGGCCTCCGCAAAGGTGGTGTCTACTTGGATCCGGCTCGCCAGGGGAGGGCGGAGGCGCGGGCCGTAGTAGTCGGGATCGTCGAGTCCCTTGAGAATCTCCTGGGTGCCCTTCTCGAAGCCCTCTCCGTCGGCGAGGAGTTGTTCCAAAACTTCCAGGCGTGAACGCTTCTCGGCGCGAAGCTTGTGCAGGGAGGCGAGATCCTCCTGCAGGTCGGCCGCGGCCCGCTTGGCGCGATGGTATTTCTGCTCAAGCTCGGCGAGGTTCTCCTCGTAGGCCTCGATGGCCTGATGGTGGTTGGCGATACGGTCCTTGAATTCCGCGGCGTCACTCTTCCGGGATTCCTCATCGAGGCGCAGACGTCCCGTTTCCTCCCCGAGCTGGGTGGCGCGCTGCCCATCGGATTCCGCCTGCTTCGCATTGGTGTTTAGGCTGGCCTCCAGACTCGCGATGCGGCTTTTCAGGGTGCTGCGCTCCTCCTCGATCTCCCGCAGCCTGCGATTCAGCTCCTCGCGAGTGGAGCGGGCGGCCTTGGTTTCCGCCTCGAGGGCCTCGACGCGGGCTTGTTCCTTCGCGATGCGTTCGGCCACTGCTTCGAGCTGGCGATTGGCGTTGTCCAGGTCTGCCTCCTGGCGCTGGCGTTTCTCGGCGGCCTCGGCGATTTCCTCCTCGTTCTGCCGGATGCGCAGCGAGAGCTCGTGCACCCGCTCGACATTGAACTCGATGCGGTTGGTGGCGGAGCTGGTCTCGTTCTCCAGCCGCGCGAGAAGCGTCTGGAGTTCGGCGAGGCGTCGTTCGATTTCTTGGTATTCGACGCGGGCCGCCGCCATCTCGGCCTGGCGCTTTTCGATGGCGTCCTCCAGCTCATCCTGACGAAGCGAGAATTGGCGGATCGAGGTGGACAGTTCCGACTTCTCGGCGTGGATCTCACGCCACTTCTTGTGGCTGAGGTGGAGCTCGAGGACGCGGACGTCGTCGTAGAGGGCCTGGTAGCGCTTGGCTTTCGACGCCTGGCGGGAAAGGGAGCGGATTTGGCGCTCGTTCTCCGCAATGACATCACGGATGCGGACCAGGTTCGCCTCGGTGTAATCGAGTTTGCGGAGGGCCTCCTTCTTCTGCGTCTTGTATTTCGTGATGCCGGCGGCCTCCTCGAAGACGGCGCGGCGATCCTCGGGCTTGGAGCTCAGCAACATGTCGATCTTGCCCTGCTCCATGATCGAGTAGCTGGTCCGACCGATCCCCGTGCCCATGAGGAGCTCCTGAATGTCCTTGAGACGACAGGGCTGCTTGTTGATCAGGTATTCGCTCTTGCCATCGCGAAAGACGCGACGGCCAATGGAGACCTCGTCGTAATCGGTCTCCAAAATCCCGGAACAGCCGGACAGGGTCAAGGTGACCTCGGCCATCCCCAAGGGGGAACGGCGGTCTGTGCCGTTGAAAATGACGTCGGACATTTCCCCGCCGCGGAGGGCCTTGGCGGAGGTCTCGCCCAGGACCCAGCGCATCGAATCGACAATGTTCGACTTGCCGCAGCCATTGGGGCCTACAATTCCGGTCACCCCCTCGTGGAACTCGAGTTTGGTTTTATCAGCGAAGGATTTGAAGCCGTGGATCTCTAACGATTTCAGGCGCATAACGGGAAGGGGGTAGAAATCGACGGTGTTTCAAAACTGAGAAATTCAATTCTCACAAATGATAAACCTTTGCCGAATAATGCGGGAAAGCGTTGACTTGTCGAGTAAAACTTTGCACTTTTTAGAAATCAGTGCGAGTTATCTAAAACTGCCAGAAATGCCAGATTTTTGAAAAAATACTCAGGTTATAGAGGCAAAATTGGAAAAATTCGCAAAAATTGGTTGCGATGTGCGGTTGCTGTGTTAGGTTTTTGCAAGTTTAGGTTCTTTTCGGAGGTCAACCAATTCCCGGCCGCGACGTATTGGTGAATCAGCGAAAAGAGTGGATTGAGAAATTTTTTGTGCGGAACGGGGCGGCCCGGTGCGGAGAACTTGAGTTCGCGTGCCGGGCCGTTTTGCCTTTGATGGCCTCGACCCAGAGATTCCTCGACTCGAATTCTCAGGCTGAACTGACCACCCTTGGGTAGTTTCGAACGGGGCCACCCATCGCGGACCAAGGGGGATCGGAAAGGGGGGCTTTGGATCTCTGTCTACTCCAGAAAAATGCGGTGCCGCCTTTCGACGGCACCGCGATAACCCCACAAAGCAAGGAAACACTCCATCCTCTGGCGAGATCACTCTCGTGACCATCGCCACGGCAGTGTAGAAAATTATCGGCCTTTGGGTCAATAAAAACTCATCTTGAGGGAGCGACGCCGCGTGGCAGTGGAGCCGGGACGAGGAAAAAAATCCGGAAAAACTTAAGAAGCGCTGCATAATGTCCCTGCCTGATCCGTCGGAGGAAAAGACCATTGCGTTTCCATGAACTCGATCCCGACCAACGACATCGCCATCCTTGCCCAATTCCTCGACAGCCTCGGCCCCGAGGTCTCTGGTCGTTCCTCGAACCCTCTCACCGAGGAAGAAGTAGAACGCATCCGTCTTTTCGCCACCGGAAAACTGGGGCCGGCAGAGCGTCGCGACCTCCTGCCCGGCCTGCTGGAAAACGAGACGGCCCTGCACACACTCGTCAAAGCCCTTCGCGAACAGTCCTGACATGGCGGGCGCTCCAGGGCAACTCACGCGCTTGTCCGGTCTGAGTGAGACGGCGCGCACCATTGAAGCTCATCTGGAGGCGTGGGTCGAGTCCTGCGAACCTTCGCAGCTGATTGCCCTGTTGGATCCCGCAGTGCTTGGCCTGCTCGAGTCGGCCTTCGTGGAGGCGGGGGGCTGTGAGGGGACCCTCTGGTTGTACGATCGCCAGGCCGGAGAGCTCGTTGCTAGCTACAACTCCGGTGCCGACGCGAATCGCTTGGTCGGGTTTCGCCAGCCCGTGGGGCAGGGGATTGTTTCCTTGGTTTTTTCCCAGCAACAGCCCTACTGCGAGAACCACATTTCGCCGAACACTGGGCACGACGACACCCTCGATCGAAAGATTGACCAACGCACGACGGCCATGATCGCCGTGCCCTTTTATTTTGCCTATGGCTTGCGGGGCGTGATCTCATGTGTGCAGCTGGCCGAGGCCCCGAGGGCCAAGGCAGGCTTTTGCTCGGGCGATGTCGAGACCTTGGCGCGGGCCGCTCACCTGGTGGAGCGCATCCTCGATGGCACATTGTTAACCCGCTTGCTCGGCCTGGGAGATGGGGTCTGAGCTCAGCCCAGTCACCTGGCCCCCGCTCGAGGAGGCGAGGCGGGCCTTGCTGCAGGGAGACGGCAGTGGGGTGAAAGTGGCCATTATCGACTCCGGTGTGGATACGGGACATCCCGCCCTGCGGGGGGTGGAGTTGGCGGACGAGGTCTCGGTCTCCTGCGATGGCGTCAACCTGCGCATCGAGGAAGGACGCCTGGGGGATGCCTACGGGCATGGCACGGCGGTGGCGAGCCTGCTGCGGCAGGCGGCACCGGGAGCGACCCTGGGGAGTTTTCGCGCCCTCGACAGCAGCAACCACGCTCGCAGTTTTGTGATCGCCGAATGCGTGAATCAGGCCATTTCACGGGGGTACCAGATCGTCAATTGCAGCTTTGGCTGTCGCGGTCTCCCCCGCTACGTGATGGATTACAAGGAATGGGTGGATCGCGCCTATCTGGAAGGGGTGCAGGTCGTGGCGGCCTGCAGTAATCTGGATGTTTCGGTAAGGGAATGGCCGGCGTACTTTCCCAGCGTCATCAGCGTGCGCGGCATCGATTGTCCGCCTGAGGCCCTCTACCATGTGCCGGGCCGGATGGTCTCCTTCCTGGCGCGTGGTGAGCGGGTCGAGGTCGCCTGGCTCCGAGGGGAGACCAAGGTGGAAACCGGGAGTAGCTACGCCGCGCCCCTCGTGTCGGCGGCGATCGCCCGGCTCCTGTCCCAACTGCCCCAGCTCAATCCCGGGGCGATAAAACCCCTCCTAGCGGAGATCGCGGAGGACGGTTCCAGCCTGGCTCGCTGAGCCGGGGGCTTTTTTGCGTTCTGCAAAGATTCCTGTAGACGCGAGACGCATTTGTCCTATAATTTTCGTAACCTTGACAATTTACACGTCTTGAATAATCACTTGCCTGGAAACCTAGAGGACCTGCTGCCCTTGCGCTTTCGGCTGCGCGAGGGACTTCGCTACTTCCGGCAGGACAACGGAGTTCTCGCGGAGGCTCGGGCACGCGGGCGGCGCTATTCGCTGCAGGCTTGGCAATACGAAATGCTCATCCGCTTTGATGGGCAGCGCAGCTTTGAAGACGTGGCCAAGGAAGTTTATCGACTTTGCCCCGGAACCTTCTCGGCCGCGGGCTTGGTCAATTTTTACCACTGGCTGGCTTCTGAAGATCTCGTGGTGTGTCAATGTGAGTCCATCTTCGAGTTGGTGGGAGCCGAGTCCAGCTTCGAGTTGGATGAGGAGGAGCGCGAGACCGCACTGACCCGTGTGGTGGAGTTCACCAGCCGCGCCGTCGAGAATCGGCGAGTGCGCCGGGGGATGGCCATCGCCGCGGGCATCGCTCTGACGCTTTCGGTCATCCGTCTCGTCCAAGTGGCGGCTCCGGCCTTTGAACCACCGGTGCAGCGCTTTTACGCGGAGATTTCCAAGTGGCAAAAGGGGACGGAGCCGACCGTTTCCCTGGCGAGCGCGGAGCGCAGTGCGGCTTCTCCCTCCGTGGAAAAGGTTTCCCTGGCCTCGCGAGCCCCTCAGTCCCTCCCTTCCGGGCCTGTCGAAGCGAGCCCGGCCGCGGAGACGGGTCGCGAGGCGGACGAACTGATGAGCCGAATCGAGCAGTTGCGCGTTCAGTTGGAGGAATGCCGCATTCGCCGGGATGAGTTTTACCTGCAGAACGACGAGGATGGCTACCGTCGCGAAGTGCATCGCATGACGGACCTGGCCAAGGAAATCGGCGACCTCGAGAAGGGGGATCGCGGGGAGTAATCGACTGGGTGGACCCGAGTCGTTCCCTGCCGTCACCGGGGTGCCCGAGGGGCCTCAATCCGCCGTCAAGGCCGCCCGCTCGTCGCCCGCCCCGGATTTTTCAATGAAGTAATCCCAGTCGCCGTGGAAGCGCTTGGCGTGTCCCTTGGCGACGTGGATGACATCCTTGGCCAACTTCTTGATGAAGTGGACGTCGTGGGAGATGAAGACCAGGGTGCCGGCATAATTCTCCAGTGCCAGGATGAGCGACTCCACCGTGAGGATGTCGAGGTGGGTCGTCGGCTCGTCCATCAGAAGTATGTTCGGTGGATCGACGAGGAACTTGATGAGGTTGAGGCGGCTTTTTTCCCCACCGCTGAGGACCTTGGTCATCTTGTAGACCTCCTCCTTTCGGAACATGAAGGAGCCCAGGATCCCGCGGGCCTCGTCTTCACGAAGAGTCGGGTTGGCCTCGAGGACTTCAGTGAGCACGGAATTGTTGGGATTCAGCGTGGCGGAGCGGTGCTGCGAGAAATAGCCGATCTTGGCGTTGTGTCCGGGGATGACCCGTCCCTGCTGGGGAGTCAGCTCTCCGGCAAGCAGCTTCAGAAGGGTGGACTTGCCGGAGCCGTTGGGCCCGACGAGGACGGTGCGCTCGCCCCGGTCGATGACGAGGTCGAGTCCCTCGTAGACCTTGTGCTGCCCATAGGCAAAATGGACGCCCTCGAGCTCGAGAGCTTTCTGCCCCCCGCGAGGAGGCTCGGGAATCTGGAAGCGGAAGGGCTTGCGAGGCGCCACGGGCTTCTCGATCTTTTCCATCCGCTCGATTTCCTTCAGCTTTGACTGGGCTTGGGAGGCCTTGGAGGAAACGGAGCGGAACTTGTTCGCAAAGGCCTGCAGCTCGGCAATCTGCTTCTGCTGGTTCTTGTAGGCGTTGTTTTGTCGTTCGTAGTTCTCCTGGCGCTGTTTTTCGAAGGCGGAGTAGTTCCCGGTGTAGCGGAGGAGGTGGCGGTCGGAAATTTCGTAGACCGTGTCGACGATGGCGTCCATGAACTCGCGGTCGTGCGAGATCATTAGGATGGCGCCCGAATAGCTCTTGAGATACTCCTGGAACCACAGGAGGGACATCAGGTCGAGGTGGTTGGTCGGCTCGTCGAGCATGAGCAGGCTCGGCTCGATGACCAAGAGACGGGCCAGGTGGGCCCGCATGATCCAGCCCCCGCTCATCTCGCGGGCGGGGCGGTCGAAGTTCTCCGCGGGGTAGCCCAATCCGCGCAACATCTTCTTGGCCTTGGCCTCGACCTGGGGATCGTTGAGGGCGTCGAACTGGCTCTGGGCCTCGTAGTAGGCCTGGGAATCGACCTGGCCCGCGTCCTCCATCTCCTTCAGCTGCTTTTCAAGGCCCTCGAGGAGTCCGGCGCGCCCGGTGGCGATTTCCAGGACACTGTAATCCCCGACATCTTCGCTTTCCTGGGGCAGGAAGCCCACCATGGTCCACTCGTCGCGTTCCACGGTGCCCTGGTCGGATTCTTCCTCGCCCAGAATGATGCGGAAGATCGTCGACTTGCCCGCCCCATTGGGACCAACCAGGGCGACGCGCTCGCCATAGTTGATCTGCATGTTGGCCTCTTCA
Organism: uncultured Akkermansia sp.; assembly: GCA_964552315.1. Classification (GTDB taxonomy): domain Bacteria; phylum Verrucomicrobiota; class Verrucomicrobiia; order Verrucomicrobiales; family DEV007; genus Arctic95D-9. Next base: position 108,952 of record CAZKGI010000002.1, on the reverse strand, counting down.
AAGAGGGTGGTGCCGCCGTAGGATTTCTTGAGGTTCCGAATCGTGAGCATGGAATTGCGTAAAGAGGAACCCCCTACATAACCGAGACTGGGCGATCCGCAAATCGAAAGCCCGGGCCTGCGTCGCGGAACCCGCTCGGGCCCGTGCGGCCCCTCGAGGGGCCGCCTTTCGCCTAACGAGGTTTCTTAGTGCGGTTGACGAGAGTTCCCCGGACGCGATCCCCCCGGGAGGCATCATTTTGTGAAAGGGCTTGCAGTTGGAAGTTCAGGCCCGCTCGACGGCCCAGGGCTGACTTGCGTGGCTTCACCGTGATTCGGAAAGTGGTTCGGGCTCCGCTCTCGAGGGCCAGGGGCGTGCCGGCGATCAAGGCGGCACTGCGGTTCACCCAGCCAGTTCCCTGCGCCTGCAGGTAGCGCAAGATGAACTTGCGCTTGCCGCGAGAGCCTGAGAGCCGATAGATGTCGTCGTAGTAGCCATCGTTTTCCAAGGCGGCCACCCAGGCGATGGCGGACTTCTTCCGGGCCACTTGCTTGACTTGTTGGGGAACGGAGAGGGAATAAGTGTTGTTGCCCCGGAGGGCACTGAAGCGTGGGCCGATGAGAAGGTCAGGAAGGTAGGGCGTTCCGATGACGGGGGAGCTCAGAAAGCTGGGATCGACCAGGTCGACCTTCACGTTCTTGGTCCCGTCCCACCAGAAGGCTTTGCGCTCCGTCAATTCGGTGATTTCATCGATTGCCACGAGGAAATAGCTACCGGCAGGGACGCCGGCAAGATTGATCGAATAGCCTCCCGAGGCAAAGCTAGTGCCCTCGGCGATGCGAGCTCCGCTGGAGCTGCGGACCTCGAGGGGCAGGGAGCCCGCCGACTCGCCGGGATCGTAAAACTGGTTGGAGTTGTTGTCGTGATAGATGACTCCGGTTACGAAGAGGCGTCCGGCTGAGCTGGCGTAGTTCTGCACGCTCACCCGGTCAAACAGGCCCGGCTCGAAGAAGGATTCGTCATCCACGTCCAGGCGAAGGGCGATGCCGACCTCTCGGAACTGCGAACTCAGGAGGATGATGCGGTGACCGCGCCCGGATACATTGGCGTCCACGAAATAGCCCTCGTGGTGGAGATCAACCAACTGGGTCGAGAGGGGGACGGCCGCCTGGTGGCCGGTGATGCCAATGTTCTCGCCACTGGAGGCGGGTGGGGCGAAGGCGTAGCCTGCCTGCTGCATGCGTTCGTGAGGCTTGCTGTTGTTCACTTCATGGCCAAACTTTTCCTCCTCGAGAAGGAAATCGGCGTAATCGCTCGCAGAGTCGATCAAGAAGGGATTGAAGGCCAGAGGCGGCTTGGGGGTAGGGGATATCGTGCCCGGAGCGAGCCCCTCGTTGAGATCGGGTTCGGCCGAGGAGTCCTTGTCGCCCCAAACGGCGCTTTCGAATCGCTCCACTTCGGCCAGCGGATCCGCCCGGGCCCGGTTGATCACCTCCAAAAAGTACTGCTCAAAGTCGGTAGGCTCGCGTGCGGAAAGCGAGCAAGCACCCAGCAAGAGCACGCTCAATGAGGGGAGCGAGAGACGCTTCATCGAAAGCATTCCCGCAGTGTGCAGGAAGCTATCCTTCAGGGCAAGTGTGGAGAGACGCGGGGAAACGCCCTCAGCAGGCCTCGTTCAATTCCCTGAGGACTTCCGGGTCGCGCACGTCCGCCCAGTCTCCCTGCAGTTCGACGGCTTCGATTCTAAGTCCGTCCCTGACCTGGGCGGCGATGGCGTCCGTCAGTTCGTATTCGCCTCTCGGCGAGAGCTCCAGCTTGGCCGTGTAGTCGAAGATGCGCGGGGAAAAAGCGTAGATGCCCGCATTGTAGTAGGGGCTGGTGGGCTGGTCGGCGGAGGGCTTCTCAATCAAGTCGGTGACGAGCCCGTCGCGGATAAAGACGGCTCCGCCCTTGCGGACATCTTGGTCCACCTTGACGGACAGCTTGCCATCCACACCTCGAAAATCGACGAGAGGGGCGTAGGCCGAGGCGGGGACGAGAATGTCCCCATAGCTGAGGACAAAGGGAGCGTCTCCGACAAAGTCCCGAGCCAGCTCGACGACGCGACCGGTACCGTCCTGAACGACCTGCTCGACATACTCGATGCTGCAGCCGAAGGCCCTGCCGTCTCCGAAGTGGTCTTGAATCACCTCGCGACGCCAGCCCACGACGATGAGGATGCGCTGGACCCCGTTGGCGACCAGTCCGCGGACGATGGACTCCAGGATGGGGGTTCCCTTGACCTGCATCATGGGCTTGGGCAGGGCTTCGGTGAGCTCCTTCATGCGGGTGCCTCGACCCGCGGCAAGGATGACGGCATGGGTGATTTGGCTCATGCGAAAAAAGAGGGTGGATTAGCCGAGGCGCTTCACAAAGGCCGCCATGCGGTCCATCGCGATCTCGATCTTGTCGTAGGCGGTGGCGTAACAGGCGCGCACACTTCCTTCTCCGGCAGGGCCGAAAGCCCCCCCGGGGACCACGGCCACGTTTTCCTCCTCGAGCAGGCGCAGGGCGAATTCCTTGCTGGAGAGGCCGTACTTGCGGATGTCGGGGAAGGTATAGAAGGCCCCGCCGGGCGTAAAACAGGGCAATCCCATCTCGGCAAAGCGTTTCAGCATCAGGTTGCGCCTCTGGGCATAGGCCCGGCGCATCCGCTCCATTTCCGGCGCCCCGTTGCGCAGGGCCTCGATCGCCGCGTACTGGCTCATGATCGGGGCACAGAGCATCGAATATTGGTGGATCTTCATCATGGCCTCGGTGAGCACCGACGGCGCACAGGCATAGCCGAGCCGAAATCCGGTCATTGCGAAGGCCTTGGAAAAGCCATGCAACAGGACGGTGCGCTCTTGCATGCCGGGGAGGCTGGCGATGGAGACATGCTCACCTGGCTGCATGCCGTCCTCGCCGCCGTAGAGCAACTCGCAATAAATCTCGTCGGAGACGACGATGAGGTCGTGCTTGACCGCCAAGGCCGCGATCTTTTCCAACTCGTCGAGGGGCTCCACGGCTCCGGTGGGATTGGTCGGGAAATTGAGCACGAGGAGGCGCGTCCGATCAGTGATGGCGGCTTCCACATCCTCGGCCCGCAGGGCAAAGTTGTCCTCGACACGGGTTTGCACCGCGACGGGCTTGCCATAGGCCAAGGTGATGCTCGGACTGTAGCTGACGTAGCAGGGTTCGTGATAGATGGCTTCGTCCCCGGGTTCAAGCAGGGCCCGGCAGACGAGATCGAGGGCTTCGGACACGCCCACCGTCACGAGGATTTCGCTGGCCGGGTCATAGGAGACCTTGAAGAGATTTTCGACATACTTGGCGATCTCCTGACGTAGGGTGAGGAGCCCCAGATTGGAGGTGTAGCTCGTCTGTCCTTTTTCGAGGGAAAAGATGGCGGCCTCGCGAATATGCCAGGGCGTGGCGAAGTCGGGCTCGCCGACGCCGAGGGAAATGACATCGTCCCGGCCCACGACCAATTCAAAGAAGTCGCGGATGCCGGATCGGGGAATGCTACGCACCTGTTTTGCGATGCGCTCTTGCAGAGGTTTCATGGAGGCAGGTTTCTTGGAGGTCAGGGGTCGCATCGCCTGCCCCCGACTCGTCTCAAGCAGGGGCCGACACGGCCCGAAAAGGATTAGGGAGTGACGGCGAGACGCTCGTCGTCGGGGGCGGCACCGGCGGCGAATCCGCTTTGCTTGTAGACTTTGAGCTGAAAATGGGTCGCCGTGGACAGCACGCCATCGAGGGTGCTGAGCCGCTCGCTGACGAAGCGAGCCACCTCGCGCAGGTCCTCGCCCTCGACGAAGACCGCGAGGTCGTATCCACCGCTCATGAGGTAGCAGCTCCGCACCTGATCGAAGCGGGCGATGCGCTGGGCGAGGCGGTCGAAGCCCCCAGCTCGTTCCGGGCGTAGCTTGACCTCGATCAGGGCTGAAACATGACGTTGTCCGGCCTTCTCGGGATCGATGACGGCGTGGTAACCCAGGATCGCCCCCTTCTCCTTGAGCTCGTCGATCAGGGCCACGATCTCGCTTTCGCCTCGACCGAGGCGTTCCGCCAGTTGGGCGGTGGTGAGACGGGCATCTTGTTGCAGCAGGTCTAAAAGGGCATCCATGTTAGGCGGGGGAGTGAGAATACGGGAAATACGGGGGCCGGAGACAAAATCTTCACGAAAAGTTCAATCACCGAAGTGGATGCCAGCGGCGCGAGCCGCTTCGACGATTTCTCCATCGGGTTCGACGAGATTCAGCTTTCGCACCGCCTCCTCGATCGTCACAGAGCCGACATGGTATTGCTGGTAGCTCACCATGCGTCCGAAGCGCTTTTCCTGGATCAAGTTCACAGCCTTCACGCCAAAGCGCAGGCCCAGCACGCGATCCAGACAGGTGGGGCTGCCGCCGCGCTGGATATGGCCCAACCGCGTGCAACGCGTCTCCTTGTCCGTCAGTTCTGAAATGCGCTTGGCGACGATGTCACCGATGCCGCCGAGACGAATCTCGCCAGCACTGTTGGCATCTTCGACCACCAAATCTCCACCGACGGGTTTGGCTCCTTCGGCGACAACGACGAGTGAGCTTCGAAAGCCGCGGCGCTCGCGTTCGAGGATGGCTTCGGCCACCTTCTCGTAGGTGAAGGGGATTTCGGGGATGAGAATGACACTGGCCCCGCCTGCGATCCCCCCGTAGAGGGCAATCCAGCCCGCGTGCCGACCCATGACCTCCAGAATCATGACGCGGCTATGGCTCTCCGCGGTGGTGTGGAGCCGGTCGAGGGAATCCGTGACGACCTGTATCGCGGAGTCGAAGCCGAAGGTCATGGCAGTGGCCCCGAGGTCGTTGTCGATGGTCTTAGGGACCCCGACGATGGGGAAACCCTCTTCATGAAATTGCTGCGCCGTAGTCAGGCTGCCATCGCCCCCCACGCAGATCAGGGCGGATACCCCGAGGCGACGCAGGGTGTGAAAGGCATCCTGCATGTACTCCGTCGGGATGCGTCGAACGCCCCCCTCTCCGACCTTGCCGGCAAAATGGCCACGGTTGGAGGTCCCGAGGATGGAGCCCCCGAGCTTGAGAATGCCCTCCGTCTTTTCGACCTGGAGCACTTTGTATTCTCCGGGGGAGAGAAGCCCCTCGTAACCGTCACGAAAACCGAGGACTTCCCAACCAAGGCGAGTCGCCGCCCCCACGACGCCGTGGGTGACAGCGTTCAAGCCGGGGCAGTCGCCCCCCCCGTTGAGTAGTCCGATCCTCATGGCGCGAAACTGAGGCCTAATCCACGGTTTTTCGCAAGCGCTGATTGGGACGACCTGTGGCTTCCGCTGCAGCCTGGGGCTGGGCAAGTCGCTTCCAGGCTTGGTCGAGCATCAGCACCGCTTCGCGGAAACGATCGGGGGAGTTGAGCAGCACCACCACGAGGCGTCGGGTCTCCTGTCCCTCTCCGCGAGGGAGGTCCCGAGCGGCGGTGACGACCAGACAGGGACCGGCGCGCCGCGTCGTTCCTGTCTTGGTTCCATCAATGCCTCGGGATCCGAGCAGTTCATTGGTGTTGACGAGGCGAACCTCTTGCTCGCGGCCTTGACGAGTAAAGCGGACGAGACGCTCCTTTTCGGAGGCATAGCGGGAAAAGTCCGCGCGGTCGTGGGCATGAATGGCCAGGCGGGCGATGTCGGCGGCCGTGGAGACTCCGAAATCGTTCCCTTCATCCAATCCGTGGGGATTGACGAAGCGGGTGTGTCCCATGTCCAGCCGCTTGGCCAGGGCGTTCATCTGACTGACAAAGCGCGCGACACCCGGCTCCTCAGTCCCCGGCATCTCTTTGCCGAACTGTTCGGCCAGAGCGTAGATAGAGACGTTGTCAGAGGCCATCATGGCCGCGTAGAGAGCCGTATCGATTGTCAGGAGATCGCCAGCACTCAACTGCATCGGGTTGGCTCCACCGCGGAGGGCGGCCTTGGGTATTGTCAGGAAACGGGCTTGCGGGTCAATAGAATGTGCCTCGATCCATTCCAGAGCCACGAGGACCGAGGCCATTTTGACGAGGCTGGCGACCTGTCTGGCCTCCTCTTGGTGATGGGCATCGAGCACCTCGCCGCTGATTTGATCCGCCACCACCCAGGCCTCCGCGGCCGGCATGTCGGATAGGGGAGAAAACAGAAAGAGAATCACCAGGAGGCGGACAAAGCGGGATTGCATGAGGAGGGAAGGGGTAGCCGCAGGTGGAGGGCAACAGGGCACTGCGCAAAAAAAAGCCGCGGCGGGGAACCCGTCGCGGCTTTTCCAAAACGGTCGGGTTCTGAGATCAGAGGAGCGCCTTCAGTTGGGCGTACTCCTTCTCGAGATCGGCAATTTGTTGGCGAACGGCAACCATGCGGTTGAGGATCGTCTCCAAATCACCCGCAGCCGGGGCTGCCACAGACTTGCGGGGGGAAGCCGCGCGGGCCTTGCGAGCGACCTTCTTGGGGCGACCTGCCTTGGCTTTCTTGCGACCGCCGCGGCCCGGGGTTTCGACGCCGGCCTTTGCCAGCCAAGACTTGACGGTGACGGGGTTGAGATTCCACTTCTTCACGGCCGCCGACTGTCCGCCACGGCCGTTTTCCTCGTTGTATTGTTGGATGAAGGCGATGACTTCATCCTTGGTTTCCTGATTGTATCTACCCATTTGGTTTTTTCTATTAGGTTGTCCCCCCTCAGTGAAGAGAAAATTACCTTTTCACTTTTAAAAGTAAAGCGCTTTGATAACTATTTGAATGAACGAAGCTTCATTCTCGGGGAGCCAGATCGGAATGTCTCGACTGATTGCCACCATACTCTTCACCCTAGTGGCCTTGCTGGCATTTGCCGTGTGGGCGCTGGGTAGTGCGTGGTACCATTCCGAGGGGCAACTTTATTCTCTCTGCGCCCTGGTATTCCTTGTGGGAGGAGGATTGGCGCTGCTCCCGGCGGCCGGAGTTCCTATCCATGGAGCTGCCCGGCTCTGCGTTCGTTTTGCTATCGGTTTCGCGCTCTATGCTTTACTCTGGTCAATTTCTTGGTTTACTTTTCGGAATACCTTTGGAGAGGTTTTGGGATCCTTTTTGGGCTTGCTCCCGTTTGTAAGAATCCTCCAGAATCGGCAGGATTCCGGCGCGGGGGCGGTTTGGATCAGCGCCACCTCCCAGGTTTTTCTTTGGCATACTTTGGGATATTACGCCGGAGGTTTTGCCTATGATTCCCTGCAGGGGCGCGGAGCCTGGGGAGTGCCATTCACCCTGCCGCGCGAAACCATCATGATGATGGCGCGCTTTGCCTGGGGACTGGGATATGGCCTGGGGCTGGGGTATGGACTAGCCAACCTGCTTCATTCTCAGCGCGAGCGCTGCAGCAAGCCGTCCAGGCAAATGCGGGACCAGGTTTCCAGTTGATCCCGACGCGCCGTCAATTCAGCGAGCGTCAGGAAGCTCAGATTTTCGATACTAGCCTCGGCCGCGTGCACTTGGTCACTTTCCAGGGTGAAGAGATGAACGATCCCCAGATGAACGCGGCCAACCTCGTTGGAGTCGTCATTGATCAAGGCGAGGATCTGCTGGGAATGTCCACCCGTGAGGTGCAGCTCTTCTTCTATTTCTCTTTCGACGCCAACCGTATACGTGTCCTTGTCAAGGGAGGCTGCCGCTTGATCGTGGTCGTTGATATGCCCCCCAATGCCAATGGATCCCTTGGCGAGAAGGCGCTTTTCCCCACCCTTGCCACCGCGAACATAATGCAGATAGCGATCCCCGTGTTGGAAAATGGCATAGGGGATAATTTGTTTATGCGAGGGGTCGTCCTCGGCGAGGTCGCGACGAAGGAAGTAGTTGTTTGCGGGGTTAAGCAAATGAGATAGATAGCGATCTGTCTCAAAGTTGATCCCTTCAAAGGCCCCGAGCCGGTCAAACAACTCGCGGGAAATGACCAAAACGTTTTCGTCGACGTACTTACCCATCGGGGAGATTCGCACTTAGCGCGGCAGGATGTCAAACCGGTATCTTGCCAGGGCGGCCACCCGATTGACGGAGCGTTCGACACGCGTTCCGAGAAGGCGTTCAAACATCTGGATCTCCATCCGCTCCAAGGTGGGATAGCGGTCGAAGAGGGGTTGAAGCGGATTGTGCCACTCCTCGATGTAGATCCCCTCCTGCTCCGAGTGTGCACACCGGGAGTAATAGCCGGCCGCCATGCGGGCTTTGGCCAAGGCCTCCGCCCGGGCCTGCAGAGTATCGCCGCTGACCGAGGAACTGAGTTTCTCGACTTGTCCGCGAAAAAAGGCCAGGAGGATCTTTTCCGCCGCGTTGCTTTCCAACTGGGCGGCCACCTCGAGGATGGCGAGACAGACATCGTTGCCAATCCCCGGAAAGAGCGGGGCCACCTTGTCGGTGATCCGATAGAGCTTCTCGGGCCTCCCCACGACCTTGGGGTTGCGCCAGGTTTCCAGCCAGCCCAGCTTTTGCATGGCCAGGCAATGCTTCTTGATTCCCATGTAGCTCATCCCCAGGGCCTCGGCCAGTTCACCGACAGAACGCCCCCCAGGCGAACACTTGATCAGCTCGAGAATGTCGAACCAGTGGGGCTTGGAAAGTCGGCGTAGGATTTTGAGGGAGTCGCTCACGGGGATAAGACGTCTGTGGGAGAGCTTAACGGAGGTCGCGAGGCGGTCAAGGGAGGGGATGGACCAAGTCGTGATCTCTTCCCATCTTCAACAACTCCCACAGGATAATCACGTCTTTTGTGAGAAAAACGCCTTCGTTGACTTTCCTGCGCCCGGTTCGTATTCTTTTCACAATTCCAAGTAAGGATCGGATTCTCCCTCCGTCCCACCAATCGGCATCCACCGATGCGGCGGCCCTCCGCTTACCCTACATGCACCATCCTCGCGAATCCGACCTGGAGAAGACCTTTCGCAGTCACGCCCCCGGCTATTGGGCCGGGCAGGCGATCCCTTCGGAAGATTGGAACAGCCATCTCTGGCAGCTCAAGAACCGGATCACCTCGTTGCGTCAGCTCGAGGAGCACCTCGTGCTCAGCGAAGAGGAGCGCAGTGGGGTGCTCCTCTCCGGAAGCAAGCTGGCGCTGGCCGTGACTCCCCACTTTTTCAACCTGATTGACCGGGAGGACCCCAATTGCCCGATCCGTCGACAGGTCATTCCACGCATGGAGGAAAGTCTAGTCTCGCCCTACGAGATGGCGGATCCCTGCGGCGAAGATGCCCATATGCCCGTGCCGGGATTGGTGCACCGCTATCCCGATCGCGTCTTGTTCCTCGTCACGGACCGCTGTGCCTCCTACTGCCGATACTGCACCCGCAGTCGCGTGGTCAGTGGCGCTGGCGAGCAGGAGTTGGAGACGGACTTTGAGGCTGCCTTTCGTTACCTGGAAGAGCACAAGGAAGTGAGGGATGTGCTGCTTTCCGGAGGCGATCCCTTGCTCTTTTCCGATGCCAAGCTCGAGCGGATTTTGGAGAGGCTTCGCCGCATACCCCACATCGAGTTCCTCCGCATCGGCTCCCGGGTGCCCATTTTCCTGCCGCAGCGCATCACACCTCAGCTCTGTGAGATGCTCAGGAAGTTTCATCCGCTCTTCATGAGCGTTCACGTGAATCATCCGCGAGAGCTCACCATCGAGACCAAGGCGGCCTTGGAGCGGCTTGCCGATGCGGGCATCCCCCTGGGCAACCAGAGCGTCCTCCTGCGGGGAGTGAACGATGACCTGGAGGTCATGAAGACGCTGGTTCACAAGCTCCTCATGTGCCGGGTGCGGCCCTACTATCTCTATCAGCTGGATCTGATTCAGGGCTCCTCGCATCTCGAGGTGCCAGTGGAGAAGGGCATCGCCCTGATAGAGGGCCTGCGCGGCCACACCACCGGATATGCCGTGCCGCAGTATGTCATCGATGCCCCGGGGGGTGGGGGCAAGGTTCCGATCAATCCGGAGTATGTGCTGCAGCGGACCGCGGAGCGCACGCTCATCCGCAATTTCGAGAATCGCACCTTCGAATACCCCGAGCCGGCGGCGGCGAAGGTGGAGTCGACCCGTTAGGGCGCCCCGCGACGGCGGTTTACTTCGGGGAGAGCGGTGTCAGCTCCGAGACAACCACCTCCCGAGTCTTGCGCTCGATGGAATAGAGCAGCCTGGGATTGCTGGGATCCCAGGCAAAGGCCTGCCCGGCTGTGGCAATGGCGAGGGTGGCCTCCCAGACGAGCTGGCCATCTGGCCCTTCGGGGAGCCGCAGGACGTAGACCTCACGGGCATCGTGTCCTGTGATGTAAAGCTTGCCATCGGGTCCCAAGGCTCCGCCCGAACTGCTGGCATTGCCGAAACGCTCCACCAGCGCCGTGGGAAAGGCCCAACTGGCCTGCACTTTCCATTCCCCATCGTAGCGCAGCAGCCGCGTCTTGGCAGGATCACTGGTCTTGCGGTAATGGGCAAAGCAGGCCAACCAGCCTTCGCCCTCGGGAACAATCCAGGTGAGCGACCCCGGCGGCGAGGGAAAGACGTGGCGCTCCAAGAAACGCAGGCGGTCCACCTCCCAGACCTCCAGCGAGCTCTCCTCGGGCATTTTCGGAAAGTTGGAGTGGGCGACGAAGAGCTTTCCCTCGTGAACTATCCCCGAGTTGAGGTGCTGCACCGGCCCTTGGCTGTCGCCTTCCCAGCAGGCCACGCGGGCTCCCGTGTCCTTTCGATACTTGCCGATCGCGCGATTCGTAATGGCGTAGAAGTGTTCGGCGTCGACCGCGACTCCCTGGAAAGCCTCCGCGGCAGGATAGCGGCGCTTCTCGACCAGGGCCGCTGTGGGGGCGCTTTCCTGAGCGCCAGTCCCGGGCACGAAGCCTGAGAGGACGAGGACGAATGGAAGAAGAGGCAGGGACTTCGTCATAGGGCCATTTTGCGGACTCCGGAAGAGGACGCAAGTCCGCCCCGCGACGGAAATCCGCCCCAGCAGTCAGGGGGAAGAAGACCGGGCATCGGCCAGATCACGTTGCCTCTCTCCCCAGCCTCGGGCAGCGTCCCGTTTGCTGAGGCAGGCTCGGAGGGCCATGCCCAGGCAAGAAAGCAGGGCCCCCGTGGTGGCAAGTAGCATGTCCTTGTGGGCATCCCAGACATCCCCCTGGATCCCGAGAAAGGCCATGCCCGCCTCGCCCCCGTAATAAAGGGCGGCCCCCCATTCGGCGAATTCATAGAGGAGGGAGGTTGCCGCAAGGAAGCTGATGACGACGAGATGGCTCCAGAAATCGCGACGGGGACGCATGGCGAAGTAAAAGGCTTCGCGCATGGGACGGGCACAAAGCAGGCCGTAGAGGAAATGGACGAGGCGATCGAAGTGATTGCGGTCGTCCTCGCCGAGGCGGGGCATGGACTGGCCGGTGAGCTGGGCCCACCATTCCCGGTAGGGAACCTCAGAGTAGGTGTAATGGGCGCCCAGGGCGTGGAGGCAGAGAAAGCCAAAGAAGAGCAGGTAGGAGGTCTTCGAGAAGACGAACCATCGCGCCGTGATCCCCAAGAGCGAGAGTCCCGCGGCAACGGCAATGTGCTCCATCCACCAGTCCTTGAGCTGGTGGGCCCCGATGCCGGAACGCAGCGTGACCAAGGCAAAGCTGATCCCCAGGACCAGCAGGAATCGGGCATGCCCGGGAGGCAAGCCCGAAGAGGATTCTGGGGGGATCGGGGAGGCGGATGGGCTCATGTCCAATCGCTGCCCGTGGCCTACGGCGCCCATCGGGGACGCTCGAGATCTCTCACACCGGTTCAGGGCGAGGTGGCCTTGAGGTGTTTGTCGAAAAAGCGGAGCACCAAGGGGCGAAGGTCCTGCTGTTTGGGCTGCAGATGAAAACTGTGGGGCGCTTCCGGGACGATGACCAGGTCGTGCTCGACTCCCGCCTTGGCCAGGGCGGCGGCGAGAGCCTCGGAATCGTCCACGGCGACGGTCTTGTCGGCGGTGCCGTGAATGATCAGGATGGGCGGATCCTTGGAATCCACATGGGTCAAGGGAGAGGCCTCGCGGTAGAGCTCCGGCGCTTCCGCTCTCGTTTTGCGGAACATGCTCAGATCCCTTTGCTCGAACCACAAAACCGGTCCGTAGAGATCCACGGCACAACGAATCTGGGTGCTTCCTTCGCCCGGCGGGTCCCAGTCAGGTCCGGTCAGGGCGAGCATTGCGGCGAGGTGGCCCCCCGCGGACCCGCCAATGGCGCCGATGCGCTCCGGATCCACCTGCCAGCGGTCGGCGTTCTCCCGGAGCCATCGCACCGCCCGCTTGCAGTCGTGCAGGTTCTGGGGCCAGGTCGGCAGGCTGCCTCCGGCCTCGGCCAGCAGGTAGTTGATGCTCATGCCCACATAGCCATTGGCTGCAAGGGTGGTGCCGATCTGGATTTCCCGGGCGGCCCGCTTGTCGCCGCTAGTCCAGCCCCCGCCGTGGATGATGATCACCGCCGGATAGCGTTGCTCCGCCGAGCTCGAGGCGGGGAGATAGAGATCGGCCTTCTCGGCGCGGTCGGGGCCGAGATAGGGGACGTCCAGTTCCGTGCGCACCTTGGTCTCCTCTTGGGCGGGCAGGCTCGGGGAGAGGCACAGCAGTGGAAGTGTCAGGCAAAGCAGCGTCTTCTTCATGGGAGGGGTGGAAGAATTCAGATTCCTCAACGCAGGACTCGCGGACAACAAAAAAGAGGGGCTGATACGCGTTCCCCATGCTAGCCTAAGTGTCGGCATCCGGCAGGTCCTGCGTCAATTCCGCCGTTCAGAGGGGCATGGAAGGTTCACAGATCGATTCACTCCGCAACCCTGAGCTCTATCCGGAGCAGCCTGCGGAGATCGTTTTGCTGCAAACCCACCTCTCCGTGATCGTGCTGGTCGGGGACTGGGCCTACAAGTTCAAGAAGTCGATCCGCCTGCCCTTTGCCGACTTCTCCACGCTTTGCTTGCGACGGGCCGCCTGTGAAGAGGAGCTGCGACTGAACCGGCGTCTTTGTCCGGAGATTTATGTCAATGTCGTCGCCTGGACGCCCCAGGGATTCGTCGGCCTGTCCGAAGCCGATCCCGGGAAAGTGATCGACTATGCGGTGAAGATGAAGCGGCTTCCTCAGGAGCGCATGCTGGATGTCCTGCTGGAGGAGAATGCCGTGAGGGGCGAGCAAATTGTGGCCATTGCCCGCCGCATGATGGCCTTTCACCGGGAGGCGCCCAAGCGCGAGGACGGGGTAGACTGGGGGGCTCCGGACCGGCTGAGGGAATTTGCCCTGGCCAATTTTGTGGACACGCGAGGGAAGCTGCCCAGGGCGCTGCACGGGGCCCTGGAGCGGCACACGCAATGGGAATTCGACAGGATTCTGCCGCTCTTGTGGGAGCGGGCGGCAAAGGGACTGGTGGTGGACGGTCATGGGGACCTGCACGCCCGCAACATTTGCCTCCTTGACGAGCCAGTGATCTACGATTGCATCGAATTCGATCCCGGGCTCCGCTGGATCGACGTGGCCGCGGAACACGCCTTCCTGGTCATGGACCTTCGCTATCGAGGGCATCCGGAATGGGCGGACCTTTATCTCCAGACCGTTCTGGAGGAAAGCGGTGACGAGACCCTGTCCGAGGTCATCGGCCCCCTCTTGCGCTATCGGGCCATGGTGCGGGCCAATGTCTCGGCCATCGCCGCAGCAGCGGGGGAGATCGCCGAGGCCGAGCGGCAAGCTTCCGCGGCAATGGCCCGTCGTTACCTGCGCCTGGCCGCGGCCAGCGCGGTGGAGGAGCCGCCGCACTGGCTTCTCCTGTGTGGGTTGCCCGCCTCTGGCAAGTCGGTGCTGGCCTCCGAGCTGGTGGACAGTTCCGGCGGCACTTGGGCCTTGCTTTCCAGCGATCGTCTTCGGAAGGAGCTCGCTGGGGTCGATCCCCAGGAGAAGCTGCCGGCCTCCTATTACGAGGAGTCCTACAGCCAGCGCACCTACGAGGAGATGTTGCGGCGCGCGGTTCAGTTGAATCGGGCGGGGAAGATGGTCGTGCTGGATGCGAATTTCCGTTCCCGCGCCCTGAGGGAACACTTCCGCCGTCAGGCGGCGGCAGTCGGGATTCGATGTCTGACCGTCTGGGTGGAGCTGGACGAGGGGACGGCCTTGGAGCGATTGAGGCTTCGGGGGCTCTCCGCCTCTTCGGCCAGCGATGCGGATGCGGCCGTCTATACACGCCTGCAGGCGGAATTTGAGCCCCCCGGCGATGGGGAGGGGGAGCTCCTCAGGATCTCGGGCCTTCTCGATCCGCCAGCCGCCGCCCAGGAGGTTCTGGCACACTGCCTCAAGGGGAAGGACGTGCCCGCCGCCGATGGCCCAGTCCTCAGGGACTCAGCCTGACAAGGTCCCATTGCCCGCCGTTCTTGCGGTAAATGAGACGGTCGTGCAGGCGTCCGGGTTGCCCCTGCCAGAATTCCACGCTCTCCGGAACAAGTCGGTATCCCCCCCAGAAGTCCGGCAGGGGGACGGCATCGGGACTGCCCGTGTCCGGATACTTTTTGCGGAAGCTCTCGGCCCGTTGCTCCAGCCAGTCGCGGTCGGGAATGACTTCGCTCTGGCATGAGGCCCAGGCACCAATGCGACTCTCGTAGGGACGGGCAGAGAAATAGTCACGGGACTCCTCGCGCGTGGTTTTCTCTATGCGACCTCGCACTTGGACTTGGCGGGCCAGTTCCTTCCAAAGGAAGGAGGCGGCGGCCAGCGGATGGGCCTCGAGTTCCCGTCCCTTCTGGCTCTGATAGTTGGTGAAGAAAGTCAGGCCTTCCTCGCCGAAGCCCTTCATCAGGACGGTGCGGGCATTGGGCATCCCATCAAGGCCGATGGTGGCCAGAACAAAGGCATTGGGCTCGGGCACATCCGAGGCCCGGGCCTCCTTGAACCAACGGGCGAACTGGCTGGCGGGAGAGGCGGCCAAATCCGCCCGGCGCAAGGGAGGGAAGTGGTAGTCGCGTCGCATTGCGGCGACGGACTCAGGAGAGGGGGCTGTCATGGCTTTGGAGGAATTACGAAAGCCGAAGCTGCCGCGACGTCAAAAGATTCCGGTTGCCGGAAGGACGGGGGCGATGTCCCTTGCCGCCGTGACTGGCAAGGACATGGAATGTAGGCTCGAGCGCATCCTTTTCGACCAAGGACAGATTCGCCAGCGCATTGCCGAGATGGGGGCACAGATTACTGCCGACTATCAAGAGCGCGATTTGGCCATCGTAGCGGTGTTGCAGGGCGGCATCCTCTTTCTCGCGGACCTGATTCGGGAGATTCGGCTGCCTCTGCAGGTGGATTCCATCGCCGTGGCGAGCTACCACGGAGGCACGAGTAGTTCCGGCAGCGTCGATTTCGCCTCCGCACGGCTGCCACGGGTGGAGGGGCGAGACGTCTTGCTCCTCGATGACATTCTCGATTCCGGGCGCACTCTGGCGGCCGTTCAGGAGCGGCTCATGAAGGAATGCCGTCCCCGATCCCTGCGATCGGCGGTGTTGTTGAAGAAGCGGGTCGAGCGGGTCGTTCCAGTCGAGGCCGATTACCACGGGTTTGAGATCGAGGATGAATTTGTCGTCGGCTATGGCCTGGATTATCAAGGGGAATATCGCAATCTGCCGATGATTGGGGTGTTGAAATCCAGTTGGATCGGGGAGGCGTCATGAAGGTCCGGGTGCTCTTCTTTTCGGTGCTGAGAGACCTGGCGGGCACCGACCAGAGGGAGGTGGAGTTCCGCCCGGGGGACCGGCTCGACGAGGTCCTGAATCGCCTCATGTCCGATTATCCTGCCTTGTCGGACTGGGAGGGGCGCCTCCTACTCGCGGTGAACCAGGAATTCGCGGGGCCGGAGACGGCGCTCTCCCCAGGGGACGAAATCGCCCTGATGCCTCCTGTTCAGGGAGGCTGAGGGCGGTGCTCAGAGGCAGGAAGCATCGGGGGCCTGCCTCCATTCCAGAGTTGAACATTGTCTTGCGGCATGGTTGGATAAGCCGATGTCGAACGGCCCCCATTCGGAAGTCAAACCGCTCAAGCATGCGGAAGATCTCGAGCTCGTGGATCGCGCGATCAGCGGCGACGCCGTCGCGGTCCGCCAGTTCCAGGACACCTATCGGCCCTTGTTAGAGCGCGTCCTGATGTCCCGCGGCGTGGATCGGGTGCAGGCGGAAGACCTGGTGGCGGACATCATTGCCGAGTGTTTCGGTGCCGGGAAGAACGGACAGACGCGCCCCTTGTTGGAGAAATTCGAAGGTCGGGCCTCACTGTCCACCTGGATGATTCGCACGACCTGGAATCGCTGGCTCGATCTCAAGCGCCGTGACAAGTTCCGCGGCGAGCTCCCCAGCTACGATGACGATGCGGAGAAGGGCGTCGATCCCTTCGACCGGGTGGCGGGTTCCGAAGAGGGAGAGAGATTGCTCGACGGCGACCTGGCCGAGCTCATGGGGCGGGCCATTCGGCATGCCTTCGACTCATTGGAGCCGGATGTCTTGCTGATGCTGAAGCTTTCCTACTTGCACGGCATCAGCCAGGCCGTCATCGCCCGCATGTGGCAATGCGACCAAACGCGCATCAGCCGCACCCTGACCGCGGCCCGGCAGCAAGTGGCCGTCGCGACGATGAAATTCATCCGCGAAGCCGACCATGCAGTGACCTTAGAGTGGGAAGACTTCCAGAAACTCTGCGCCGCTGGACTGGAGTTGTAATGGAAGCCGGCTGGCGCGCTGTCGCCGGGGATGAACTGGGGCGGAGGTCCAGGCGAGGCTCCCCGGGATTCTGGGTTGGAAGTACGCCTCGCCTGTGTCAGCATCAGGAACATGAGGACTGATTCCACTCGGCCCATCTGGATGGCCCTGGCCCTTGGCTGGCTCATCCTGGTCGGATCCCATGGTCAGGAGCCAAGTGGCAGAGGGCTCCGCCTCCTCTACTTGGGGGATTCGCACAGCTTGGGCGCCTTTGGGGAGAGGCTCGACCAGCGCTTGCGAGAGGCCGGTCACCAGCTGCACTGGATCGTCGCTAGTGGAAGCAGCCCCTACACCTGGCTGGAGGGGGCCGCTCCACGGAATGGGGCCGGCGCTTATTGGGAGAAGACTGACGCGCACGAGCAGCGACACGAGCAGTGGCCGGACAGCCCTCAGCTGAAATCTCTCCTCAAACAGGATCGCCCGCAGGTGGTCATCGTCCAGACAGGGGGGCAGCTATATGCCTTGCTTCGGACCAAGCGAGAGACGCCCGAGCGCACCCTGGCCCGCATCCGAGGTCAGCTTAGCGAGATGTGTCGACAGATTGCGGAGAGTGGAGCCACGGGCTACTGGATCCTGCCCCCGCGGTCCCATGAGGCGCGCTACGAGGAGGCCTTGCAGACGCAATTGGCCACCCTGATGAAGGAAGTGGTGGGCGAGTGGGGGGGCACATGCTATGAAAGCCTGGAGGTGACCCAGTATCCCGGGGACTATCCCGCAATGGATGGGATCCACTATCCGCCAGGTGAGGCGCGGCAATGGGCAGAAGGAGTGCTTGCCCACCTCCAGCACGCCTTGCCCCGGGATCGCCCTCGACCGCGCGAAGCAGCGTTCTCGGCGAAGGACGCCCCGCCCCTGGGAGAGGCGCCGCCGGTGGCTGTGGGCGCGGATCCTGCTCCGATCCCTTTAAAGGGGAACGCGCCGCCTCCCCCAGTCGAACTCGTTCCGGAGCCGGCGGAGGCTCGGGTTGTCCCCGTACGCTTGCGGCTGCGACTCGAGGCCAAACCCAGCCTCGAGTTGGCCAGCCAGGTGACCACGCCCCGAGCCCTCGGTCTTTATGAGTACCGCGTTCTCGACGTCCTACAGGGCGACTATCCTCACGAACGCATCCAGGTCGTGCAGGGCTTGGTCTTTGCCCAGAAATTGGTTTGGGGGGCGACCCAGCCGATCGGACACGAACTGGAATTGGAACTCGTGCCACTGAGTCAGGATCGGGACTTCACCGATTGGCCTCTCGTCGGCTCCCTGACTGCAGGGGCCGAACGGCCCCTCTTCACCCCCTGGTTGCACTGAGACCCATGGATGCGGCGAGTTCAGAATCGACCCCCTTTCAGTTTTCGGCCGGATTAGAGGCCAGCGGGGAGCGCTTTGACCGTTATTTGTCGGGCGCCCTGGCTGCGGCGGGATGCGAGCGCTCCCGAGGGGCGGTTCAGGCCCTGATCAAGACCGGGGCCGCCACGCTCAATGGCCGTGTGGCTAAGCCTAGCCAAGCCGTCTCCCGAGGGGATGTGATCCAGGTGCAGATCGAGGCGGAGCGGCCCGCGGAGCTGCGTCCGGAGGCCATGGCCTTGTCCATTCTCTACGAGGACGAGGACCTCATCGTCGTGGACAAACCCGCCGGGCTGGTCGTTCACCCGGCCGCCGGCAATCCCGATGGGACACTCGTCAATGCCTTGCTCCACCATTGCGCGGGACGACTCTGTGCCTTGGCCGGAGAGGATCGCCCCGGAATTGTTCATCGCCTCGACAAGGAGACCTCGGGCTGCCTGGTGGCCGCCAAGAGCGAGGCCGCCTATCATTCGCTCGTCGCCCAATTCTCTGGCCGCAGCACCCACAAGGAGTATTTGGCGGTCACCGAGGGCTGTCCGGAGGCAGAGGAGGGCACCCTGGAGAGCCGGATCGGCCGACATCCCGTGAATCGCCAGAAGATGGCGGTTCTGCCCCCGCCCGCCGGAAAGGAGGCCATTACCGATTTTCAGGTGCGGCGTCGACAGGAGAGGGGAGAATGGGCCCTCTTGTCCTGCGTGATCCATACGGGGCGCACCCACCAGATCCGGGTCCACTTGAAGGAGCTGC
Organism: uncultured Akkermansia sp.; assembly: GCA_964552315.1. Taxonomy (GTDB): domain Bacteria; phylum Verrucomicrobiota; class Verrucomicrobiia; order Verrucomicrobiales; family DEV007; genus Arctic95D-9. Next base: position 90,148 of record CAZKGI010000002.1, on the reverse strand, counting down.
TGCGCTGTCCCATCCTTGGCGATACCATTTACGCCCAAGTTTCACGGCAACGCACCCGGACCGGGCGGCTCATGCTTCACGCCTGGCACCTGGCCTTTCGCCATCCGCTCAGGGATGAAGTGCTTCACTTTGAAGCTCCGCTGCCGGAGGCCTTTGCCCCTTTTGTGTAAGGGATCGGCGCGCGTGGTCCTCCCCGGACGGTGGACTCCCGGGGTGATGACGACCCCGCCGGAAATAGAGGGGAAAGAGCCAGCCCGTGACCGAAGCGATGGCGAGCGCCATGACGAGGTAGAGCGAACCAGCCCCTCCTCCCCGGTAGAGAACAAGGGAGGCCAGGCTCAGGAGGAGAAGCCCCTCGACCACCACCGCCCGGGCGACCGGAATGATGCGTCCCAGTCCCAAGGCGAGGGTCTGGTGGATGTGCCTCCAGACATGCATCACGAAATAGGCGGCAAAGGCGAGCAGGGCGGGACGGTCCAGGCGAAAGCGCTCCGGGACGGTCGTGTAAAGCTCGTCTCCGGCCCACAGGGTCAGGACCCAGGGCCCCAGAACGAACAAACCCAGGCTGGCGAGCAGCGCAAATCCCAGACCGCCGAGGCGAAGGCGTTGGGAGCTTTGGGCAATCCAGGTCGAGTCACCCCGCTCGTGGGCATCCATGAGGGCGGGCCAATAGGGCTTGGTGACCATGACGATCAGTCCTGTCAGGGAGAAGTGCAGGGTCACCATCACGTTCCAGACGCCGACGGCCTCCGGTCCAATTCTTCGCCCGATGAGATAGGCCATCAAATTGTATTCCACGGCGGCCGCGAAAATGTAGGTGATCGAAAAAAGGAGTCCATCCCTGACCAATTGGGGCACCAAGGCCTTGCGAAAGAGCGAGAAGCGGGGGAAGAGGTAGGGTCGCTGGATGAGGAGGTGACAGGTGTTGCCCAGCTTTGCCAGGGCGATGGTCCCGTTCACTGCAATCAGGAGGAACTCGATCGTCGGAAAGAACCAGATGCCGCCGAGCAGCAGCAGGGCCCCGAGCAGATTGCCCGCCGCTCCCCAGGCATTGGTGTAGCGGGTCTCCTGGTACCCGTCGCGCCCCATCTCGAAGGGGATGCACATCATTTCCACCTGCAGGATGAGCAGTCCCAGCAGGGCCGCGCGGAACATGCTGTCCTGGACCGGCGCGAATTCCGCTCCGAAGAGGTCCGGGATGGGGACCTGAAAGAGCAAGAGGGCAGCTGTCGACGCCGCCAGCAAGGTCAGGCCCAGGCTGAGGAGGATGCTGGTGGCGAATACGGTTCGCTCCTGGTTCCGATCGCCGCGGGCGACCGCCTGGGCCAAGGCTTTTGTCAGGGCGGGACCGATGCCGATGTGGAGCATGTCGATCATGCCCACTGCCATGGTGATGGCCGTGTAGACCCCGAACATCTCCATCCCCAACAAACGAACGGCAATGGGAATGGAGACAAGACGCAGCACGATGGTCCCCGCCTTGGAAACCAGGGAGGTGATCACGGCAAGCCGGAGAGAGCGATTGCGGTGCGCGGCAGTCTCAGGAGGGGCGCTGGCAGGGCAGGGCATGAATAGATTTCCGTAATTCTAGATTTTATAAAAATTTTCTCAAGGAGGAAGAAGCTCTGGCGGAATGCGGCGAGAAGGGGGAGAAGATGGGCCCCATGGAAAATCCGTTGCCAGCCCTCACCGGGAAGTTCAAGGTGCAGGCCATCATGCAGAAGGGACGCAATCTGGTCGTGGCCATCGACGGACCGGCGGCATCGGGCAAGAGCACGGTGGCGAAACGGGTTGCCGCCGCTCTGGGCGTCGTGTTCGTCAACTCGGGCGCGATGTACCGGGCCTTCACTTGGTGGGTGCTGCATCATGGGATGGACCCGGAAAATGTGGATGCCGTGCTCGGGCTCCTGGATCGCACCGAATTCCAGTGCGGCGAGAGCGACGGCGTCGGCACAGTCGCCGTCGGCGGAATCCCCATGACTCGCGCGGAATTGGCCAGCCCCGAGGTCAATGGCGGGGTCTCCGCCATCGCGGCCATCCCCCAGGTCCGCGAGCGTCTCGTGGCCGAGCAGCGTCGCTATGCCCTCTCCCATGGGGTGGTCATGGAAGGTCGCGACATCGGTTCCGTGGTCTTCCCGGACACGCCGCACAAGTTTTACATCGATGCCTCTCCGGAGGTGCGCGCGGCCCGCCGACGTGCCGAGGGAATTGACGATTCCATCGAGCAGCGCGATCGGATCGACTCGAGCCGGGCGGCTTCTCCGCTCGTCATCCCCGAGGGGGCGGTGGTGGTGGACAGTTCTGACCTCGGCATCGACGAGGTCGTGGCGAGAGTCCTCGAATCCATTCAGGCGAAGCTCGAGGAATAAGGTAGCCGCGAGCCAGCCCTGGCCGCGAGAAGTGCCCGAAGACTCGAGGGGGCGTCCTTGTTAGGAGGATCAAAGTGGGCGCAGGACGCTCTTGATCACCTCGCCGCGATGCATGGCCTCGAAGGCCTCGCGCCAGTCGGGGAGGGGCCAGACGCCGCCGATGATGGGTTGCACGTCGAGCTGACCGTTGGAGAGGAGGGCGATGACGCGCTCCCAGACCGGCCAGTTGTGGCTGAAACTGCCCTGGAGGGTCACGTTCTTCTGGACCAGGGGATCAAGATTGAAGTTCAGGGGCTGCGGTCCCCAACCCACCTTGCTGATGGCTCCGGCGGGCCGCACCAGTTCGAGGGCGACCTTCAGCGTGGCACTGGCTCCGGCGGCATCGATGACGAGGTCGCAGCCGAGGCCATCGCGCTGCTGCGCCCAAGGCAGGGCATCGCCGATGATCCCCTCGCAGCCGTATTGCTTGGCAATTTCGATGCGGTGGGCGTCCTGGGGCAAGCCGACCACGGCAACTTCGGCGCCACAAAGCCGGGCCATGGCCGCACAAAGGATTCCGATGGTCCCGGGTCCGAGCACCACGACGCGATCTCCCGGCTCAATGCGGGCGTTCTTCACCACGGCGTTGTAGGCGACACAGCAAGGTTCGGTGAGGCAGGCCTGCTCCAGCGGAAGGGAATCGGGAAGGGCGTGGAGGATGCGGGCGGGCACGCGCACGTAGCGGGTCATGGCTCCATCGACACCATAGCCAAAGCCCTTGCGGGTGGGGTCGAGATTGTAGAGGCCCCGCCGCGTCATGGGATTGTTGGGGCTGATGATCGCCGCCGTTTCCGAGACGACCCGGTCGCCTTCCTGCCAGCCGACGACCTCTTTCCCCAGCGCCACCACCCGTCCGGCGAACTCGTGGCCGAGCACTACGGGATAGCGCACGGGCCAGGAATGGTCCGCGGTCCATTGATGAAGGTCGCTGCCACAGACCCCCACGTAGGCGACCTCGAGGAGGACGTCCTCGGGGCCGATGGAGGGGCGCTCCACCTCCCGCAATTCGACGCAGTCCCGCTCTGGAGCGTAGTTGACGACAGCGGCGGATCTCATGCTTCGATGGTGGACAGGGCGGGCAGGGCCCTGAGGCCGGTGGCCCCTGGGGGCCACCGAAGCTCAGGCTTCCGTTCGACGACCTCCCTCGCGGAAGGCCGTGACCGCGTCTTCCGGCAGGAAGAAGCCACTCATTTGCAGCTTCGCCGGCTGGGCACCGAATTCGACGAGGTAGTCGTAGTGCGCCTTGGCGTCGACCGGACCCAGGGGGCCGGTGGTCGCCTCGACGCCAGCCTTGCGGCCGGTCACGAGGCTGGCGAGCACACAACCGGTGATCTCGTGTCGGTCGCGACTGCCGAGGAAGTTGAGGAAGGCCGTCTGCGCGGTTTCATCGAGTCCGTCGAGATTTTCCGGGAGGTAGATGGTCTCTCCCACAACCCCGGGCAGGCGTAACTCGCCACCCGTGGTGAAGAGGATATCTCCCTTGGTGCTGAAACGCTTCACGGCCTCGTCCAACTTGAAGACCGGGGGGAAGCTGTAGTCCACGACCAAGGTTCCGGGCCGCAGCGAGGGAATGCTGAGCACGCCGGGCAGATTCGAGGAGGCAATCACCAGGGAGGCCTCGTAGACCTCAGGCGGCAAGGCTCCGCCGTTCTTGACGATGTCGATTTGTCCCAGGTAGCCCGCGTCGCGGATGAGATCGCGGATGCGGCTCATCTGTTCGTCGGTCTGATAGGGATCGCAGAGGATGAGGTGCCGCGGATGCTCGAGGACCTCGAGGAGGAGACGCAGCGTCCCGAAGCCGATGGAGCCCAGACCGACCACCGAGACGGTTTCGTCAGCCAGGTGACGTCCCGCGGCGGCGAGGATGCCCTCGACCGACTTGACGATGGTGGCAGAACGGGTGGCGTCCCCGGTGGTGATGAGCGGAAGACCGGTTTCGTCCTGGGTCCACTCGAGGATGTCGCGCCCGTGGTCCGTCGCCGTGGGGATCACTCCCGTGAGCGAGACGGTCTTGGCCCCCGATTCGCCAGCCAGCTTCAGGGCCGCCAGCAAGGGGGCCTTCACCGCAGCCTGGTTCTTGTAGAAATCGGTCTCGAAGCAGGGCAGCATGACGACGCCGATACGCCCCTGATCCAGTTCGTAGACATTGGTCAGGCGGGGCTTGCCGGCGAAGAGACGCTCCGTGATCTCATCCCGGCGGATGCCGGAAAGGTTGGCGAGCACCTCGGGGATGTAGGTGAGGGCCACCGCGTCCAGCTTGGGCATGGTCTCCACGGCCGGCTCGATGCTGATGTGATCGAGGTCCTCGGTCGTGAGGCCCGCGGGACGCGGAGTCGAGGCAGCATCCTCCGCCTTGGGCTTCGCCGCGGCAGGTTCCGTGCCGAGATGTCGGGCCAGCTGTTCAATGCTGGGATGCGTCAGGAAGACGTCGACGGGCAAGTGTTGGTCGAAGGCTTCCGATAGCTCGACGATGATCCGCAGGGCCAGGAGGGAGTCCCCGCCCATTTCGAAGAAGTTGTCGGTGACCCCGATCTCGACACCGGAGAAGTTCCGCTGGAAGACGGCGTGGATCTTGGACTCGACTTCGTTGCGGGGAGCGACCTTGGCTTCTTCCTGCAGGCTGCCAAAGCTGGGCAGGGGCAGGCGACGGCGATCGATCTTGCGATTCGGGGTCAGCGGGAACTCATCGAGGCGCTTGTAGTAGGCCGGGATGTAGCTCTGCGGCAGGGTGGCCGCGAGGTGCTGGCGAATCTCGGCGGGGTCGAGCGCCGGGCCATCGGAGATGTAGTAGCCGACCAGACCTTCCCCGGTGGGCAGGTCATCGCGCTTGATGACCACGGCCTGGCTCACGCCGGGCAGGGTGGCCATCTGGGTTTCGATGTCGCCGAGCTCCATGCGGACCCCGCGCACCTTCACCTGGAAGTCGACGCGGCCCAGGCATTCGAGGCGATTTTCACGGGTCCAGCGAGCCAGGTCGCCGGTGCGATAGAGACGCTTCTTGCCGACAAGGGGCAGTTCGATTTCCCGGAAGGCCGCCGCGGTCAGCTCGGGCTGGTTGCGGTAACCAATGGCGAGGCCATCTCCGCCGATCCACAGTTCACCGGTGAACCCAGCGGGCACCGGACGCAGGTGTTCGTCGAGGATGTAGACCTGGGTATTGGCAATGGGGTGGCCGATGGTGATGGCCGATTCGCCTTCGTGGATGCGCTCCACCGTGGACCAAACCGTGGTCTCTGTCGGACCGTAGAGGTTCCAGACTTCCGCCGCGGAATTCACGAGGGCATTGGCCAGTTTCCGGCTGAGGGCCTCACCACCGCAGAAGATGCGCAGTTCGTTGCGTCCTTCCCAGCCGCTGTCGAGCAGCATCTGCCAGGTCGCCGGCGTGGCCTGCATGACCGTGATGTCCTCGCTGTCGAGCAGCTTGGCGAGACGACGGCCATCCTTGACGTCCTCTGCCGAGGCGATCACCAGGGAGGCTCCCGTGAGAAGGGGAAGGAAGATCTCCAGCAGGGAAATGTCGAAGGACAGGGTCGTCACGGCGAGGAGGCGATCTTCGGCGCGGAGTCCCGGTTCCACCTGCATGGAGCGCAGGAAGTTGACGGCCGCCCGGTGCGGAATTTCGACCCCCTTGGGCCGTCCCGTGGAACCAGAGGTGTAAAGGATGTAGGCCGGCGATTCCGGGGATTGTCCCTGGAGCTCGAAGGACTTCGAGGTCGCTTCGATGGTGTCGAGGTTCAAGCTTGTCCAGTGGCCCTCCGGCAGGCTGCTGAGGAGGCGGGAAGACGCCACCAGGGCCTTGGGAGCGGCATCCTCCAGCATGAGCTGAAGGCGCGAGGCGGGGAACTCGGGATCGAGCGGGACGTAGGCCGCCCCGGTCTTAAGCACCCCAAGCAGGGCCGCGATCATCCGAGGAGAGCGGTCCGCGAGGACCCCAACGGTGTCGCCCGCGCCCACCTTGGCGGCGGCCAGCTCTCGGGCGACGCCATTTGCCAGACGGTTGAGCTCGCCGTAGGTGAGATGGCTGTCCTCAAAGCTCACGGCGAGATCTTCATCCTTTTCGCGGGCGACCGCCTCGATGAGTTCGTGGAGCAGGGCCTCCTTCTCGTAGGCCGCCGTCGTCTCGTTCAGGTCGACGAGGACGCGCTGAGCCTCCGCGGCGTCGAGCAGGGTCAGCTCGGAAAGCTTCGCCTGGGGCAGACGGGTCATTTCGCGGAGCACCTGCTCGTAGAGGCGGCAGAGTTCCACGATAGTGGCCTCGTCAAAGAGATCGCGGTTGTATTGCCAGCAGCCGAAGAGCTGACCACCGGCCTCTTCCAAGGTGAGGGTGATCTCGAACTGGGATTGCCGCGTCGTCAGGTCGATCGTCTCCATGGAGAGATCGCCCACGTGGAAGGTGTGGCCTCCCTGACCGATGAGGAAGACCGCGATGCCTTGCTCATCGATGCCGGGCACCTTTTCCATCGTGAAGCTGATCTGGAAGAGCGGCGAGCGGCCCGGATCGCGTGGCACGTTGAGCTGGTCAACGAGACGGGCGAGGGGATACTGCTGGTTCTCCAGGGCGCCGTTGACGTTGCGGCCGCTGGCCGCAAGGTAATCGGACACGCTGAGGGTCTCGTCGAGTGTGCTCCGCAGCGGGACCGGGTTGATGTAGTAACCGACGTTGCTGCGCAATTCCGGCTGGGTGCGTCCCGCCAGGGGCACGCCGACAACGAGGTCGTCCTGGCGGCAATAGCGGTGCATGAGCAGGTTGTAAGCCGAGAGCAGGGCGGCGAAGAGAGTGACCCCGTTTTGCTTCGCCAACTCCTCGATCTGTTCGGTGAGCTCGCGGTCCAGCTGGAAGCCGTAGGTCGCTCCATTGAAGGTCTGCACCGGGGGACGCGGCCGATCGGTCGGCAGATCGATGGCCGTGGGGGCTCCCGCCAAATGCTCCTTCCAGAACTCGAGCATGCGCTCTCCGGCGGGGCTGGCGAGGTGGGCTTGCTCCCATCGCACGAAGTCCGCATAGGTCGCCTTGATGGGTTCGACCTTGGGGGTGCGTCCCGCCTTGGCGGAGAAATAGTACTCGATGAGATCCTGAACCATCACCGAAACGGACCAGGCGTCCGAAACGATGTGGTGCATGCTGAGCAGGGCGACATGGGCGTCGTCCGCGGTGCGGAAGAGCTCCAGTCGGACCACGGGGCCGCGCTCCAGGTTGAAGGGGCGGTCGGCGTGCTCGCTGATGAGCGCCTTGAGCTCCTCATCGTTGAGGGTGCTGCAGTCGTGTTCGCGGAAGTCGACGGCGCGTCCCTTCTGGATGATCTGCACCGGCTCGCCTCCGCGGGTCGTGTAGGTCGCGTTGATGAGGGGATGCCGCTCGAAAAGGAGGGCCAGAGCCCTCTTCATCGCGTCGATGTCCAGCAAGGGGCGGAACTTGCCGGAGAAGACGAGATTGTAGGCCGAGGAATCCGGGGCCAGGCGGTGGAGGAACCAGAGGGCCTTCTGGCCTTCGCTGAGCGGGAAGACCTCGGGCATTTCCCCGGTCGCCTCGAAGGGCACCAGGCTGGAGGCATCCACGCCGGAGCCCGCCTGGGCACCGACGGCCCCGCCGGATTCGATGAGCTTCTCGAGAACCGGGATGGAGAGGTCGCGGATGTTGGGTCCATTGAGGACCGAGCCCATGGGCATGGACATCCCGAGCTTCTCCTCGATGCGGTTGACCAGCTCGATGGCCATGAGCGAGTCCAGCCCGAGGTTGGTGAGCGGCGTGTCCTTGTCGAGGCGCGAGGCTTCGGTGCCGAGCACGGCGGCCACCTGGGCGGCGATGAGGTCCTCGACCATGGCGAGGCGCTTCTCGGCCGGAGCCTCAAGAATGCGGGAGGCCATGGATTCCCCTCCGCCCGAGCTGGTGCGCGGGACCACGGGAAGGAACATGTTCGAACCGGCCACCGAGGGGCTGAAGCGGGCCAGGGCCGCCCAGTCGCAACGGGCGGTGCCAAGCTGCACGGCATCGGTGGGCAGCCCCACCGAGAAGAGGTGGAGGGTTTCCTCCATGTCAGTCGCGCCGAGGCCGACCATCTCGAGATACTGCTGGGTCTTCTCGTTCCGGGCGACGAAGCCGGCCCCCTCGAGGGCCCCCCAGTTGAAGGTCAGGGCCGGAAGTCCCAAGGAGCGGCGATGGTGCGCCAGCTGGTCGAGGAAGACATTGCCGGCGTTGTAGTTCGACTGCTTCACCGCGCCGATGACGGCGGAGAAGGAGGAGAAGCAGATAAAGTGCTCGAGCGGAATGTCCAGGGTGGCTTCGTGGAGATTCCAGGCCCCCAGCATCTTGGGCAGAAGCACCTTGTCGAAACGGGCCTCGTCCAGTTCGACGAGGAACTCGTCGTCGAGCACCATGGCGCCATGGATCACGCCGATGAGCGGCGTGCCGCTCTTCTGGATCTCGGCGACGATGCGATCGATGTCGGCGCGGCAGGTCACGTCGCCGCGGGCGTCGATCACCTCGATGCCATTGGCACGAAGGGCCTCGATCTTCTCCAGGGACTCGGCACTCGGCCCGGAACGGCTCATCAGCGCGAAGTGACGGGCGCCGTTCTTGGACATCCAGCCGGCCAGTTCGAGACCGAACCCGCCGGCCCCCCCCGTGATGAGGTAGGTGCCGTCGCCACGGAAGCGGTGGCCCGCCTCGGTGGGTTGGCCGATTTCAATCTCCGGCAGGTCGAAGTCGAGCACGTTTTTGCCGACGTGCTTGCCCGCCGCCATGAATCGGAAGGCTTCGACGACCTCGGTGACGGGGAAGACGTGGCTGGTCAACGGGACATAACTGCCATCGTAGAATTTCTGCTCCAGCTCGGAGAACATCCGCGCGATGTAGGCGGGCTTGCTCTGGAGGTGCTGGGCCAGGTCGATGACGAAGAAGCTGATGTTGTTGCGCAGTGGCTCGAGACCAATCTTGGTGTTGCCGTAGACGTCCACCTTCCCGATCTCCATGTAGCGGCCGAAGGTTTTCAGGACGCTGAAGTTCTTGGGAATGAAGTCCCCAGCAAGCGAGTTGAGGACGGCGTCGACCCCTTCACCGCCAGTGATCTCCATGATGTCATCGGCGAACTTGAGGGTCCGCGAGTCGAGGACGTGGTGAACCCCCATCTGGCGGAGGAGCTCGCGCTTCTCGGGGCTGCCCGCGGTGGCGAAGATGGTCAGGCCGAGGTGTTTGGCAATCTGGATGGCCGCTTGGCCCACCCCGCCGGTGCCGGCGTGGATGAGGATGCTCTCGCCCTTTTCCATCCGTGCAAGCTCGTTGATGGCGTAGTGCGAGGTGAGGAAGACCGTGGGCAGCGTGGCGGCGTCGGCGAAGCTCATGCTGTCGGGCTTCCGGAAGACCATGTCCCGATGCACGGTGACGTGGCTGCGGAAGCAGTAGGGGGCCATGCCGACCACGGCGTCGCCGGGTTGGAGGTCCTTCACCGCAGAACCGACGCGGATGACCACTCCGGAGAAGTCATCGCCAAACCACTTCAGGTCGACGGGCTGGCCCGGATAAATGCCGAGCGCCTTCATGACGTCGCGGAAGTTGATCCCGCCGGCCTTGACGAGCACTTCGATTTCGTCGGGCTCCGGATCGCGACGCACCGTCTCGTTGAGGGAGAGGTTGGTCAGGATGCCGGGCTTGTCGATTTGCAAGCGGTAGGGCGTAACCTCGCCGTTCGGCTGGACCGCGTTGCGCTTGCGCGGCGGCAGCTCCTCGGACTTGACGCGATGTACACGTCGCACGTAGCGGCCGTTTCCGCGGAAGGCGATTTCATGTTCGCGTCCCGACAGGGAGATCTCGGCGACGAGATCCTCGAGCTCGAAGGGATTGTCGGCGGGATCGAGGTCGATCTGCGTCCAGAGGAACTCAGGCTGCTCGTTGTTGGCCACCCGCAGGAGACCGGTCAAGGGCGCCGAGGCCAGGCCGGGAAGGCCTTCCCCGGGCGTGACGGGCAGGGCTCCGCGAGTGAGGAAGAAAACGCGGGGACGCTTCGTCCAGTCGCGTCCGACGATGGACTTGAAGAGGCGGCGGGCAAAGCGCACGCCGCTGTTCTGGGCTTCGTTGAGGGCGGCGGCGTCGAGGGCATCCGCCCGCGGGTGATCCAGGGAGAGCGTGTGCAGAAGGCCTCGCAGGGGCTGGCCCGCCGCGGTGATCTCTTCGATGGCGGATTCGATCGCCTCGATCGTGCCGTCGACGAGTTGGGGGGCAAGCGTGTCGGAGGCGAGGGCTTCTACGAGGCGGGCGCCGAGACCGGATTGGTCGCGGGTGACCAGCACGGCCTCCTTCACCACGAGGGGGCGATCCGCGCTGTCGCCGACGAGGTCGATTTCCCCATCCGCGCTGGGGAGGGCCACGGGCTCGGGTGCCCGGGCGACGAGACAGGCTTGCTGGTCTTCCGCCGGATTGATGGAGCTGATGAAGCTGGTGACTTCGCGATAGTCGAGCTCTTTCAGGAGGCTTTCCCATTCGCTGCGGCTGAGCAGAGCCGAGCGCTTGCGCAGGTCGGAATCGCTGAAGCGCCACCAACCCGGGAGGAGTCCGAAGACGTTGTCGAGGGCGCCGCGACGCCAGGTCACCTCGAGGAACATGAGAATGCCGTCCGGGGCCAGGCAGCGCCGCAGATTCGCCAGCGTCGCCTTCAGGTCCGCCGTGGCGTGAATGACGTTGGAGGCGATGACCAGATCGAAATGATGGGGCTCGAAGCCTTGATCCACTGGCGATTTCTCACAGTCGAAGAGCTTGTATTCGACGAAGGGATAGGCTTCGCCAAAACGGTCCTGGGCCGCCTGCAGGAAGCTGGGGCCATTGTCGGTGAAGACATACTCGGTGCGATCCGGGGGGAAGACCGAGAGAATGAGGCTGGTGAGCGAGCCCGTGCCGGCGCCGACCTCGAGCACGCGGATGGCGCGACGCTCCGGCAGATCCGCCACGGCTCGGGCGAGCGCCAGGCGGATTTGCTCGTTGATGACCGGGAAGTCGGCCCCTTCGCGATAGAAGCGCTCCATCACTCGGGAGGACCCCTGGGGGAAGAGCACCTCGAGGGGGTCTGTCTCGCCGCAAAGGACGCCAGCCAGGTTGGGGCCAGTGAGTCGCTGCAGTTCGGCCTCGGAGGCGAACTCGGGCATTTCCTTGGCGATGCGGTCGACCCACTTCAGGGCGTCTTCCTTCACGGGGACTTCGAGCACTTCCCATTCCTCCTCGTCAACCTGCTTGAGGAGGCCCCCTTCCTGGAGGGCGGTGAGTTGACCGTAGACCAGCTTGCGGTGGTGATCCGCGATCATCAGGTCGCGCATCAGGGAATCGACAGTGATCCGATCGCCCACGCTGGGCTGCCAGCCAAGCTCAATGTAGGCATTGGCAATGAACTGCCGCGAGATCTCCTCCATGGCGGGCAGGAAGGTCTCGTAGTGACGGTTCAGGCCGCGGGCCGCATAGAGTTCGGGCAGGCCGACATTGGCCGCGGCGACCAGTTCCGTGGTGGCCGGGATTTGGGCCGAACCGGCTTCGCGGGTGCCCTTCAGTCGAAGTTGCTCCCACTTGGCCTGATAGAGGCATTTCTCAAGGTCGTCGGACTGACCCTGTTCGACACGATCCGCGCGGAAGCCGTAGATTTCGGCGACGAGTTGACCGCTGTCATCGTAGACCTTGATGTCCGCCTCGATGTATTCGCGGTCATTGCTCGAGTCCACTTTAGCATGGCCCCAGAGACGCAGGGGGGGCTTGTCGACGTAAAGCCGGATGCTGCGGATCTGGGCCGGCAGGTAGAAGTAATCGGTGGCCAAGGCGCCGTCCGGGATCACCTGCCCTCCCTTGACGGTGTGGAAGCAGGCGTCCAGCACGGCGGGGTGGAAGTGGTGGTCGGGGATGGTGTCCTTGAGTTCCTCGGGAGCGACGATTTCGGCGAGCGCCTCGCCGTCCACGCGCCAGACGTTCTGCAGGTGCTGGAAGAGGGGGCGGAACTGGTAGCCCGCTTTGGAGTAGTCCTCGTAGTACTCCTCGTGGGTGAAGTGCCGCTCCATGCGGGCCTTGATGGCCTCGAAATCGACGGTTTCGGCCCCCGGGGTCGGCAGCTTGCGCAGCACCCCCTGGGCGTTGAGATCCCAATCCTTGTGTTCTCCGGTCGAGCTGAAGATTTGGAAGACCTTGGTGGCGGGATCGTAGACCACTTCCACCGTGGGCACCTTCTCTTCGCTGACGAAGAGCGCCTTCTTCATCTCGAGCTCCTCGACGGCGTAGTTTTCGCCGGGGAAGAGCTTGCGGGCGATGGCTAATCCGATTTCCCCATAACCCGCCGCAGGGAAGACAACGCTGTCCCAGAAGCAGTGGTCATTAAGCCAGGTGAAATAGCGGGGATCGAGGTCAAAGCGCCAGGTGGGGCGCGGAGCTGTCTGCGCCAAGCCGAGTAGGGGATGCTCGAGCGGGGCACAACGGAGGTATTGCCCTTCGGCGGACTCAAGCCAGTAGCGATCGCGTTGCCAGGCGTAGGTGGGCAGGCGGACAAAGGCGCCACTGGATTGGTTCACCGCATCCCAGTCGAGGCGGTAACCGTGCAGGTGGAGACGGGCGAGATTCCCGAGCATTTCCTCGGACTCGTCGGTCTTCCGCTTCAGGCTGGAGAAGTAGAAACCCTTGCGCCCCTGCTCGGAGAGGCATTCCATGATGGGGTTTTGCAGCGCCGGGTGGGGGCCGACCTCCAGGAAGGAATCTTCACCCGAGCGGATCAGGCTGGAGATGGCCGGGGCGAAGAGCACCGCCTCGCGGACGTTCTTCCACCAGTATTCGGCATCGAGCTTGGTGCCATCGTAGACTCCGCCGGTGACGGTGGAGAAGTAGGGGATGGTCGTGGCCCGGGGCTGGATGTCCTTGAGCACCTCGAGGAGCTCCTCGCGGATGGGCTCCATCTGATGGGTGTGGAAGGCGTAGTCGATGCGCAGCCAGCGGACGAACTTCCCTTGTTCCTCCAAGCCGGACACGATGGCCTCGAGCGGGGCCGTGTCCCCGGCCAGGGTGACCATGCCGGGGCTGTTGATGACCGCCACCTGCACTTGGTCTTCCTTGCCGGCGATGGCCTTGCGGGCTTCGGTCGGGGAGAGACCCACGGCGACCATGCGCCCCTTGCCTCCCGTCATGTCCTGCAGGCGGGAGCGGTGGTAGATGATCTTGACGGCGTCCTCCAGGGTGTAGGCGCCGGCGACGTAGGCCGCGGCGACTTCGCCCACGGAGTGGCCGACGACTTTCGCCGGACGGATGCCCCAGGATTTCCAGAGTTCGGAAAGGGCGACCTGCAGGCCGAAGATGGCCGGCTGGGCGATGTTGGTGCGGTTGATCTGTGAGCTGGCTTCGTCGCGAGTCATCTCCTCGATGAGCGACCAGCCGGCCAGCGGCTTGAGGTAGGCATCGATGTCCTCGAGTACCTTGCGGAAGACGGGCTCGCGATGGATGAGGTCCTGACCCATGGCCCACCATTGGGCGCCCTGGCCGGTGTAGACGAAGACGAGCGGATTGGGCTCGGCGACCGGACGGCCGGTAAAAGCGGTGCCCCCGCGCTCGCCCTCGGCGAGCCATTCGGTCATGCGGTGGATGAGATCCCCGCGGTCTTGGGCCAGGAAGGCGAGGCGATGGTCGTGATGCTCGCGCTTGGTCCCGGCGGAGGCGGCGATGTCGTGGAGATCGGCCTCGCTGGCGCGGAGAAAGCGGCGCCAACGGATCACCGTGTCGCGCAGGGCTTCGTCCGTGCGAGCGGAAAGGGGCAGGAGCACGGGGCGCTCTGCCTGCACCTCCGCGGGCTTGGCCTCGGGTGCCGGCGGGGCGGCTTCCAAGAGGATGTGGGAGTTCGTTCCCCCGAAACCGAAGCTGTTCACCCCGACCACCGGAGGCAGGTTGTCCAGGTGCGGGAGCGGCTGAAGCTCGGTGGCCACCTTCAGCTTGAACTCGTCAAAGGGGATGTTGGGGTTGGGCCGCTGGAAGTTGAGGTTCGGCGGGACGGTGTCGTGATAGAGCACCAGGGCGGCCTTGGCCAGGCCAGCCACGCCGGATCCGGACTCGAGGTGGCCGACATTGGTTTTGACCGAGCCGATGAGGCAGACGTCGTCCTCGTCGCGGCCGCGTGACAGGACCATGCCGAGCGCCCGCGTTTCGATGGGATCGCCCACCGGCGTGCCGGTGCCGTGCGCCTCCATGTAGCGGACCCGCTTGGCTTCGATCCCGGCCTTGGCCAGGGCATCCTCCAGCATCTTGGCCTGGGTTTCCACGCCGGGCACGGTCATGGAGGAGGTGTGGCCGTCCTGGTTGATCACGGCGGCGCGGATCGTGCAGTAAATGCGGTCTCCGTCGCGCTGGGCATCGGCCAGCTTCTTGATGGTGAAAATCCCGGCGCCTTCCCCGCGGACATAGCCGTTGGCCCGGTCGTCGAAGGCGAAACACTGCCCGGTGGGGGAGAGCATCGAGGCCTTGGAGAAGCCAATGGAGGCGTCGGGGGTGAGCAGGGCATTGACCCCGCCCGCCAGGGCCATGGAGGCCTCGCCCGCCCAAATGCTTTCACAGGCGAGATTGATGGCCACGAGAGCCGAGGAACAGGCCGTGTCCACGGAGACGGCAGGCCCCTTGAAGTCAAAGAGATAGGCAATGCGGTTCGACGCAATCGAGAGGGTGCTGCCAGAGTTGGTGTGCACGTCGACATTGCGCGGGTCGCTCTGGGCGACGTTGGCGTAGTCGTTCGAGGCGATGCCGACGAAAACGGCCGTATTGCTGCCGCGAAGGCTTTCCGGCGGGATGCCCGCGTCTTCCAGCGATTCCCAGGCGGCTTCGAGAAGCCAGCGCTGCTGGGGATCCATGCGCAGCGCCTCGCGGGGAGAAATCCCGAAGAACTGGGCATCGAAACGGTCGAAGTCGTGGATGAAGCCCCCCCACTTCGTGATCATCTTGCCTGGGATGTCCACGTTCTCGTGGTGCCATCTCTCCCGATTCCAACGATCGGCGGGCACGGGCACAATGCCGGAGCGGCCTTCCGTCATCAGTTGCCAGAAGGACTCGGGTCCGTTCACTCCGCCAGGCAGGCGGCAGCCGATACCTACGATGGCCAGGGGCTCTTGTGTCGCTTGGGTGCTTTCGGACATGGGAGAAAACGGTCGGAGAAGTCAAAAACGACGAAACCGGAACTCCCGATTCTGGGGACTTCCGGACTCGCCGGGGGCAAGGTAAAATAAGGGCGCGAGGGCTTCTGGAATCGGCTGGAATCGAGTTCGCTCCGTCGAAAAACCTTCTGTTAAAGGAGGCATCTCTTAATCGTATAAGGGCGGAGAGTCAACAAGCGAGATCATCCGATCGGAGGGCGGCCATGTGGCGCCCAGCCCTGTATTTTTCAGGCTTTGGGAAGGAGATCGGAGACGGCTTCTTTCTCTTCGCGAAGTTCCTGCACGGTGGCTTCGATCTTCGCCTTGCTGAAATCGTTGATCGGCAGATCCTGCACGATTTCCCACGTCTGTCCGTCGCTGCGAATGGGGTAGGAGATAATGAGCCCCTCGTCCAGGCCGTAGGACCCGTCCGAGCAGACCGCCACGCTGTTCCAGTCGCCCTGGGGCGTCGGGGTGGTCAGGCTGCGCACCGTGTCGACGACGGCGTTGGCCGCCGAAGCCGCCGAGGAGGAGCCCCGGGCTTCGATGATGGCGGCGCCCCGCTTCTGGACCGTCTCAATGAAGGCCCCCTGGAGCCATTCGTGGTCGGAAATGACTTCGGTGGCCGGTTGGCCGCCGATGAGGGCGTTGTAAAAGTCGGGATACTGGGTCGCGGAATGGTTCCCCCAGATGGTCGCGCGGGAGACGTCACTGACGTGCACGCCGGCCTTGGCGGCGAGCTGGGACTTGGCTCGGTTTTCGTCGAGACGCGTCATGGCAAACCAGCGATCGCGGGGGATCTCTGGCGCCGCGTTCATGGCGATGAGACAGTTGGTGTTACAGGGATTGCCCACCACCAAAGTGCGCACGTCCGAGGCCGCATTGCGGGCAATGGCCTGGCCCTGGCCTGTGAAGATCTTGCCATTGATGCCGAGAAGGTCCTTGCGCTCCATGCCGGCTTTGCGGGGCACGCTGCCCACCAGAAGGGCCCAGTTCACGTCGCGGAAGCCCTTGTCGAGGTCGGAAGTGGCCTGGATATCGGCCAGAAGGGGGAAGGCGCAGTCTTCCAACTCCATGACCACGCCTTCGAGGGCCTTCATTCCCGGCTCGATCTCGATCAAATTCAGCGCCACCGGCTGGTTGGGGCCGAACATGGATCCGCTGGCAATGCGGAAGAGAAGGGAATAACCGATTTGACCGGCGGCGCCGGTCACTGCGACTCGAATGGGCTTGTTCATGGGATAAAATGGGCGTGATCTGAAAAGGGAAAATCGGCTCCAAAGGGAGACCTCGAGGAGGGGGACAGCCTCCTGCCAGAGCGCGCCAACGCGCCCCCCTCAGGACGGTAGGACCCTTCGCGAACGTCCCGTTTCGTTCAAGAGATTTTTCAGGTTCTCGCGCAAGTCTTGCCAGGCAGGATCCGTGGCCAGAGCGCGTCCGGTCACGGGCACGCGATAGCTCCAATTGCTGCCGTCCATGACCCCGGGGACATTGATCCGCTCCGTCTCGAGCAGCAGGTCGTTGATCATCACCGCGATACGATCAGAATTGGAGAGCGAGAGCTCCCGCAGGAGCTGTTGCCAGACTTCCGCCGAGTACTCGGGGATTTCCCCGTTGGGACGCTCGATCGAGGCAAAGGCACAGAGGGCTTCGAGGAAGTTGCGCGCCTCCCAGTATTCTTGGCTCCCAAAATCGGCCTCCCGCATGCGGCGCAGCTGCTCCTCCCACTGGGCCCGCATGGGGGCGTGGTCGTGGGAGGCGTAGGTCGCAAAGGAACAGGCCGGATAACGCATCCCGGAAGTCACATGCCCGTCGGTGAACTCCCAATGGGGCACCTTCATGCCCGCGATGCCCAACTCGGCCAAGGAGGGCCGGACGTAGTCCGGAACCGTGCCGAGGTCCTCGGCGATGACTTCGGTCAACTCGGCCGCTTCGAGAATCATGCGGAGATACTTCTCCCCATCTGCCCGGTTGGCCGCTTTCGAGGCTTCGTCATGGTCCGGTCGAGGGCGGAATCCCGGCATTCTTCCCCCACAGCGGCGCGCTGCTTCCTCATAAGTCAGGGGTAAGAACTCATCGTTTCTAATTGGATTCCAAGGAAATGAGTATATTCGATAGAAGCCGAGGGCGTGGTCGATGCGGAACATCGCAAAGAGCTCGGCGGTCTTGGCGATGCGCCGTCTCCACCAGTCGTAATCGCGTGCTTCGAGTCGGTCCCAGCGGTACAGAGGGATGCCCCAGTTTTGCCCCCATTTTTGGACGAACTCGTCGTCCTTGAAGAAGGTCTCGGGAGGCGCCCCGCCGAACCAGTCGAGGTCGAAGATCTCCTGGTTGGCCCAGACGTCCACGCTGTAGAGGCTGACCCCGTAGGGGATGTCTCCCATCAAGGCCACCCCCTTGGCATCCGCATAGGCGCTGAGCGCGGTCCATTGGGCGTAGGCTTGCCACTGTACGTAGGCATGAAAGCGGAGCTGCCGGTCAATTTCCTGGCGATTCGATGGCACCTGCTCTTCGATGGCGGCCAGGGCGCGATCCTTGTCCTGATAGTCCTCGCGCCATTGGGTCCAGACTTGACTGCCGCCCTCGCGGTCCATGAGCAGGCGAAAGAGGCAGTAATCGTTCAGCCAGGCCGCCTCGCGCTGACAGAAATCCTCAAAATCGGAAGCGCGGGCATCGTCTCGCCCCAAAACCTTCTCACAGAAGGAGTCGTATGCCCTTTTCAACAGCGACTGCTTCAGCGGGCGGACCCGGTCATAGTTCACGGGACCGCGTTGGAGCGTCTCTAGGTCCACCTCGCTGAGGATGTCGGCATAGGCCTCCTGGCTGAGGTCCGGCAAGCCATCGGGGGAGCAATCCAAGGTGTGCGGCTCGATGGCCACGGAACTGATCGCATTGTATGGGCTGTTGTCCGGACCGGTCTCGTTGATGGGGAGCACCTGAATGAAGCCGATGCCCGTCTCTGCGGCAAAATCCACGAATTCGCGAAGCGCGGTCGTGTCTCCAATGCCCAAATCCCGTTCCCCTCTGAGTGAAAACACCGGAACAAGAATCCCGGCCAGCCTGCGATTGATGCTCTGTCTCATTCGTATTCTCTGACCGAGGTGGCTGAAGGTAGCTGGATTCGTTCCGTCTGCCACCTTTTTCCCGGGCTGGTCAGGGATCGCCTGCATCCCGTCCATGGGCGCGAGGGGTAATCCGGCCCTTGGGGTGAGCGAGCGCCTTATTCCAGCCAGCTCATCTCGTCGAGCCGGGCGGAGACAAAGCCAAAGGCAAGTTGCGACTGCAATTCGAGCGGAATGCGGTATTGATCGTCACTGAACCACAGCGAGGTGCGACGCACCTTTTCGTAGGTCTTGAGGCTCAAATCCTGGTTAACCTTGCCGATTTGGGCATCGAGCTTGATGGTGCTGTAGCTCTTACCCTTAATCTTGCGGGTCTCGCGGCCGAGAACCTTGAAGGTTGTCACGTAGGGGCGGTTGAAGGGGGTGACGACCATGGTGATGACATCTCCGTCCCGCAGAGGTTGGCTGCGCAGGTAAAAGGCGGAAGAGAGCACGTCTTGGCCAAAATCGAAGCGGAAACGCCCCGTGTTGGACACGGTGCCAGTCTTTCGTTTGGAGGTCGTGGTGAAGATCTGGCGCTTGGGCTCGAAAATGATGTCGTAGCTGTTCTCCATGTTCCTCTCTTGCTCAACAAGTTGGAACGTCAGAGGCCGCAGGGAGTCCTGATCGACAATGGATCGGGCCTTGAAATCGTAAGGGTAGAGGAGCCGGGCGAAGCCCGTGCTGCGCCCCTCGGCGTCTCCGACAAACCGCAGGCCCTCCTGCTGGCTTTTGATCACCGAGAGCTGCACCCGCCCCGCATTGATGCGATGATTCCAGTCCAAGGTGTACTCGAGCGCGACCGGACGGAGATCAGCGTGATTCCCCGGAGGCAGCCGGGTCACCTCCTTCATCCAGGAGGGGGGACCTTCCGTCTCCTGAGCAAATGCCGCTGAAACGAGGGTCCAATAGACAAAAGCAGCTGCGGCGAACGCTTTCATGGGAACTCGCAAGAACAGCGGAGAAGAAAAGGGCGCGTCGTTATTTAACGATCGTTGATATTCTGAAAATTCCAACCAATCATAGGCGAATGCGCGCAGCTGGCAATTCAAAGATTGGTCACACTCCTTACTATTTTGTTCATTCTGTCCTCAGAAAGTGCCAGGTCTGGTTCAGCGCGGGCAGTATCGGTCTCTGCTTGAGCGGCTGTGCTCCACAGGAATCCCCCCCGGAGGAAGAAGTTCAGGCGAGCATGTCCCCTGCAGTCCAAGAGGATTGGCCGCTGTTTCGAGGGGATGCGGAGATGCGCGGCTATAGTCCCCAGGCTCTCACCCCTCCCTTAAGCTTGGCCTGGACCTATGAGCCGGAGACACCTTCCGGAAAGCGGCGTCCTCCCATCGAAGCCAGTCCGGTGATCGCCAAGGGGCGGGTCTACGTCGGCAGTCAGGACGGCAATTTCTACGCCTTGGAGTTGGAGTCGGGCCGCCCGGCATGGATTTTCAAGGCGGACGGCCCCATCATTGCCCCCGCCGCCGCGCTTTCCGATCGCATCTGCTTTGGAGACACCCACGGGGTGATTTATGCCCTTAGCCTGGAAGGGCAGGAATTATGGCGATTTGAAACCGAGGGGAAAATCGAGGGTGGCGTCAACGTCCTGGAGACGGAGGGACAGCCCAGCCGAGTCTTTGTGGGGAGTCACGACTACTTCGTCTATTGTCTCGATGCGGCTTCGGGGGAGCTACTCTGGAAGCAGGAGACCGGCAATTACGTGGTGTCCACGCCTTCGCTGGTCAGCCGTGGGGATCAGGTCGACCTGGTGTTTGGGGGATGCGATGGCTTGCTGCACGTCCTGCCGGCCCATGGGGAAGGGGAGAAGCGAGAGATCGAGATCGGCGCCTACGTGGCCAACACCTCCGCCGTCAGCGAGGGGGTTTGCTACGTGGCGCATAATGGCGGGGAGATTGTTGCCATCGAGATCGAAGGAGGAAGCCCGCTGTGGACCGCCAAGACTGGGATTGAGTACAGCGCTTCGCCGGCCGTGGATGCCCAGCGTCTGTATGTGGGCGGTCCGGACAAGCGGCTGGTGGCATACGATCGCCAGACCGGCGCCGAAGTCTGGGCCTTTCAGTCCCGCCGGTCCCTGACCAGTTCCCCCCTGGTCAGCGGGGGGATCGTCTGGCAGGGCGGCATGGATGGGCGTCTCTACGCGGTCGATGCTGAAAAGGGCGAAGAGCTATGGAATTTCGAACTTGGCACCCAGATCAAGGCCTCCCCGGCGGCATCGCGCGGGACGCTCGTGCTTTGCGGCGTGGACGGGGCGGTGTATGCTTTTCGTCAGTGAGGCGTCTGATCTCTCCTCTGGGTTCCTCATTGCTTACAAGATCATGGCTTCTGCTTCCCGACCTGCACCGCCACTCCGCCTCATCGAACAGTTGAAAGTGCCGCTCGATGCCAGCGCTTCCGAACAAACCGAGGCCGGCAATTACTTTGTGGCGAACTATCCGCCATTCTCCTTCTGGAAGCCGGAGCATCGCGCGGCCATCGACGAGGTGCTCAACTCCCCGGCGCCGCGTGAGACGAACCTGGGGGTCTATTTCCACATTCCCTTTTGTCGGAAGCGCTGCCACTTCTGCTACTTCCGCGTCTACACGGACAAGAATGCCGCCGAGATCAACGCCTACCTCGAGGCGGGCCTCCGGGAGTTCGAGCGCTATTCGCAAACCTCTTATCTCGCGGGTCGCAAGCCCCAGTTCGTTTACTTTGGCGGCGGCACCCCCAGCTACCTCTCCGTCCCTCAGCTCCAGAAGTTGACGGATCGGATGAAGGACTTCTTTCCCTGGGACGAGACCGAAGAAGTGGCCTTTGAGGCCGAGCCGGGCACTCTCACGGAAAAGAAGCTCGAAGCCCTGCGTGAGATCGGCGTGACCCGGCTCAGTTTGGGCATCGAGAGCTTCGACGATCACATTCTCGAGGTGAACGGTCGCGCTCACCGTTCCAAGGAGGCCTTCCGCGCCATCCAGTTTGCCAAAACCCTGGGATTCGATCAGCTCAATATCGATCTTATCGCCGGCATGATGGACGAGACGCCGGAAAACTGGGAGCGGGTGGTGCGCACCGCCATCGAACAGGAGCCGGACTGCGTCACCATCTACCAGATGGAGATCCCATATAATACCACCATCTACAAGGAGATGAAGGAGGCTGGCCGGGTCACGGCCCCTGTGGCGGACTGGCGCACCAAGCGCGCCTGGGTGGATTGGGCCTTCGAACAGTTTGAAGCCGCCGGTTATACGGTCAACAGTGCCTACACGGTGGTCAAGAACCCCGAAACGACCCGATTCGTCTACCGCGACAGTCTCTGGGCGGGCGCCGATCTTCTCTCTGCCGGGGTGGCCAGCTTCGGGCACTTTGGGGGAGTGCACTACCAGAACCAAGCGGATGTCGGTCCCTACATGACCGAGATCGATCGGGGCGAGCTCCCCATCTTCCGCGCCTATCCCACCTCGCACGAAGAACGCTTTGTCCGCGAATTCATCCTGCAGCTCAAACTCGGCCACACCCGGAGGCAGTACTTCCGTGACAAATACGGAGAAGATCCTTTGGACCACTTTGCGGAGCAACTCGAAGAGCGCATCCAGCAGGGGTGGTTCCAGCTTCAAGGGGACGAGATACGGGTCACCCGCGAGGGACTCCTGCAGATCGACCGACTTCTCCATGGCTTTTTCCTCCCGCAGCACCGCGATGCACGCTACACCTGAGCAGGAGGCCTCAGCCGCGCTCTCCGAGGCGCTGAGCTGGCTCCTGCCATTTCATTATTTTTACGAGAAGGCGGGCGAGCCATTGCCCGACTTCCGCTTTCTTCAGGGCGATGAAGTGCCCTATCCCTATCGCTCTCTCTTGGTTCACACCAACGACATGACGCCGACCCTGGCGGCCTTTCATCATTCCCGCCTCTATTTGGAAGTGCATGCTCGGGAGGTCACGGAGAGCTTCCTGATGCGCTTGGTCACGCTGCACGCGAAAACCACGGATGCCCCCGTCGAGTACGGGGCCATAGCCATCCACCTGAATGAGCTCCCCCAGGAAGCCGCGGCGGAGATCCTGGAGGGCCGCAAGCCCCTAGGGGCCATCCTCGGAGATCGGGAGATTGAGCACGTCGGGGCCCCGTTGACCTATTTCTCCGTGCCGGCCGATGAGCGCATTGCCCGGGCCCTGAAACAGGAGGTCGGCGAGCTCCTCTACGGGCGCTGCAATCAGCTGCTCAATCGCGAGGGCATGGTCTTTGCCGACATCGTCGAGATCCTCCCGCGCAGCAACGAGTCGGAACAGTGGGTCAAGAACGAATCGGACTAGGCTGCCCGCATGCTTCTGACATCCGAGGCGAGTGTCCGCAGTCTGTTCCGAGCCTGTCGGGACTGGGGGCGACGTCCGCCTTTGCCCATCCTCCTGCTCGTCACCCTCTTACTGTGGTGCGGAGCGATGGCCGATGCGCAGGAAACGGTTTCGCCCAATTCGGTTCCGATCAAGGCCTTGCTGGTTTCGGGAGGTTGCTCGCACGATTACCCCACACGCGGCGAGATCCTCGTGCGCGGCATGCAGGAACGCAGTCGACGCCCCATCGAATGGACGATCCACCGCGAAGGAGTGGGGAAGGGGGATGCCCGCCTGAGCCTCTTCAGCCAGACGGACTGGGGACAATCCTACGACATCATCGTCCACGACCATTGTTTCCCACGCGTGTCGGATCCAGCCTATGTGGAGCGCGCCCTCGGCCCGCATCGCGCCGGAGTGCCCGCTTTGTTGATCCATGGATCGCTCGTCTCCTTTCGGGCCTCCGGAGAGGCCTGGGCGGATTTCACCGGGGCCAGCGTGCCCAGCCATGAGGCGGCGCGCGCCCTCGCCTTGGAGACCAGGGCCGCGCATCCCCCGTTTCCCCTCCCAGGCGAATGGACCCTACCTGGGGAGGAGCTCTATCGAATCGAGCGACTGGATCCTGCAGCCAGGCCGCTGCTGACGGCCCGGGATTATCAGGGAAAAGAGACCGTGGTGGCGTGGATTCGAGAGGGGGGAGACTCGACCCCCCGCGTCTTTGCCACCACCCTGGGGAATGCGCATCGCAGCCTCGCCGACCCAAGATTCCTCGATCTGTTGACCCGAGGCTTGCTCTGGGCCGTGGGCGAAGATCCCTTAAGCTGTTTCCAATCCATTCCTCCCGAGGACTCGCTGCGCCATCTCGACCGGAAGGCGTGGGAGGGGGAGGAATCCCCACTACGCCTCGGGTCTCATCCCGCCTTGGGCGCCGAGGCCAGCGCCTTTCAATGGCGGGCTGACCGGCGAGGGGAAGCGGCTGAGGAAGAGACGGCGTCCTTGGCTGTGGATGGCAATCCGGCGACGGCTTGGCAGGCGGAGGGCCCCGGCTCCTGGCAACTTCGCCTCGCCGGGGCGGAGACGCTTTCGCTGGCGGTGGTTCTGTGGCAGGGGCCTGCTCCCGTGGAGGCGCAGTTGGAGGGTTCACTGGACGGGGAGGACTGGCAGCGGCTGGCCTCGCTCGCGGCCCCAAGGGAGGGAGCCCTCTCGATCGTTTCCTTTCCTCCCGTCGAGCTTCGCCAGATCCGACTCTCCGTCGCCAAAGGGGCGGGATTTGGTATGCGGGAGTTTGCCGTCTACGAGGATGTTAATTCCCTGCCGAGCGCCCTGCGTTTCGCCTTCCAGGAGGGGAGCGAAGCGGGGGGGAGTGAATCGGATCCCCAAACCTTGGCGGAGGAGGCTTCCCAAGCCAAGGGGCGGTGGCAAAAGGCGGCTCAATTCGAGATTCCCGCCGGGCAGCGCGTCGCCCAGCTGATCCCCATGGCGGCCGGGGGAGCCCTCGTCTCTCTGTTCCCGGATTCCCGTGAGGAGGAGGGAGGAAAGGGAAGCGTGTGGTGGGTGACACCGCGCCCGGACGGGGGATGTGACGCCTTTCCCTACCTCACAAACTTGGAAGAAGGCAGCTTGATGGCTTGGGACGGAGAATGGCTCTGGATCCTCCTACGCGATCAACTCACCCCGGTGCGCCGGGCCCTGGGCTTGGGGCCAGCCGACGAGCGGGGGCGGTCTCGTCGTCTCTATTCGCTTCCCCTGGATGAGGTGGCGGCCTTCACCTGGACCCAATTGCGGCTGGGAGCCGATGGCTGGCTCTACGCGGAATACGAGGCTGGGCGCCCCGGGCAGATCATCGATGCCCAAGGGCAGAGACTGTCCTTGAGTCCTTCGGGTTGGGTCCGGTTTCGGCGCGAGGGCGGCGGGTTGGAAGGGCGCGGAGCCCCTCTGGCAAAGGAAGTCGAGTCGGCCGATCTGAATCAGGGGGCGGGAGAAACAGTGACGTTGGCGGCATTCGACGGGGACCGTGCCTGGATTGTGGTGCAGGAGGCGGGGGGACAGCCATGGCTGCGCCGCCTCCACCGCGAGGGAGCGACCTCAAGCCGCCCCGATCCGGACTGGAACGGCATCGCCAGCGAGGACTTGGCCGACTGGATCATAGCGGCGACCTGTCCCTCCCAACGCTTGGAAGGGGTCTGTGAAGTCCTGCGCCGTCGGCGTCCACCCACCGATGCCTTGGAGCCGCTCTACGAGGCCGCCCCGCCGCAGGCCGCCTGGGAGATCCTGGGGCTCGCGTCGAGCTTGCCGCCAAAGGAATCCCTCGACTGGCTCTTGCGATTTGTCGGTCATCCGGATCCCGTCTACCGAGCAGCGGCTTTTCTGGCTCTCGAAGCCCATCCCGACGGCCGGGATCACCCCGCTTTGACCGAGTTGTTGCGGAGCGCCGATCCGGAAACCACTGCCGCGCTATGGTCGGCTCTGCAAGAGGGAGGGCTCCCTCTTCCCCTCAGTGAGACCATGGCCTCGTTGCTTGCCACGCATCCCGACTCCTCGGCAGCCGAGATGGCGAAAGTCTATCTGCAGGGACAGGGATCGCCGGAAGCCGCCTTTGCCCTTCTCGATGATCCCGCGAGCCGCGACCAATGGGAAGGGGCGTTTGCCCGCCTCGCTGGACTGCATCGAACCGACGTGGTGGAGGGGCTTCTGACCCGTCTGCAGGAGACGGGGGATCCGGAATGGCGGCGTCTCGGCTACGCCGCCCTGTGCCAGCTTCATCATCTCCGGGATGGCTCCCCTTGGTCGGAAACGGAGCGCATCGCGACCTTTCTCTCCGCCGCCCTCGACCATCCCCGAGTGGACACATTGGCTCTGCTTCGCGCCAGAGAGGAAGCCTCCATTCCTCTACCTCCGGCGGAGCAGCTGGCGCGATTGGCCCGGCGGCAACCCGCGCTCGGAGCCCTCGCCGTGCGTGCCCTCCTCGACGAGGAGGCCACCCTCACCCGGGACACCGTCGATTGGCTGGAGTCCTTGCTGGCCGACGCCAGTCGGGACGGGGATTTGAGAAGGCGTGCCTTGGCATTGCTGGTGCAGCAGGCTCCGGCGGAAGACTATCGCCGCCGCTTTCTTCAGGTGGTTGAGAGCGCGTCCTATCGCTTCGCCACCGTCCAGAGCATGGACCTGCTCAGGGAGAAATGGCTGGGCAGACCCGACCATCGCCAGCAGATCGACTGGCTTCGCCGACAGACGCAGCGGACGGATGCGGCCCGGGACCTCGCCCGAGAGACCCTCGCCGCGGTCGGGGTCGTCGAGAAAGAGCCGCGGGTCGAGATCACTCGCATGGGCCGCGAACTCTTTGATGTCCTGGCCTGCGGCCAGTGCCACAATCTCCAGGGCGAGGGCCACTCTGCGGGCCCCGACCTCTACCACGCCGTGCGCGATCTGGATGACGAGTCCCTGCGCGCCGCCCTGCTTGACCCAGGTCAACGCGTGGCTTCCGGATATGAAGTGAGGCGGCTGACCTTGTCCAAGGGCCGCGAGCTGCGCGGGTGGATCGAGGTCCAAAACGAAAGCGCTCTCCTCCTGGTCGACCGGGCCGGCAATCGCCTGGAACTGGCTCGGCAGGACATCCTCGAGGAGCATCCGGTGAAGGAAGCCCAGCCGGGATGCGAGGTGGCCTCCCGGCTGGGGGAGGCCGAGTTCGAATCCTTGCTCGCATTTCTCCGCTCCCTGGTGGAATCTTAGGATTACTTTTCCCCAGCGAATGTCCTCGCGCAGATGATGGTGCCGCTCCTTAGAGTTGGGCTGCTCCTGCTCGCCTTTGGAGCGGGGGGCTGCACGATGCCGAGGCCCCAGTTGCCCTTGGCGGGAGAGGGCTTGGAGGCCTACTACGCCCGCGTCGGGGGCGTAGAACGGACCCCGGTGTCGCATCCCCGTTTTGCCGACGGCGGGGAAGAGATCCGCCAGGCCATGCTCGAACTCATTGCCGACGCTCGGGACCACATTCTCCTCGACAGCTTCCTCCTCACGGACGGCCCCGCGAGTCGCGAAGTCCTTGATGCCTTGGCCGACCAGGCGGCGCGGGGCGTATCCGTTTATGCCATCGGCGATGCTTCCTCGCGCTATGTCATGGAGCCGGAAGCCTTCGAATACCTCGAGAGTCGCGGAGTCGCCACCGCCGAGTTTCATCCCATCAAAGGCTGGCGTCTCCTGGCCCCTCCCGTCCTGCTGGAGCGCGACCATCGCAAGTTCTGGGTGGTTGATGGACGTCATGTCCTCTTCGGGGGCGCCAACCTCAGTGAGCTCAGTCTCATCCCCGCGGCCCAGGGGGGGAACCGGGATCTCATGGTGCGCGTCGAATCCCCCGAGGCGGCGGCACAGCTGACCCGATCCTTCCTCCAGACATGGCAGGAAAGTGAGAGCCGTCATGAAATCGACGGAGCGAGCTTGCCGGCGACTCCCGCGCCTTCCCCGGAGCTGAAAGGGTACTGGATCTTCAACCAGGACGAGCTGCACCGACCGACGCCCACGGCGGTGATGCTCGAGGGACTCTACGCGGCCGCCCGGGAACAAATTTGGTTGATCGAGCCCTATACCTTCACTCATCCCGGCATACTCGCGGGAATCCGGGAGATGGCCCAGCGCGGCGTGGAAGTGAACGTGGTCCTCTCCACGCAAGTCCGGGCTCCCCGCTTCCGCTATGCCTCCTATTACGGTATCCTCGATCTCATCCGGGCCGGCGCCCGTGTCTGGGTCTTCGATTCCACCGTGAGTCCGCTGCACTACAAATGTGCGCTTGTCGACGATCGCCTGGCCTACCTGGGGTCGGCCAATTTGAACTATCGATCCCTCAAGCTATCGCGCGAACTCAGTGCGGTCTTTGACGATGCGGACAGCGTCGCGGCGGTGAGAAAAGTGGTGGAGTCGGTGCGCCGGGATTCCCGCGAGGTCAAGATCGAGGAAGCGCGCCGCTATCGGGACCTTCCCTTTGCGCTCTGGTGGCTCGTCATGCAAACGGCGGGATAATCCACCTCGCCGTTCGACAACTCGGGACTCATTTCATTCCGAGCGCTTGCCGCAAGACCGGTTCGAGGACCTCTGCTTGGCGCATGAAGCCAAGGTCGTTGGGATGCGAGCCATCGGTCGCTCCTTCGGTGTCATCCCCCAGAAGGGGCTCCCCCTCGACGTAGTAAAGGCCCTTCAGTCCACTTGAAATGAGGGCATCGTAGGCGCGCACGAAGGCCGAGCGGCTGCCGGCGTGGCGGTCGCGCTTGGCCTTGAAAACCCAACTGTTGGTGTAAGTGCGGTCCTCGACCATCACGATGGGCGTCTCCGGACGGGCCTCGCGAAGTTGGCGCACCAACGCCTCGGCGCGCTCTGTGACTTCGGCTTCATTCATGTTCGGGAGGCAATCGATCACGTAGACCGAGGCGTCGATCTCGGCGAGGAGCGCCCCGACCTCGGGTTCCATCTTCCCGTTTCCAGAAAAGCCGAGGTTGATGACCGGGCGGTCCAAGCGCCGTCCCAGGATGGCGGGGTGCGGCATGCCCGGACGAGAGGCCGAGGCTCCATGAGTGATGGAGGTGCCGTAGAAGACGATGGGCTTTTCCTGGCGAGGAGCCACGGGCTCAAAGCGGCTGCCCCGCGGCACTCCGACCTCGACTTGCAGGGTGGAATTGTAGAGGGGCAGGTAGGCGAGGTAGCTGCGCATGCCCGGATCGAGATCCTTCACGCTGAGCGTGGCTTTCGTCTCCTTGGGACGGGCAACCTCGACCCACTTCCACTGGCCTTCGTGATAGGCATAAAGATCGAGGCCGCTGACGCCGGTGGCGGGCATGTGGGGCATGGCCAGGTTGGACCCGCCCACTTGGTAGCGGATCTGCAGGCTCGTGGCATCGGTATTGAAGCGGAAGGAGAGCCCGGCGCTGTGACGGGAAAGATTCCAGACCGCCTCCCGCACCGTGCCTTCAGCCTTGGCGGGAAGCCGGTCGTAGCGCGACTTGAATTCAGTCTCGGACCAACCTTGGCCTTCGACTCCCCAAGTGGAGACGTCGTACCAAATCATCTCGGGCTCTTCACCGACAGCGAACTGGGCGAAGAGGCAGGCGGCCAAGACGAGGGAATGGCGAAGGGTAGATAGCTTCATCACAACCGGGAACCATGGAACCAGGGTGGCCGTCGAGTCAACGGGAAACGCGTCATCGAGCATGACGGAGCCGTCGGGCGGGCGCGGCTTAGGCGCTGCCCTCCTTTTCGAGATTCGGGGGATGGGCGTCGAGCCAGGCGAGGGCCTCCTCGCGGCTGCGGTGCGTGCCGTCGAGCTGCAGGTTGTGGGCTTCGGTGAGCAGGACGCCCAGCTCGGGTCCGGAAGGCCAGCCTCGTTCGAGGAAATCGCCCCCTTGGAGGAACCAAGGGGGCAAGAGAGGGGTCTCGGCGAATTCCGCCTGTTTTTGCCGGATGAATTCGTAGTCATCCAATCGGCCATTGCTGCCCAAGCAGTCGGCGCGGTGAAGGGCCAGTTCGTCAGGGAAGTTTTCCCGGGCGAGGAAGCGCTTCAAGGTGGCGGTGCGCATCTGGGACGCCGTCATGAACTGCATGTGGCAGGACACCGCGGCCACGACCGCATCAATGATGCGCTTGGGGTAGCGAAGTCGTTTGAGGATGGCTTCGGCCATCTCGGCTCCGAGCTTGTCGTGCCCGAGGAAGCGGATTCGTCCATTCTGGGGATCGCGGGACGCGGTGGCCGGCTTGGCGATGTCGTGGAAGAGGGCGGAAAGAACCAGGGGCAGGCTAGCGTCGGGCGGCAGGTGCGAGAGCACCAGGCGCGTATGAACGAAGACGTCGCCCTCGGGATGGAAATGCGGGGGTTGCTCGCAGCCGCGCAGCTCGAGGATCTCTGGCAGAATGGCCTCCATCAGACCGCTTTCGACGAGCAGGTCGAAGCCCCGCAGGCGGTGCGGACTGAGCCAGATCTTGTCGAGTTCATCGCGGATGCGCTCCGGACTGATTTCCGCGATGCGAAAGGCATGGGTGCGGATTGCCGCCCACGTTTGATTTTCGATCTCGAATTCCAATCCGACGGCGAAGCGCAAGGCCCGGAGCAAGCGGAGGTAGTCTTCGCGGAAACGCTCGTCGGGATCGCCAATGGCGCGGATGAGACGGGCGGCGAGATCGTCTTGCCCTCCGACATAGTCGAGCACGCGTTCGTCCAAGGGATCGTAAAACATTCCATTGATGGTGAAATCCCGACGTTGCGCATCGGCCTCGGCGGTCGAATAGCGCACCGATTGGGGATGGCGTCCGTCCCGGTATTCGCCGTCCTCCCGAAAGGTGGCGATCTCGAAATGATGGCCATGGCGCTTGAGCAGGACGACGCCGAAGTGGGCCCCGACAGTGCCGGCCTTGGGATAGAGCTGGAGCAGCTCCTCGGGGCGGGCACTGGTGGCAATGTCGTAATCCTTGGGTGCCTTGCCCAGAAGCAGGTCGCGCACGCAACCGCCCGCAAAAAAGGCCTCGTGCCCCGCATGGCGGAGCTCGCCGACGATGGATGCGGCAGCGTCTTTGCAGGATCGGGCCATTTCTAGTGACGGGTTTAGGGCAGGGGAATGCCGAGATCCGCAGCCGTGACCTTGCGGATGCCCCCCTCGGGGCTCATGTCATCAAAGTGCCACCATTCGGAATTGATGACGCGGAATCCGGCATTCTTCATGGCGGTTTGCAGAAGGGTGATGCGGCGGGCAATCTCGGGATCACCCCCGACATAGCGGGAGGCCGCCCGAGCGGAGAACTCGTCGAATTTGGATGGCATGGGCACCTCGCCGCCGTCGAGCCGCACCAGGGTCAGGTCGACGGAAATTCCGTAGCAATGCCAGGAGAGTCCCTTGCTGGGGGGGACGACAAAGCGCTCATCCTGCACGGCCTGCCAAAGGGCCTCGTGGGCCTCCGGAGGACGCCAGGCATCCCAGATTTTGATGGCATAGCCGTGCTCGCGAAGCTCCTTGGCAACCTGACGCAGCTTTTTCGCGGTGGAGCGGTGGATCAAGGCTGGCATGTCAGGGTGGTAAAGCGGTTTGCCTGAGGCCGATGTCCACTTGTAGCGCAGGTCGACAAAGGCTTCCGGCACGGCCGTGTCCAGCGGCACCAGCAAGTACTTCTTGGCCTTGCGATAGAGGGCGGCATTCCCGTCCCGGGAGAGAAAGGCCTGCCCCCCACCCGGCAAGAGAAATGACAGGAGGAGGGCGAAGGGAAGCAAGGCGGCGCACCGCGAGGGAACGTTCATGGGATCCACACAGGGTAGGGCCATTCCCCAAGTTGGCAATGCACGGACTGCTCGTGAGGACCGGCGCGGTCAGGCGTGGCGGCGAGGTTTTAGTTAAGAAAGCTTAACATTGCTTGTGGGCTCGGGGCGAGCTATTCTCTTCGGCAATGGAGCTCCTGGAGGTCGCGAATCTGACGCTCTACCACCGACGCGAGGAGGGGGGAAGGCTCCGCCGTGGCCGCGGCGGGGAGCCCTTGATCGAGGACCTCTCCTTTGTCCTCCCGCGGGGCCAAAGCCTTGCCCTGGTCTCCGAATCCTGCGAGGCCATGACCGAGCTTGCCTTGGCGCTGCTCAAGATGCGTCCGGTCGAGGGCGGCAGGATCCGTTTCCGAGACTTGGAAATAGGGGCGCTGCGCGAGGAGCGCTTCCGGCCGATGCGGCGACACCTCCAGGCCGTTTTTCCTGAAGCTATGGGCCAGCTCTCTCCCGGACGCACCGTGCGGGAATGCTTTCGCGAGGTCCTTTCCATCTGGATGCGCCACGACTCGCGCGAGGAGCGCGCCCGACGCGTGGAAGCGGTGATGATCGCCTGCGGCCTGCCCGAGGCGGTCCAGGATCTCTACCCGGTGGAACTCGATGCCGCGGAGCGTCAGTTGGTGGCCCTGGCCCGCGCCCTCCTGCCGGGTCCGGATTTGCTGATCTGTCGGGGCTGGGTCGAGGGACTAGACGTGGTCCAGCAGGCTGAGCTGCTCTGCCGCCTGCGCCAGGTGCGCGAGGCGTTCGGCTTGTCCCTGCTCCTGCTCGGCGACGATCTGGCCCCGGTCTCCGGCCTGGTCGACGCCATCGGCATTCTCCATCAAGGTCGATTGCTCGAATACGGTTCTTATGAAAGAGTGACCAGCCAGCCAGCCCACGAACGCACTCGACGACTCCTGGCCGCCGCCGCCGCTCGAACTGAGGCTTTCCCGCCATGACGCCCCTTTTCCGTAAATTTCTGGGAATCAACTGGTTGTTGTTTGCCAACATCCTTGTGTTGGCCATCTTCGGGGTGTCGGCGATCTACAGCGCCTGCTGGATGCGCGAACAGTCCGGCTTGGCGGACAAATGGCGCGACCAGGTCTACTGGATGCTCATCGGCCTGGGCTTATACTTCGCCGCCGCCCTGGTGGATTACCGGTGGATCCGCTATTTCGGGCTGCCCTTCTACCTGCTCGCGACCCTTCTGCTGATCTACACCACTTATTTCGGTCCCGAAATCAACAACACCCGGGCCTGGCTCGATCTCGGATTCATGTTGGTGCAGCCCTCGCAGATCGCCATCGCCGCGGGCCTGCTCGTGCTGGCCGTGGCGCTGAGCACGCTTCACCGCATCCATCCCATCTTTCGCAATCCCTTCATCCGCCTTATGGCCACGGGCCTCATCGCCTTGATTCCCTTCTTCTTCGTCTTGAAGCAGGGCGATTTCGGATCGGCCATCGTCTGGGTTCCCGTCTATGGCGCCATGGTTCTCATCGCCAACATCCCCCTGCGCTATCTCGTGGTGATCATCCTCTCGGTCACCATGTTCCTGCCCTTTGCCTATTTTTTCGGGCTGAAGGATTATCAAAAAAAGCGGATCACGACCCAGATCGAGATGTTGATGGGCAAGAAGGTGAACATCCAGGCCGAGGCCTACAGCGCCTACAACAACCTGCGGGCCATTGGGAGCGGAGGCTGGAGCGGCAAGGGCTTCAAGAATCCGGAGACGATCAACAACAAGGGCTTCATCTCGCCAGACACCGCCATCAACGACTTCATTTTTCCCGTGCTCGCCGAGGAGCACGGGTTCCGCGGCAGCGTACTCATGCTGGGGGGCTTTCTCCTGCTGCTCATGCAATGCCTTTACGTCGCCTTCTACAGTCGGGATCTCTCGGGCCGCTTGCTCGTCGTCGGCGTTGTCGGTTTGCTCTTCGCTCACATCTACCAAAATGTCGGCATGAACCTGCTGATCATGCCCATCACCGGCATTCCCTTGCCCCTGATCAGCTACGGAGGCACCTTCACCGTGGTCGTCCTCTTTCTTCTGGGCATGGTCCAGAGTGTCTGGGTGCACCGCGGCGTCTCCGAAACCGAGCGCCCCCGCGAGGCCCTGCAAGTGGAACACCTCGATTGAGGGCACATCTGTCAGGCACCGCAGGCGGAGGACCAGCGCGCAAGGGGTGAACTTGAGATTGAACCCGGGGCCTCGCCCGTGTAGGAAAGAAGTCCGCATATATCCATGATCGAAGCCCGCCAGCTCACCAAACGCTATGCCGGTCGCACGGCCGTCGACCGCGTCTCCTTCGAGGTGGGGAAGGGGGAAATCGTGGGCTTCCTCGGTCCGAATGGGGCCGGGAAGAGCACGACCCTGCGAATGCTGACCTGCTTCCTGTCCGCCAGCGAAGGCAGCGCCACCGTGGCTGGCTACGATATCTACGAGGATTCCGTGGAAGTGCGGCGCCGCATCGGCTACATGCCGGAAAACGTGCCACTCTACCCGGACATGCGCGTGGGCGAGTATCTGCGCTTTCGCGCAAGACTCAAGGGCTTGGAGCGTCATGAGATCCGCTCGGCCGTCGGAGAGGCCATGGAGATCTGCTCTCTCCAAGAAGTGGAGCGCAAGATGATTGCCACCCTCTCGAAGGGCTATCGCCAGCGCGTGGGCTTGGCGGATGCCCTGGTGCACGATCCGGAATTGCTCATTCTCGATGAGCCCACCAACGGATTGGATCCCAGCCAGATCCGCCAGTCGAGGGAACTCATCCGCTACCTGGGAGAGCGACACACCATCCTGATCTCCACCCACATCCTCTCGGAAGTGGAAATGACCTGCGGACGGGTCATCATCATCGACCGAGGGCGCATACGGGCCTCCGATTCCCCCCGCAATCTGATCCAGCGCCTGCGCCGCCCGGGGGCGATCCTACTGGAGACGAAGTCGGGGGAAGGCGCCTCC
Source organism: uncultured Akkermansia sp. (assembly GCA_964552315.1). GTDB lineage: Bacteria > Verrucomicrobiota > Verrucomicrobiia > Verrucomicrobiales > DEV007 > Arctic95D-9. The sequence continues at coordinate 55,993 of CAZKGI010000002.1, read as the reverse complement.
GCAAAACTCGCCGCCCTGGATGGAGTCAAGGAGGTGGCGAGCGAGTCCCTGGAAGCGGGATGGACCCGCTTCACCCTGACCGTCGACGCCAGTCGGGACCTGCGCGAGAGCGTCCACGCCTTCGCCCTGCAGGAAGGCTGGCCGGTCCGTGAACTCTCCAGTCGGAACGCCTCGCTGGAGGATGCCTTTGTGGATTTGTTAAGAGAGGGGCAGGAAGCCGCAACTCCCCATCCCCCGACCGAGGCCGCCGAATGAGTCGGATGCAAGGGAAAGGGAGGGGCCCCAGGGCCAGTAGACCAGGCTTGCCGGGAGGAGGAGCTCTCCGCCCGCCGGCAGCTCCCATGCCCCCCGACACCCTCGAAGGGCTTTCTTTTTGATTCCTCCCTTGCTTCTGGCACCTTCTCGCACGCGACCCGAATCGTCCTGTCACCGCAGCCCCCATGCGATCCTTTTCCATCCTCTTCATCAAGGAGTTCCGGTCCTTCTTTCTTTCGCCCTTGGCCTACGTGACCATGGCGCTCTTCGCCTTTCTCAACGGCTGGCTCTTCGTCAGCATGGTGCGGGCCATGCAGGTCCAGCCGAGCCCGCATGGCCTGGTTCACAACTTCCTTTCCTCCGGATGGTTCTGGATGGGCTACCTCATTCTCTTCCCTCTGTTGACGATGCGCCTCTTTGCCGATGAGCGACGCATGGGCACGATCGAGGGGCTCCTGACGGCTCCGGTGCGCACCTCGGAAGTGCTGCTCGCGAAGTACGCCTCGGCCCTCGCCGCCTATCTCGTCCTGCTCTTGCCGGTGTTTCTTTTCTTCCCCTTGTTCCGCCTCCTCACGGGAGAGACCGCGGCCTTTCACGACGGGGCCGTCCTTGGCGGTGCCCTCGGGCTCTTCCTGGTGGGGGCCTTCCACGTGGCCATCGGCACCCTGGCCTCGGCCCTGACCGCCAACCCTCTGATCGCTGCGATGATGACTTTCGTCCTCGTGATGCTGCACTATTTCCTGGGATTCCTCAGCCAATTCGGCTTGGCCCCGGGATCGGTCTGGGCGGAAGCCATGGCCTATTTTTCCACGCCCGAGCACATCGATTCTCTGGCCGAGGGTCTCGTCGACAGCCGCCCCCTGATTTACTACCTCAGTTTCAGCGCCCTGCTGCTCTCCCTGACCCATCACGTCCTCGAATCCCGCAAGTGGCGAGCCTGAGGGCTCACCTTGAGCGGTCGCCTGTCCCGCCCATCAGCCTTTCACATCCTTCTCATCTCCGACGCAATCGCCTCCATGGCCAAGCCTGAAGCAGATCCCCATGACAAAAAAGCCTCCTCCTGGTCGGGGAAAGGTCGCCAACTGGAGCGTGGCCGAACTGCCCTCCTCGTGGCTTTTCAGGTGGCTCTGATCCTGTTGGTCTTTGGGCAGGTGAACTATCTCAGCTGTCGCCGCCACAGCGCTTGGGACCTGACACAAAACCGTCGCTTCAGCGTGTCGGAGACGACGCGGCAGGTGCTGGAAGGTCTGGGTGGCGAGGTCCGCATCGTCATGGCCTTTCTCGAACGCTCGGATCTGCAGCCCGAGGTGCGTGGCCTGGTGGCCGAGTATGACCGGCTCGGCGGCGATGCCCTTGTGGCCGAATATCTAGATCTGAGCCGCAGCCGCAGTCGCATCGGCGAGTTGCGCGATCGCTACGGGATCGAGTTTCCCAGTGACCAGCTCGTCGTCATCGGAGAGAGTGGCCGCACCCGCACCATACCCGCCGAGGAGCTTCTCAACAGGGACATCAGCGGCGGAGGTCCGGTGGAGTTCAGGGGAGAGGAAGTGCTCACTTCGGCCATCCTCGAGGTCACCGAGCAACGTCAACGCAAGATCTACCTCATCACCGGAGACCGCCGTGCCGAGGAGCTTGTCCGCATCGCCGAGCAGCTTCAGCCGCTCGCCAATGCCCAGAATGCGCGTCTGGAAGGATTGGTGCTGGAGGGACGCGAGGCCATTCCCGAGGATGCCGACGTGCTCTTCTTTGCCGGCAACACCGAGGATCTCACGGAACGCGAGTTGGCCCTGGTGCGAGATTATTGGGAGAACCGACGGGGGGGACTGGTCATCTTTCTCGACCCGAGCGTGCCCATGCCGCGACTGCATTCCCTGCTGCGCGAGCACGGTGTCGCTCCCCGCGCCGATCGCGTTCTCAGCGTAGTCAGCATCCCCGGGGTGGCGGCGCGAAAGACCTACGATGTCCCCGTTTCCCTGATGCCGGGAACGGGACCCACGCGAGATCGCGCCGCGCTCTCCCTGACCCTGCCCGGCCAGACCCAGTCGATCGAGGTCTTGCATGAGGATGAGCTGCTCCTTGCGGAGAACATCCGCCCGATTCCCCTAATGATCGCCGCGGCGGGGTTCTGGGGGGAGACCGAGCACCAGGAAGAGGAAGTCTCCTACAATCCGGCGATCGACCACGGTCAACCCAACCCGGTGTTTACGGCCGCGGCGGTGGAGAAGGGCGTTCCCGGCGACACCGGCTTGCTTCAGGGGTCCTCGCGCCTCGTGGTGGTGGGCAATGCCAACCTCATTTCCCCGTCGGGGCAGACCTCCCAGGTCGCCGCCGACTTTACCATGGGCTCCATCAACTGGGTCATGAACCGCGAGAGCCTCGTGGGGATTTCCCCGCGGCAACCTACTATTTTTACCCTCGGCATCCAAGCGGAGAAGCTGGCCCTGTTGCAGAGCCTGCTCATCCTCGTGCTGCCCGGTCTCGCCCTCATCGCCGGGGGGTGGGTCTGGCTGGTGCGCAGGGTGTGAGCCCGCGGGAATTCTGTCATGAGACTTGTCACCACTGCTGTTCTCACTCTCATCGCGCTCCTCCTGGGCGTTGCGATTCATCGCGTGGATCATCCCCCGACCACGGGGAAGCGGGCGGCCGAATTGGCTAAGGTCCTCCTGCGCTTTGACCCGCAGGGGATGGAGCGGGTGACCATTTCCAAGGGGATTGCCAAGACGGTGCTGAGCAAGCGGGATGGGGCTTGGTATTTTGCCGAACCCGAAGAAGACCGCGTCGATCCAACCCTGGCCCTGGCTCTGCTCGACCGGCTCAACAACCTCAACATCGTCGATTCCATCGACCCGCGTGAAGCGGGTAGCGAGCCCGTCGCGCTGGGCCTGGAGGGCGACCAGGCCATCCGAATTCTGCTGGAGGGCACGCAGGGCGATCCAGAGACCCGCTTTCAGGAGACGGTCGTGTTCGGTCTTCAGGCCCCCCGCACGGGATCGATCTACGCCAGGCGAGAGGGGAATAGCCCAGGCACCTTTGTCGTCGACGGCAATCTGCGCCCTTGGTTGGAGGAGCCGCTCCTGTCTCTGCGCGACCGCAAGCTTCTGGCCGCGCCCGTTGCCGCCATCACCCAGCTCGTGATACGCCAGGCCTCGGGTGAGATGGCCCTACAGCGCCGGGTCGTTCCGCCCCTGCAGGATTGGGCCCTGTCCTCGCCCCTGGTCAGCTGGGCCGATCGCGAGGCCATGGATCGCCTGCTCACCGCCATCGGTGCCCTGCAGATCGAGGAGGTGGCCAAGGAGGCCGAGCTCGCCGCGGAAATTCCCAATCCGATTCCCAGTGGGGCGGCGCTGCTGCAGTTGCAGGTCCACGGGATCGCCCAGCCGCTCAACATCTATCTCCAACAGGTCGACGAGCCCGCCGACGGCCTGCCCCTGCTGGAGGCCCGGGTCTCTGACCGCCCGCTGGTCTACCGACTCAGGAGCGACTTTTTGAGCCGCCATCTACCCGCGTCCCCCAATGACCTGCGCGACCGCACCCTGGCCCGCTTGCCCCTCGATTACATCGACTCGATCAAGATTCAGAGCATCGTCGACCCCCTGGTGGACCTGCGCGCCGAGCGGAGCGGGACCTCGGTTTCGTGGAAGGTGGTGCTCAATAGCAAGCTCGTTCCCGCGAATGGCAGCGAAGTGGCCTCTCTCGTCGCGGCGGTGAACGAAGCGGCCATTCAGAACTTCGTCTCGGACGAGGCCACCGACTTGGCCGTTTATGGCCTGCAGCCGCCCCAGCGCCGTCTCCTCTTTCATCTGAAGCTGCCCGGGGAAGTGAATGCGGACGGCACTCCCGGTCCTCCGCGGGATCTCATGCGGACCCTGAATCTTGGATGGAAGGAAGGAGAAGCGGCGACGCGACTCTACGCCCATTTCGACGACGAACCCCACGTTTACGAGCTCGATCCCACCTTCCTCAATCTCATTCCGACTCATCCGGTGAAGTGGAAGTCGCTGAACGTGTTGACCTTCAATCCCATCCACCTCCGTTCGATCACCCGCGAAATGCCGGAAAGGGAGATGCTCAAGCTCGACTACCATTACCGCGAAGACCGATGGGAGGCGGCCCGCAACGGGGTGGATGTCACCCCCAGTCTCGACATCGCCTCGGCGAGGCGCTTGCGCGACCGGCTGGGCTCACTGACGGCAACCGGTTGGTATCTTTCCCTGGGCAGCGCCTACGAGGCTCTCAATCGGCCCACCGCGACGTTCAAGATCGTCGTGGCGGAACTGGATCGCGCCACCAACGAATCCACCGAGGTGACCTATCTCCTCAGCTTGGCTCCCTCCGCCGCCAATCTCTACTTTGGCCGCATCTCCAAGCTCTCCCCGGGTCTGGCTGGCTTGGATTCCGAGCAAGCCGAGGGCTCCCCCGATGTCTTTTTCCTCGATCAAGACACCTATCGCGATCTCATTCGTCCCGTGACGACTTCGCGATTGCCCGCCCCATGAAGTTCCTCTCCGCAGGCAGGCTGGGGGGAGGACTGCTCTTCCTCCTCCTCTGCAATGTGACGTGCCACCCGCCCTCGGATCCTCCAGAACACGGAACGGAAGCAGCGGAGGGAGGTGCGCAGGCGGACCACCGCCCCGGCGGAGTCTATGCCACGATTTGTGCCGCCTGTCATGGCCCCCGGGGCGAGGGCAATCCCAGCCTCCAAAGTCCGTCCATCGCCGGCTTGCCCAGCTGGTATGTGGAAGAGCAGCTCCGGAAATTCCGCTCGGGAGCCCGCGGAACCCATCCCGAGGACCTTCCCGGTCAGCAGATGCGGGCGATCTCCCTGGCGCTGACAGAGGAGGGGATTGTCGAGGCGGCCGCCAGCGTTGCGGAGATGACTCCGCGCCCCACGGATCTGTCCACTACGGACGATTTCGATCTCGAGGCCGCGCGCTACCGCTATGCCAATGAATGCATGGAATGCCATCGCTACAATGGTCGAGGGGAGATCGCCTTTCGCAGTGCGCCTCTCGTGGGGCTTGATCCTGCCTATTTGCGCAGACAACTCGAGAACTATCGCGCCGGCCGACGAGGCGCCGCCGAGGGGGATCTCTACGGCGCCAAGATGGTCGCCAAGGCGGAGCGGTTCACGGACGAGGAAATCGAGCTCTTTGTCGCCTATATCGGGGCGTTGGCCCATGGGGACGACCCCCGGCCCGCCCGGGAGCGCTGAACGGTATCCCGGTCATCCGACAGCGTCTCGGCCGGCAGCCATACAGAACCCGCTGTAGCACGTCGGGGGACTCTGTGCTACTAGAGTCGCAAACGCTCCCTTCGCTATGTTCCAGACAGGTCAACGCGTCGTCTGCATCGATGACGATTTTGCTCCGTGGGTTTACGACCTCTACAAGGCTTTGCCGCGGCGCAATGCCATCTACACCGTCCGTTCCATCGGACTGGGAAGATCCAACCCGCAATTTGGCATCGATGAGGACGCCAATCTGAAGATCACCGGGGCGGAATACGATATTCTGCTCTTGCTCGAAGAGCTCCACAATCCGGATGATCCGCACTCCAGCATCCAGCAGGAACTGGGTTTCCGCGCCGAGCGATTCGCTCCCTTGGAAGAAGACCTGGAGGAAGCTGAGGAAGTGGCCGTGGTCGGCTACGGTGAAGAGGCCAAAATCTGGAAAACACAGGACTGACATGCGACCCCTCGCCCGAGGCCTGGCATGGGCCCTCTTCCTCGTCTCCACGAGCCTGGCCGCGGAGCCGGCCCCCGTTGAGATCGCCCATCGCGGAGCCAGTGCCTATCTTCCCGAGCACACCTTGGAAGCGGTGGCCATGGCCCATGGTCTCGGGGCCGATTACATTGAGCAAGACGTGGTTCTCTCCGCCGATGACGTCCCCGTGGTCCTGCACGATGTGACCCTCGATTCCACCACCGACGTGGCCACGCGCTTTCCAGGCCGAGCCCGGGAGGACGGGAAGCATTACGCCATCGACTTTACCCTCGCCGAGTTGAAGCAACTGATCGTCAGGGAACGCTTTTCGCCCGGCAGCGGGCAAGCGGTTCATGCGACACGCTATGCCGAAGCCTTGCCGATTTTTCGCATTGCCACCTTCGAGGAGTCGCTTTCGCTCATCCGCGGCCTCAACCGCAGTACGGGCCGCGAGGCCGGAGTTTATCCTGAAATCAAGCGCCCCTCCTGGCACCTGGCCCAGGGGAAGGATCTGAGCGCCATCGTCCTGGCCACGTTGCAGCGATTTGGCTACCAGGAGAAGAGCGATCGCTGCTACCTGCAATGCTTCGAGCACCAAGAGATCCGTCGACTCCGCCAATCCCTGGGCTATCGGGGGCGCCTGATCCAACTTCTGGGCGGTGGTCAAAAGGGAGAAGACGGCACGGATTACTCCTATTTCCGGAGCTCCGAAGGCCTGAGAGCCTTGCAGGAATGGGTGGATGGCATTGGCCCCAGCCTTAGCAGTGTCGTGGAGGGAACCCGACCAGAGGACCGTCGTCCCACCCCACTGGCCCGCGAGGCTCGAGCCCTGGGGCTGGAAGTGCACCCCTACACGGCCCGCGTGGATGGCCTGCCGGCTTGGGCGAAAGACTACGGGGATTTGATCCAAGGGCTCAAGGACGCCGGTGTCAGCGGCTGGTTTACGGACAATCCCGGCCGGGGCCGCTGAGAAAGCCCCCCGCGAGGTGCCGCGGCTACGCGGCCGCACAACCTGCGCCGTTGTGACACATAAGAATCACACCTGTCTCAGAAAGTTGTGTCATAATGACACATTTGAGCGCTGTCTTGGATCATTTTGTTATGGTGTAAATCATTGATTCACAATGCCATGGACCCATCTTAGAGGGATTGGCACAAGGGCTGCATGAATGGAGAGGCGTGGCGACCCGATCGCCAAAAGTATTCAACTCCAACCCTGAAAGCCATGAAACTGATCCGTTACACTCACACTCTCGATCCTTATCGGGAATTGGAGGCGTTCTTCACGAACCCCTTCCGTTCTCTTGCTCCATTGCTCCCGAGTCCTCAGTTGCCTGACTTGGGAGTGGAATGGTTCGAAGACGACAGCCACTACCATGCCCGGATTGAGGTGCCCGGCGTCAAAAAGGAGGCGCTGCGCCTCGATGCGGAACAAGGTCTGCTGCGCCTCTCCTTTGAGTCTGCGGAGACGAGCGAGGACGGCACCACCACGCGACGCTCGCGTTCCGAACGCGTGATCCGCTGCCCGGAGGGCGTCCGCGGCGAAGGCATTGAGGCCCGTCTTTCCGACGGCATCCTGCTGGTGTCGCTCCCCAAGGAGGAGGCGCGCAAGCCGGTTCGTGTCGAAATTAACTAACACGTTCACAAACAAATAGAAAACATGCTTTCTTACAGCAATGAAAAAGAATGATCTTATGGTTCCGGAACGCAGCGACAGCGGCCTGCGTCGTCCTCTCTACCGGCCCTATCACACCTCGCGCTACGACGAGGAGGCCTGGGTGGTGGAAGTCAGGCTCCCGGGAGCCCGGAAGGAGGATGTTGCGGTCACGGTCGAGGATGAGATTCTCGAGGTGCTCGCGAAACGTCATCTCGAGACCCCCGAGCCGTGGCGACCGTTGGGGCCAGTTGAGCCCGAACGTCACTGGCGACTCCGGCTCGACGTCGGTCCGGAGGTGGATCCCTCAGGCATCCACGCGAGCCTCGAAGACGGCATCCTCACATTGCGCCTCCCGCTGCGCGAAGAGGTGAAACCGCGACGCATCGAGATTCAGTGAGGGCGCCAGCGGTTGAGGACGCAGGCGGCAGGCCCTCGAGGGCTGCCGCCTGTTTGCTTTTTGGTTCTTCCTAAACTCCTCGCTTTCCAGGACGTGAAAGCGGGGTGGGGCTCTTCATTCAAAGGAGGGCGTCGCGGGAGTGGCCGAGTCCGGGACAGGCGAAATGATCGGGTCAAAGGATGTCGCCGGGGGCAGCTGGCTGTGATGAATCCAATAGACGGCTCCGGCGATCGCCCCCGAGTTCACCCGGACTTCGATGGCGTCGGCCTCCGCGCGCAGCGCTGTGAGCTCCATGGCGTCGAGGAGTCGTCGCACCCCCAGGCCCGAGAGATCGGCCGCAGCCCGCTCCTCAGGCGTGGGATGGGTGGCGAAAAAACGGCGCAGGGCCTCCGGCGACTGGGCGAGGTAGAGGGGATCTCCCGTCTTGCCAACGAGCAGCGGCTCGGATGCCAGCAGAGCGGGGGAGCGCTCCTGCGCTGGGAGTCGATTCCGCGCCATTTCCACCCCAAGGCGGCCAAAGCCATAGACCGCCAGAAAGAAGAGGCTCAAGCCGACGAGTCCCGCGAGGAAGCGCAGTCGATGCAGGGCTTGCTGGCGCGGAGCGCGGCCTTTGCCGTGTGCAGGAATCGCCATGACTCTGTGCCTCAGGACTTGCGGTCGCGACGGCGGGCCAGCTCCTGACTGCTTTGTTTCAGGATCAGCCGCTCCGCGTCGGTGAGACTGTGGAAGCCCTGCTCGTTGATCTTGTCCAGAATCGCGTCAACCTCATTCCCGATGAAGGGCTTCTTGGCGGGGACGGGCGAGGGGAAGCTCGCCTGGGACCCCTGCGGCGGGCGCGCTGCCGGATTGGCGGGAAAAGCGGAGCGCGCGGGGCGAGGCACCCTTTTCTCCCGGATGACGGGGCCGCGGCGGCGGTGGGAACGATGCGAAACGGTGCTCCAGCGCTGGTGCCAGCCGAATCGGATGTAGGCCCAGCCCAGGAGCATCCCGCCAAAGTGGTCCATCACGGCGGTGCGATCCCCCCCCGGATTTTGCCCCGGATAGACCAGCAGGACGGCGTTCACCGCGATCAGGACCCAACCCAGTTGGCGCAAGGTTAGGTTCACCGGGATGAGAAAAAAGAGCAGGAGCTGAAAGCGATAATAGGGGGTGAGGGTGATCAGGGCGAAGGCGACGGCCAGGACCGAACCCGAGGCCCCCACCACGATGGCATCGACACCGGAGATCGCGTTCCAGACGAGCTGCAAGGCGCCTCCCACCAGTCCACCGAGGAGGTAAATCGAAAGGAAATGGCGGGGAGAGACGAGCCGAAGCAGCATTCGTCCCAGAAAATAGAGTCCCACGAGATTGGCGATGAGGTGCCAGAGATTCGCATGGATGAACTGGTAGGTCAGCGGAGTCCAGACCTGGAAGGAGCGGATGGCCTCGATTGACAGCCCCAGGAATTGCCGTCGGGGGTCGGCGAAGAGGAGGTTGTTGACCACGTAAACGACGACATTCAGCAGGATCAACCGAGTGACGACGCTCCATGTGGACAGACCGCCCCCCAATGGGCGATGCGGCGTGTCTCTCATGTAGTCGCGGTTGTAGAGGCTCATCGAAACGGGGAAAGAGAGAAAGGGCGGACCTCGGAAATACGACGTGCCGGGGCGTTTGGCAAGGAGTGTCCTTGGAAAGGACTCGAAAAATTGTGGTAATTTAGGGTTGAAAGTATCTAGGATTTCTTGATGATCCAAGGATACCAACCATGAACACTTGGGGCTATTTAATATCCATCGCCGCGCTGTTGCTTCTCGCCGGAGTGATGCTCTACGCGCGATTTGCGTCCCGCTCCAAGGGGAAATCCCTCCATCACCCTCCCGTGGAATGGGGGCTATCGCACGAGGCGGCTTCGCAGGCCCCTCTGGCCGAAAAGAAGCGGCAGGAAGCATCCTCCGCCCTCTCGGTGGGCGCGGTGCTAAAAATTGAAACAGCGTGCAAGGTCGCTGGCGAGACCCGCGATCGGGACTATCTCGACGAACTCCAGGAAGCCGCCGCTGGCCTGGCGAAGCTAATGCGCTCTTCCCCGGTGGCGAGGACGGAACCCGTCGTCTATGCCCCCTTGTCGGAAGCGCTCCCTGAAGACCCCGCCTCGGGGGAGGACGAGCTGGACTCCGTCATGGCGGATCTCGAGGACGTGGTCGCCCAGGATTCCGAGGTAGATTTGCCCGAGTCGGCGGACGCGGAGGTCGAAGTCAACGCCACAGACCTCGCCAGCGTGCCGGAGCAAGTCGTCCTCCCCACTGTGGAGGAGGCCCCGTCAGAGCTGGCGGCGGAGATCGCGGAGGAACGGGGAGAAGTGAGCGAAGAGCTGACCATCGTGGAGGAGGCTGGGTTCACTGTCGCCGAGCCCGTCGTGGCGGCCGAGGAGTCCGATCCCGTGCTTGATGATGAGCTCGCTCCCGTCAGGAGCCTCGCCGAGTTGCTCGGCGAGAACGTCGCCGAGCAGTTTTCCCGCATTGATGAGGCGCTCGATGTCTTGGAATCCTTGGTTCTCACGCTCGAAGCGGGCCTGAGCTCCCTCGCCCAACTGGAGAGTGACGAACTGGCCGAGATTCCAGGCGAGGAAGAAGAGGGACGCGTTGCCGAAGCCGCCTGATGCGGGCGTTTCACTCGAGGGCCGCAAGCGACAAGGGGCAACTTTACATTTCCTGGGCCTAGGGCACAGTGCGCGGTCATGGGAGCTATCGGAGCACTCTGGGGATTTGCTGGCGTGGTCGCCCTATTGGGCGGGGCCATCTGGAGGCTCACTCCCCGGGCCCTGGAGGCCTTGCGTTCGCCCTTGAGCCCGGGTCAATGGGCCTTCCTCGTCCTCTTTGCCCTCTTCATGTTGGTGGCCGAGGGCTACCGCGGCTTTCAGAAGAAGTTTTCCCCGCGGACTGCGGCCAGGGTGAAACACCTTCGCGACCATCCGCGCTTGCTTCACGTGTTGCTCGCTCCTGCCTTCTGCATGGGCTATTTTCACGCCACTCGCCGCACGCAGGTGGTGGCCATCTGCCTGTCTTTGGGGATCGTGATGCTCGTGCTGCTCGTCCGTTTTCTCCCGTTCCCCTGGCGGGGACTGGTTGACTTCGGGGTGGTGCTGGGCCTGAGCTATGGCGTGGCCAGTTTCGTCCTCTTCACCGCGCAGGCTCTCTTCGGCCGGGACTTCCCGCATTCTCCGGAAACGCCAGTAGGCGCGCCCTAAGCCAGCCGCACTAGAGGAGTGGGGGGCCCAGTCGCAGACCCAGTCAACGTCCCACCGTCGTCCAGACGTAGCAGCTGCCGTCGGAATAGATTTCCTTGTAGGTCGTCGTGACGAGCCGCTGGCAGTGGCGATTGCCCCAGCGATCATAGCTGTAGTGCGGAAGGCGACGCTTGCTGACGACCACCGTCTTCAACAAATAAGGCTCGGTGCGGACCACCTCCCCGCAACAAGGGGCGGCATTGTAGCGCTTGCGGTCCTCGTAGTGGCGCAGGGGGAGCACCTGATTGTAGCGCGGCGTCTGAAACTTGCTGTCGGCACATTGGGAACAGGGGCGCGCGCGATTCTGACTCCCCCTGTGGTAGGGCTCTCCGGCCCCGGCCTGATTCGCCAGTGGAGCAGACAGGGCCAGAGCGAGCAGGGGAAGGGAAAGGTAGCGGCTCATATATCGAAATCTAAAGATTACACTGAAAATAGGAGATTTAAAAAACTCTGTCGAGCACAGAATGCTTGTCCCACGGGCTCATGGGCGTGAGAGGAGCCTCACAATCGCGCCAAAGAGCTTCTCCTTGATGTCTGCCGCAGCTCCGGAATGCACCCAGGCAATCTTGCCGGCGGGATCGATCACCACGGTGTAAGGCAGACTTTCCACTTGGTAGGACTGGCCCACCTTGAGGTTGAAGTCGATGGCCACGGGGGTGTCCTGCCATTCCCTCGCCTCGAGGAATTCCGACACCAGAGGAGGCGTCTCCCCCTGGTTGATCGCCAGAAAGGTGACCGCCTCCTCGGGGAAGGCTTGGATCGCGTCCATCACTTCCGGCATGGCTTTGATGCAGGGGCCGCTCCAGGTCGCCCAGAAGTCCAGAACGACGACCTTGCCGAGATGCTTGGACAACTGGAAGGTGCTGTCATCGAGCAGGCTGAGTTCGAAGTCCGGGGCTTCCTTGCCGACCAGGGGCGACGTGGGGGGGCCATCTGGATCCGGAATGGCGGGATCAGGGGCGAGCCTTGGCTGCCAGTCCGCATAGGCGACATAATCCATGAGGGGCGCCTCTTCCAGAGGCATGAGCCCCAGGTGGCTGACCTCGCGGATCTGATCCAGGGAGATGCGGCAGGAGCCGAGCACGGGGGATTCGCCCACAAATTGTGCGTTATTGAGCCCTTGGCCTTTGAGCCTGAGGCGACTGCCATCTCGGAGAATGAACCGATGAGAAGCCTGGAACTGGTAGCTTGCCAGGCGCTGTCGACGCAGATCGTCATTGTCGCTGACCTTGATCTCGGAATCTTCCGAGTCGTCGACGGGCTCCAAGCGAGAGGGGGGCTCTGTCGGGGGAGATTCAAGGAGTGGCGGTTCGAGCCGGACGAGGCTGGCGACGCGTGCACGCGGGATGGCTAGGGTCGCGCCATGGGCCTGCATGGTGACGAGTCGCTTGTCGATGCCCTGTAGCCGTCCCCGGAGAAGATCCCCGTTCGGCGCCACGAGGAGATGGGTGGGAGGCGCTTCGCGATCGACGCGGGGAATGGTCAGGACTTGGATTTTGGCCCGCGGGTCCACAATGCGCTGGGGAATGTGCCCCGGGGAGCTCGCGATCTGGAAATGGCTCAGGACGATGGGCGCCTGCATTTGGTTCCATCCCTGCCAGCCGCCGCCGAGCCGGAAGTAGAGGCCATTTCCCGAGAGATACCCAAGATCCAAGGGGAGGGACAAGGCGAAGCGTCCGTTGACTCGGATGCCGACTTCCCCGGCCTGCAGGGAAAGCTCGAGACTGACCCGATTGCCAGTCACGGGAATCTGATCACCGGAAAAGGAAAAGGCCCCGTTGGCATTGAGCTTGCCGGCGAAAAGGCGGTTTCCCTGTATGGCGAAGACGAGATCGGAAGAGGGGGCGCTGGGATCGGCACCGGAGGCGAAGAGGCGCACGGTGATCGCGGCGTAGGACTCCTGCCATTCGAGGTCGAAGCGGACGCGGTCTCCCAGAAGGATCGATGGATTGCCAAAGGATCCGCTGCGCAGCGTGACCTTGTCGGCGTCGAAGATCACGGACTCCTCGTCCCCTTCGACGCGTTCCCATTCCGGGTCGCGGAAGCCCTCGAGGAGGCGGTTGCTCGAGCCCAAGTCCAGCGCACGGACCTGCGTCGCGGGGATCTCCAGCCGCCCGGTGATGCGGCTTTCAAAGACGAGGCGCTCGGCATCAAGGGAGATCAGATCCCCCACCAGGATCTCCTCGTCGGCGAGATGAACCCGTGTCTGCTGGAGGGGGAAGACGGAGGCGCTCTCTCGATCCGGGGTCGCGTCCCGGACGATATCGACACCCGCGCCCTCGGCCAGGGGAACCGCCTGGCGGGCCCCGGGCGGCTGCCAGGCCAGGAAGCTGCCGCCCTCCGGGCTGAAACGCAGCGTGCCGCGCAGGCGGATGTTCTCGCGGGTGAGGCGGTCGGAGCCGCTGCCTACGGCGGGATCTGCCGCAGGAAAGCGTATCTCCCGGGCTCCCTGAAGCGAGGCGAGGATGGGCCTGTCGCTCCAGGGAGGCTGAAAGACGATGCCATCGCCCCGAAAACGGTGAAAGCGGCCGCTCAGGGTCGAACCGGAATTCCAGGCAATGCGCGTGGCGTTTTCCGGAACGGCAGAGACGGGGGGGGAGCCTTCCGATTCGAGGTCCGGGGCGATGACCCATTCGACGATATCCCGGAGGGCGAGGCGTCGGTCTCCGATGCGGAGGGTGGATTCCCCGGGCTTCAGTTCGATCGCCTCGCCCGTGAGCGGGAGGGGACCCTGCCGCAATTGCAGGCGGGGTTCCTTGGGATCGACGATTGGCACCTCCTTGCCGTCCCATTCCCGAACTTCCAGGGAGACCAGCTTCATTTCGGGATTGCGACTGAGAATGGAAAAGCCTCGGCGCAGGGGATCCGTGCGCTGGCGTCGCGGATCTTCACTGGGCGCTTCCGTCTCTCCCTGAAGGCGTGCCAGCAGGACCCCGCTGGCGTCGCAGAGGCGGAGATCCCCGCTCTTTTGGTCCCAGAAAAGACGCAGGTGGAGTTCGCGGGTCGATTCCGCCATCAGGCGCACCGGGGCAAAGCGCGTGCGGTGGGTCAGCACGAGATAGCCGTCCCAGGTCTCCAGCATGGGACCGCGCTTGGGGTCGCGCAATAGGCCCAGTTCGAAGCTTGGCTTTCCTTCGGGGAATCGCGCCCGGAAACGGATCTCGACGCGCTCAGGCAGGTCGATCTCGCGGAAGAGATTGCCGTTCCACTGGTGCGTGGCCAGTTCCCCCTTCAGGTCGGCAAACCAGTCGGTCGGCTTGCGGTCCCGACCCAGCGAGATCCAGTCCTCGGGATCGCCCAAGCCGGAGAAGCCTCCCTGCTCGTTGGCCTGAACCAGCCTAAGAATGGCTTCGCGGGCGATCGGGATGGGTTCCGCAAAGGGAGGCGCCTGAAAAGTCAGCTGCCTTTCATCGGCGGCCAGCAACTGTCCCCGGAGGCGGTCCCCATTCTTTAGGAACAGTTCGAAGCTGGGGTTGCCGTCCTTTTCCGCTTCCCCCCTGCCACCCGCAGCGGAGGGGGGAAAGCGCACCCCGCTCAGTTGTGCGGGATCGAGATCGAGGGCGCGGGTGAAAAGCGGGGAAGCAAAGTGCACCAGCCCCTCCTCTGGACTCGTGAGCAATTGACCCGCCAGCATGTCCCCGTTGCGCCAGCGCAGGCGCACCGTGCCCTCCTCCCAGGGCAATTCCGCGTCCTTTTTCTCTCCAGAGGACCTGGCCGGGGGCTTGAACCTCTCGGCCCTGAAGACTTGGCCGGCGGCGGGGGCGACACAGAGGGCCTCCATCCCCATGGCCACAGCCAGGAGAACGCGCAAGGAAGGGAGGAAAGGCCGCAAGCCTGGGTCACGCATGGGCAATCAGAATCGTTCGTAGATGGGCAGGAAGCGGTAGTTTAAGGCAAGGGAGAGCAGGGACATGGCTGTCCCGTAGGCCTCGCCATAGTTGCCTGGAAAACTGCCGTTGGGGGCCTGCAATTCGGCCAGGTTCGCGGCGTGGGTCCGGTTCCAGCGTTCCCAAGCATCGGGATCTCCCTGGAACAGCGCCTGGGCCATGTAGTACTGATAGTAATGGGGATGCGCCGTTTCCCGGTGATCCAGACGCTCGAGGATGTGCGACAGGGCGTTCCTGTATTCCTCCGTCTCACGCCTCTGCCCGACGGCATAGACCAAGGTGGCGACGGCCGAGCGCGCCATCGATTCCCCACCGCCTCCGATGCCGCCGCTGTAGGCGACAAAGCCGGACGAGGCCGTGTTCCGCTGCATGTAGACAAAGGCGTTCTCGAGGACCTCATCCGGCACGGACAGCCCCGCGTTCCGGCAGGCCAGCAAGCCCATGAGGAGGCAGCCGGTGACCGAAGTGTCGGCGTCCGTGGAATTGGGCGCATAGCGCCAACCGCCCCAGCGGTTCGCTTTCTGGGCGCTCACGGCCAAGGCGATGGCCTTTTCCAAAGCCTGGGCGATGGACTGCCGGCCTTCCTCCGCCTCGGTTCCCTCCCACAGGTTCGCCTCGTCCACGACGCCGTAGGCTTCGGCCAGGGCCAGCATGGCAAAGCCATGGTGGTACATGCTATTGGGGAAATAGCCACTCTCGCTGTCCTGGCCGGTGAGGATCGAGCGCAACGCCTTCCTGATGTGGTTCCGATAGGTGCCGAAGTTGGGATCCTCTCCGCTGGCCAGGAAGGCCATCAGGCAAATGCCGGTGATGCCGTGCTCGGAACGACTTCTCCAGGAACCGTCCTCGCTTTGCGTGCGGGCGAGATAAGCCAGCCCTCGCTCGTAGACGGTGGCGACCTCGGGAGGAATCTCGCCCCCGTGGCGAATCGTGGGGTCGAGATCCTGCGACCGGAGCGGGGGGGCGCCAAGCCAGGCCCATCCCAGCGTCAGGACCAGGGCGCGGCAGGATAGGGGAAGGGCTTTCATTGCACCTTGACGCGAATTCCTCCCCCGGGGAGACGGACGGCTCCGCCAGCGGCTGGCTTTTCCACCTCCTTGTCCTCCTCGGGCTTGGCCTCGGGCGCCGCCCCCTTGCGGCGCTCCGCCGCCTTGGCCTTGGCCCGCTTGAGGCGGCGCTTCTGATCCCAGAAGTGGTCGAAATTTGAGGTGGCATCGCGCAGCCGCTCATACTGGGGCTGGGTGAGCACCGCGCGCAGTTCTTCCTCGTCCGCGGCATTGGCGAGGGACATCAACATGCCGCGCTCGTAGTAGTCACCCCAATATTTCTGCACCTCGCCCAGGTATTCCTTGGCCGCGGCGTGAACGATGGCTTCCAGTCGACTTCGCTGCTCGGGGGTGAGGCGCAGGTGGTCATCGATGGAGGAAAGCGACATGCGGGCGATGGCATCAATCCGGGCGGCTTCTCGCTGGGCCAGGATCGCTTCGTAGCGCTCCACCTGCTCTGCTGTCAGCACGCCCTTCAGCGAGTCCTTCCACAGATCGAGGGATTCTCCCTCCTCCTCGGAGCGGTTGCCACCGATGTTGACCCCGCCCATGCCATCCAGCATTTCCTTGGCGGCGTCGGGGTCCGTGCTCTCGAGGCGAGTGCGGAAATAGCGCTCCGCCTGCTCGTGCCATTCCTTCATGGAGCGCTCCGAAGCTCCCTTGGCGGCGAGTTCAAGGTCTTCCTTTTGGCGCTCATCGAGCTCACAGAGCCGGGCGATGTCATCGATCACCATGCGCATGAAGCTGAGTCGTTTGTCGCGCTCGGCCTCGGCCAGCTTGCGGATGTGCTGCGAGATTTGGGCATTGAGAGGGATGGGTTCGATCGGCTTGGTCGAGGCCTCTCCAGGCGCCAAGGGGTCCAGCGCCCCCTCTTCCTTCTCCCCGGCGAGGGGCTTGATGGGGGGAAGGGGAGCGGGCGCCCCCTCCTCCTCCTCAGCCCTCAGGGGAAGGGCGCAGAGAAGCAGGGCAATGAAGCAAGCCCCCCTCATGGGCAGTAGGGAATGATCAGTTTGCATCCAAGCTGTTGAAATAGTGATCGAGACCGTGTCGGAATTCTTCGGGCAATTCGCGGCCGGCCTTGCCGGTGGATTGTTCGACTTCGCGGTTCGGGCTCCTCTCGCCCTCTGTGGCCCCCCCCTGGGGACCGATATCGCTGAGGGCGGAACCATTTCCCCCCCCTTGCTGACCGCCCTGGGACGAGCTTCCACCGCCCCCTCCACCTCCGCCACCGGAATTCTGCCGTTTGGACTGCAGGAGCAGTTCGATGGCCTCCGTTTCATAGGCAATGGCTTCCTCACCCGTGTCCGGACGCGCGAGGACGGCGAAAGCCTGCCGCATCACATCAGAGACGGTGGAGAGCAGGGCCAGTTCCCGCTCGAAGGCCTGGGCATCGGGCAAGGCGAGGATCTTTTCGACGACGGAGTCGATCCGCTCGCGGAGCTCGTCCTGGGTCAGGGCGAGGGGACGCGTCTTCGAGGCATAGACATCCGGTGCATATCCGGGGCGGGTCTGCTCCATCTCGCGGGTCTCCTCCCGCAGCTGCATTTCCTCCTGCAGCACCTTCATGATTTCCAGGACCAGCTCGGGTGGGAGGCTCTGCGGGGGCGGGGAGGATCCTGAATCCTGCTCCTGATCGGGCGCGGCGGCGACCAACTCCTCCGCCCAGCGATCCAGTGCGTCCGCCCAATATTCCGAGGCCGTCACCGCCCTGCCACCAAAACTCAAGCGCGCTTCCTCGCCAGCCCGCCTCAGGCCGGCAACCACGGAATGGGCTTTCATCTGATCCAGTACGTTCTTGTAAATGGCTTCCTGCTTGCGTTGGTAGTACGCTTCCAGGTCGCTTTGGATATGATGAACGAAGCGACTTTGTTCCTCCTGTTCCTTTGCCGTGTTTTCCGCGAGTTCGCGGAGGTCCTGGCCCAGGCGCAGACGTGAGAGGCCAAAGCCTCCCTCGAGGGAACGAGACAAGGCGTCGGCCAGTTCGATTTGCTTGCGAGACGCCGCCTTGAGTCGCTTCACGAAGGTGCTGGCCTCGAGGCTGGAAAGGATGGCGGCGAGCTCATCCGCCACCTTGGCAAATTCCTCGAGCAATTGGCGCTGTTCCTCCAGGGCCTGATCCAGGGACCCCTGGGCCGGCGACTTCGCCGGGCTGGAGGCCGTGGGGGGGCGATGGGCGGCGTCGGCCAAGGGGGTGGTGGGAAGGCGGAGGGTCGGAGGCGTCGGCTCGGTGGGGGGAGAAGATCCGCTTGGCGCTTCCTGAGATTCCTCGGAGGGCGAGGGAAGACTCGGAGCTGGCGGAGTGGCGGGGGCCTCGGCACGAGGATCGGCGGAAGCCGCCTCCTGCTGGGATGCGGGCGCTTGTCCCGGGGCGCGGGAGCTTTGTTGCAGCAAATCCGCCACCCTGGGCATGCGATCTCGCGCGATGTCGTCGAGAATGCGCATCATTTCGGCCCATTTCTCGAGACGCTCGGCCTCGAACTCGGAGTTCTTGGTGGCTTCGCCCACCAAGGCTCTCCCGGCCTGAACCAAGGCGTCGAGGCGCCGGGAATTCGCCCTTTCCGCTGAGGCCTGATTCTGGAGGCGGCGTCGCGTCTCAGGCTGGTCGAGCTCTTCGACAGAAAGGGAGCGCAGGGCGGCGTTTTCCTCCCGCAGTTGCTGCTCGCGTTCATAAGTCTCACGGGCATTGCGGAACCACTTGCCAAACTCCTCGGTGAGCCAACGGGCGTGTTCCTGCGGGGTGAGCACGTGCAGCATGAAGGCCGGGGAATAAACCCGCTCTCGCTGCGGATGATAATCGGAGGCGAAGGCCCGGACGAGATAGTGCCCCGGAGCCAGCCCCTCTCGATGGGCCGAGAAGGTCCCGCGCACTTGCACCTTGCTGGTTTGGGGGGCGCCGGCGGACACCGGTTTCTCTCCCCGGACTGGAGTGGCTGATTCTGCCTTGGCCGTGCGGTCCGGCACAGCCTGCCATTCGAGGCCGATCTCGCGCAGGCCGAAGTCGTCGCTCGCCTGGATGTCAAAGCTGACGAGCTCGTCTTCCAGGACCATGCGCTTTCGGTCCACCTGATGGGCAAAGAGTTCCGGGGCCGCGTCGGGCACGGTGGTGAGGCTGAGCTCGAGAGGCTGCTTGGCCGCCAGGCCGTCCACGTCGCGCCAGGAGAGGCGGCGGGTGCCGCCAGATGCTGCCGGGAAGCGCGGCGTGGCAAAGGAGCGATCATTCACGGGCAGAGCTTGACCATCCCAACTCGCCTCGGACAACTCTCGGCTCGCGGTGGCATGGATCTCGAGCTCTGCGCCTTCGACCAGGGCGAGGGTGCTACCCCGAACGGGTAAGGAAAGGTCCTCCTCGATGCGCAGGTAGTCCGGGAGGCGCACCCTGGCCTCTAGCGAGACCAACTCGGGGCGTGGGGTGGGTTCCACGAGGAGGCGCTCCGAGGCGTCGCCCACACGAAGGTGAATGGAGCCCGGCTCCTTGAGAGGTGGCAGGGTGAAGGGGTAACGCTCGCCCTGAAGCGCGGCTTCCAGCCGGCGGTTTCCCGGCAAACGCAAGCGAGCCGAGGACGGCTGCCAAGCGCTGTCTGGACGCAGGTGGGGAGTGAACTCGAAGGGTTCCGCATAAGGAACCACGAGCCGCTCCGGCTGGGGTTCCAACTGGGCGAAGGTGTAGCGCGCTGGAGCCTTCCAGGGAGTCAGCCAGCGAGCCAGGGCATTGCGGGCGGCTTCCGGAATGAGCAGGCCGACCAGAGCCGCAAACAGCACAATCACCCCTGTCCAGCGCAGGTAGGTCGAGTGCCGCCGCGTGGGGATGGCCTCGCTGAGGTCGCGGGACGCGACCCGCTCGCTGACCTGGTGCATGGCGGCTTCAATGAGGGCCTGGCTTTGGTCCTGCCGGTGCTGATGGGCCAGTTCGACGATGCCCAACAACTCGTCTCCTAAGTGAGGGTAACGCCGCTTCAGAAAGCGCGCGGTTTCCACAAAGCTGCGTTGTCTCCAGACCCAGCGGTGCCAGAGCAGGGGCAGTCCCAGAGCGGCCATGGCCACTCCGCTGACGAGCAGAAGCACGCGAAGAACCCCGGGCGTGTCATAGAGACGGTCGAGCGCAAAGACCAGCAGATAGGAAAGTCCGAGGCCGAGCAATCCGGCCAAGGCACCCTCAGCGATTTTGATGGCCCAGAGCCGCTCGCGGAAATGCGCGAGGCTGCGGTGGAGACGGGGAGGCAAGGGCAGATCCGCTGCCGCGGCTTTCTCGGTGCCCGCTTGTTCGTTCGCGCCCATATCCTTCAGCGAACTAAACACCTTCCCATCCATTGCGCCATCGCGATTTCCACTTCCGCGACGGACGGAGATCCGCTGTTCGAACCGCCGCATTTCACCCTTGGTATTGGGGCCCCAACCAAATCCGGCCCCCGGGGTGACCTGTCAGAGCAATGGGCCCCATGCCTCGGGGATCGCAACCCTGCGGCCTTCATCACGGAACGCGGGAATCCCTACTCGCGCCAGACAGAATGCAAAAGTAAATACTTTGAATTGGTTAAATATAAATCTTAAGAGCCTTGTGGATCTTTTTTACCCTTTCAGAATAAACGTAAACAATCGCTCGCAACGAGACGATTGGGCGAAAAGGCAGCTGGATTGCGTCCCGAATGACGGGATCAAGGGAGGAATCGGGGAGCCTTTGCTTCTTGCCAGAGTGGGTTACAACGCTCACTCTGGCGCCATTGCTTTAGCTATTTGAACTCATGCACACGCGCCGATTGATCCCGCTGCTCAGCCTCGTGGCGTTGACCGCCTCTTTCGTGGCCCCTCGTGCCCAGGACGCACCCCCACCGCAGCAGCAAGCGCCAGTGCCGGAGGACGTGGCCGTTGAGCTCTTTGATGGGGAAAGCCTGACGGGCTGGTCCGGAGACCCCTCGCTTTGGCGGGTCGAGGAGGGAGCCATCACGGGGGAGACACGGGAAGATTCTCCGATCGAGTACAATTCCTTCCTGACCTGGACGGACGGGGAACTCGACGACTTTGAGCTGGAGCTGGAGTATCGCATCTTCAGCGGGAACTCCGGGATTCAGATCCGCAGCTTCGCCCTGGACAAGCCCCATGCCGTGGGGGGCTACCAAGCGGACATCGATGCCGAGGGCCAGTGGACCGGCACCAACTATGGCGAGCAGTTTCGCGGCATCCTGGCCAAGCGGGGCGAGAAGGTGAGCGTGGGTGATGACGGGAAACCCTCGCTCCTGGGCTCGCTGGGAGATCCGGAACGCTTGCGGCAGGCGATTCGCCCCGGCGAATGGAATCATTATCGGATCGTTGCCCGGGGGCACCACATCATCACCGAAATCAACGGCGTCCGCATGTCCGAGGTGATTGATGAGGATCTCGATACGCGCCGCCGCAGCGGTCTTTTGGCGCTTCAACTCCACAAGGGCCCACCGATGAAGGTGCAGTTCCGGGCGATCCGCCTGAAGCGCCTGCCTCTCGGAGACCGCAAGAAAATTGTCTACGTGGCGGGGGCGCCCAGCCACGGACCTCGCGCCCATGAGCACAACGCCGGCGCCCTTTTGGCGAAGGATTTCCTCAATCGCCATCACGGGGACAAGGTCTTGGTGAGCGCCTATCTCAATGGCTGGCCCAATGACAAAAGTGCCTTCCAGAACGCGGATGCCTTGGTGATTCAGGCAGACGGGGGGCCGCGACATCCGGCCTATTGGCATCTTCGCCAAATCGACGCGCTGCGGGAGCGCGGCGTGGGCGTGGGCATGATCCACTACGCCGTAGAAATGACGCCTGGGGAACCGAACGACACGTTGATCGCCGCCACCGGCGGAGCCTTTGAGATCCATTATTCGGTCAACCCGCATTGGGACGGGGAATTTCGCGAATTTCCGGATCATCCCGTCGCGCGAGGGCTGCAGCCATTCACCCTCCGCGACGAGTGGTATTTCCACATGCGCTTCTCCAAGGACAGGGCAGGAATCACACCGATTCTGACCGCGGTGCCGCCGCAGGAGACGATGTCTCGACCCGACGGGCCGCATTCCGGAAATCCGGAAGTTCGCAAGAGCGTTGCCGAACAACAGTCTCAGACGGTGTGTTGGGTGGTGGAGCGACCTGATGGCGGCCGCGGCTTCGGATTCACCGGTTTGCATTTCCACGACAACTGGGCGCAGGACGATTTCCGCAAGACCTTGTTCAACGCGATCTGCTGGATCAGTGGCGTCGACATTCCTGCAGAGGGCATCGTCACGCCGACTCCGACGCAGGAGCAACTGGACGCCAACCTGGACCCCAAGCCGAGCCCCAAGAAGTAATCGAGAGGGGGCGCCACCGAAGGCACCAAAGCAGGCCAGCGCAGGCCGGCAGCCTCTGACATCCCCATTTTACATTAGATATGTTGTCGGAAGTTATGAATGCAGGCGGCCGCTGGCTGGCTGGGTGGTCATCCTGGTGGCGCGGCTGGCTTCCTGAGGCGTGAAGCTCTCGCGGAAGCTGCCACCACAGCCCTTCTTGCATTCTGGTCGGGCAACGCGGATGTTGGGATTTCCGGTGTCTATCCGCCCTGCCGTATCCGTTCTCCCGATTTCGTCCCGCGCCATGCTTCCGTGGTTCCAACAGAATCGCTTTCCGCTTTACCTCGCTCCGATGGCTGGCGTCACGGATCTGATCTTTCGTCGGCTTTGCAAGGAGCTGGGTGCGGATGTCATGGTGACGGAGTTCGTCTCCGCCGAAGGCATCATGCAGGCCGACGAGCGCACAAGGATTTACACAGAGTTCGAGGAAATGCAGCGTCCCGTGGGCGTGCAGCTCTTCGGTGCCGACGGCCCCCGTATGGCCGAGGCTGCCAAGAAGATCCTGGACTGGAAGCAACCTGATTTCATCGATATCAATTTTGGCTGTCCGGTGAAAAAGGTTGTGGCCAAGAACGGCGGCTCCTCCTTGCTGCGGGATTGCCCCGTGTTGGCCCAGGTCGCCTCGTCCATCGCCAAAGGCGTCGGCGATCGCGTGCCGGTGACCGCCAAGATTCGCATTGGGTGGGACCATCAGCACATCAATGCGCCCGAAGTCTGCCGGATTCTCGAAGACTGCGGCATTCAAGCCATCGCCATCCACGGCCGCACCCGGGCCCAGGGCTATTCCGGCGAGGCCGACTGGGCGGTCATCGACCAATGCGCCCAGCTGGTCTCCGTTCCCGTGATTGGAAACGGTGATCTCACGTCCGGAGCCGATGTGGCCCACCGCCAATCCACCACCGCCGTGCGCGGCGTCATGATTGGACGCGCGGCCATGAATTATCCCTGGATCTTCCGCGAGGCCAAGCACTACCTGGCAAGGGGCGAAGTCCCCGCCCCGGTTTCCCTGGAGGAACGCTGGGCCTTCATGATCCGCCATGCGCGACTCCTCATCGACTGGGGCAAGTTTCCCAGTGAACGACATGCCATGCAGGCCATGCGGTCGCGCCTGATGGCCTACACCAAGGGCATGCGCGGCGGGAAACCCTTGCGTCAGCGACTCTCCGTCGTCGGCAGTCTGATGGAGTTGGAGGACATCGCCGCCGAGCATCTGGCGACGCCCGCCCTGGGCCCGGAACTCGAGGACTTCGAGGAAGTCGTCCTCTCGGAGACCGATTGAGCCCTCGGCGGCGAGTTTGGACGAGGGCTTTCTCAGCGAGAAAGCGAGGATTCGGACGTCTCCGACTCGAAGAACTCGCGAGTGGAAGGACGATACCAGTGGGCCGGCGAATGATGGGCTTCCACGCTTTCAAAACAATAAGTCCCTTCGATCCGGCGGGCTCCGATCTGCAGCAGCTCCGGATCGGCCAACATGCGGTCCTTGCGGGTGTGTCGGGCAATGCTTTGGCGCAGGAATCGCCTTCCCGACCGCCACATCTCCGGAGTCTTTACACACAAGATCAGGAAGAGCACGCCGAGTGAGGCCGCAAAGATCACAGCGTAAGCGGTGGAAACATTCGGAAGCGGATCGCTCATACCAAAAAGTAAAATGTTGGGAAATATTAACAAAATTTAATAAAATTAAAATGTTTTCTTTGGCAAATCCGCAGAACTCTGTGATTTCACTTGGCCACGTCCTGGGTTGAGCTTTGTTCGAGCTCCCTTACTATTTCGCTTCCCAACGATGCTTGCTGTCATTTCACCGGCCAAGACCCTGGACTTTGAGTCTGCCCTGCCGAAGCTGCGCCCCACCCGGCCGGCTCACCTCGAGGAAGCGGCCGAGTTGATTCGGATTCTGCGCCAGCGTTCCCGCTCAGAGCTGGAGGCGCTGATGGGCATCAGTGCCGCTCTGGCCGATCTGAATTGGCAGCGCTACCGCGACTGGGAGCGGGAGCATCACGATGCCGACCACGCCCGGCCCGCGCTCTTCGCCTTCAAGGGCGACGTCTACACCGGATTCTCCCTCGACCAATATGGTGCCGAGGACTTTCGGTTCGCGCAAGGTCATCTCCGCATTCTGTCGGGATTGTATGGCCTGCTGCGTCCCCTGGATTTCATTCTTCCCTATCGACTCGAGATGGGCACGGCCCTGAAAACAGCCCGGGGGCGCAATCTCTACGAGTATTGGGGAGAGAAACTGAGCGATGATCTCAACGCCGCCCTGGCCAAGTCCGGCTCACGGGTGCTGGTCAATTTGGCCTCGCAGGAGTATTTTGGCGCCATCCAAGTCGAGCGGATCCGCGGGCGTGTGCTCACCCCGCATTTCCGTGAATGGAAAAATGGCGACTACCGCATCGTTAGTTTTTATGCGAAAAAGGCGCGTGGACTCATGAGTGACTACCTCATTCGCCAAGGCCTTTCAGATCCTGAGGAGCTCAAGCACTTTGATCTCGAGGGCTACCGATACCAGCCTGATCTCGGCGATGAGGACAATTGGTATTTCACCCGTGGCGAGAGCCGCTGAAGCCACGCATCCCCCATGAGACCTTTCCTGCTCGCCCTCTGTGCCCTCGCTGCCGGCGTCATCTCGGAGCACGCGTCGGCGCAGGGCTCGGCGGTGAAACTGGACATTTCGCGCCGGAACCTGAAGAACTTTCTCACGGACGAGGCGGCCCTCCAAGCCTACCGTCCCGCCTCGGGGGAACTCGGGGAGCTGCTGGACGTGTTCACCTTCGGCTCGGTGGATCTCCCCTACGCTATTTTCTGGGATCCCCAGGCCTGCCGCCTGATCGGCGTTCTCCACATCGATCGCGCCAAGGAGATGCCGCAACCAGCTGGCGAGAAGTCGAGCGCGGAGGGCCGTTCCGCCGAGCCATCGCCCCCCGGGAATCTGGACCCCTATCTTTTCAAGGCCCAAGGCCCCTTCCCCCTCTCCAAGACCCGAGGCATTGCGGGCCCCGTCCGCTATTTTGGATTCCGGCTCGTCGATGGGGCACCGGAATTCCTCTACACCTGTGGATCCTATCCCATTGAAGAGAGACTTTGGCTTGATGAGGGCGGTCGGGTGCTGCGACAGCGCTTTTTCGTCAAGGATCCCCCGGCGACGGGCCTGCAGATCGCCGTGCCCGATGCGTGGACGGGGCGCGTCCAGGCCTCGATTGGCACCTGGAAGGGCAGTCTCCTCGTTCTGCCCAAAGACAGCAGCGAAGTGGTGCTCAGTTACCCTCTCGCTCCGCAAGACACTTCTTCCCAAGACAACAATTGAACGCGCCTGCCCTCTTGCTCATCTGCTCCCTCGGCCTGATCCTGCCTGCCAGGACTTTGGCGCAGGAGAATCGCGGCGACAGGTCGTCCGAGGCGGCGAGTGACGAGGCCTCGGATGGACGTCTCCGCCAGTTCACCCGTATTCTGCCCAACGACGTGGTGCCGACGGTGCGGGCGATCACGCCCATGGATGGCGCTAACGTCTTCTTCCTCAATCACCGCGGTCAGATTGGGGTGGCCAAGTTCTCGCCCGGTCTCAGCCAGATTGGCTGGGATTTCTACAGTGAAATCAAGCTCAACGCCCTGCCTTCGCTGGCGATTGGTCCGAGCTTCTCCCTGCTGGCCGCGTCGCCGACGGAATTGACCCAGGCCTTTGACACGGACCAGGATGGGAAACTGGATTTCTTTCAGGCGCTCGTTCAGCACTGGCCGGGTCGCGAGGCTGGCGTCGTCATCACCGCGGGTCCCGTTGCCGATCCCTATGGACGGATCCTTTTCGCCCTCTCGCCCCATGCGGAAACCGCGGATGGCCCGGTAAAGGCCAGGCTCATGGCCTGGCTACCGCAGACCGGGCAGGCCATCCCCGTGACCGAGAGCGAGCTGCCCATTGAAAGTTTCGCGCTGCGGCGGGATGGCCTTCTTGCGATCCGCTTGTCCATGCCGGACTACACCGACGGCTTCTTCCTTTCCCTGACCCGCCTGCCCGCGCCCTCTCCGGAAAAACCCTCGGCGCCTCCGGCGCCCATGCCGGCGACACTGCCCTCGCTGATCATTCCGGCCGAGTTGACCGGAAAGGACAGCCCCCAGCAGCCTGTCTTCTTCGAGGAGGGAGGGGTCGGCAAGTTGCTTCTGCACTGCCCGGAATCGCGGCATCTCATCGAAGTCATCCCCGAGGAACGGGAGGGCGTATGGCAGGGAGCCATTCTCCTGCGCGCGGTCACCCCGAAAGCGCTCCGCTGTGTCGTGGAGATGAATCCCGGCACCCTGCTGGGAGGGAGCGACGAAGGCTTTGTCCCCCTCTCGGATTCGCCCGAGGTGCATCGCCTCTCGCGACTGGGGCTGGCCCCGGATGGGATCGTGCTAGAGTTTAGTCAGTCAGTCGATCGCTACGAGGCAGTTAAGGCAGAAAATTACTCGATCCGCATCATTGCCCTGGGCGGGGGGGAAACCCAGCGAGTTGCCGATCCGGTCGTCGAATCCGACGGCAAGGTCGTCTTGCTCAAGGGAGCCCCGATCATGCGAGGACAGGTGCTCCGCGTGGTTTGCCAGCATCTTCCCTCGGAGACCGGGGCTGCCCTGCTGGCTCCGGCCGCTTTTTACACCGTCCACGTGGACTGAGGGGTCAGCCCAGTAGCTCGGGCGGCACGGCAGCGCCATCCTCCGCAAGGCGGCGCATCAGCTCGCCAAAGACCCAGAGATTCATGTCCGTCGAGCCCTTCAGGTCGATGAGCTCCTGGGCGTAGCCCAGCTCCAGAGCCAGCGCCTTGCGAGCGCCGTAGCTGCAGTCCCGGTCGAGGATCTTCAGCAGCCCCATCAGGGAATGCCGCCACTCGGGGTGGTCGTGATGGGCCTGGGCCAGGGCATCGAGATGGTCCACAAACTCGGCGCCCGCCAAGGACTGGCCTTCGGGTACCTGGCACATCCTAGCCACTAGTTGGGAATACGCGCTCATCGTTCCCTGAGAGTAGGCGTGGCGCACGCTCTGACAAGCGCAAATCGAGGCCGGGACTTGCGGTGTCCTGGGCTAAATCCACCCCCGCGCATGGCTTCGGCTCTCCATGCGTTGCACCCTCGCAAAAAGCGCTTAGATTCGGCCTTTTCCACTCCCGGGCCTTCCCGCATTCCATGACTGAACCCACCCCCGCGCCTTCGAAAGATTTCATCCGCGAGATCATTGACGCCGACCTCGCTTCGGGCAAACACCGGGGAACGGTGACTCGATTTCCTCCCGAACCGAATGGTTACCTGCACATTGGCCACGCCAAGTCCATCTGCCTCAATTTCGGGATCGCCGAGGAATACGGGGGCCGTTGTCACCTGCGTTTCGACGACACCAATCCGGCCCGCGAGGAGGTCGAATACGTGCAGTCCATCCAGGAGGACATCCGCTGGCTCGGTTTCGACTGGGGCGAGCACCTCTATTTTGCCTCGGATTACTTCGAGCAGCTCTACGAATGGGCCCAGTACCTGATTCGGGAGGGGAAGGCCTACGTCGACGACCAGAGCGCTGACGAGATCCGCAACACGCGCGGAGATCTACAGACTCCCGGCACCGAGAGTCCCTATCGCAATCGCTCTGTGGAGGAAAACCTCGACCTCTTCGCCCGAATGCGCGCCGGTGAGTTCGGGGATGGCGAAAAAGTCCTCCGCGCCAAGATCGACATGGCGCATCCCAACCTGAACATGCGGGATCCGGTCCTCTACCGCATCCTTCATGCCGAGCATCACCGCACCGGCAAGCGCTGGTGCATCTATCCGATGTACGACTACACCCATGGGCAGAGCGATGCCATCGAGCACATCACCCACTCGCTTTGCACCCTGGAGTTCGAAAATCACCGCCCGCTTTACGAGTGGTTCCTCGAGAATCTGCCGGTCCCCTCGACTCCCCGGCAGATCGAGTTTTCCCGCCTCAACCTGACCTACACGGTGATGAGCAAGCGGCGACTGCTGCAGCTGGTCACCGAGGGCCACGTGAAGGGCTGGGATGACCCGCGCATGCCCACGATCTCCGGCATTCGCCGTCGGGGGTATCCGCCCGAGGCCATTCGGCAGTTCTGCAAAACCATCGGCATCACCAAGTATGAAAGCACCAACGACATCGCCCTCCTGGAGGCGGCGGTTCGCGAGGTGCTGAATCGCAAGGCGCGCCGTTTCATGGCGGTCCTCGACCCCATCAAGGTGGTCATCGAGAACTACCCGGAAGGCCAGGTCGAGGAGTTGGAGGCCATCAACAATCCCGAGGATCCCGAGGCCGGCACCCGGCAGATCCCCTTCTCCCGCGAACTCTACATCGACCGCGAGGATTTCATGGAGACCCCTCCGCCCAAGTACTTCCGCCTCTCCCCCGGGGTGGAGGTCCGCCTTCGTTTTGCCTATTTCATCCGCTGCGAACGCGTTATCAAAAACGATCAGGGCGAGATCGTGGAGCTGCGCTGCACCTACGATCCGGCCACGCGCAGCGGCCAGAATCCCCCGGACGGCCGCAAGGTCAAGGCCACCATTCACTGGGTCAGTGCCCCGCATGCGGTCTCCGGCGAGGTGCGCGTCTATGACCGGCTCTTCCAAACCGAGTTCCCGGACCGGGGCGAGGGTTCCTTCCTCGACCACCTCAACCCAGATTCCCTGAAGGTGCTGGACGACGCCAAGCTCGAGCCCGCCCTGGCCTCCGTGCCGGTCGGAGAGGCCGTCCAATTCGAACGCCTTGGGTACTTCTGCGTCGATCCGGACAGCCAGGAACAACGTCCTGTTTTCAATCGAACGGTTGGGCTCCGCGACGCCTGGGCGAAGGTCAAGGGGAAGTAAAACTCCCCTGCCCCCGCTCCACGACCCCTGCGCTTCAGTCAGCGCGAGGAAAAGCCAGCTTCTGGAGTCGGCATCGGCCGAGCCCAGGACTCGCGCAAGACCGTGCCCTGGAGGGCCGAGATGTAGAGGCGTCCCAGCGGGGCCTGTCCTCGATTGAGGAGGATCAGCATCCAGACGGGCTCGAGGCCCTCGTCTCGCACCCGCAGTTGATAATGGACGCGCTCGAAGCGGAGACCTCGGGATTCCGCCCGAGCCTTGGCCAGAGCGAAGGCGTCGGCAGAACTGAAGCGCAGCGACTCCACCTGGATCGGCCAGCGCGGCAGGTCCTGCCCCGCGAGCGACTCCAGGCTTCTTTCCCCATGGAACCGGCCCTCGGAAAAGACCCGTTCCCGGAAGCCCTTGGCCCCGTGCGGCCGAGTGAGCACCAGCCACTGGGTCGGCAAGGGGGTGCCGTGGAAACCGCTCAGGCCCATCAGGGACTCGCCCGGTGCCAGGTGGACGCTCGCGTGGAGGGACTCGACGACGCGCAGGCCATCCACCCCGGGGTGATCCTCCGCCCATGATGGAGGGGCCAACGCCAAGAGCGCCAGCGACAGGACAAGGGGGTGGATCCGTAAGGCACTCATTTTACAGCGACGCTTCCGCGGGCTATCCTGAGCTAAGATGTGGATGAGCGCTTGATTAAGCAATCTAAATCTCTAATAAATACGGATTTTATTCCTCTTTTCGGCTTCGGCCCTCCTGCATATGCCCGTCTCTAAACCGAACAGTGCCCTGCTCATTCTCGGACACGGTTCGACTGAAAACCCAGATTCCTCGCAGCCTTGTTGGGACCACGCCGAGGCCATTGCCTCCAGCGGCCGCTTTGCCAAGGTCTATTGCGCCTTTTGGAAGGAGGAGCCGAGCTTTCGGCAAATCTGGCCGATGATCGAGGAACCAGAGGTCTATATCGTCCCCAATTTCATCAGCGAGGGCTACTTCACCCGAGAAGTCCTGCCCCGAGAGCTGGAACTGACCGGCCCCACGACCCGCCGGGGCGATCGCCTCATTCACTACTGTGATCCGGTGGGCATCCACCCTTCCATGACGGAACTGCTGACCAAGCGAGCCCTTGAGATGATCGGCGATCGCATCGCTCCCGAAGAGACCAGTCTGATCATCGTGGGGCACGGCACCGGACTGAACGCCAAGTCGGCAGAGGCCATCAAGGCGCAGGTCGAGGCCCTGCGCGCCGGACCGGTTCCATTTGACCGGGTCATCGACGCCTACATGGAAGAGGCTCCCTATATCGCCGATTGGCGGGACCTTGCCGACACTCGCCACGTCGTGGTGGTCCCCTTCTTCATTGCCGACGGCTTGCACAGCTATCAGGACATCCCCGTCCTCCTCGGCATCGAGAGCGAGCCGACCGAGGCCGCCTCTCAGCGGGAAGTTTTCCGTCACAATCCCCACGAGTTTGAAGGGCGCTTTCTCTGGTACAGCTCGGCGATCGGCACGGATCCGCTTCTGGCCGAGGTCATCGTCGACCAAGTGGCCCACTTTGACGCGCAGCATCGCTCATGACACTTGCCGATGAACTATCCGCTCGGCTCGCTCCGGGAGCCCGAGTCTCCTTCGGGGAGTTGATCCTCTGGAGAGGGGCCGAGAATGACTTCGAGGCGCGCCATTGCGCGGATGAGCACCGCGCCGCGGAGCAGTTGACGCAGCTCACCAGCGTTCGGGAGCTTCGCGAATGGGCCAAGTTCGACCCGTCGGGGCAGTATCGCCCCCTGAAAACGGCCCCCAATCTTCGTGCCGGATGGCGCACGGTCGCCGAAAATGCCGAGGCCTTCCTCGCGCGGCTTGATGCCCTCTATCCCGGAGCTTTTGCCGGCAGCGTGGCCTATCTCCGGGGAGACTTCCCCGCGGTGCCCCTCCGGGAAACCCTGGATCGCCAAACGGGCATGTATCGCCTCGCCGGAACCATCAGTGACGAGGACGCCTGGCATATCCGACGCGAGCTCTGCGGCGCCGGCTGTCTGCGGCAGCTGGTCTGGCCCATCGATGCCACGACGGGGGGAGAAACCCTTCAGGAAGAACCCGGGCGGATTCCCCTGCTCTGCCTCGAAGCCTGCACCTTTGCGGTGAGCTTTGCCCGGGAACTGGCCAAGGAAGCGCGCGCCCAGCGGCACCCCTGAGCCGGGCTTCAGGTCCTCTGCAGGACGCGTGCGGGCTCAGCGGGGATCCACCCCTCGCCAGAAGCGGCTGGATTCGATGTCGCTGCGCGGGTCCTCGTTGGGAATATCGCGCTCGGCAAGGCGTTCCACATGACCGTCCAGATAGGCCGCGATGACTTTGCCGCCATTCCAGCGCTTCTCGATGGTCTCGAGAATGGCCTCGCGCTCCTCAAAGCGGATCACGTTGGTGTCGATGCAGTCGATGTAGAGCAGCGCGCGGGGGGAAAACACCAGGTTGGACATGGTTTTTTCCGTCAACTCGGGATCGGAGGAGTTGGTCTGCTCGTAAATGCGGTCGTACTGAAGACTCGCGTTCATCGCGTAACTGTGCCGATGCCAATTGGTCTCGGTGGGATCCCGTTTCACGGAGATGGAGCTTTCAAAGACGGTGCCCTTGAGATGATCTCCGTTTTCATTGACGTCGTATTGGGTCACCTCGCCGTCCTTGTTTTCTCCCATGTAAATCGCGGCGAAGATCACCCCGTCCAGCCAAAGCCCGGATTCGCCGAGATTGTAGTACTTGGGAAAGAAATCCTCCTCGTTCATGCCGCTTGGCGCCTTCATTCCCCCGGGGTATTGCGGAGAGGGCAAGCGCCCCCCATTGTCCGTGGCCCAGGTGATGGTGGCGTTGGCAATCTGCTTGAGATTCGAGGAGTTCTTGGCCGCCTCGGCCACTTCCTTGGCCTTGTTGACCCCGGGAATGGTGATCGCCATGAGTATGCCGATGATGGCGATCACCACGAGGATTTCAATCAGGGTCATGCCGGCAGCGCGGCGGGCGGCGGGAAAAGGTCTGTTCATTGGAATTAAAAAGGCCTCGGTTTCCCCGGGCTTCCGGGGCCGAAGGCGCCTTCATCCTAGCGGTTATCGAGGAATCCGGTCAAGGGTGAAAACGGAAATGAGGGGCAAAATGCGGCGCGAGGTCCGGATCAGTCGAGGAGCGCTCCGACTGTCGCAAGGCCCCTCAGGCGGGATCATGTCAGGGTCGGAGGCGCTTTTCCATTGCCGGGCCGCCGGAAGAGCTTGTATCTCTACCGAGATGAAATCCCCGCTTGTCCTTCTTGCGTTGGCCGTCCTGTCCTTGTCCTCCCTCTCCGCCTCTCCGCAGGCGCCCATCCTCCTCTGGCCCGATGGCGTTCCGGGAGAAGCCGAGCTGCAACTTCCCCCGGAATCCGTTGAGAAGAAGGGCGACTACCAGATTGATATCCTCTCCAACGTCAGCCAGCCCAGCCTGACTCTCTACCCCGCCGAGAAGGCCACGGGAACGGCGATCTTGGTGTGCCCCGGAGGCGGTTACAACATTTTGGCCACCTCCCACGAGGGCGTGGAAATCTGCGAGTGGCTTAACCGCCTGGGCATCACGGCGGGTTTGCTTAAATACCGGGTGCCTCGCCGCGAGGGACAGGAGAAGCACGTCCCGGCCTGGCAGGATGCCCGTCGGGCGATTCAGCTGATGCGGGAGCGCGCCGCGGAGTGGAAAATCAATCCAGAGCGCATCGGGGTGCTCGGCTTCTCCGCCGGTGGCCACCTCGCTGCCGTGGCCCTGACCGGGGAAGGCCAGCGGGCCCAGATCAAGGCCTCCGCGTCCGAGGAG
The DNA here is from genome assembly GCA_964552315.1 of uncultured Akkermansia sp. Classification (GTDB taxonomy): domain Bacteria; phylum Verrucomicrobiota; class Verrucomicrobiia; order Verrucomicrobiales; family DEV007; genus Arctic95D-9. The sequence continues at coordinate 22,802 of CAZKGI010000002.1, read as the reverse complement.
CTGAAGTCTCTGCCTGACTTCGGCCTGCTCATCTATGCCGCCTACCTGCTCGACGAAGCCAATCCGGACCGCCTCTCTCCCGAGGTTCAGGTCGACGAGACCACGCCGCCGACCTTCCTGGCCGTGGCGCACGACGATCGACGCTTCGTCGAGGGCAGTGCCCGCTTCTACCTGGAAATGTGCCGTGGTGAGCGCCCCGCCGAACTGCACATCTTTGCCAAGGGCGGACACGGCTTTGGCTTCAAAAACACGCCGGAGGCTATTCGCCAATGGCCCGCCCTGGCCGAACAGTGGTTGGCCGCCCAGGGCTTGTTGGGAGAGTGAGCGCCTTTCACGGGAGCGCCACCAAGCGCCTCGATTCCGCCCCTAGCGCAGCGCTTTCAGCTGTTGGGCGCAGCGCATGCCGTCGAGAGCGGCGCTGACGATGCCTCCGGCAAAGCCGGCTCCCTCTCCGCAGGGATAGAGGCCCGAGACTTCGGGATGCTGCAGGGTCTCGGGATCGCGGGGAATGCGGAGCGGCGAGCTGGTCCGGGTCTCGAATCCGAGCAAACCGGCCTCCTCGCCGAGGTATCCTGGCATGCGCTTGGCGAAGAGGCTCAGGCCTTCCCGCATGCGGGAGACGATGAACTCAGGAAGCAGCTCATCGAGCCGGGCCGGATTCAGTCCGGGCTTGTAGCTCGTCGGAGGCAGTTCACGGGAATCGCGCCGCTTCACAAAATCGATGGCCCGCTGGCCGGGGGCCACCTGTCCTCCCCCACCCGCCTGCTTGGCCAATTGTTCGAGATTCTTTTGGAAGGCCAGCCCTGCGAGCACGCCGTGTTCGGCGGAGAAGGCCTCGGTGTCCTCGGGTTCCACCGTGACCACCAAGCCGCTGTTGGCAAAGGGCGAGTCGCGCTTGGAGAGGCTCATGCCATTGACCACGACCTCGTCGTTTTCCGTGGCGGAAGGGACGACAAATCCGCCTGGGCACATGCAGAAGGAATGCACACCGCGCTGGCGAATCTTCGTGGCCAGGGAATAACTCGCCGCCGGGAGCAGACGGGGTCTTTCCAGGCCCCGCTCGTAGTGATATTGCAGGCTGTCGATGAGCCCCTGGGGATGCTCGATGCGGACCCCCACGGCGAAGGGCTTCCGTTCCAAAGCGATGCCCTTGGCCGCGAGAAGGCGGTAGATGTCCCGGGCCGAATGTCCGGTGGCGAGAATCACGGCGTCGCTCAGGCATTCTTCCTCGCCGTTGACCACAACTCCCCGGATCCTTCCCTCCTCAATTAGGAGATCCGTCACCTTGGCGTTGAAGCGCACCTCGCCTCCGGCCGCGAGGAGGCTGCCCCGGATCGCCTTGACCACGTTGGGCAAGAGGTTGGAACCAATGTGGGGATGGGCGTCGACGAGGATACGATCGGGAGCCCCGTGGGCCACGAGGACTTCGTAGACGCGTCGCACCGGTCCCCTCTTGGTCGCTCGGGTGTAGAGCTTGCCGTCGGAAAAGGTGCCTGCCCCGCCCTCGCCGAAGCAGTAATTGGAGTCTTCGATGACCCGTCCGTGGCGGAGGATGGGCGCGAGGTCATAGCGCCGGGCGGAGGCGTCCTTCCCCCGCTCCAACACGATCGGGCGCCAGCCTCGCTCGATGGCCACCAGGGCGGCAAAAAGACCGGCAGGACCGCTTCCCACGACGATCACCCGACGCCGGGAAGTGGAGACATTCGGCAGGTCTACGCGGATGGGGGCTTCGGGTGCCAGCTCCTCGTCGAGTCCCACCTCAAAGCGAAGTCTGACCTTGATCGGGGATTTTCGCGCATCCAGGGAATGCTTGCGCAGCCGCAGGCTGCGAAGGCGACGGGGAGAAACGCCCAACTGTCGGGCCACCGCCCGGCGCTGCGCCTCGACATCCTCGGAGAGGGCGAGAGGAAGAATCACATCGACACTCCTCGGCTCCATGCGGGTCAGGAGGATGCGTTGCCTGAATAGAGAAAGCCCGTCAGGGGACTGCTTGCCGAGGCTTGGGTGGAGGCCTCGGGCACGCCTCCACAGCGGTAGGCCAGGCGCCCGGCTTCCACCGCCAGGCGGAAGGCCCGCGCCACTTCCGCGGGACGCTCGGCGATGGCGATGGCCGTGTTCACGAGCACGGCATCCGCGCCCATTTCCAGAGCCTCGGCCGCATGACTGGGACGCCCCAGGCCCGCGTCCACCACCACGGGCACGGTTGCCTGGGCGATGATGATCTCGATCTGTCGCTTCGTCGCCAATCCCTGGTTCGAGCCGATGGGCGCCCCCAGGGGCATGACCGTCGCCGTGCCGACATCCTGGAGACGCTTGGCGAGCACGGGATCGGCGTTGATGTAGGGCAAGACCGTGAAGCCCTCCTTCACCAAGATTTCCGCCGCCTTCAGGGTTTCGATGGGATCGGGCAGCAGGTAGGTGGGATCGGGATGAATCTCGAGCTTGACCCAGGGCGGCAGTCCCGCCGAGGCGGCGAGGCGCGCCAAGCGCACGGCCTCTTCCGCATTCATGGCCCCGGAGGTGTTCGGAAGCAGCAGATAACGGGAGGTGTCGATGTAGTCGAGAATGTCCGCATAGGGGTCCCCCTTCCCGCTGAGGTCGGCGCGGCGCAAGGCCACGGTGACGATTTCCGTCCCGGAGGCGGCGAGGGCCTCCCGCATCAGCTCATTGGAGGAAAACTTCCCCGTCCCCAGGAGGAGACGGGAGGAAAAGCTGCGATCAGCAATGACGAGAGGATCAGACACGGCGAGCCTAGGGGTGAAAGCGCCGCCCCATGCGACGGCGAGAGCGAACACTACGGGATGCCGGGAAAAGCTCCACAAAAAAACCTCTCCGAGGGACTCGGAGAGGTTTTCTTCAGCAAGCCTTGGCCAAAGTCACAGGCCTACCACCACAACAACCAAGCAATAAAACGAGTCAGGGACGAAGGGTAATACCTTCCAACAACGTCCCCTATTTTACCGAATGGGTCAGCGGAGGTCTAGACTTTATTACCAAAAAAGCACCGCAAGCGCGCGCCTTTCGCAAAATTGAGACGTTTGCAACTCCTCAGGAACGCGAATCCTTCAAGAGATCGCGGATTTCCCGCAGCAAGAGAACGTCCTCGCTCAGGGCGGGCGCTTCCTCGGGGGCCTCCTCCTTCTTCTTGAGGGCGGCCATGAACTTGTTGATCACCAGGAAGAGCACAAAGGCCAGGATCAGAAAGCTGAGGAAGGAGGTGAGAAAGTTGCCATAGGTAAGAAGAACCACCTCCCCTGCCTCGGCGGCGGCCTTGGCGGTGCTGCCCTCGGGGACCTCGCCCAGCACCAGGACCTTGTCGCTGAAATCGACGCCGCCGGTGAAGTAGCCGATCAGGGGCATGAACACGTCGTCTACGAGGCTTTTGACCACGGTGCCGAACGCGCCGCCGATGATGATGCCGACGGCCATGTCGATGAGGTTGCCCTTGAAGGCGAACTCCTTGAAGTCTTTGAACATTGCTTTGATCATAACAGGGTTAGAATGACAAAGTGGTGGTCGGCGGCAAGCCGAATCGCCTTCCTGGCGCACATTTATCGGCCTAGTTTGCCGGGGCGGAGATGGCCTTGAGGATTCCCTGCACGCTCAGCAAGGCCAGGATCAAAATGGACACCACGCTGATCCAGAATCCCAGGTCGTAGGCCCGCGAGGGGCGCAGGGCTTCGGGCAGCCGGCGGTAGCGGAAGTGGACGGCGCCCACGACCACCAGCAGCAGGATCGCCGCCGTGATCGCCCCGCCTGCCAGAACCATAAAGACGGGGTCCCTGAAGAAGAAGAAGAGCACGGCCCAGAGGGCGGGAAAGAAGAAGGCGAAAAAGGCGATGGCCCGGCTGCGGGAGCGGGGATCGCGGTAGTCGATCCAGCCCACGGCCCCGAAGGCATCAGAAAAAAGGCGCGTCCAGGCGGCCAGGGCGGCGAAGAGGGTGGAAAAGAGGACGAAAAAGGCCCCCGTCAGGAAGACGCCGTTCGCCCAGGTCCCGAGGGTGTCTGTGTACATGCGGGAGAGGACCTGTACCGTCTCGAAGCCCTCGGGATTGAGTCCTTGGGGATGGAGGATGGCGGCGCCGAGCAGGTAGAAGGCGAGCGTCATCAGGGTGTAGACCAGCATGGATAGAAAGGCGTCCCAGTACATCACCCGGATCCATCCCTTGGCGCGGCGGAGCCATTCCGCCGAGTCCTCGCGCGGCCCCGTTCGGGCGGCGTAGCCATTCTCGAGCAACCAGTAATTGTAGGCCATGATCTCGTCTCCCCCGACCCCGGTGATCCCGAAGGCGGCAATGGCCACGCCCAAGACGGCGGCAGGGATCCCCTGCCAGAAGGCCAGGCCCTCGGCCACCTGTTCCCAACTCATCGCATAGGGAGTGAATTGGATGGCACCGACGCACACAAAGGTGAAGAGGGCAAAGGCGCCGATCATGAAGATGGAAAGGCGCTCGATCCCGCGATACTTGCCGCGGTAAATCATCAGGGAAACGGTGGGCGCCGCCAGGCAAACCCAGACCCAGACCGGCACCGCGGGGAAGATGATGTTCAGGATCAGCCCCACCCCCCCGATGATGCCGCCCACTTGGAGGGGCTTGATGCTCATCATGAGCAACCACAGCCAGGTGGCCCAGCTCCCCTTGCCGAAGCGGGGCCCTGGCAATTGGTTGAGCGCCTCGAAGGTGGTCTCTCCCGAGTGAATGGCGTGCTTTCCAAACTCGAGCTGCACGAAGACCTTGACGAGGCAGCTCACCAAAATGACCCACATGGCCACAAAACCGGCCTTGGCGCCCAGGGCGGTGGTGGCGATGAGCTCGCCCGAACCGACGATGGAGGCACTGAGAATGAACCCCGGCCCCAGATAGCGGAGCATCGCCCCGAAGCTCCGGGGGGGCTCCGCGATGGAGGCGGCTGGGGAACTCATCAATCAGGGGCCCGCCGATCCTTGCGGCGGGCGGGCCAAATGCCGGTTATCGGTGGGCGGGTGTCTCAGGGCGATCTCAGCGCCCCGAGAACTCACGGGGCCTTCGGAGCGGCGTTCGCCGGATCCGTGATGAGAGGCCAGTCGTCCGTGCGGAAGGGAATCACCGGAAGCCCGTTGCGACCCCGCAGGTTGGCGACCGGGTTGTCCGCCCAGGCATAGCGCACGGCCACAGGCTGGGCGACCTCGGCGCAAGTCACTTCGACCTGGTTCGGGGCGACGACCTTTCCCGTGGCCCAATGCCAGGCCTTGTCCTCTCCGGCCACGGCGAAGCCGACGACTTCTTCGGTGTCGAAGGCATAGAGCCCTTCGGAGCCGACGTTTTCAAAGGTAAGAACCACCTTCCCATCCTTGACCTCCATCGACTTGTAGCTGGGATTGAGGTATTCAAAGGACTGGCCGTAGTCGCGGGCCAGGGCGATGCGCGCCAGGCGCTTGCCCACATTCTGCTTGTCGCGGGGGTGGATGTCGCGTCCCTCCCCGAGGTCGTAGATCACCGCCTGGCCCGTGTTGGGCAACTCCAGGGTTTGGGTTTGGGCCTCGCGCAGTTCCGCCCAATCGGAGTCTCCGGGCTCGGCCTTCTCCGCCTTGAAGTCGGCGAGCTGGACCCAGTAGAAGGGGAAATCCCCGATGCCCCAGGCCTTGCGCCATTCCGTGATCATCAAGGAGAAGAGATCCTTGTACTGGTAGGCCCGTCCGGCATTGGACTCGCCTTGATACCAGATCACTCCGCGCATGCCGTAGCCGATGATGGGATGCAGGACGCCGGCCCAAAGATTTCCGGGACGGTGTTGCCCCTTGAGCACGTCGGTGGGGCGGCGGGGCACGGGCTTGCCGGCGGCCTGGGCCTCGTTGGCCTTGGCCTGCCAGTCCGCCAGGACTTTCTCAAAGTCGTAGCTGGCCTCGGTCTTCTTCCACTGTTCCATGACCGAGCGGAAGCGCTCGTCGTTTTCCATGGTCTCGCGCGACACCCAGGCTTCCGCGGAGGACCCCCCCCAGGCATTATCGATCAGGCCGATCGGCACGCCGAGAATCTGGTGCAGCTGGCGACCGAAGAAGTAACCGACTCCGGAAAAGGCGCCCACGGTTTCCGGGGTGCAGAGGTCCCACTGGCCCCGGAAGTCGTCTTGCTTTTCCTGCGTTCCGGTCTGGGGCACGCTGATGAAGCGGATGTTGGGGTAGTTGGCCGAGGCAATCTCGAGGTCAGCATCGTTGGACTGGCTCACCGCCCATTGCATGTTCGACTGGCCCGAGCAGACCCAGACTTCCCCCACGACGACGTTGGTGAGATGAAGCGTCTCGCCCTGGGAGGCAATCGTCAGGATCAGGGCGTGGTGGGAGCCGGTCATCGGGGGCAGCACGACCTTCCACTTGCCATCCTCCCCTGCCTTGGCCTGCAGGTTTTGTCCGGCAAGGCTCACGCTGACGTCCGCCCCGGGGTTGGCCCATCCCCAGACCGGGTTGGGCATGTCGCGCTGGAGGACCATGTTGTCGCCGATGATGGCGGGGAGTCGCAAGCCCGCCTGCAGCACGGAAGCTGGCCAGAAGGCGAGAAGGAGGAATGTCAGGAAGACGTAAGGGCGTTTCATCGAGCGGGTTGTAGCGAATGCCCCTTGCCCACGCAACCGGAAAACATCACGGATATGCGCATCCACTCCCGCCCTCGCGCCCCCTTCCCGGCTTGGATTGGAGGGAAAAAGAGGGCCCGATCCCGTCCCTGCGGGGGCCGAAATACCAGTTGTCTCCCTAGAGATCCCGTCGAAACTGCCGGAAACAGATGAAATCCACGTATCGTTTTCTGCCCCTTTTCGCCGCCGCCACCCTTGGGATGCCGGCCCTCCCGAGCTCCGCCCAGGACGCGCCGACGGCGCCGGCCCCCCAAGCGGCCCCTCAGATCTCTGAAACGGACGTGCTGCTCGAGGTCAACGGCATCCCGATCACGGTGCTCGATGTTCGCGAACTCTTCACCGCGCGCTATGGCCGGCAGTTTGAACAAATGCCGCCGGAGCAACGCGCCATCATCGAGCCGCAGATCCAGCAGATGGTCATGAACGAGATCGTCCAGAAGACCCTGCTGATCCACGCGGCCGACAAGGAAGGCCTGGAGGCGAGCACCGAGGAAGTCGAGTCCAGCCTGCAGGATATTGCCCAGCAGATTCCCGGCGAGGAAAGCCTCGAAGAATTTGCCAAGGCCGCCGGCATCAGCGTCGAGCGCATTCGCCAGCAGATCGCCACGGACACGAAAATTCGCAAGCTCTTTGAAAAGGTGACGGCGGACGTGGCCAAGCCCGAGGAAGCGGAAGTGAAGCGCTACTTCGAGGAGCATCCCGAGGAGTTCGTCCAAAAAGCCAGTGTTGACGCCGCCCACATTCTCATCGCCACCCGAGGCATCACCGATGCCACGCAGCTGGCCGCCAAGGAAAAGATCGCGAAGGAGCTGCGCGAGGAGCTCGTCTCCAAGAAGGGGGAAAACTTCGCGGAAATGGCCCAGCTCCACTCCGACTGCCCCAGCAAGGTTCAAGGAGGCGACCTGGGCGAGTTCCAAAAGGGACAGATGATCCCCGAATTTGAAGCCGCGGCCTTTTCCCAGGAGATCGGCGTGATCGGTGAGGTGGTGAAGACCGATTTCGGCTACCACATCATCAAGGTGAACGGGAAGAAGGAAGAAAAGACGCTCGCCTTTGCCGAAGTGAAGGACGAACTCACCGAGGACCTCCACGACCGAGCCAAGTCGGAGAAGATGGGCAGCTATGTCGAAGGTCTGCGCGAAAATGCCAAGATCGTCCAGCCCGGCGCCCCGGAACAACCCGAGGCTCCCGGCAACGGCTCCAAGACTCCGGACGCCCCGGCCAAGGAAGACGCCCCCCTCTGATTCCCCGGCGCTGGCCTAAAGGCGTTCCCCATCGATTCTCGCAACTTCATTCGAACTGTTTAGGATTGCATACACTATGATTCGTCCCCTCCTTGCCTCTCTTTTCTGTGGAGCTCTCGCAGCGCCCCTGCTGAGCGCGGCTCCGGCGTCGGTGAAATTGACCGAGCTGGAAGATCGCCTGCGCGTCGAACTCGACGGCGAACTCTTCACGGAGTACCGCTACGAGAGCGAACGTTTCTTCCCCGCCTTCTACCCGGTTCTGGGACCGGGACAGGTGCCCATGACCCGGCGCTATCCCTTTGAAGAGGTGGAAAACGAGGACACCGACCACCCCCACCACCAGTCCCTTTGGTTCGCGCATTGCAAGGTGAATGGCCACAACTTCTGGGCCGTGAGGCCTGGCAAGGGCGGCCAAGAGCCGGGACGCACCGTGCACAAGGGCTTCCGCACCATCCACAGCGGTGAGACCGAGGGGCACTTTGTCTCGGAGAACGCCTACGTGGCCGCGGACGGCACAGTGATCATGACCGACACCCGCACCCTTCGCTTCTCGGCACCCGAGGGAGCCCAGGGGCCTCGCTTGATCGATTTCGAGATCGAGTTCCACGCCTCTGAGGGCCCAGTGACCTTCGAGGATGACAAGGACGCAGGCATGGCCATCCGGGTGAATTTCGAATTGCAGGTGGACAAGCACACCAAGACCGAGAACGCCCCCACGGGACATCTCCTCAACAGCGAGGGAGACAAGGACAAGGACACCTGGGGCAAGCGTGCCCGTTGGGTGGATTCCTATGGCACCGTGGGCGGGCGCCCCGTGGGGGTGGCCATCTTTGACCATCCCTCCAACCCCCGTTATCCCACTTACTGGCATTCGCGCACCTACGGCCTGGTCACCGCCAATATCTTTGGCAAGAGCCACTTCGAGAAACTCGAGGACAAGAAGGCTGGAGAGTTCGTCATTCCGTCCGGAGAATCCCGCCGTTTCCGCTGGCGCTTCGCCTTCCACGAGGGGGATCCCGTCAGCGCGGACGTCGAGAGTCTCTTCCGCAGCTTTGCCGGCGAGTGAGCTTGGTGAATTCGTGAGGCCGCGGCCTCAGTAGCGGCCGTCCCTCACTTCAAAGCGGGTCGGCTTGCCGAGGAGCGGCCGACCGCTGCCCACCCAGTCGGCCACCCAGTCGATGAGCTGGTCTTCCGGAACCGCCGGAGGGCCGAAGAGGCGATGGCATTTCGCGGCCTTGTTCAGCCAGGCCGTCTCCGACTCCGTCCCCTGGAAGTGCACGGTTCGTCCCAGTCGTTCCCCCAGACGCGTCGCCACCTCCCGCACGGAGAGCAGGCGGGCCCCGGTGACGTTGAGCACCCCGGCCTCCGGGGCGGCCTGGGCGATCTCCAGCGATCGGAGGGTGTAGCGGATGGCATCGCCCTGCCAGATGCAGTTGAAATAGCCCATTGTCAGGTCGATGGGCTCATTCGCCAGGATCTTGCTGGCCACGTCCACGAGAACGCCGTAGCGCAGGTCGACCGAGTAGTTCAGGCGGATCAGCGAGAGCGGCGTCCCATGGCTGGCGCTGGCTTGGAGAAAGGCGCGCTCCCGTCCCAGGCAGGACTGGGCGTACTCCCCCACGGGCGCCACCTCATCCTCTTCGCTCGATCCCCCGGTCTCCGGGGAAACAAAGGGATAGACGCAGCCAGTGGAGAGCGCCACGATGCGGGCGCGAGCGTAGCGCACTGCGACCCGGGCGGGCATTTCCTCGTTGTAGAGACGCAGGGACTCCGGTGAGCCTCCCGTTCCGAATTTCTTGCCGGCGAGATAGAAGACCGCCCCCGCCTCAGGCAGCCCGTCGAGTTGGGTGGGATCGAGCAAGTCCGCCGCTATGGTCTCGACTCCGGCCCGCTCGAAGGCGACGCGCGACGCCCTCTCGCCAAATCTCGAGACGGCCCAAACACGCCGTTTGGCCCCGCCTTGATCCAGGGCCCTGCGCAACATCATGGCGAGGTGCAGGCCCATTTTTCCTCCCGCTCCCGCCACGAGAAAGTCTCCGGGGACCGATGCCAAGGTGGCGACGAGCTCCGGGCTGGGCTCACTGACAAGTCTGTCCAGGGCTTCCAAGGAAGGGGGACAAGAGAGGGCTGCGGGCTCGGGCATGGGGAAAAATACGCGAGACGATGGCTTCTGCCTCAAGGAAATCGGGGAGCTGGTCCGGCGGGCCGCACCCTCTCCCTGACCATTCGCTTTCCCCGGTCGGGTTGTGGCCAAGGAGCGGCTGGTTGCCCCCGCTTTGGCCTTGACCCCAGGGCATCCCATCACTGATGCTGGGTCTTGACCCGCGCCCTTCGAATCCCGGGTTCTGCCCCCCCTACCGCATGCCCCAAAATGCTTGTCAGGATCGGAAGCGCTGCTTTTCCGGTCCCTTCTTCCGTCGGCTGCGTCGCGCGGGCTCCCGATTGCGCGACAAGCGCAAGCCCCTGCTGGTCGCCATCGTTCTGATATCCCATCTCGCCGGTGCCATTACCTCGCTACGGGCCATCTTTGAAGTCCGCACCCCCCAGGGCACCATTGCCTGGGTGTTCGCGCTGAACACCGTTCCCTACGCCAGCGTGCCCGCCTACTGGGTCTTCGGGCGCCAGAAATTCGAAGGCTACGCCCTCGCCCGTCGCCACAATCTGGAACTCACCTCCCCCATGCACGAGCAGTACCACAAGGGGCTCGAGGACGCGAACTTGCTGACAGATGCGGCCCATAGCCGCTCCGGGGTCATGGAGAAGCTGGCCCGCCTGCGCTTCACCCGAGGAAACGGGGCCGATTTGCTCGTCGACGGGGAGGAAACCTTTCGCTCGATCTACGAAGGCATCGAGCAGGCGCAGCACTACATTCTGGTCGAGTTTTACATCATTCGCCGGGATGACTGCGCCACCGAGTTCAAGCAACGGCTCATGAACAAGGCCCGCGAGGGTGTAAGGGTGCACGTTCTCTACGACGAGGTGGGAAGCTCAGACCTGGACGACGAGGCCCTGAGGGAGCTCCGCGCCGCCGGCGTCGAAATTCGCCAGTTCAACTCTACCCAGGGGCGCGATAATCGCTGGCAGATCAATTTTCGCAATCACCGCAAAATCGTCGTCGTGGACGGCCATTCGGCCTGGGTGGGCGGACTGAACATCGGTGACGAGTACCTGGGCCGCGACCCGGACATCGGCCCCTGGCGAGACACTCATGTCAAGGTCACCGGCCCGGCGGCCATAGGCGTGCAGCTCGCCTTTCTGGAGGACTGGCACTGGGCCTCCCGCGAGATTCTGGAACTCGATTGGAATCCCCGGACGGACCCCGCCGGTGGGGATGTCGCTGCCCTGGCGCTGCCCACGGGGCCGGCGGATCCCTTGGAAACCTGCTCCCTCTTCTTCCTCTCGTCGATCAACTCCGCCACCGAGAGGCTGTGGATTGCGAGCCCTTATTTTGTGCCGGATGAATCCCTGATCTGCGCCCTCCAGCTCGCCGCCCTGCGAGGGGTCGACGTGCGCCTCCTGCTGCCTGACAAGATCGACAGCCGTCTCGTGGAGTTGTCCGCTTGGTCCTACCTCGAGGAATTGGAGAAGGTCGGCATTCCGGTTTACCGCTACACCGACGGCTTGATGCACCAGAAGGTGATGCTGATCGACGACAACTACTGCACCATCGGCACGGCCAACTTCGACAACCGATCCTTCCGGCTCAATTTCGAGCTGACCTTGGTCTTCGTGGACCCCGCCTTCGCCGCCAAGGTCGACGAGATGTTAGGGGAGGATTTCTCCCGTTCTCGACGGGTCCAAGCGGAGGAACTGCAGGCCAAGGGCTTTTGGTTTCGCCTCGGCGTGCGCGTCGCCCGGCTCATGGCCCCCATCCAGTGAGGGCAGTCCCTTCACCCGCCAATGAACCAGTAGACCTGGCCAGCGCGCACTGCACTGGCCGGGTAAGCCGGGTCACCCGCGAGGACTTCGCGGGCGCGCTCGTGCTTGTTGGCTCCGTTGACGAGGAAAAGCACCTCCTGGGCCGCTTCAATCAAAGGATAGGTGAAGGTGATCCGCCAGGTTCCCAGCTGGGGCACTTCATTTTCCACCACCCAGCGATCCCTGACGTCCAGGGCGGCCGTGCCGGGGAAGAGCGAGGCAGTGTGACCGTCATCCCCCATGCCGAGCAGAATGAGGTCGTGGGAGAAGCAGGGCTCACCGGCGAGCTTGGCGAGCTTGCGCAGGTGCGCTTCGGCACGCTCCGCCGCTTCGGCCGGAGGCAGCTCGCCGAGCAGCCGCAAGACATTGGATGAGGGAATGCCGGAGGGCTCGAGAAGGCTCTCCTTGACCATGCGGTAGTTGCTCTGCTCGTCTTCCGGCCCCACGCTGCGTTCGTCGCCAAAGGTCAGAAGGACCCGTTCCCAGTCGAGGCCGGGCCAGCCGGCCAATTGGCGATAAATGGGGGCGGGCGTCGAGCCGCCGCAGAGACTCAGGCGGAAGACCCCGCCCTCGGCTTGTTTCGCGAGAATGCGCTGCGCGATCCAAGCGCTGGCATCGGCAACGAAATCCTGTGGGTAAATGACTTCTGCTTCCATGGGAGAATGCGAATCCTTGGGGGTATCGGGCGTGAAGCCAGGCTTCAGGCCATGACCATGCCTCCGTCCACGGTGAGCACCTGACCCGTGATGTAACGCGCCTCCCGACCGGCGAGGAAGAGGACCGCGTTGGCGATGTCAGCCGTCTCCCCGAAGCTGCCGAGGGGGATGCTTTTCCGAATCTGCTCCTGAACTTCGGGAGTCAGTTCATCCGTCATGTCCGTGACGATGAATCCCGGGGCCACGGCATTGACACAGACCTTGCGGCTGGCGAATTCCTTGGCGAGAGCCTTCGTGAAGCCAATCAGGCCCGCCTTGCTGGCGGCGTAGTTGCATTGCCCCGCATTTCCCATCAGGCCGATGACGGAACTGATGTTGATGATGCGGGCGTCCTCGGCCTTCAGCAAAGTCCGCTGGAAGGCCTTCACCGCGTTGAAAGCGCCCTTGAGATTGGTGTCGAGGACCGCATCCCAGTCCGACTCGCTCATGCGCAGAGCCAGGCCGTCGCGAGTGATGCCGGCGTTGTTCACGAGGATGCTGACGGCGCCCAAGTCCTCCGCGACGCGCTTGCCAAATTCGAGGGTGGCCTCGTGGTCGGCAACGTCGACGGCATAGCCCTTCGCCTGCCCCGGCCCCAGAGCGTTCAGCTCCTCCGCGGCGGCCACGGCATTGGCCTCGGTGCGACTGGCCAGGGCCACCTTGGCTCCGCGCTCCACAAAGGCCTTGGCGATTTCCTTCCCGATCCCCCGGCCCGCGCCGGTGACCACCACCACTCGATCCTGAAATTGACTCATCGGGGCCTGATTCGCACAACCCGACGCCAATCGCAACGAAAATCCAGATTTTCCGGGAGTCCTAGCCCTCGGTCTCTGAATCAAAAAGCAGGACTTCTCCACCGCTCCTCATGGAGCTTCTCCGATTCTGATGCATCTTGCTTTTCCGGAAGCCCTTCCCCCCATGTCCTCTCCCCCGGTTGCTCTCACCATTGCTGGTTCCGATTCCTCGGCGGGCGCCGGCCTGCAGGCGGACTTGAAATGCTTTGCCGCACACCAGGTCTACGGCCTTTCTGCCCTCACCGCCATCCTCGCGGAGGCCCCTGGTTCGGTTCGGCAGGTTCAGGCGGTTTCTGAAGAACTTTTGTCCGCACAGTTGGAATCGATTGCACAGACTTTTTCTCTCTCGTCAATAAAAACGGGCATGCTGGCAAACGAGGGCTTGGTGGATGTGGTCGCGGCTTTCCTTCACGCCCATCCCGAGATTCCGGTGGTGGTGGATCCTGTGATCCGCGCCAGTGCTGGTGCGGAATTGCTGAGCCCGCGGGGACTCGCGCGACTGTGCGAAGCCATCCTACCCCGCGCGACCCTCCTGACCCCGAATCTGCCCGAGGCGGAGCAGTTGCTGGGCCGCTCTCTTCGATCGGGCGAGGTCCTGGCTGAAGCGGCGCGGCAATTGTGGGAACGTTATGGCTGTAATGTGCTGCTCAAGGCCGGCCATTTGGCGGATCCATCGGCGATCATCTGCGACTACGCCTGCCTCCAGGGTGAGCTCGTCGAGTTTTCCCGCCCTCGCCTCGAGGTTCCCGATGTCCACGGGACCGGCTGCACCCTTTCCGCGGCCATTGCGGCCCACCTCGCCCGGGGCCAAGCCCTGAACGAGGCCGTCGCTGGGGGGACCCGCTATCTCGCCGCCTGTCTCGCCCAGCATTTTGCCTGGCCTTCGCCAGGCGGGCCGGGAGGCAGGATCGAGGCATTGAACCATTTCCCTGATGGCGTAGAATGCGCCCGATCATGATGCGTTGCCTCCTTTTCCCCCTTCTCTTCACGGCGTCCTGGCTCGTGGCAGAGGAAGGGGCACCATCCCCCGCGGAGGCATCGGCTCCCGCGCCACAATCCCCCCAAGAAGCCCAGGTCATTTCCCCTGCCCCGGTCCAGCCGGAGGCCTTCGATTCCCTGGTCGATTCTCTGGACCAAGGTGCCCTGCAGGAGGCCTTCCGCCTGCTGACCAAGGAATCCATTCAGGGCCCGGAACTCGATCCCCTGGAGATCAACCGGGCCGCCCTGCAGGGTCTGCTGGAACGGCTCGAGTTCGGGGCCATGCTTCTCACGGAAAAGGGCCGGGCGGAGCGGGATTCCCCCTTCCGTCTCCATCATGAGCGCGTCCACGACGCGGTCGCCTATGTTCGTTTCGGTCGCTACACGGAGGAAGAAATCGCCGAGTTCGATGCCGCTCTCGAAACCTACCAAGCGGACGAAAAGGTCGAATTCCTCATCCTCGACCTGCGCTCGCCGCAAGCCCAGGCCGAGTTTTCCATCGCCGCTCGTCTGCTCAGCCGCTTCCGTCCGCCCAACGAATTGCTCTTCAAGATCCGTCGTCCCGGGAATGAACGCCCCACCCTTTTCGTGTCGGCGCCCGAATCCGTGAGCTGCCGCCTCAAGCCCCTCCTTTTGGTGGACCAGGAGACCGGAAACGTCGGTGAGATCATCGCCGCCGTCCTGCAACGCAAGACGGATTGTCTGGTTCTGGGAGAAGCGACCCCCGGCCTGGCCGTGGAATACCGCGACATCCGCCTCGCCGAGGACTGCATCCTCCGCTATGCCGTTGCCGAGGTGGCCCTGGACGACGACAGCTCGATTTTCCGCAGCGGAATCACTCCCGATCTGATCACGCCGACGCCAGCCCAGGCCAAGCATGCCCTTTTCCGCGCGGTGGACGAGGGGAAGGCCCTCGTCGATTTTCTCTACCAGAAGCAGCGCCCCCGCATGAACGAGGCGGCGCTCGTGGCGGGAACGGATCCGGAGATCGACTATTACCTGCTGCGCAGTCAGAATCAGCCCACGCCCTGGGACCAGGCTCCGCCTCAGGACCGGGCCTTGCAGCAGGCGGTCGACCTCCTCCACACCACCCGATTTCTGCAGTCGCAGGCCAAGGGCAAGAAATGAGTCGGGACCCCCTGGAGGAATTGAGGGGTCTCGATGCCGCGGGACTGCTCCGCCACTTGCGTCGGGTCGATTCCCCGCAAGGCTCCCGCGTTCTCCTGCCGGAGCGCGGGGCATGTCTCAACTTCTCCTCCAACGACTACTTGGGTCTGGCCAACGATCCGGAGTTAAAGTCCCATTTTCAGGAGCAGATCGCCCGCCATGGAGTCGGTTCCGGGGCCTCCCGCCTGGTTTGCGGCACCTTGGCCCCCCACCAGCAGCTCGAAGATAAGCTGGCGGCCCTGAAGAACAGCGAGGCGGCCCTCACCTTTGCTTCCGGATTTGCCGCGGCCGTGGGGATCCTTCCCGCCATCTGCCAGAAGGGCGACATCGTGATCCTCGACAAGCTCTCCCACGCGTCGCTCATTGACGGGGCCAAGCTGAGCGGAGCCACCTTGCGCGTGTTTCCTCACAATGACCTCCATCGCCTGAAGGAACAACTGCAGTGGGCCGGTCGCCAAAGGGGGCCGAGGTCCCGGGTCCTCATCATCACGGAATCAGTCTTCAGCATGGATGGCGATTTGGCCCCGCTGGAGGAGCTCTGCGCGCTCAAGGAGGCGCACGACGCCCTCCTCCTCGTCGATGAGGCCCATGCCTTCGGCGTGCTCGGCCCCCAGGGGCGGGGGCTAGCCGCCGACCTGGGCGTGGAGCGCCGCATCGACTTCCAGATGGGCACCTTCAGCAAAGCCGTGGGCCTTTCCGGAGGGTATGTCTGTGCCTCCCGGGCCTTCGTGGACTGGCTCATTAATCGCGCCCGCAGCTTCGTTTATTCCACCGCCCCCTCCCCGGCCTTGGCCGCCACCATTGCCGCCGGGCTCGACCTGATCACTGGTCCTCGCGGCGATCAGCTTCGCGAAATTCTCAGGCGGCATCGGGAAACGCTCCGCCCGGGACATCCCAGCGCCATCCTGCCCCTGATCCTCGGCGAAAACGAGCGCGCCTTGGCGGCCTCGGCTCAACTCCTGGAACGCGGGCTTCTGGTTCCGGCAATCCGCTATCCCACCGTCCCTCGAGGTTCGGCGAGACTCCGCATCACCCTCTCCGCCGCCCACCACGAGGCGGACATCCGCCACCTTCAGGCTTCCCTGGACGCGATTCTGGCAGAGCTGCCCGAGCGTTAGCCCTCCAAGGTCTTTTCCTCCGCGCGGAGATCTTCCTGCATGCGCTGCAGCTCCTCGGCGGCACGCCGGACTTCCGCCTCGGCGTCATAGGTCTGCATGTGTCCCCTGCGCCAGATGAAATACCCGCAGATGAGGCCGGACACCAGGAAGATCAGGGCGCAGCCCGCGTAATACCAGAATTCCATCCGGAGGAGCTCGCGGGGATTCGGTAGGGACAGGGCCAAGGCTGCCAGGGAGGAGCTCATCAATTCACCGCCTCTGCCACGGCGACGGGACTCATGATCATTTCGACACGTCGCGCCTTCCAGTCGGTGAAGCGGCGGTCCTGGCCTGAGGCCCTCACCTTGACCACCGAGAGCGTCACGCCGCGCTCCACGAGGCGCTCCCGCACGGCGTCGGCTCGACGGGCGCTCAGCGATTCGTTGAAGCTCGCCGTCCCTTCCGCGCCCGCATAGCCGACCAAGGTCACTTCCACCCGCTTTCCATAGCGGCGAATCGATTTGGCGGCCCGGTCAATCTTGTCCAGCTCGGAACGGCTCAGGGTGGCGGTGGCATCGTTGAAATAGACCACCCACTCCTCCTCGGATCCATTGCGCGAAGCCTTGTTCTCGGCAGCCGCGACCTCGTTCTGGGGGGCGACTTCCGCGGGAGGGGCCACTTCCGCGGCGCTCGTCTCTCCGGGCAGTTCATCGAGGGGGATGCCTTCCTCCCCATGCACCAAGGCCAGTTGGTCATAGGACTCCGAGTCCTGGCTGAGGGCCGCCCCGTCCGAAACGGCTTGGGAAGCGGCCTCCAGTCCCTCCAGACTGCCCTTGAGCACCTCGATTTCGCGATCCCGCGACTCGCGCTGCATCATCACTTCGCTGATGCGGTTCTGCAGTTCGCGAATCTCCTCGGTTTGGGCGCGGAGCTTGCCACGCAGGGACTCGATTTCCGCCAGGCTGGATTCGCGGGCGGCGGCCAGAACCTCGGCCCGAGCCTGTTCTTCGCTCAGTCGGGCCTGCAGGGAGGCCACTTCCTCGCCGAGGCGAGCCTTGGTCTCGGCCTGCTCGGCGCAGAGCTGCTCCTGCTGCCCTAGCCATTCCGCCTCGCGCTCGCTCAATTCGGCCTCCAGGGCCGCGATGCGCTCCCGGGCTTCGGTCTCCGCCAGGCTGCGAAGGTCCAGCTGGCTTTGCAGCGCCGTGGTTTCGGTCAGCAAGGCGGAGAGTTCCGCCTCCTTGCCATCGATGCGGCTGGAGAGCTCCAGCGCCCGTTCGTCGCTGATTCGCAGGGCGGCTTCCAGCTCCGCGATGGTGGCTTCCAAGCCCTGGCGTTCTTCTCGAGCGCGCTCCAGGGCCGTCTGCAGGCTCTCCCGCTCCTGCTCGAGGGCGTCGTTGCGATGCCTCGCCTCGGCAAGTTCGGCCTCCAGAGAAGCGTTTTGCGCCCCGCTCTGGTGCAGGGCCGTTTCCAGCTCGCTCAACCGCGCGGCGGAAATCTCCGCTTCCGTCCGAGCCCGATGCAGCTCCGCGTCGAGCGCTTCAATGCGCGTCTCCAGGGAGCTCGAATGGACGCGTGCCTCATCAAGAGCCCGCTCGGTTTCCGCGACTTGAGCGGCCCTTTGCCGGACGCTTTCCTCCAGCTCGGCGATGGTCCCGCTGGCTCTCTGTCCCTCCTCTTGGGCCCGACTCAATTCATCCTGGAAGGCGACAAGCTTCTGCTCCTTCGCCTGCTCTCGCTCGCGCGAGGCGGCGAGGGCGCTCTCGATCTCCGACAATTGGGATTCGCGGCGACGGGCCCCTTCCTCCAATTCGGCGATGTGGTGATTCACCCGCTCCAGCTCCTGCAGGGTGTCCTCTTTCTGTCGCGAGACGCAGTCGAGCTCCTCGCGCAGGCCGGCCACCTCCGCGTCGGATTGCTCGAGACGGGCAAGCAGAGCGTCGATCTGGGCATTGGCTTGCTCCAGGGACTCCTCCATGACCAGCACGCGCCGGTTGGACTCGACAAACTCGGCCGCACGACGATCGAGTTCCGCCTGCAGTTGGTTCGCCCGCGATTGGAAGTAGCGCACGTTGCGGATGTACTCGTCTCCCTCCACGCGGATCTGGTTCATCTCGCGATAGCGCTCCGCCAAGGCCCATTCCAACTCCGCCACGCGGGCCTTCTGTTCCTCGGCGAACTGCTGCCGCGCCTTGACCCCGGCGTTGAGAATACGGGACTCCTCGGAGAGGGCCTCTAGCTCCCCCTCGCATTCGGCGAGGCGATTCTTGAGCTGCCGCATCTGTTCGCGCTGCTGCCGCAATTCGGTGCTGAGGTCGTTCACTTCGGCACTGCGGTCTCCGATGATGGCCTCGAGCTCCTCCATTTGCCCCAGGGCCATCTTGTGCTCGTCGGTCTTGGCGGCCAGGGCCAGACGCAGCTCACTGAGTTCGCGTCTCGCCTCGGCCCAGTCGGCGGCGGCCTGCTCCGCCTTGCGCCGGGCCTCCTCAAGGGCTGCCTGCAGGGCAGCGTTTTCCTCGGCCAACAGATCCCGGTCCGTTTCGGTCTGGGCCAGCGACGCCTGCTTGAGGTCCAAGTCTGCCCGCAGTTCGCCTATCCTTTGGTCGAGGGCGGCGATCTGCTCGCGCGCTTCGGCGAGTTCGACAAGCTTGGGCCTCAGACCGTCGATCTCCTCGACTCGCGAAACGAGGGCCTTGCGCACGTCGTATAGTTCGTGATGGGCATCGTTTAGTTCCGCCTGGAGCGTCACGCGGCGGCGGCGCAGAATCTCCATCTCGGCCTCAATGGCTTCCTTGGCCGCCGCGATCTCGTCGCGTTCCTGGGTCAGCCCCTCGATTTGGGCGCCCAGCTCCTCGATGCGGCGATCCTGTTCGGCTCGCTGACCGAGGAGCGCTTCCTGGGTGCCCTCCCAGGCCTCGCGCTGCTGATGCAAGTCGTCGCGCTCCTTGCCCAAGGCCGTGCATTGTTGACCCAGCTCGCGACTTTCGCGGCTTAGTTCCTCGATTCTAGCCTCGCGCTCCTGGAGAGTCTCCTCGAGCTCGAGGACCCGCATCTGGCGTTCCTCCAGGTCGGATTTCTGCTCGCTCAGCTGGGCTTCCACGGCGTGAAGCCGATCTTGTTCCCGGCTGAGGCGCTCTTCCTGTTCCTGCAAGGTCTGGCGCAGCTTCGCCAGCTCGGTCTGACGCCACTGGGCGTGATCCCCCGTGAGGCGACGGACTTCGCGGTTCCGCTGCTCCACCAGGCCCCGCCACTGCGCCGCTTCGGCTTGGAGACGGACTAGCTCGGCGGGATCGACGATCTCGACCGAATCCGCTTCCGGAAGCTCCTCGGGCTGGGCGAGCAACTGGGCTTCCAGGGATGCGACCAGTTCGGACTGCTTCTCGTAATCCTCTTGCACGCGACGCAGCTCGTCCTGGGTGTCGCTGAGGTCTTTCTCGAGAGCCTGGATTCGCTGGTTCCAATCGGGCGTTTCCTCGACGGGCGACTCGGGGGCCTCAGCGGCCTCGCTTGCGGCATTGTGCACCGCGAAAGGCAGGACCGGCATCTCGGGCAGATCCGTCATGCGATCGAGCTCGCTCCGCAGTTTGGCCGTTTCGGCCTTCTCGGCAGCCAATTGGGCTTCCAGCTCCAGGACTTTGGCCTCCGCCTCATCGAGGGCTTCGGAGCGGTCCTGCGGCGTGGCTCCCGCGCTCTCGAGCCGTCGGCCCAAGACGGCGAGGCGTTTGTCCTTCTCGGCGAGGGCGGCCTCGTAGGCGTCCCGATCAGCCTGCCAACGCACCCGCAATTTTTTAAAGAGGTCCCTCTGGGAAGCCCCCAGGGCGCTCCATTGGCCCGCGAGATTCATGTTCTCCTCGACGGCGTTGGCGAGGCGCTGCGAGTAGCGTCCCCAGACGGCCTTGGCCAGAAGAAGGCCGATGCCAAAGAACAGGATGGCGGAGACGCCGACAGGAAGCCAGTGTTTCAACAGGAAAAAGGAAAGGTCGTGCATCGTGTTCGGTGTTTCGGTCAGGTCTGTGGCTGAGCTGGAGCTGAGCTTCGATTCATCGGCCTCCCGCCAATTCCGATTTAATCCGAGAGATCTCGTCACTGGTTCTCTCGTAATCGGCCTGGGCAGTGCGATTCCTCTCCTCGATCGATTGGCTCAGTTTACGGGTATTCCGCCAAATAATCCAGCCGCACAGCAAGCCGAAGAGGGCACAAAGCGCGCCCGCCAAGGCCAGGGTCAATCCCCAATCCATCACATAGCGCTCCGCGGAAGGTGTTAGCCAGGATTTCATTTTTGGGGTCAAGGACGGAGCAGAGGCTCAGGGGTTTGGCGATTCTTTCAGGGTGATCTCGACTCGGCGAGACTTCCATTGCTCTGAACGCGGCACCTGGGAGATGTCTTCTTCCTCGGCTTCCACGGCCAGGGAGGCTTCGGACAGGCCCAGGCGGACGAGCTCCTGCCGGACGCTCTCGGCGCGGCGCAGGCTGAGCTGCTTGTTGCTCTCGGAATTCCCCACATTGTCAGAAACCCCTCTGAGTATCAGCTCGATAGGCCCCTTGGCGCCCAAGATCAAGTCCGCGACCTCCTTCACTTTATTGCGCTCTCCGGCCTTGAGCGCATCGCTGCCGCGATCGAAATAAACCGGGAGAGCCTTGAGGGATTCGGCCAATTGGGTGCGCTCCTCGGGCATCAGCGCGGGCTGGGGAAAGCGGGAAGCGGCGTGCTGCAGGCGATTCCGGATGCGGAATCCTCGCGGAAAACTATTGATGGCCAGGTTTTCGACCGCCTGGCGGTCCGGCTGTGCGAGGGTCCGGCCTTCCAACAAGACCTCGTTCCCGTTCATTTCGACCTTGGCCTCCGCGAGCCGTGGCAAGGCCTCGGCAAAGAAGGCCGGCAAGCGCTCCAGCCAATCTTCGCGGACCGGATCCTCCGGATTATCCAATTCGTTCAGCACCCGCAGGTCTGGCAAGACGGCTGCCAACTTGGTTTCCAAGGCCTGGGCAAAGGCCGCCTCTAGGCCCGATCCCTTCAAGAGGAGCTGGTTGCCCTCGTATTGGGCGATCAGCTTGAGTTGGCGCCCTGGTGTGGAGGGAGCCAGGGATAGGTCGGCATGCACTTCCAGCTCCGCCCCCTCCCCCTTGAGCAAGGAGAGAAGGGCATTCAGGTTCGTCTGGGCGGTTTCATCCGCTACGCGACCGCTTACCCGCACCTGGGTCCGGGTAAACTCGGCGGTCATTTCCCCCTGCAGTTGGGAGAGCATGGCGGGCGCGACTCGGCTGATGGCGTCCTGCCAGGGGGAGCGGCCACAGCTTTCCACCACCTCGAGGCGATCGGAGGTCACCACGGATGTTCCCTCCGGGGAAAACAGCGCCCGCAGCTGGGCGCGGTCCTCCTCAGTGGGCACCACCCCACGCAGGGTCAGCCCAAAGCGGTTTCGGGTGACGATCAGTTCAGACCAACGGGTGAAGGCGACAGGCGGCGTGACCCGGAGGCGATCGACCACCGATTTCGCCCCCGCTTTCTCCGCGAGGGCGAGCACGTTCTCCTTCACCCCCTCGTTGGGGACATGAGCCGAGAGGGACAAGGTGTTCTCGCGGAGGCTCAATTCCACCGCCCCGGGATGGGAGAGGAGCTCCGCGCTCAGCGACGCAAGCTCCGCCATCTGGGCGAAGGGCAATACCGTGGGGTCCAGGCGCAAGGCATTGTCGACAGACGCGACATTGCTCAGGGCATGAATCCTCGAGCCCAGAAGGGTGCGTCCCGACTCATCACTTTGAGCGAGGCGCCCTTCGATGCGTACGGCCTCCTCCCCCGCGGGACGTTGCAGGCTGATCTCAGGAGGCAGGGTGGGACGAATTCCAAGGGCCACCGCGCCCTCCGGCCAATAAGCCGTGGGGAGCTGCTCCTGAAGAAGGGATTCAACCACCGGCACGTCCTCCGGGCGATCGACGGTGCCTCCTATCCTCCCGTCGAGATGGTCAAAGTCGACCACCACCCCGGGAAAGCCCGCCTCCGTCAAGATCTCCTTCGCGCGTCGCTCCAGTTCCCTCTCCACTTCCTCGCGCAAGCTCACCTTTGCCAGCAGGGTGGCCCCCACGACGGCAAAGCAAAAGAGCAGGAATATGGCGAGAAACCTCATGTGCCGGATATTTTCAATCTCTGACCATATTCCGTTTTCGCAAAATTCCGAATGAGCAAGCTCTCATTTGTATCTCTGCGACAAATTTAAAAAATTTTGAAATAATTTTAAACAAATCAAAGATCATAGGACTTCCCCCGGCCTTTGGAAACCTTTTCCGTCGCTTGGACCAGGACAG
>CAZKGI010000001.1:183272-275573 GCA_964552315.1 uncultured Akkermansia sp. | reverse complement strand
ATAGCTAAACACTTTTGCACTCTTTAGTAAAAGCTCTTGTCCGTCTCCAGGGCGGAGAGCGTCGAGCGGATCTGGCGAATCTTTTCCCAGGTGGAAACGCCCACGTTGCCTGGGTGAAAGGAGCCCAACTCCGAGTCCGCCAGGGCAGGGATGCAGGCTATGGTGAAATGGTGGTTCTTCAGGTAGCGACGGGCCTCTGGGAGGCTTGCCAGGCTGAAGAGGCCGGCATAGAACCAAGGTTTGGGATCCTCGTCGCGGTGGAGGCGGGAAAGGTGACGGGCTCGCCTGCAGGAACGGCGGAGGCGTTCCGGATCCACCGAGGCGAGGTGGTCGAGATAAGCCTGAGCGTCTTCTCGGAAGGTCGAGCGCACCAGCCAACGGCTGTTGACGTGGCGGACCCAATCGATGTCGTCGGGGGGGAGCACGAGCACGGACCTCCACCTCTGCCAGCAGGGAAAGAAGCTGCAAGCGGGAATTTCCGGAATCGGATGGAATTCCCTCTCTCAGAGGCAGACGGAAAAGGGAGGCTTTCCGCACCCGGGCGTGCTTCTGCCTTGCCAAAGCCCCCGGCATTGCCTATCAATCAGCGCGACGATGGAACTCTGGTGGCAAGGATTAAGTCCTGAATTGCGGGTCTTCTACGGGATCGGCATCATCGCCACGTTCTTCCTCCTGCTGCAATTGGCATTGCTCTTATTTGGATTTGGGGGCGTCGACGATATTGGAGGTCTGGCGGATGTCGCGGACCAGGATTCAGGCCTGGGCCTCTTCTCCATTCGGGGGATCACGGCTTTCTTTCTCGGTTTTGGCTGGACCGGGGTCATCGCCCTCAAGGCAGGGCTGGGCTTGGTCACCGCCATCATTCTAGGCCTGCTCGTCGGCGGGGCCTTAATGCTGGCCATCTATGCCATGATGCGAGCCATGCTGCGGCTGCAGAGCAGCGGCACCCTCGACTACCACAATGCCGTCGGGGAGGTCGGCACGGTTTATGTCACCTTGCCTCCCTTCCAAAAAGGCGGAGGTCAGGTCGAGGTGATGATCCAAGGCCGCCTCGTCGTCGCGGACGCCCTGCAGAAGGGCGGCTCCGCCATCGCCCCCGGCACCAAGGTGCGTGTCTTGGAAATCGTGGGTCGTTCCACCCTTTTGGTGGAACCCTTTGTCATCTGATTCCGTGTAAACCCATTCCCCCTGACTCTAGATATGGACATCCTTATCCTCGTCGGCGCCATCGTCGGCCTCCTTTTTCTCTTCTTGGTGGCGATTGCCTCGCGCTACAAGAAATGTCCCTCGGATCGAATACTCGTGGTCTACGGAAAAGTAGGCACCGGGAAGTCGGCCCAGTGTTATCACGGGGGCGCCGCCTTCATCTGGCCCATCATTCAGGACTACCAATACCTAAGCCTGACGCCGCTCCCCATTGACATCAACCTCCAGGGGGCGCTCTCCAAGCAAAACATCCGCGTCAACACCCCTTCCACCTTCACGGTGGGGATTTCCACCGAGCCGGGCGTGATGGAAAACGCGGCCGAGCGTCTTCTCGGCCTGAGCCTCCAGCAGATCAACGAACTGGCCAAGGACATCATCTTCGGCCAGATGCGGGTGGTGATCGCCACGATGGACATCGAGGAGATCAACGCCGACCGCGACAAGCTGATCGCCAACATTTCCACCGGGGTCGAAGTCGAGCTGAAGAAGGTCGGTCTGCGCCTCATCAACGTGAACGTGCAGGACATCACCGATGCCTCCGGCTACATTGATGCGCTCGGCCAGGAGGCCGCCTCCAAGGCCATCGCCGAGGCCAAGATCAAGGTCGCCGAAGCGGATCGCGACGGCGAGATTGGGGCGGCTTCGGCCCAGAGGGACAAGCGGATTGCCGTGTCCAGCGCCAACGCGGAAGCAACCCGCGGGGAGAACGCCGCCGAGGTGGAGATCGCCCAGTCCAATGCGGAGCGGCGCAGTGCCCAGGCAGAATCCGAGCGCATCGCGGCGGTGGCCGAAAAGGTGGCCCACGCGAAAGTGCTGGAGGAAGCCTACGTGGCCGAGAAGCTCGCCGAATCCCAGCGCGCCGAGCTGGAGCGCTCCACGCAGTTTGCCAACATCGTGGTGCCGGCGGAGATCGCCAAGCAGCGCCAGATTGTCGAAGCCGACGCCGAAGCAGAGCGGCTCCGCCGCATCCAACAAGGGATGTCCGACGCGATGCGCGCCGAGAAGCAGGCCGAGGCGGACGGGATTCTCTTCGTGAAGCAGGCGGAAGCCAGCGGCCTCAAGGCCAAGTTCCTCGCCGAGGCCGAGGGCGCCGAGGCCATCCTTCTCGGCAAGGCCCGGGGCTTCAAGGAGCTCATCTCCACCTGCCAGGGCCCGGATGGCGCCCAGCGCATGCTCATCACCGAGCAGCTGCCGCAGCTGGTTCGCGAACAGGTTCAGGCCATCGCCAATCTGCAGATCGACAAGGTCACCGTCTGGGACAGCGGTCGCGGGGCCGATGGCAAGGGCAGCACCGCCGGCTTCCTCTCCGGGCTGGCCGGAGCCGTCCCGCCGCTCCACGAGCTCGCCAAGAACGTCGGTGTCGACCTGCCCGAATACCTTGGAAAGCTTCAGGACAGCCCCGCTGGCGACTCGTCCCCCGCACCCAAGTCCAGTGGCAAGACTCCCGACCGCCCTGCGGGAGGACATGCCAGCGCCGGCAATTAAGGCGACTTCTTCAAGAAGGTGCGCAAGCTCTTGGGCAGGATCGGCTTGGTCTTGCGCGGCGGGGGACTCGCTTCCGCCAGTGCCGGACGGGTGGCGTTGCTGAAGAGAATGGAGAGGAACTCGGCATCGCGGAACCCGCGGGCGCCCTTCTTGCCCTGGTGGACCACCACGAGGTTCATCGAGGGAACGATGTAGAGTCGTTGGAAATTCGATCCAATGGAGGCGATGAGGTCCGGCGGAGCCTGCTTGCAGAGGCAGGCCCGGCTCCAATCCTCCGGCAGGGGCTTGAGCTCGAGGTATTCCTCGACATCGATCTCCCGGGCGTCGGGATGGACGCTGTAGGAATTCACCCAAAAGCAGAGCCCGAAGGCGGGATTGATGGAGCTGGTGCGGAAGCAATTCGTCAGGGCATCGCTGGAGATGAGCTGACGCCCGTTCCAATGCCCCCCCTGGCAGATGAGTTCGCCGAACTTCAGCCAATCGCGGGCGCTCATCCACATGCCCGCGGAAGGGATGACGTTGCCGTGATCGTCGGCGCGCCATTGGGTGATGTGGATGTCGAGGGGCTTGATCAGCTTTCGTTCGAGGTAGCCCTGATAACTGAGACCCCGGCGCTTCAGCTTGCGGCGGAGCACTTCACAGAAGACCTGCAGGTGGCTGGGGCCATAGATGAAGGACTCGCCCCGCTCCCGCTTGGCGTCGAGGGACACGGCCAGGGTCAACTTGTCGGCGCTGGTGCGCCCGTAGATTTGCTCGAATCCGGTCTCCAGTCCGGAGGTGGAGTCGAGCAGATCGCGCAGGGTGATGCGCGCCTTGCGGGAATCATTGCGCCATTCCGGCAGGGTTTCGGCAACGCGCTCGTCGAGGGAAAGGATCCCGTCCGATTCGGCCATCACCGCCAGGGCACCGAAGAAAGACTTGGTGCCGGAATAGATGTGGATCGCCTCGTTGGGCCCATGGCCCTTGGCGTAACGCTCGAAACGGATTTCCCCGCGCTCCTTGACCAGGAAGCCGATGCCTCCGCGCTTGATGGAGTATTGGTGAGCGGCTTGGATCGACTCGGGGGAGAGCTGGGCCGAGGCGGGCAGGGCGGCACCGCAGGCGAGGAGTCCCAGGAAGAGTCGCTCGAGACGGGGAAGAGGCATGGGCAAAGATGCCAGAGAGTGGGGCGCTGGTCAAAGGCGGGACGGAGCGGGGTGGCGCAATTGCGGCAGAAAAGTTGTCCCTTCCCCCATTAGATCTTTTTCCGAGCGGCAGTGATTCCGTAGACAGGCATGGCAGAGACGAATCCAGAGTCCCGCAATTCCCGAGATGCCGACTCCGGCGCTACCGGGAGTTCCGAGCCGCGTCACGAGGAGTTCATGATGCTCTTCGTGAAGCACGAGCCCGATCTGCGCGGGTATCTCCGTTCGCTTCTGCCGACCCTCAACGACGCCGAAGAAGTCCTGCAGGAGACCGCCATCGTCCTTTGGCGCAAGTTCGATCGCTTTGTGCCGGGTACGGATTTCCTGCGCTGGGCCCTCGTCGTGGCGCGTTTCCAGGCCATGACCTATCGGCGCAAGATTGCGCGCGACCGACTCGTGCTGAGCGAGGACGTGGTCGAACTGCTCGCCGAGGAGGCTGTCGAGGAAATGCCCCGCCGCCGTCTGGAACGGGAAGCTCTCGACTTCTGTCTGCGCCAGTTGCCCGAGAACCAACAAAACCTCGTCACCAAGGTCTACACCCCGGGCATCAAGACCAAGGATGTGGCCGAGTCGCTCGGCAAGTCGCCCGCGGCGCTCTACATGGTGCTCAACCGCATCCGGGCCAGCCTGATGAAATGCATCGCCGCCCGCCTGGAGCGCTTTGCCGAGGAATCCGGTCCCGGCTTGGCCCCCCTCTGACTCCGACTCCGTTCACCCCGAGCGATCTCTCCCGACATGAAGCTTTCCCCTGAACAGCGCTGGATCGACGACTACATCAACGGCACTCTGTCCCCTCAGGACTTGTCGGCCTTTGAGGATCGCCTGCGGCAAAGTCCGGAGCTGCGGGCCAGCTTCCGTGCCCAGCTCGCCCTCGACGCCAACCTGAGGCAGGCGACCGACATCTTTGCCCAGCCTGAGGTTCTTCCCTTCGAGGTTCCGGCGCCCGCGGGCTCCCGAGCCCCGCGTCCGAACCGATTCCTCTGGGCCGCCGCGGCGGTCCTCGCCCTCGCGGCCCTGGTCCTGACCTTTGTCCTCGGAGAGCGCCGGGCCGAGCCGACTTTTGTTGCCACCCTGATCGAGACGGACAACTGCCGCTGGGAGGGGTCGACCCTGCCGACCCTGGTGCAGTCTCAACTGGGCCCGGGCATGCTTTCGCTCGTTGAGGGCATCGCCACCCTGCGATTTGAGAGCGGAGCCACCGTCACCATCGAGGCGCCGACGCGCATGGAAATCCTCAGCTCCATGCATTGTCGACTGCTCGAGGGCTCCGCCATCGCCGACGTGCCTGACTCTGCCCACGGCTTCACCATCGACACCGAAGACATTCAGGTCGTCGATCTCGGCACCAAGTTCGCCGTCACCACGGGAGCCACCGGGAACAGCCAGGTGAGGGTGCTGGATGGGACTGTCGATGTGCTCGGCATCCCGAACGTCGACAAGAAGCGACTGACGACCGGGCAGGGCGTGCACGTCGGAGGCGCAAGCCGGACCCCGGACCACGAGATGACCCGGGTGGACGCCCTGCGTCAGTCCATTTCCGCCGAGGGCGACTGGACCTCGATTGCCACCTCTTACGGACGTGGGGCGGATGCCTACGTGCGTCGCGGCGATCGCGAGCAACACGGCAGCGATCCCCTGCTGATGGTCAAGCACACCCATATCGAGGAAGGGCGGAACAACGAGCGCCGCGCCATCCTGACCTTCGACCTTGCCGGGCACGATCCCTCGGCAGTTCAAGAGGCGCAGTTGGTTCTCGACGTCAAAGCCAGTGGGGTGGGCTTCTCGACACTGGTGCCGGACTCTCGCTTCGCGGTCTACGGGCTCCTCGAGGAATCCGGGGATTTCTGGGACGAGAAGACGATTCGCTGGGACTCCCTTCCTGGGGCGAAGGACGACAGGCTCCGCTCCGATCAGGTCCGCAAGCTGGCCGAGTTCTGGATTCCCCGGGGCGGCCCGGGCGGCCCCCTTGTGATTCGCCACGATGATATCGCGGATTTTATCCGCCAGGACCGCAACGGTCTCGTCACCTTCTTGATCGTGCGCGAGACCAGCGAAACCCATTCGTCCGGTCTGGCTCACGCTTTTGCCTCCAAGGAACATCCCACGGGTCGCCCTCCCGTCCTGCGCCTCCGTTGAGGGTCCCTAACGAAGTAGTCATTTTTCCAAATTCGCATGACGCCGTCTTCCCTCGTCCGATCCCTTGTCCGACTCGGCCTGGTCGTTACCTCCATGGCCCTGTGGCCCTGCGTCCTCCGTGCCGAGGAATCCGATGCCGCCCGCGCGGCCCAGCGCTTTTTTGAGACGCAGGTTCGTCCTGTCCTGGCGACGCATTGCTATGAGTGTCACGGCGCTGACAAGCAGAAGGGCGGGTTGCGCGCTGACCACCTCAAGCACTTGCTGCAGGGCGGCGAGTCGGGGCCTGCCCTGCAGCCGGGCGATCCCGAGGCCTCCCTCCTGGTGCAGGCGATCCGCTACGAGGACAGCAACTTGCAGATGCCCCCGAAAAAGCGTCTCCCCGTGGAGGCGGTCACCGCCCTGGAAAAGTGGATCGCCATGGGGGCCTACTGGCCCGAAGGCGAGGTGCCGAAGGAGGACCCTGCCACGACGCGCGACGAACACGGATTCACCCAGGCGGAGCGCGAGCACTGGTCGTTGCGTCCTCTCGCCGAGGTCGACGTTCCCCAGATTTCGGACCCCGAGCTCGCCCAGTGGGTTCGCACCGAGATCGACCATTTTGTCGCGGCCAAATACCTCGAGCTGGGTCTGCGTCCCGCGCCGCCAGCGGATCCCCAAGAACTAGTGCGTCGCCTCTACTACGACCTGCACGGCCTTCCGCCGACACCGGAGCAGCAACGCGTCTTCCTCGAGGATCCCTCGGGCGAAGCCTACGAGCGGCTCGTCGACGAACTGCTCGCCAGCCCGCGCTATGGCGAACGCTGGGCGCAGCATTGGCTCGACCTCGTGCGCTACGCCGAGAGCGACGGCTACAATGCCGACCACTACCGCGAGGCCGCCTGGCCTTACCGGGACTGGGTCATCAAGGCCTTCAACGAGGACATGCCCTACGATCGCTTTGTGCGCTACCAGCTCGCCGGTGATGAGATCGCGCCCGACGATCCCGAGGTCTTTATCGCCACCTCCTACCTGCGCAACGGAATCTACGAATGGAACCAGCGCGACGTTCGCGGCCAGTGGGAGATCATCCTGACGGACATCACTGACAACGCCGGCGAGGTCTTCCTGGGCCTCAGTTTCGGCTGTGCCCGCTGCCACGACCACAAGTTCGATCCGATCCGTCAGGAGGACTACTACCGGCTCAAGGCCTTCTTCACCCCCATCCTCTGGGATGATCACAAGAAACTGGCCACGCCCGAGGCCCTCAAGGAATACGAGGCCAAGTTCGCGCTGTGGGAGGAGGCCACCCGGGAGATCCGCAGCGAGATGGAGGCCATGACGGGCCCCGCCTTGGAAAAGCGCATTCAGGCGGCCTACAACCGCTTCTCCGAGGACATCCGGGCGATGATCGACAAGCCCGTAGCAGAGCGGAGCCCGCTCGAGCATCAGCTCGCCAGCATCGCCACCCGTCAGATGACGTATGAACGGAAGCGCTTCCAGCCCATGTCTGTCCTCAAGAAAGAAGAGGAGAGGAAGCGCTATCAGGAGCTCGAGGAGGCCCTGCGCGCCTACGATCACCTCAAGCCCGAACCGCCCATGGAGGCCTTTGTGGCCACGGATGCCAAACCCCTGGGACCGCCCAATCTCCTCAAGACCCGTCGCGTCGAAATGGACGTGCCGCCGGGCTTTCTCAAGATCCTCGAGCCAGCGCTGCCTGAGATCCGGCCCTCAGAGACCACCACGCGGCGCCGTTCGGCCTTGGCCGACTGGATTGTTCAACCCGACAATCGCCTCAGCACCCGGGTGATGGCCAATCGAATCTGGCAATACCATTTCGGGCGAGGCATTGCGGGCACGCCCAACGACCTCGGCAAGATGGGGGAAAGCCCCACCCATCCCGAGTTGCTCGACTGGCTTGCCCGCGACTTCGTGGCGGGCGGTTGGCGTCTCAAGCGCGTCCATCGTCAGATCGTGCTATCCGCCGTCTATCGGCAGACGGCGCGGCGGCAGATGCCAGCGGACTATGCGGGCATCGATCCCGGCAACCAATACCTCTGGCGCTTCCATCCCCGCCGGCTCGATGCCGAGCAGGCGCGTGACAGCATGCTGGCTGCCAGTGGAGAGTTGGATCTGACGGCCGGGGGACCCTCCGTGGAAGGCAACGCGCCGCGCCGTTCCATATACACGATCAAAAAGCGCAACAGTCAGGATGAGTTTCTGCGCCAACTCGATGCCACGGCGAACTTCACCAGCGTCTCGGAGCGGCAAAGCACCACCACGCCAACCCAGGCGCTCTACCTGATGAATGGCGATTGGTTGATGCAGCGGGCCGAACAGCTCGCCGCCCGGGCTGGCTCCATCGAGCGCGCCTGGGAGTACACCCTGGGGCGCCCTCCCCAAGCGGAGGAACGCCGCTTGGTGGAATCCTTTATCGCCCGGCGCACCGCCGAGGAACTGGAGCTCGTCGAGGCCGCGCTGCGCGCCATGGCCCAGCCGGTTCCGGCCTCCCGCTTCCGCCCGGGCACTCGGCAGGAGCGCCTCCTCGTCGAGCTCGCCGAAAACCAGACGGAGGGTGACGAGTTCACGGTTGAGGCCGTTTTCACCCTGGACAGCATCGACACGGGGGGAGCGGTTCGCACCCTTGCCTCGCGCTGGTCGGGGGGCAACAGCCAGCCCGAGCATCGCGGCTGGAGCCTGGGGGTGACCGGGGAGAAGTCGCGCTTCCAGCCGCGCAACCTCCTCCTCCAAGTGGTGGGGAATCGGGAGGATGGATCGCTCATTCATGAGTTGATTCCCTCGGACCTGAGAGTGCAGGAGGGGGTGCCCTACCACGTCGCCATGCGTTTCTCAGCCAAGACGGGCAAGGCGGCCTTCACCCTGACCGATTTGTCAAAAGAAGGCGTGGCTCCGGCCCAGGCGGAGCGCAGCCACGCCATCCGCGGGGGCCACCTCGACGGGAATTCCCGTCTGGTCATCGGCGGGCTGAGCCAGCGCGCTCCCAGCCACCAGTTTCACGGAGAGCTCAAGGCCTGCCGCCTCATCCCCTCCTGGGCTGGCGAGGGGCTCCTCTCCCCCGATCCCGACCAGTGGCGTCGCGAGACCACGGCCCTGGTGCTGTGGGACATGCGCCAGCCCCTGCCCGAGAACCTGAGCTGGAGCAAGGAAAGCCCGGATCTTTTCGCTGCGGAGGCTGACTTCAAGGTGGATTCCGAGAAGGAGCGACTCGTCGCCAGCCTTGCCCAGCGCGAGAACGAGAACTTCACCATCGAGGCCGTGGTCAAGCTGCGCAGCATCGATCGCAATGCGGGCGTTCGGACCATCGCCTCCCGCTGGGCCGGTGGACAGGACAAGCCCGAATCCTTTGGATGGAGCCTCGGGGTGAGCGGGGAGAAGTCGCGTTTCAAACCCGCCAACCTCATTGTCCAATTGGTGGGCTTCGATGAGAACGACAACATCAACTACGAGGTCGTGCCCTCGGGCATCCACCTGGCATTGAACACGCCCTACCACATCGTGGCCCAGATTTCCCTCGGCGACCACCAGGTGAGTTACCGCGTCACGGACCTGAGCGCCCCCGGCAGCGAAACGCTCGTGGCCCGCGCCAAGCACGAGATCCGTCGCGGCATCACCACCGGGCGGTCCAACCTCGTCATCGGCGGGATGAACCAGCGCAACCCGTCCCAGCAGTTCGACGGCTGGATTGTGGGATGCCGTGTCGTCAACGGGGAGCTCGACCGCGAGGCGGCGAACGCCGATCCGGAACAGTGGAGGCCGCATCCCTTCACCGTGGTGGAGTGGAACGCGACGCGTCCCCAGTCCCCCTTCTTGGCCAAGGCGAGCAAGGACCACCATCCCCAAGGCGGCGACGTCTATCAGCGGATCCTCGCCGACCTCTGCCACGTGCTCTTCAACAGCAACGAATTCCTCTACCTGCACTGATCCATTGATCCTCCATAGCCGGTTCCTCCTTCCGGATTCTCGTCCCCCGCAACCCCTCGCTCCCATGCCCTGCCACAACATCGAAATTCCCACGTCGCGGCGCCAGTTCCTCAGCACGGCCGGCGCCGGCTTCGGCGCCGTGGCGCTTTCCGCCCTCCTGGGCCGTTCGGTCCTGGCATCCACGAACCCCAATCCCGTGGCCGCCAAAATCCCGCATGCCCTGGGACGGGCCAAGAGCGTCATCTTCCTGTTCATGGAAGGGGGGCCCAGCCACCTTGACACCTTCGACTACAAGCCCATGCTCCAGAAGCTGGACGGGCAGCCGCTGCCCTCGAGCTTCAAGCAACCGGTGCTCGCCATGGGCGAATACGGCGCGCCCATCATGGCCTCGGCACGGCAATGGAAACGACACGGCGAAAGCGGCTTGTGGGTCTCGGACTGGTTCCCGGAGGTGGCCAAGCACATTGATGACCTCGCCGTGATCAAGTCTGTCCACTCCGACGGCATCAACCACGCGGGCGGCGTTTGCCAGATGAACACCGGCTCCATCTTCGGGGGGCGCCCCTCCCTGGGCGCCTGGGTTTCCTACGGCCTCGGGAGCGAAAACCAGAACCTGCCCGCCTTCGTGGTCATCAAGGACAGCGAGCGAAATGTCATCAACGGCGTCCGCAACTGGGGCACGGGATTCATGCCCGCGGTGTACCAGGGCGTCGAGTTCAGCTCGGAAGGCACCCCCATCCGTCACCTCGACAACCCCAAGGATGTCTCGGCGCGTCGCCAGCGCGACAAGCTCGACATGCTGGCCGGGCTGAATCGCCTCCACGTGGAAAGTCGGGCCGACAACAGCGAGCTCGAGGCCCGGATTCGCAGTTACGAGCTGGCCTACCAGATGCAGGCGGCGGCGCCGGTGGCGGTGGATATCGCCAGCGAGTCCGAGGCGACGAAACGCCTTTACGGGATGGATCGACCCGAGACCGAAGTTTTCGGCCGGAATTGCCTCCTGGCCCGTCGCCTCGTCGAGCACGGGGTGCGCTTCATTCAGCTCTACAGCGGCGCCGGGAGCCGCTGGGATTCCCACAGCAAGCTGGAGGAAAACCACGGGCGCCTGTGCCATTCGGTCGACAAGCCCATCGCGGGTCTCTTGGCCGACCTAAAATCGCGCGGCCTGCTGGAAGAGACCCTGGTCATCTGGGGAGGCGAGTTTGGCCGAACCCCGATGAGCGAACAAGGGGGTGGCCGCGACCACAACCCCACGGGCTTCACCATGTGGATGGCTGGAGGCGGCGTTGCCGGCGGTCGCGAAATCGGGGCCACCGATGAACTCGGCCTCTATGCCGTCGAAGATCGGCTCCACGTCCACGACATCCATGCCACCATCCTTCACCTGCTCGGCGTCGACCACACTCAATTGATCTACAACAACAAGGGGCGTCCCGAGCGCATCGACCAGAACGAGGGCAGGGCCTACACGCGCATCCTCGCAAAGGCTTGAGTGTGGTTGGAAGTCGCGCGTAGCAACGTCCGGGCCGCGTCGTGTCGGGGCACGCCACCCTGGTCCTCGCGCGCGCCCGGCTCCATTCGATGTGGGAATCCTGCCGGCTTCTGCGCTAGATTGGGGCGCCATGATTTATCTCGACAACAATGCCACCACCCGCCTCGCGCCGGAGGCCCTTGCCGCGATGCGGCCCTGGCTTGAGGAGGCCTATGGCAACCCCTCGGCGGGCTACCGCTTCGGTCGCGAAGCGAGACGTGCCGTGGATCGCGCTCGCGAACAGGTGGCCGCTTTGCTCGGCGCTCATCCCGAGGAGATCGTCTTCACCAGTGGCGGCACGGAGTCGAACAACCTCGCGCTCCATTCCGCCCTGAGCCTCCGCCCGGATCATCGGGCCATCCTCACTTCCACCGTCGAGCACAGCGCCATCGAGGAGCCGGTGAAATTTCAGGAAAGCTCTGGCTACGAGGCGCGCTGGACCCCCGTCGACTCTCTCGGCCGTCTCGACTTAGAGGCCTGGCAGGCCCATCTCGAGAAAGGGGGCGTCGCCCTGGCCACCCTGATGTGGGCCAACAATGAAACCGGGGTGCTCAGTCCCATTGCCGAAGCCGCGACCCTGGCGGCAAACCACGATGTTTATTTCCATAGCGATGCCGTGCAGGCCGCCGGCAAGGTGCCCCTGCGCGTGCACGAGCTGCCGATCCACACTCTCTCCGTGTCGGCGCACAAGCTCCACGGACCCAAGGGGATTGGCGCCCTTTGGGTGAATCGCCGGAGTCGTTTCCAGCCCCAGATCCTGGGGGGGGGGCAGGAGCAGGGGCGCCGCTCGGGCACGGAAAACGTGGCCGGCATCGTCGGCTTCGGCGCCGCGGCGGAACTGGCCCTGCATCGGCTTGAGGCCGCTGGGCTTGTCGCCGCCCGGCGCGATCGCTTCGAGCGCGGCATTCTCGAGGCGGTTCCGGATGCGGCCATCAACGGGGACCCTTCGAGCCGATTGCCGAACACGAGCAATCTCTACTTCCCGGGAGTGGACGGGGAAGGCCTCTTGATCCTGCTCGACGAGGCGGGTCTTTGCTGTTCGCCCGGATCCGCCTGCAGCACCGGCCAGGTCCAACCCAGCCGAGTTGTCCGGGCCATGGGGCATCCCGCCCAGCGAGCCCGCAGCAGCGTGCGTTTCTCGCTGTCTCATTACACCCGCGACGAGGAAATCGAGGAGGCGATCGGCGCGGTCGTCAAGGCGGTGGGAAAATTGCGCGTGGTCCTTCCAAGACGGTAGGCGAGTGCGTCCGCACGCGAATTGCGGTTGACCAGTTCCAGCTTTGCGCGGACCCTACGCGCTCGATAACTCAGAGACAGAGAAACAAATGCCAGCAAAAATCTACACGGACAAGGACGCGGACCTCGGGGTGCTGAAAGGCAAGACCTGTGCCGTGATCGGCTTCGGTTCGCAAGGCCACGCGCACGCCCTCAACCTTAAGGACAGCGGCGTCAAGGTCGTCGTCGGCCTCTACCCCAAAAGCAAGTCGCGCGAGGTGGCGAAGGAGTATGGCTTCGAGGTCCTGGACACGGCGGAAGCCGTCAAGGCCGCCGAGATCATCTTCGTGGCCACGCCCGACACCAAGATCGCTGGCATCTTTGACTCGGACATCGCCCCCAACCTGCGCAAGGGACAGACCCTGCTTTTCAGCCACGGTTTCGCCGTCCACTTCCAGACGATCACGCCGCCCGACTTCGTCAATGTGATCATGGTCGCTCCGAAGGGCCCCGGCCACATCGTGCGTCGCCAGTTTGTCGAGGGCAAGGGTGTTCCCTCGCTCATCGCCATCCACCAAAACCCTGGCAAGGATGCGAAGAAGATCGCCCTGGCTTGGGCCAAGGGCATCGGCGGTACCCGCGCTGGCGTTTTCGAGACCACCTTTAAGGAAGAGACCGAAACCGACCTCTTCGGCGAGCAGACCGTCCTTTGCGGCGGCGTCAGCCAGCTCATCACTGCGGCCTACGAGACCCTGGTCGAGGCAGGCTACCAGCCCGAGATGGCCTACTTCGAATGTCTCCACGAGCTCAAGCTGACCGTGGACCTCATCAACGAGTCCGGCATTTCCGGCATGCGTTTCTCCATCTCCGACACCGCCGAATACGGCGACCTCACCACCGGCCCGACCATCATCGACGCTTCCGTCAAGAAGCGCATGCAAAAGGCCCTCAAGAACATCCAGAGCGGCAAGTTCGCCAAGGCCTGGATCGCCGAGGCCAACAGCGGTGGCAAGAACTTCAACCAGCTCCGCAAGGAAGGTCAGCAGCATCCCATCGAGAAGGTGGGCGCCCGTCTCCGCAGCTTGATGCCCTGGATCAAGAAGCGCGACATCAAGGGAGCTCAGGCTTCCTACCATTGATGGGGCGACCCGCGGCCGCGGGTTCCACTCTGCCATTCGAAAAACCGGCGTGGGCAACCGCGCCGGTTTTTTTTTGTGTCCGCGGTCCCTGCTGAGGCGACTGGGGAACGCGAAAGGGGCAAGAGTTTGAGGTAGCCAAACCCGCGGGGAGACGGGAAACTATTTCCAGAAATCCCCCAAGCTCATGCGAGAAGAACTCGAGACTATCCGCCGCGCCTTAATGGAGCGGAACGCCCTGGACGACGCCACGACCGAGGCATTGGCCTCGCTGGAATCCGCCCTCGCGGACTTGGACGCGCATCCGGAACGCGAGCGCGTCCGGGAGGTCGTGAGCGGAACCGCGGCGGCCTTGGCGAACGGAGAAGGCGCAGACGATGGAACCGCCTTGGGGTCCACCTGGAGTGAGTTGAAAGAACAACTCACCCAGTGGGAGGACGAACATCCGGGCCTGGTCTTAGCTATTGGTCGAGTCTCGAACTCCCTCGCCACCTTCGGGCTCTGAGTTCTCCTCGGAGGCGAGGATTTTTTCCGGAACAGCGGCCTCCGATTCCTTGGGTTCGCTGGGCGATTCCTCGACCTTTTCCTCGTCCTTCTCCTCCTCGCGCAGCACCTCCACGCGGCAGCTGACGACGCCGTGCTTTTCAAAACCGAGCCGGCGGGCGGCCCCGATGGAGACGTCCAGCACCCGTCCGTGGGTGTAGGGGCCCCGGTCGGTGATGCGCAGGATGGCCCGACGGTCATTGTGGAGATTGGTCACCTCCACATAGGTCCCGAAGGGCAGGGTGGGGTGGGCGGCCGTGTCGGCGTGATCCGAGAGAGCCTCGCCGCTCGCCGTTCGGGTCCCTCCGTTGGTTCGGACGCTGTACCAGGACATCTTTCCGGTGAAGATTTCCCCGGTTCGCAAATACGGCGTGTCGGGAATGCGCTCGGGACCTTCCTCTTTCTCCTTTTCTTCGGCCGGAGGCGGGGGCGAGGCGCCGGTGAACTCACTGAGATCGATCGTCTCGCAGCCTGGCGTCAAGGCCAGAAGGGCGTAGGCAGCCCAGACGCGAGCGGGGCGTAACGCGGCAATCATCAGGGAAAAGAGGGAGGGGGCCCTAGGGTAATTCAGCCGACCGGGATGAGCAAGCGTGGCGCGGCTAGGGCGAGGCGGCCACGGGCACGGCCCGGAGCGGGGCTGAAGGAGGATTGGAGGGCGGTGGGGGAGTGGCGGGGCGGTCTTGGGCCTCTTCGCTGTCCGTCGGGGATTCCGTTCGGGCTGCCGGGTTCGGAGCCGGCAGGGCAGGCGATTCCGTGGTCGCGCCGGGATCCTCGGGCGGGGTGAGTCGCGAAATGGGGGGCGGTTCGTCCAGAGAGAGGACCTGGCCGCGGGCGGCCTCTGCACGGAGGGGGTGGCGTTCGATCTCTTCCCTTGGTTCAGCCGGTGAGATAGGGGCGTGGGAAATCGGCAAGCCAAGGCCTCGGACGATGTCCTCCTTGGCCTGCTCGAGCGTGGGCGCGTTGTATCCCAGGAAGTAGAAAATGCCCAAGGCCGCCATGAGGCCGCCGAGGATGAGGTTGAGGAAGAGCGGCATGGCCCGGGCTTCGCCCGCCCGTCGGGGACCGCGCCTTCCCAGCCAGGGGAAGCGGCGGCTCATGGGGCGGGCCGCTGGCACGTGGGCCATCCACTCGGGATCGCCGCCGAAAGCCAAGCCTTCTCCCAGCGTTTCCATCGCTTCCTCCAGATCGAGGCCGAGACAGTCCCCGTACTTCCGCAGGAAGCTTTTGGCGTAGGTCACGCTGGGGAAGCGGGAGAAGTCGTCCGCTTCGATGCTCAGGATCATGCCGGGATGGATGCGAGTCCGATGCGCGACGTCCTCGACCGTGAGTCCTCGGGCGAGGCGAGTCTGCTCCAGTTTTTTTCCAATCGTCGGCATGGACGTCCCTCAGATATCGAGTGCCGCTGACAGGGCGGCGACCGCGCGGGCGGACGGGGGAAGGCAGGGAACGCGGTTTTTTCCGATGCGAGGGGGAGCTTACGCGAAATCGTCCGAAAGATCGACCAGAATTTCCCGCGGCTTTGCGCCCTCCCCAGGACCGATGATCCCGCGGCTTTCCAGAATGTCGATCATGCGCGCGGCGCGGGTGTACCCCAGGCGGAGACGACGTTGCAGGAGCGAGGTGGAGGCCTTCTTCTCGGTGTAGATGACTTCGAGGCACTTCTCGAGAGTCTCCTCGTCGGCCTCGGTGATTTCCTCCGCATCGTCGTCGAAGCCACCGCCCTCGAGGGCTTGCTGGGCCTCGGGTTCGAAGCGCGGTTGCCCCTGGGAGGCGCAGGCATCGACGAGCGCCTGGGCTTCCTCGTCGGTGATCAGGGCCCCCTGGGTGCGGATGAACTGGGCACTTCCAGGCGGGAGGTAGAGCATGTCGCCCTTGCCCACGAGGTTTTCGGCGCCGTTGGTGTCGAGGATGATGCGGCTGTCGATCTTCGAGGAGACCTGGAAGGCGATGCGGCAGGGGATGTTCGCCTTGATGATGCCCGTGACGACGTCGGCGCGCGGGGTCTGCGTGGCCACGATGAGGTGGATGCCGGCGGCGCGGGCCTTCTGGGCGAGTCGGGCGATGCCGGTCTCGACGTCGGCGGGGGCGGTCATCATCAGGTCGGCGAGCTCGTCGATGATGACCACGATGTAGGGCAGGCTTTCTGGCAGCTCGTCCGGGCCGTCCGCCGCGGCGCTCGGCTGGTTCTGGCGCGAGGCGCTGGGGCGGCTTTCCTCGCCGAGGTCGACGAGGTCGAAGGGGGGCAGCTCGTCCTCGAGCTCGTCACTAAGCCGGACGTGGTGGACCAGTTCGGCTTCCGGACGGGCCGCGCCCTTGCGGGCGGCGCTGGCGCTTTCCATGTCCTCGGCGTCGGGCAGGGCCGGGGGCTGGGCGGCGCGCTCCTTGATCTCCTTGGCCCGCATCGTGTTGTAGCCGTCGAAGTTGCGGACGCGCACCTTGGCGAAGAGGGCGTAGCGACGCTCCATTTCGTTGATGGCCCAGCGCAGGGCGAGGAGCGCCTTCTTCGCCTCGGTCACCACGGGGATGACCATGTGGGGGAGGGCATTGTAGAGCTGCATTTCCACGACCTTGGGGTCGATCATGATGAAGCGCAGCTCGTCGGGAGTGTAGCGATAGAGCAGGCTGGCAATGATGCTGTTGATGCACACGCTTTTCCCGCTGCCCGTGGCCCCGGCAACGAGAAGGTGGGGCATACGGGCGAGATCGCCAACGATGGTGTTGCCGTAGACGTCCTTGCCCAAGGCGAGGGGCAGCTTGTGCTTGGTGTCGCGGAAGGCCTCGTCTTCAAAGAGCTCCCGCAGGGCGACGGGCACTTTTTCGTTGTTGGCGATTTCGATGCCGACGGTGTCCTTCCCCGGCACGGGGGCCAGGATGTTGATTCGCTTGGCCTTGGTGGCGCGGGCGATGTCGGCCTCCAGGGCGGTGATGCGGTTCACCCGCAGGCCCGGACTGGGATAGAGCTCGTATCGGGTGATGGTCGGGCCCCGCGTGATGTTGCCGGGTTTCACATCGACCCCAAAGGTCGCCAGGGTGTTGACGATGGTTTGTTGCTGGGCCAGCAGCTCGGCCTGGTTGGTGGGGGCCGCCGATTCGTCCGCGTACTGGAGCAAGGCCAGACTGGGCAGCTGGTAATTGGGGAACTGTCCGCCGGAGAGCAGGGCGCCTTCCTTGTCCTTCTTGGGGCGATCAAAGAGGGACCCCGCCGCCTCTTCCGGGGTGAGCTTCTTGCGGGCGCTCTGGGTGGAATCGAGGATCTGCGGCTCGGGCTCGGGAAGCTCGTTGAAAAGTTCGCCCTGCGTGGGAGCGTCGTCGAGAGGCGCTTCGACCTTGCTCGCCTTCGTCGGGCGCTTGGGAGCTTCGCTGCGCGCGGCCCGAGTCCGGGCGCGCGGCATGGCCAGGGCGGGTTCCGGCTCGCGGCGCCAGCTGGGGAAGTTCGGCAGGCGCAGTTCGGCAAGGACCGGACCGAGATCCCGGACGCGGCGGAAGAGTGTCCCGAGGCCGTCGCGGAGCAGGCCGAGGAACTGGAAGGGATGAATTCCCGTGATGACGATGGTGGTGATCGTGTAGACGATGCCCATGACGATGACCGATCCCACCGAGCCGAGGAGCTGCTCGACGACCTTGTGGCCGAAGCCATAACCGACGAAGCCACCGGCGCTCTTGGGCAGGTTCAGTTGCGAGGTCCAGTCTTGGAAGAACCAGGGCTGGTACTCCACCAGGCAGGCTGCCGAGGCGATGAATAGAAGGAAGGAGATCAGGTTGCGGGCGTGAAAGGGGCGGGCCCCGGTCAAGACCTGCAGGGCCCACCACGCCAAGACACCGGGAGCCAGATAGGCGGCGGCGCCAAAGAAGAAGTAGCCATAGCCGGCGACCACGGCCCCCACGGGGCCGATGAAATTGCGCACCGCCTCGCCCTGTCCGGCCTGACTGCTGAAGGGAACCCAGGCGGGGAGGTCGGCGGGAGAATAGGACACCAGGGCCAGGACCAGCATCGCGCAGGCGCCGCCGAGAAGGATGGCTAGCCCCTCGTGGAAGGCGTAGGGCTCATCGCCTGCGGCGCGTGCTCTCCCGGGAGATGGCGACGCTTTCCGGTTGGCGGATTTTCGGGACGCATCGCTCGATCTCTTGGCAGCCATTGTCCGGGTGTAAGCAATCGGAATTGTGAAAATTATAAAAACCGTCAGAAAGCGGAAATTTGTTTTAAGTATGAACCTTTTAACTGTATTGGGCAACGAATATCTCGGAAGAGCTAAGAATTCCCCTTTGCTGGGCTCTGCATTGACAGTCTGGGTCGCCCCATAGTAGCCTGTGGCCGGTGAATCGACTTTCCCGCCTCCTCCTTCTTCTGCTGGTCAGCGTCTTTCTGGGGGGATGCGGGCGGGGATGGCTCGTGGGGAAATGGGTGGTCGATCGAGAGGCCACCTTGCAGCAGTTTTCGGCCGCGGCCGAGGCCCCCAGCGAATCCGTGGGGGAGAATTTCCTCAAGGAAATCGCCGCGGGCCTACGCAAGGGCGCGTCCCACCTGATCCTGGCCCAGTTCGAGGGGCTGCAGCTCGAGTTCACGCCGACGGAACTGCGTCGGACCCGCCAGGGCGTGGGGGAGGCGATGGCCTACGAGGTCATCGAGCGGCCCGCGGACGGACGACTCGTGTTGCGCTATGCGGATGGGGAAATTGTCACCTGGAGCCGCAGCCCCGGGGGCATTCGCATGCGCCTCCCGGGGGAGGAGGATCACTGGATCTACTTCCAGCCAGCGCCCGCGAAGTGAAGCCCCTTGTCGGGACGGAAGATTCAGACCAGATCGACGATGGAGCCGAAATCCGCGTCGAAAAGTCGGCGGTAGGTGCGCGAGGCGATGCCGTCTGTCATCTTGGCGAGCACGTCGCAGACGACGCGGGCGCGTGAGGCCTCGTCGGCTTGGGAAAAGACGAGGGCTTCCTCCTCTTCCGAGAGAAGCCGGTAATGATTGGGTCCCGGCGCGTCCCGTTCAATGTAGAGCTCGGCGAATACGCTGAAGAGCCGGGAGAGGATGTAGTCCGATTTCCGGTCGAGTTGTTGGAGTTGGCGACGATGGAAAACCAGGTTGAGCGCCAGCCGCTTATAGAGGGCGCATTCCGCCTCGACTTCCGGGTCGATGAGGAGGCGGTAGCGGTGGCGGGCGCTCAGATCCGCGAGGAAGGTTTCGGAGGGTGGGCATTCGGCGAGTTCGACGGCGCCGATGAAGCGGCCGATCTTCTTGCCGATGGTGGACTCCACCCGCTGGCGCCGGATGGCCTCGACCAGTTCGTCGAGGAGCGTTTCCTCCTGAGCCGTGAGATCCTGCTGTTCCCTCCAGCCCTTGATTTCGTCGACGCGGATGAAACCGGCCTCGATGCCGTCGGCAACGTCGTTGAGCGAGTAGGCCGTGTCGTCGGCCCAGTCCATGAGCTGGCATTCGATGGAGCGGAAGGCGTTGCGGGCCCGACCGGGCGTCAGATCCGGCGGGAAGGGGCGTCCTGCGGTGACGAAGTCGAGGATGCCAGCCTGGTCGGCATAGAGATAGTGGTTCCTTTGGTCGGGAACCTCCCCGCGCAGGGTCTTGTATTTGAGAACGGCATCAATGAGGGCGCGGGTGGGGCGCATGCCGCGGTCGGGAGCGAAGAGGATCCGCGTCAGGATGCGCAGGGTCTGCGCATTGCCCTCGAAGCCCCCGTAGGGTTCCATGAGCCGGTGCAGGGCGCGCTCGCCGGTGTGGCCGAAGGGAGGATGGCCGATGTCGTGCGCCAGACAGGCCGCTTCGACGAGATCGGGGTCGATGTAATGGTCCGGGCCGAGCAGGGGAGAGCTCCGGTTGAGACGGTCGCAGAGACTGCGACCGATCTGGGCGACCTCGATGGAATGCGTCAGGCGGGTGCGGTAAAAGTCGTACTCCCCACTGAAGAAGACCTGGGTCTTGTTTTGCAGGCGTCGAAAGGCCGAACTGTGAATGATGCGGTCGCGATCGATTTGGAAGTCGTTGCGATGCTCGCCCGGCCGGCGTTGTGATGCCCCTTCGATCCGCTCCCGGTCGAAGTCCCCGTAAAATTCGTTCTGCATGTCCTTGGGTAGGTAGTGGG
This sequence comes from uncultured Akkermansia sp., assembly GCA_964552315.1. Classification (GTDB taxonomy): domain Bacteria; phylum Verrucomicrobiota; class Verrucomicrobiia; order Verrucomicrobiales; family DEV007; genus Arctic95D-9. The sequence goes on along the minus strand of CAZKGI010000001.1, from coordinate 255,124 downwards.
ATCCTATCCTCGGGAAGGGGTCCGGCAAAGCGCCGATTGCACTTCTCACAATTGCATAGATCGTTTCCTTCCACATCACCCCCGGTGGCTCGACAACGAAAGAGGGGAAGTGTTGCGGGAATGTCGCCTCTATCCGTCCACCGACTATGTCCTATTCCTTTTTTCCAGCATCGGCGTCCGACAGACCGCGTTTGGCCGACCTGGGGCTTTTGACCATTCGCCTTTTTACGGTCCTCACTTTTGCTTATTACCAGCTCGCCCATCAGCTCCGCCAGGCCATCGACCACCTTTGGGAGGAGGCGCCCTGGAGCCTCGTCTCCCAGCTCGGGGATCGGGGCCTGCCCTCGCCCGAGCTGCTTGCCCCCCTGGGCATCGCGCTGATGGCCACGACCTTGATGGGGGTCCTGTTGGGCTTTCTCACTCGACTCAACGCCCTTCTCTTTGCCTTGATGACGGGCTTCGTGCTCTTCTCCGCCCTGTCCCTTTCCCCCACGCTCAACCCCCAGACTCTGGCCCTCTACCTCGGGGTCTTCCTCGGCTTCGCAGGGGGCGGTGCGGGGCGCCTCTCGCTGGACCATCTCCTCGCCGGACGGCGCCGCCCGGTCCCGGCAGAGTGACCCCCTCGCTCGGCTAAAATGCCTTGGCGATGAGCCAGCTGTCCCGCCTGGCCATTCCGAAAAGGCGTCATTTTTCCTCTTGAAAGCGAGGGCGGGAGCCGCGTTGATCTCGGATGCCTTCTTTCGAAGATCTAGGACTCTCCGGCCCGGTGCTACGGGCCATCGCCAGAACCGGCTATACGGAACCGACACCCATTCAGGCCCAGGCCATTCCTGTGGCCCTCGCGGGCAGCGATATCGTCGGCGCTTCGCAGACCGGGACGGGCAAGACCGCCGCTTTCGGCTTGCCCATCATCTGCCGAATGCAGCCTTCGATCCGGCCCCAATGCATCGTTCTCGAGCCGACCCGCGAGCTTGCCGCTCAGGTCGAGGACCAGATGAACGTCTTTTCCTATTACAAGCCGCTCAACGTCGTTCTCCTCCACGGGGGGGTGGGCTACGGCCATCAGATCGAGGCCCTCGAGAACAAGCCCGACGTCATCATCGCCACCCCGGGGCGCATGCTTGACCACCTCGAGAAGGGCAACCTCGACCTCAGCGAGGTCAAGTTCCTCGTCCTCGACGAAGTCGACCGCATGCTCGACATGGGCTTCCTCCCCGATGTGAAGCGCATCATCGACCAGTGTCCCAAGGATCGGCAGACTCTCTTCTTCTCGGCGACGATGCCACCCGCCATCCAGACTCTGGCCAACTGGGCGCTGCGCGACCCGGTGTCGGTGGAGATCGGTGAGGGGCGCTCCCCCGCTGAGACGGTCAATCATGCTTTCTATCCCGTGGGGATGGACCAGCGCGACGAACTGATCGTCGAGATCATCAAGCGGACCGGCTTCGAGAGCATGATGATTTTCACCCGGACGAAAAAGGAGGCGGACGCCCTCTTGCCGCTCATCGAAGCCGTCGAGGGCACGCGTCCCGCCGCGCTCCATTCCGACATCCGTCAGAGCGATCGCACGAAGGCCCTCCAAGGCTTCCGCGACGGCACCTACAACATCATCGTGGCCACCGACATCGCGGCGCGCGGACTCGACATCTCCGGGGTGACGCACGTCATCAACTACCGGGTGCCCGAGAACCCCGAGGACTACGTGCACCGCATCGGCCGCACCGGCCGCGCCCAGAAGGAGGGCGATGCCTACACCATTCTCACGGCGGACGAACTGGAGAACGCCCGCTCGGTGGAGCACTACATCGGCCAGAAGATCGAGAAGCGGAAGCTGGAGGGCTTCCCCTACAACTACACCGCCCTCCTCGAGGACAACCCCGCCCCCGTGCGCAAGCGCCGTCCCGCACCCAAGCGTCGGAGATGAGCCCCCACAATTAGGAGAGAAGACGACTATGAAATACGCTATCTGCAACGAAACCTTCCAGGACTGGCCCTTTGAAAAAGCCTTCCAATACGCCCGCTCCGTGGGTTATACCGGCCTGGAAATCGCCCCCTTCACCTTGGGGAAGCCGGTCGCGGAGTTTGGCTCTGAGGATCGCGCCACCCTGCGTGGGCAAATCGTGGATGCCGGCCTGGAATGCGTCGGTCTGCACTGGCTCCTCGCCAAGACTGAGGGCTTCTACCTGACCACTCCCGATGAGGCGGTGCGGGAGCGCACCGGGGCCTACCTCGCCGAGTTGGCCCGGCTCTGTCGTGACCTCGACGGTCGAATCATGGTCTTGGGGTCGCCCCAGCAGCGCAACCTCCTTCCCGGTGTCAGCCACGACCAAGCCATGGACCTCGCCGCCGACACCATCCGCCGCGCCATGCCGGTGCTGGAGGATTGTGGCGTCACCCTGGCCCTAGAGCCCCTGGCCCCCAGCGAAGGCGACTTCCTCAACACGGCAGCCCTGGGCATCGAATTGGCCAAGAAGATCGATTCCAAGAACTGCCGCCTTCACCTCGACGTGAAGGCCATGTCGAGCGAAGCGGATCCGATTGACCAGGTGATCCGCGACAGCCGGGACTGGATCGCCCACTTCCACGCCAACGATCCGAACCTCCTCGGCCCGGGTATGGGCGAAGTGGAGTTTGACCCCATCTTCAAGGCCCTTAAGGAGATCGACTACCAAGGCTGGGTTTCGGTGGAGGTCTTCCGCTACGAGCCCGGGATCGAGACCATTTGCGAGGAGAGCATCCGCTACATGCGCGAGGTCGTAGCCCGGGTTTGAACACGCTTTGCGCGGCGACAAGGACGAACTTACCAGCCCCGCGGGCGTCCGCTTCCTGACGCTCGTGGGGTCATAATCTCAGGGAAAGTCGACCGCCGGGGGGGCGCGCCGAGAGGCCGGGATTTGCGGCTTGTCTTTGTCAGCGGCCTGAGGGAACGTGGGCCTTGCGCGGGCAATGGCCCCGTGAACCGATTGGCGGTGCGATGGCCCGAAGTCCTGTATTGATCGCCGCCCTGGCGGCCTGTTCCCTTTCCACGAGCTTCCTGCGGGGCGACGATACCAAAGACTCGGCCCGCTGGAGTCAACTCAGCGCCAAGTACTGCGGGGCCTGTCATCCCATTCCTCCCACGGATGCGGTGACAAGGGAACACTGGCCGGAGCTCTTCGCGCTCATGCGGCCCTGGATTGTCGAACGAAAGCTTCCCTTCGACGAGGCCGAGTACGTGGAATTGCAGGCCCTTTACGAGGCGGCGAGTCCGGAGGTCTTTGTCTTACCCCCGGATACCTTCGACCTGGGCCCCCTGGGCTTCGTGCGGGGCGAGGTGGGCCTGCCCTGCGAAGAGGAGCGTCCCCGGGTCACCCATGTGAACGTGACGGACCTCGACCGGGACGGCCAGGCCGACGTCCTCGTCAGTGACGACGTCACCGGGCAGATCACCTGGCTCAAGATCGGGGACGGCACCTGGCAGGAAAGTTTCATCGCCAAGATTCCCGCCCCGGCGAGGACCCATGTGCTCGACTACAACGGCGATGGCCATCTCGACATCGTCGTGGCCTCCCTGGGGTTCCTTTCTCCCACGGACGACTTGATCGGATCGGTCTGGCTTCTCGTGAATCGGGGCGACCTGAGCTTCGAACCCCTGCGCATCGTGGGCGACATCCCCCGGGTCACAGATGTGAAACCCGGAGACTTCAACGGGGACGGCAAGATCGACTTTGTGGTGACGGCCTTTGGCTGGCGCGAGTCGGGAGAGGTGATGTTGCTGCAGCAGATTCACCCCACGCTCTTCATGCAGTACCGCGTGGTGCAACAAAACGGGGCCATGCAGGTGGAGGTGGTCGATTTCGACCAGGACGGGCTGATGGATTTTGTGGTGCTCTTTTCCCAGCAGCATGAGAGCATTGAATGGTTCCGCAACAACGGCGACGGGCGCTTCGAGCGCCGCCTGCTCGCCCAGGCGGGCAATCCGGCTTTTGGCTCCTCGAGTTTCCAGATCGTCGACCTCGACGGAGACGGCGATCTCGACATCCTCGCCACCAATGGGGACATGATGGACGAGGTCTCCCTGGCCAAGCCCTATCACGGCGTGCGCTGGCTGGAGAACATCGGGGGGGCCTTCCATCCCCATGAACTCGTCTCCATGCCGGGCAGTTATGCGGCGGTGGCCCACGACATGAACGGGGACGGGCATCTCGACATCGTGGTTTCGGGCCTCTACTTCGACTGGCCCTCGCACGACTTCCCCAGCCTAATTTGGTTGGAAAACGATGGGGCCGCCCGTTTCACGCCCCACGCCATCGCCTATTCCCCGACGAACCTCCCGACCCTGGGCGTGGGCGACCTGAACCACGACGGCCTGCCCGACATCATCGTGGGAGGGTATCACCTGCCCGGGCCGCTGGGGCGACATGCCCGGCTCACCGCGGTTTTTGCCACGGGGGCCCCGCCCGAGGAGGAGGAAAGGGGGCCCCAGAAGGAAGAAAAGGCTAGCTCGCCGTCCTCAGGGCTTCCCAGCCCACCCACATCAGCCCCAGGTCGATGAGCAGGTGACCGAACCAGGGGCCCAGGAGGCTGCGGTAACGTTCCAATTGCCAACTCCAAAAGGCCCCTCCCGCGGCGACGCAGGCGCCGAGGAGAAAGGCCAGGGGCAGGGGGAAGAACTGGCTGACGACGACGACGTGATGGGCCGCAAAGCCCAAGGCGGCTACGAGGTGGGCAGCGCCCCGGGGCAGGAGTCGCGCGGCTTGGGAAAAGACGAATCCCCGCCAGTAGTACTCCTCCATGGCGGCGTGGAGGACGGAAATGAAGAGGGCGAAGGCCAGGTAGTTTTCGGCCGCCCCGAGATCGTGGATGCGCTGGACGATGCGACCGCGATTGGCTTCAAAGACGGCGCCGAAGGGGGAGAAGTAAAGCAGTCCAAAGAGGAGTCCCAGCACCAGAAAGGCAAAGGCCCCCCCCGGCAGGAGCGAGGCGAGATGGCGCGGCGGTGCCGGGCGCGGGTAAAGGGGTTCCTTCAAGATGAGGAACACGGCGATCGAGGGCCAGAGGAGGAGGAAGAGCTTGTGGAAGGTGAAGCTGGCCTGGCCGAGCGTCGTCCCCGGGTAGTAGACGAAATAGAAAAAGGACGAGAAAAGCGGCATCACCAGTGCGGGAACCAGGAGGGCCCAGCGCAGGGGGCGGCGAGAGGGGGGCGGCGGTTCGGTGGGATGGGGCATGGAGCACCTTTCCAAGGGGGCGCGGAGACTCAAATCGTTATTTCCGATCTTGTGATCATTCAAATTGATGGCAAAATTCCCTCCTTCCCCTCGAAGAAATTAAACTTATCTTAACCAAGCAGTTCATTGCCATGGCCATCGTCGCAACCAACCTGAAACGCGGACAATGCATCAGTTACAACGGTGAGCTCGGCATTGTCCTCGGGCTTGAACACCGCACCCCGGGCAAGGGAAATGCCCTGGTCATGGCCACGGTTCGCTCCTTCAAGACGGGCAAGACGAAGGACATCCGCTTTGCCTCCAGCGACAAGGTCGAGATCGTCCAGTCCGAGCGCCAGAAGCTGGAGTTCAGCTATCACGACCAGACGGGCTACCACTTCATGGACCCGGCCACCTACGACACGGTCACCTTCCAGGAGGAGTTCATCGAGGACAGCAAAGACCTCCTCATCGACGGTCTCGCCGTGGAAGTGCTCTTTGTCGATGGCAAGGCGGTGACCATTGAACTGCCGCCGAGCATTGAGTTGGAGGTTTCGGAGTCGGCTCCCGGCGTCAAGGGCGACACCGCCACCGCCGCGACCAAGGAAGCCACCCTGGAAACCGGCCTGCGCATTCAGGTTCCTCTCTTTATCGGCCCCGGCGACCGGATTCGTGTCAGCACCGAGGACAAAAAGTACCTCGGACGTGCCTGACCGAAGTGGTCGCGAGTGACGAGGGAGGGCCGCCGAACTCCACCGTTTCGCAGATCCCTTGCCTCGACACGCGACGCCCCGAAACCGCCCCCGCCGGCGCAAGACACCGCCGCCGCAGGGCCTTGCCGCCTTCCTTCCAGGGGTGGCGCTCTCGGCCTTTTCCGACCCCGAGTCCCCCACCTTGCGGCACCTGAAGCGGCTCGTCGGGGTGGCCCTGATTCCCGTCTGTTGGATCCTGCTCGAGACCTTTCTCGTCCTGCTGCACGCCGACACCCTGGCGGGCGAGTATTGGAAGTCGCGCGAGTTTGTCTTTTTCGGGTTGGGGGCGGCCTTCTCCCTGGTTCTCTTTTTCTTTTGTCAGGGTCGTCTCCTGCGCTGGCTCTACGTGGCCGGGCACGAGCTGACCCACGCCCTCTTTGTCCTCCTATTCCGGGGGCGGGTCAGCGACGTGCACGTTTCCTCCCGCGGGGGGCATATCCTGACCGACCGGACGAACTTCCTCATTTCGCTTTCGCCTTACTTTTTCCCCTTCTACAGCGTGGTGGGCATTGTCGGCTGGGCGCTCTACTGCTGGGTGGTGGGAGAGGCTGGCGCTCCGGATCCCGTCTGGCTCTATGCCCTGGTCGGCTTCACCTGGACCTTCCATCTCGCCTTCACGCTGTGGATGGTGCGCGGGGAACAACCGGACGTGATCCAGAATGGACGGGTTTTCTCCTTCTCGGTGATCTTCTCTGCGAACGTGCTGGTGCTCAGCGCGATGATCATCGTCGCCTCGCCGACGGCGAGTTTCCGCAGCTTCCTCCTCTCCTTCTGGGAGAATTTCAGGACCTTCTTGCCCCGCTTCCTCGAATCATTGGTCGAGATCTACACCAGCATCGAGACTTGGTTCACCACCTGAGGCCTGCGGGGCCGCGGCGGGAAGCGGCTGGGGCGGGGCGCCCAGCTCCAGCAGGAGGCGGTGGGCCTCGCGGTAGCGTGGCGAGTCAGCGAGGGCGTCGAGGAGATGACGTTTGGCCTGGGCGGGGTCCTGCCCGCGGAGCAGCCGGGCGAGTCGATAGCGCAGTTCCGAGGGGTTGGGCGAGTTGAGGCGCAGGGCGGTCTCGAAGGCGCGCACGGCTTGGTCGGTGTCCGCTTTGGCCTCGTGGGCGCAGCCGAGGCAGTAGTGGATGCGTTCCGTGAAGGGGTTGATGGCAAGCCCTCGTGGGGCGTTGGCCAGGACGCGGTCCCAGTCCCCGGAGGCGAAGCCGATCTCGACGAGTCGCTGGTAGGTTTGGAAGGCCTCGGCAGAACGGGCGGCGAGCTGATCCAGGGCGGCGGCTTCCCCAGCGGCGTCCCCCTTGCCGCGCAGGGCCAGGGCCTTCAGGGTGTATCCGTTGCGGTCGCCCACAAAATCTGGGAGGAGCTCGATGAGGGCCTCGGCGGATTCGATGGCGGCATCCCAGTTCTGCTGATCGACGAGAAGGGCGGTCAGGATTCGCCTCGCCTCGAAGTTCTGGGGATGCTGTTTCAAGTAGGCGCCGACCGAGAGCAGGCTGCGCGGGTTCATCTCGGCCGCCTCTGGCTTGGTCCAGTCGACTTCGGGTCCATAGGACTCGGCGAGACGTCTTGCGTAGCGCTGAAAGGCGTCTTCAAATTGGTTCATCTCCTCGGTGTGCCGGGCGATGGCCTCGTTGACGAGGACTCCCTGAGCGAGATCGGCGAGGATCTTGCGCAGGGCGTCGAGCCCGTAGGTCTCGACGAGGTATTCGACCACCAGCATGGACTGATAGTAGGCAAAGAGGACGTGCCGGGGGCTCTTGGCCTGGAAGAAGGCTTGGCTCATGTGCCGCACGGGAGTCAGCTCACCGTCCTCGAGGATCATACGGCGGTACTCGGGGGTCATCCGCTGGCCCCAGTTGGGCTGGCGTTGCTTTTCCTCATAAACGGAGATTCCCTCGCTGAGCCAGCGCGGCATCTTGTTGTTGGTCGCTGTCAGGGTCACGACGTGACAGAACTCGTGCCAGAGCGTGGCCTCCCAATTGCTTTTGGCGGCGGTGACGCTGCCGGGGCTGTTCATCGTCACCACCGAGCCAAAGCAGACGCCGAGCAGACCCGCGCCACCCAGCGATCCGAAGGAGCGGATGGCAAAGTCCTGCTGGTCAGGATAAAATTCGACCTGGGTGGGCTGGGGCAGGACGAGGCCGTATTTCTCGCCCAGAAGGCGCTTGGCCTCGCTGAGCAGGGCGACGACGCGGTCGCCGTAAATGGCCGCCTCGGACGGCGGCAGTCGGATGACGAAGTCCTCCGTTGTGATCGAGGCAAAACTGGCGATTTCCTTTTCCAGCACCTCGAGGTTGTAGGCGAGGACGTTGTAGGGATCGGCGGCGGCGACCTCGCGGGCGAGGGGCCAGGCTTTTTCCACCTCTCCGAGTCGGAGATAGTCCAGAGCCAGCTGCAGCTTGGCGGGGAGGTAGTCGGGATCCAATGAGAGGGCGCGTTGCTGGGCCTCCGCGCCCTCGGCATAGCGGTACTTTCGCGAGAGGACCCGGCCGATGAGGTGGTCGATCGCCGGATTGTCCTTCCAGACGGAGAGAGCGGCCTCGCGTTCGCGCTGGAAGGCCTGGGCATCAGCCTGCTCGAGCTCGGCGAGGATGGCGCGGTAGGCGTGGGCCTCGGGATGGCGGGGGTTGATCGACTCGACCTGGGCCAGCAGTTCCGCGGCGGTCTCGTAGCGCTCGAAGTTGATCGCGGATTCGGCCTGCAGGAGCAGGGCCCCGAAATGATTGGGGGCCTGGGCCAGGGTCTTCTCCAGGTAGCTCATCCCCGCTTCGCGATCCGTAGGCATCAGCGCCTGGGCCATGCCGAAGAGCGCCTCGATGTGGTCGGGGGCCAGCTGCAGGGCAGCGTTGTATTCTTCGGCGGCCCGTTTCAGGTCTTCCTTGGCCATGGCCAGGCGGGCGGAGGCGAGATGGGCCTCCAGCAGGCCCGGGGGAATTTCCTTGCCCCGCGGCGCGCTGGCCTTGGCGGGGGAGAAATACTGGTCGAGGACCTTCGCGGGATCGGCGCCAAGGATCAGGGCGGCTTCGCCGAGATGGACGAGGTCCAGGGCGCTGCGCTCCCGCTGGGGAATCGCCCGGGCCGCGGCATTGAGATCCGCGAGGCGGGCGGCGGCTTCCTCCTGGTGACCATGGGTCTTGAAAAAAGCGTGCAGTCGCAGCTGGGCCCCCAATTCCCCGCGGAAGCGTTCGGCTGTGGCTTGAGCCTGAGTGTAGGCTTCCTCGTAACGGCCCAGGGCCGCCAGGGCTTCGAGGTGCAGGACCCGCCATTCCCAGGAGGGCTGGCCGCGCCGCTGGGCATACTCACAGACCTGGACGACGATCTCGAAATTGCCCCGGTCGAAGAGCTCGCGGACCCGCGGAATCTTGTCCTCGTCGTAAAAGCGCAGGTAGTCTGCCTGGGCCAGCAGGGAGGAGGGGAGTGATGCCCACATCGCCGCGAGCAACCCGAGTCGCACCACCTGCCAACGCTTCATGAGGAGAAATGGACACGCGTTTGCCGGCTTCGTAAAGTCCGCATGCCCGTCGCCCTGGTTGGGATAGGGCCTCCCCCTGGCGTCGGGACGAGCGCCGGCATGTCCAAAGAAATGGGGGAATGGCTCGGGTGGAGCTGTTCCTTTTCGCGGGAGCGTCTATCTTGGGGGGACGGCTGACAGCGGCCGTCCCCTTCCTCCCCATGGTTCGGCCAACCGATCCCTCCTCCATTTCTGATGCGACCCGTCGGCGTCTTCCCTGGCTGGTGGCGGTGGCGCTCTTCATGGAGAACCTCGATGCGACCATTATCCACACCGCCGTGCCGGTGATGTCCCAGAGTCTCGGGACCGATCCCCTCAATCTCAAGGGCGTGCTGACCAGCTATGCCCTGAGTCTGGCGGTGTTCATCCCCGTCAGTGGTTGGATGGCCGACCGCTATGGGACGCGGCGCATCTTCACGACGGCGATCATCCTCTTCCTGATCGGGTCGATACTCTGCGGCCTCTCAGTCAACGTGCCCATGCTGGTGGTCTCGCGCGTGCTCCAGGGCATCGGCGGCGCCATGATGACTCCGGTGGGACGGGTCGTTCTGGTTCGCTCCTTTCCGCGATCGGACCTGATCCGGGTGACCAATTACGTGGTGATTCCCGCCATGATCGGCCCGCTCATCGGTCCCTTCCTCGGCGGGGTTTTTGTGCAGTGGCTGCACTGGAGGGCCATCTTCTTTGTCAACATTCCCATCGCCCTGCTGGGGCTGTGGATGGTGCGGCTCCACATGCCGAACTACGGGGACGAACACGCGCCCAAGCTGGACCGGTGGGGATTCTTCCTCTTCGGCGGCGGGGTGGCGTTGCTCTGCTATGTCCTGGAAGTGCTCGGGGATCACAGCCTGTCTCCCAGGACGGCCAGCGTTCTCCTGGTCGTGGGCTTGGGCCTGGTGGTGGCCTACCTCTGGCACGCCAAGCACGTCGCCGCGCCCATGCTGGCCCTGTGGCTCTTCCGCATCCGCACCTTCCGGGTATCGGTGGCGGGTGGTTTCGCGGCGCGACTCGGCATGGCGGGCATGCCCTTTCTCCTGCCCTTGCTCTACCAGATCGGCTTGGGGTTCAAGCCCTGGCAGGCGGGCCTGCTGACCGTGCCCCAGGCCCTCGCGGCCCTGTCGACGAAGCTTTTCAACAAGAGCATCCTTTCCCGTTTCGGGCATCGTCGCGTGCTCATCGTGAACACGGTCCTCATCGGCCTGACCATGATGCTTTTTTCCCGCATCGACGTGGACACGCCCTTGGTGCTCATCCTGGGGCTGAGCCTCATGCAGGGGACCTTCGCCTCGCTGCAGTTCACCAGCATGAACACCCTCGTCTACGCGGACGTGAGCGATGCCGATGCCAGCAAGGCGAGCAGCATATCCAGCACCGGCCAACAGCTCTCCATCAGCTTCGGCGTGGCCATTGCCTCGCTGACGGCGGCTTACTTTCTGGGATCAGAAGGGCGGACCGATGTCCCGATCACCATGGAGGTCCTGCACCGCACCTTCCTGGTGATGGGTTGCCTGACCATCCTCTCCTCGAGCATTTTCTGGCATTTGCGCAGCGACGACGGCAACAGCATCAGCAACCGCCGCGGGGCGGATGCCCCCGGGATGCCCACCGTGTGTTCCAGTGCTCCTCGATCGCTCCTGCCGATCGATTCCGCGGAGCCAGCGCCCGTCGTTCCGAAAAATGGCGCTTGAGAAGCCCAATATTTCGGATTTCTTAGGCGATTGCACTTTCCTCCGATGAAACAGGCCTACGAGCTCTTCCAGGACATGAAGCCGGAGACGGCGCTCTCCGTCTTTCGCTATCTCCGCGACGAACAGCGCGAGGTCTACAAGGCCACGCTGCATTCCATTGCCAAGGAGCGCAAACTGCGTCCCGTCTTCGTCCAGCGCAAGCCGGTCGCCGAGCAGATCGACTGGATGCTGAAGAATTTGAAGCTGCGAGCCTGCTCTGAGATTGCCGCCCAGGTGCTGCAGCTGTGGTTGCTGAAGGGACACACCAGCCTGCTGACCCGCTTTCTCGATGGTTTGGGTATCGAACACGACGGGGAAGGGGCGGCCGAGGACATCCCCGAGCATCTGGAGGCCAAGAAACTGGAAAGCACCGTCGCGGAGCTCCTGAAGGATTTCGATGCCGAGGTGGTGGCCATCTACCTGCACGTGTTCCAGCTGCAACAGACGGGCGGTTGGCCCGAGCTGGCGACGCTGATCGAAAGCCGGCCGGAACTGCAGTTGGGGGCGGCGGCCCCGACCGAGGCCCCGGCTCCCGCCAAGGACGAAGCGGCCGAATCCTGATCCGATGAAAAGCGCCTACGAACGCGCCATGGAGCGCTACGGCCAGACCGAGCCGCTCCCGACCCTGAGCGATGCCCAGCGGGCGGAATTGGCGGCGTTGAGCGACAAGTACACGGCGAAGATCGCCGAGCGGGAGGTCTTCCTCAACGATCTCATCGCCAAGGCGGCGGGGGAAGGCCGCTACCACGAGATCCCTGAGCTGAAGACCCAGCTGGCGCGCGAGACGGCGGCCCTCCGCGAGGAATGCGAAGCGGCCAAGGACAAGGTGCGCGCGGCTTCCTGACTCCAGGCCACGGCGCGGGATCGTTTTGCTCCCTGACCGGCCCGAGAAATTCCCCCCGCCGGATGGGTGCAAACCCGCCAGCGAATGCTACACTTTCCTGCTTCGCCTGCCTCGGTCCAGACCGGCCAGCGGAGGATTCGGAACATGGACGAAATTTTCCAGTTCATCGGTCGACATTGGCGACAGGCGATCGAGGTGATCATCCTTTGGCTGATCATTTACAACACCTATCGCTATTTCCGCGCCACCCGCGGGGCGAGGATCTTCACCGCCCTGGTCGCCCTCTACATCGGGATGCACCTGCTCTCGACCCGGCTCGACCTCACGGTGATCGGCTGGCTGCTGAAGTATGTCTCGGTTTTCCTGGCCGTGGCCTTGGTCGTCATCTTCCAGCCCGAGTTGCGACGCGCCCTCGCTGAGCTGGGGAGCCACCGCATCTTTTCCTCGCTCAACGAGCGCACCCGGCTGCGCTTTGTCGAACAGCTCATCGAGATTGTCGAGACCCTGTCGCGACGGCGGGTCGGGGCGCTCATCGCCATCGAGCGCGGGATCGACTTGAAGCAATACCTCGACAGCGGGACAAAAATGGATTCCCTGCTCACCCCCGAGCTGGTCTACACGGTGTTCCATCCGGGCACCACCCTGCACGACGGGGGCATGATCGTGCGCATGGCCGACGAGCGCATTTCCGGGGCGGGCTGTGTGTTTCCCCTGATCCAGCGCGAGCTCAGCGATCATGGCATTGGTCTGCGCCACCGTGCCGCCATGGGGATCACGGAGGAATCCGATGCCGTGGCCCTCGTCGTCTCCGAGGAAACCGGGGCCATCTCCATTGCGATCAATGGCAAGTTGGAGCGGGATCTGGAAGGGGCGGAATTGAAGGAGCGGCTCGACGAGTTGCTCAGCAACCAAGAAGCGGACGAAGAGGAAGATGGCGATGGAGAGGATTAAGCGCTTTTTCATCGAAAGTTGGCTGGCGAAGCTCGTTTCCTTGGGCATCGCCTTTTCGATCTGGTACCTCATTAAAACCAACCTCGAGACGAAGTATGACTTCCCCGTTCCGGGAACCAGCCCGACAAGTTCCTCGCGGACACCGGGCGGGCCGGGCCTGGATGATCCCATCCTCGGCCCCCTGTTGCCCAGCCCTCCTTTGACCGCGCCGGCGCCGCTCGCCATCCCCGTCCCGGGTGGGGCGGGGCAGGGGCGCAGCTCGACCCTTCCATGACTGGTTTGCCGCGACGCTACTTCGGCACCGATGGGATTCGCGGACCGGCGAATGTCTTCCCCCTCGTACCGGAGTTCGCGGTGCGACTTGGACGGGCCGTGGCCTCCGTTTTTCTCGCCCGTCGCGGCCCCTCCCTAACCTGGCCCCTGGCCCTTATTGGGAAGGACACGCGGCAGTCCGGCGACATGTTGGAGAGCGCCTTTGCCGCCGGGGTGGCCTCCTGCGGCGTGGATGTCCGACTGACCGGAGTGATCCCCACCCCCGCCGTGGCCCGGCTGGTGGTGGAGGAGGGCGCGCTCTTCGGGGCGGTGATCTCCGCCTCGCACAATCCCTTTGGTGACAATGGCATCAAGCTTTTCGGGCCCGATGGCACCAAGTTGGACGACGCGTTGGAGATGGAGATCGAGAGAAGGCTCGAGGAGGCGCTCTGCTCTGAGGGCAGCGGGGCCATCGGTCGGGTGGGGCCGCTCGATCACGCGGCCGAACGCTACGTCTCCTTTGTGCGCGACAGCGTCGGGGGCGATCGCGAACTCTTTCGCGGCCTGCACGTCGCCCTCGATGCCGCCAACGGCTCCGCCGTGGAGACAAGCGAGGCCGTGTTGCGCTCGCTGGGGGCCAAGGTTTCCGCCTTTCATCACCATCCCAGCGGCATCAACATCAACCTCGACTGCGGCTGCATGCATCCGGAGGTCATTTCCCGGCTGGTGCGGGAAACCGGCGCGGAGGTCGGGATCGCCCACGATGGGGATGCGGATCGGGTTTTGCTCTGCGATGAAACCGGGGACCCTCTCGACGGGGATGAAGTCATGGCCATCGCTGCCCTCGACATGCTCCAACGCGGTACCTTGAAGGGCCAAACGCTCGTGGCCACGGTCATGAGCAACGGAGGTCTCGACGAGGCGGTGGAGGCCGCCGGGGGGCGCGTCCTGCGCGCCGGGGTGGGGGATCGCTACGTCCTGCGATGCATGCAGGAGACGGGTTGCAATTTGGGCGGGGAGCAGAGCGGGCACTTCATCTTTCGGGATCACAACGCCACGGGCGATGGCATCCTCGCCGCGGTGCAGCTCCTCAAAATCCTGCGGGAAAGCGGTCGCCCTCTCAGCGAGCTGCGGCGTGTCATGCGCAAGCGACCGCAAGTGCAGCGCAAGCTATGGGTGCGGGAAAAAATCCCCCTGGAGAGTCTGGCCGCCGCCGCCCGGGTCGCGGAACTGGAAAGTCGCCTGGGGAATGCCGGGCGGGTGCTCCTGCGCTACTCCGGAACGGAAGCGTTGCTGCGCCTGCTCATCGAGGGACCCGAGGAGGAATGGATCACCCAGGAGGCCGAGGCCCTCATGGAAGCGCTTCGTCAGGAGATCGGGGCCTGAGAGCCGTGGGCTCAGTGAGATAGAGACGATCCTGATGCCGGAACTTGGTCGTGTTGACCCAAACGAAAATGTGGAATTCCCCCAGCCCCGCCTCGGCCGACGCGGCCCCTCCCGTAGGGAAGGCCGTCTTCATGGCCGGCACGGACACGGGGGTGGGCAAGACCTGGCTGAGTGTCCGGCTGCTTACACATCTGCGGGCCCAGGGACTAACCGTGGCCGGCATGAAACCCGTGGAATGTGGGGGGCGGGAGGATGCCGCGGCCTTGCTGGCGGCCTCTTCCCCGGGTCTCTCCCTCGACGAGATCAATCCCCTTCACACCCCTGAACCCCTGGCGCCGGCGGCCCTGACTCCTCCCCCGGAAATCGATTTCGCGGCCCTGCAGGCCCGCTGTGCTTCCCTGCAGAGGGCACACGACTTCGTCCTCGTCGAGGGGGCCGGAGGCTGGCTGGTGCCCTTGGATGCCCAGCGCACCATGGCCGACCTCGCCCTTGCCTTGGGCCTGCCCGTGATTCTCGTGGCGGCGAACCGCCTCGGCGTGCTCAATCAGGTCCTGCTCTCCCTGCAGGCGGTGGGAAGCGCCGGCCTGTCCTGTCGGGCTGTGTTTCTCAACTCGCTTCCCGGCGAGGAGGATCCTTCGCAGGCCAGCAATGCCCGCGTGCTTCGAGAACGCCTGCCGGACCTGCCCGTGATCACCGACGAGGTGGCGGAACTGGCCGCGCGACTTTGGCCCTGATCTCCCATTTTCTGGCTGGCAAAATCGCCTCGGGATCGCACCGTGTCCCTTTTCCAGCTCCAACCCTATTCCATCCCTGTGTCCACCCCTCCCAAATTCGTCTCGCCCGAGGTCGCCCGTCAGATTGACCGGCGGCGCACCTTTGCGATCATTTCCCACCCGGATGCGGGCAAGACGACCTTGACGGAGAAGCTCCTGCTCTACGGGGGCGCCATCCATCTGGCGGGGAGCGTCACCGCGCGACGGAATCAGAACGCCACCACCAGTGACTGGATGGCGATGGAGAAGGAGCGGGGCATCTCCGTCTCCTCCACTGTGCTGCAGTTCGAATACGGCGGCCACTGCGTGAACCTGCTCGACACCCCCGGCCACCACGACTTCTCCGAGGACACCTACCGGGTGCTCTCGGCCGTGGACTCTGCAGTGATGGTCATCGACGCCGGCAAGGGGATCGAGGCCCAGACGCTGAAGCTCTTTGAAGTCTGTCGCAAGCGCGGCGTGCCGATCTTTGTCTTCATCAACAAGCTCGACCGTCCCGCCCGACCGCCCCTGGAGCTGCTCGACGAACTGGAGCGCGTCCTCGGGCTGCCGCCAGTCCCGCTCAACTGGCCCCTGGGGGACGGCACGCGATTCCGCGGCGTCTACAATCGGGAAAGCAACGAGGTGAACCTCTTCGAGCGCACGCCTCACGGCGCCTACAAGGCTCCCCTCTCCGTTGCGGGCATCGAGGACGCGGCGGTGAAGGCCGCGCTGGATCCCGAGGTTTACGAGCAGGTGCTGCAGGAGATGGAGCTCCTCGACGGCCTCACCGAGGATCTCGATCCAGCCAAGACTCTGGCCGGGGCGCAGATGCCGGTCTTCTTCGGCAGTGCCATGAACAATTTCGGGGTGCAGTTGATGCTGGACCGCTTCCTGGCCCTGGCGCCCGGGCCGGCTCCGCGCGAGTCCTCGATCGGACGAATCGACCCGCACCGCGAGGGATTTTCCGGCTTCGTCTTCAAGATCCAAGCCAACATGAACCCCCGCCACCGCGACCGGGCGGTGTTCATCCGGATCGTCTCCGGGGTTTTCGAGCGGGACATGCAGGTCACGGACATCAAGACGGGACGAAAGGTCCGCCTTGGCAACGCCCAAAAACTGTTCGGTCAGGATCGCGAAACCCTGGACGTGGCCTACGCCGGGGACATCCTCGCCCTCGTCGGCAACTACGAGTTCCTCATCGGCGATACCCTCACCAGCGACACGAACATCGTCTACGACGAGATGCCGCGCTTCCGGCCCGAGTGTTTCTCCTATCTCTACAACAACGACACCGCGAACATCAAACGCTACCGCGCCGGGGTCGAGCAGCTGCTCAAGGAAGGGGTCGCGCAGGCCTACGACGTCTATGGCAGCGCCCAGAGGGTGCCTCTCCTGGGGGCGGTGGGCCCGCTGCAGTTCGAGGTGATGAAGGCCCGTCTCGAGGGGGAATACAATGTCTCCTGCCGACTCGAAAGCTCGCCCTGGTCGGTGGCCCAATGGGTGCGTCCGCGCCAGCCCTCGCCCAACCTCAATCTCCGCGAGGCGCCGAATCTCTCCCTGCCCTCGGGTTGTTCGCTGGCCCTCGACCAGGATGAGCAGTGGCTGGTGCTCCTGCCCGCCGCCTACTTGACGGGGATCCTGCTGGATCGCAACAGCGACTACGAATTCTCTCCGAGTCCCTTTGACAAGGGGAAGGGATGAAGGCGGTGGGGTGGCTGGAGTGGACTTGGATCTCGGCGGCTCCCGCCCTGCTCGCCGTTTTGTTTTTTCGTCGGCTGAGGGCGAGACGTCGCCGCCGTCGCGAGCGGGCCGCCCGTATGCAGCGCCCCTTTGATCTCGAGGAGGAACGCCTGCTGGATCGCGATTTTCCCCGATGGCGTCACCTGCCTCCGCAGTGGTGGCAGCGCCACGCCGGCCTCACCCGGGTTCTCATGGAGGAGAAGAACTTCGAGGCCTGTGGGGATCTGTCAGAGGTTTCGCCAGAGATGCGCTTGCTCATCGCCGCTCAGGCCGTGCTTCTCATCCTCGGGCAGGATAGTCGAGAACCCTTTCCCGGGCTGCGCTCCATCCTCGTCTATCCCGGTCGCTTTCGCGATCCCGGTCGTCGCCGCTTCGGCCTCTCCGAGACCTCCCGCGGCTATCACTACGGCGAGTCCTGGGAGAGCGGCTCGGTGGTTCTTTCCTGGGAGAATGTCCTGGCCGGGGCGCGCGGAGAGGACGATGGCATGAACGTCGTCCTTCACGAATTCGCCCATCAGCTCGACCATGACAACGGGTTGTCCGACGGGCTCCCCCAGCTGCGCTCCAGCCGCGAGTACCCCCGGTGGAAGGAGGTGATGGAGCGCCACTACGAGGAGCTCGTCGAGGCCTCCCGGATCGACGAGAACGCTCCCTTTCTCGATCCCTACGGGGCCACCCATCCCAGCGAGTTCTTCGCCGTGGTGGCCGAGACCTTCTTTGAGGATCCCGCCGACCTGAAGACGGAACATCCCGAGCTCTACGACTTGCTCGCCGATTACTTCGGGCTGGATCCGGCCAGTTGGGAAGGCTTTGGCCGAACCCGCCAGGGGGGCCCGGAATCTCCAGGGCCGGAGAGTCAGCCAGGGGCTGACCCCGCCGGCTAAGGGCGACTTCAGCTCGTGCAGGCGTGGCAATGTTAGGGGGCTGGTTTCCAGGCCCAGTTCTCATCGAAGAAACCGGCGTCGGCGATCTTGCCGGGTTGCAGGGCATTCGGCGCGACGCTGAGGTCGATCACCGCCCAATCCGGCAGTTTGGGCACCTGGCGGGCGTTGTTGAGATAGTCGTATTCCCGATAGGTGAATCCGCTGTTGAGGACGACGTAGCGCTGGGGATTGAGCGGATTGGGGAAAATCAGCACGGGCAGGTGCTGAGAGGCCGGATAGGTCTGGCCGTTGGCCTTGAGATGGTCCGCATTCCACTCGATGGGCAGCCTGTCGAGAAGGCGGCGCAGCACGGCGTTGCTGGAGGGATCGCCCCAGAGCACCAGGTTGCATTGGGCGATGACGCTGTCCTCGAGTTCCGTGTCCTGCACTTGAAGGACATCGCCGCGGAATTGGCGCCGCCATTCGTGCACGGCGCGCTCCAGCTCGGAGTCGACCCATTTGCCGACAGACTCATGGAGCGCGGGACCCGAGGGGCGCACGAAGACAAAGGCGTCCATGAAGGCGTCGTCGATGGGGCCCTGTAGACCGGGGACCTTGGCGAGTGGAGCCGAGGCGACTGCGGGATTCGCCACCTGCCATTGGCCGTCCCGCTTCTCCAGGCTGAGCCGGAAGGAACGATCCGACCAGGGGGGGGCGGGCGCCTGCAGTTCGTTCCCGTCGATGACGAGGCGGGGGGCGGTGGCCGGATCCAGCGGGCAGTGACCCGCGGGGAAATCGAGGGTGAAGGCCGCCACGTTCTCCGTGCGGACGGACAGGCTTTGCGGGTCGTCCCCGAGACGGGCGTCGATGCGGGCGCGCTCCCAATGGGCCTCGAGTCGATCGAGGCGAACCCAGGCGAGACGGGGGTAGCGCAGGGTCCAGGTGGTGAACTGGACAGAACGCGGTACGCGCTCGCGACCGAGGGCGGTGATTTGTTCGAGGCGCGACTCGATCTCGGCGAGGCTGTCCGGGTGGATCTTGTGTGCGGTTTCCGGGCCGATGATGTGGGTGAGTTGGAGGCCCTCCTTGCGCATTTCACGCTCCATCACATCGGCAGCCTGCTTTTGTTTGTCGATCTCGCCGCTGTAGGCAATCGTGGGCACGTGGCGGAAATTCGCCGCGTAGTCCGTGGCGTTGTAGAGGCGCCAGAGCTTTTGCTGGTACCAGGGGAAACCACGGACGTCCTCGGCCTGAAAGAAACCGAGGAATTCGGGAGTTTCCGAAAAGCCCGCTCCCGGTGTCACCGCGCACCAGTCTCCAGGATAGTGGGCGCCGAATTGCCAGACGGCCGCCCCACCCATGCTGAAGCCGCGCACCACGATGCGGTCGGGATCGACGGCGTAGGAACGACGGGCGTGCTCGAGGGCTTCGAAGAGGTCGATCTCGCCGGCAAACTTGTTGGCACAGCAATAGCGGCCGTAGGGGTGCAGGACCAGGGTGTCGCGCGGCTGGATCTGTCCGGCGCGTTTGGAGCGCTCGTCGATAAAGCTCAGCTCGCTGAGCTTCTCCCCGCGGCCGTGAATCCAAAAGTCGAGGCGACTGGGGCTGCCCTCGTAACTCTCCGGAACGATCATGCCGTAAGGTTGGACGGAGCCGTCGATCCTGGAGCGATAGGCCCGCACCACCAGGCCCTTTTGTCGGGTCCAGGGTGCGTCTCCCTTCAGGAAGGCCTCGGCGCGGCGCGTCCCCTCGGCCAACTGCTCATGGGCGGCCTGCACTTCCGTGGGCTTGAAGAATTCGTTGTAGCGGAGCGCCCAGTCGACCGCCTTGTGATGGATTTCTACGTCGGGCAGGAGTTCTTCGAGACGGGGATGCTTCGCCTGGACCTTGCGGATCTCCTCGATCTTCTTCTGCAGCGCCTCGAGTCCTTTTTGCAGGGCCCCGCGATCTTCCGCGGAAATTTCAATTCCGAGGGGAGGGATGGGTCGAACCTCGCCCGGGAGGTTGTCCGCGGGGCCGTCGGCCCAGGTGGAAGGGATCGTTCCCGCATTCAGGAACAGGGCGATGAGCAGGCAGGGGAGACGCTTCACGGGCATGGGGAAAAGGGGGATTCCAGAGGAGAAAGAATTGTCCGGATAGGCCAGCCGCGGGGCCAAGTCGCCGC
Source organism: uncultured Akkermansia sp. (assembly GCA_964552315.1). Classification (GTDB taxonomy): domain Bacteria; phylum Verrucomicrobiota; class Verrucomicrobiia; order Verrucomicrobiales; family DEV007; genus Arctic95D-9. Next base: position 234,993 of record CAZKGI010000001.1, on the reverse strand, counting down.
TGACTTCAGGGCTGCGGACTCATCCGGAAGGGAAGGGAAAACTGGTGCTCCTCTCGCTCGGGCACGAAGACCGTTGCCTCGACGAGATAGTGGTCCGTGACGTGCCAGCTGAGCACGTCGATGCGATTCTCGGCAGGGAGAAAGCGCATCAGGCGGAGCACCGGTTCGCTCATGTAATCGCTCAGCAGGGACGTGACGACATGCCCGTCGTCGGCTTTCGTCTCCAGCCGCCGTGCCGTGACGCGGCTTTGGTCTCCGCAGAGGATGAGCGCGAGGTTGGGATGGTGGCGGAAGCATTTTTCCCAAAGCGCCTCCCCACTGTTGCCGCGGGATCCGTGGATTTTTGACCAGCGCATCCGCCCTTTGGGGTCGTGGATGTAGCCCTCGGTCGTCTTCGGTTTCTCAATGATCCCGAGGTCCATGTGGGTGGTGACGATGACGCGATGCCGGGGATGCCCTCGCATCAGGGCGTTGGCCCAGTCGAGGACGTCGTCGGGGGCGTTGCACTCGAGGCTGAGGTGGAGGAAGTCGATTCCTCCCGCGTGGAAGACCTGGGCGCTATTGGCGTTGTTCGCCGAGACATGCTGGTCCTCGCGCTCATGGGAATAACTGGCGAGATACCAGGGTTCGTTCGCAAAACTGGAGGCGGGAAAGTGAGCTTGAAACAAACGGGAGTCTCCCTTCGAGCTCATGTCGTGATTGCCCACCGTCAGGCTGAAGGGCACGACACCGCGGAGCTGGTCGATGAGGGACTTGGCCACGCTCCATTCCTCGACGCGGTTCTTCTCGACGATGTCGCCGACGTGGGTGACGAAGACGATGTTCTGGGCCTCGCGATGGGCCAGGATCCACTCGATCTGCGCCGCGAGATGTCGGTTTTCCACCGGCTCGTCCGAGGCTAGGGCTCCCTTGCAGCCGAGGCCGGTGTAGTGCTGCGTGTCGGGGATGACCACCAGGGTGAAGGCCCCTTCAGGCAAGGGTGGCAGTTCGCCCGATCCGGAGATTTTCGCCGGACGGGGTGCTGCCTTGGGGGCGGGAGTCTCGGCGGAGGCGGAGGACATGAGCGCGAGGACAATCCAAGCGAGGGAAAGGAGCAAGAGGCGGGGCTTCATCGGGTGCGGAGGCCGGAGACGCAGGAACGCGTTAGTTTGCCCGACAGAAGCCGCTCGCACAAAAGCGGAATCACGCCTCTCTCCGCCCCAGCCGCTTCAGTTTCCGATCGAGAAGGAAGGGGGCCAGGGGGAGCAGGGCGCAGAGGAAGACGAGGGTGCCCCAAGCGAAGGAGAGCCGCTTCCGCAACAAGACTTCCAGCAGGCAGGCACAGAGGGCGAGGAAAAGAAAGCCATGAACCGAGCCGACGAGACGCACCGCGAGGGGCTGGTCGGCGAGGTATTTGAGAGGCATGGCGATTCCGAGCAGCACGAGGTAGGAGAAACCGTCCAGGAGGGAGGCGAGGCGGAGCCGGTCAATGGGGGAATGGGTGGGGTGTAGGGCCATGGTGCGAGGAAGCGCGGGAAATGTCGCGCCGTACTGCGAATAGGAAAGGCGGGATTCCCCGCGGGCCTGACGGAAGGGGCTGGGGACCGGCCCCGGCCACCGCCCCCTTCGCCTCAGTCCACCTTCAGCCACTGCACCGCGTCGACGACCACGTAGCCGACGCTGCCCTCATTGCTGACGACGACTTGGGCGGTGGCTCCGGCGGCATAGCTTTGTTGGGTCAGCGGATGAAACAGGCCGTCAGCCGGTTCCCGGGTTTGGTCGACTTGCACGACCGTGCCCTCGGCGCCGGCCTCGCCGACCAGAACCTTGACCGCGGGGGCGCGGTTTGAGTTCGGCGTGTAGGCGAGCCGGACCTCGTAGGTGCCTGCTTCGGGAATCGTGGTGGTGAAGACTGCACGCGACTCGCCCTTGTTCTGGTTGCCATCGTGGTGATAGCCGAAGCCGACGAAACGTTCCGCCGAGCCGCTCTCTTGCCACTGGCCAACGAATTCCGCGGCTTCCTCGTCAATCACGATGCCGGGCAGCTTGGCCGGGAGCAGGCCTCGTTGTTTGGGGTCCTCGTAGTGGAGGATCTGGCCGTCGGCGAGGAGTCGTTCCCGCAGCTGGGCGTAGTCGACATCCTGCACGGCCACTCCGGCATCGAGGGCCAGAGAGGCGGCGGTGGCCGCGCTCTGGGCGAGGATCATGAAGACGGGCTCCATGCGGATCGAGCCGAAGGCGATGTGGGAGCTGGAGACGCAAACCGGCACCATCAGGTTGGTGCACTGTTCCTTCTTCGGCACGAGGGAACCGTAGGCAATTTCGTAGGGGCCGCGCGTGCTCACCCCGATGTCACCTTCGTTTTGCACGTAACCCTCGGGGGTGATGTAGCGCTGCACATTGTGCGAGTCGATGGTGTAGGAGCCCATGCCGACCGACTGGGGCGTGGGGCGCTTCTTGCGCAGCTCGTTTTCGGTCATGACAAAATGACCAACCATCCGGCGGGCTTCGCGGATGTAGAGCTGATGGGACCAATTTCCATTGTCGAGGAACTCGTCCTTGGGCAGGCCCCATTGCCGCATCTCCTCCTGAACGTCCTCGGGCACACGGGGATCGTTGGCGATGAAGTAGAGCCACCCCTTCTGGTAGGTTTCGTGCTCCTTGATGATTTCGCGGCGGCGTTCGTAGCTGGCCTCGGGATAGTCGTAGTTGTAGCCGATGTTGTCGGTGCTGAAGGGACCGTGATTGTTGGTGTCGGTCTTGTGGTTGGGGAGGGGATCGAACTTGTCGAAAGTTTCCCTCCAACCCGCGTCGAAGATGCGCAGGAGCAATTCGTACTGGCGGGGATCGTAGCCCTCGGGTTTGGGGAAGGGGAGGCGGTTCTCCGGATGGTTGGTCAGGCACATGCGGAAGCAGTAGGCTTGGACGCGGTGGTCGCCCTCCCCCTTGACGCCCGGAGGTTCGGTGCTGATGCGGGGCAGCACGCCACTGCTGGGGTCGTCCGGAACGACATAGGGACTGATAGGTTTCTCGACGGCTCCGAAGTGATGGCGGTGGTGCAGCACGCCCGTTTGCACGCCGTTCCAGGTCTCACCGTAGACCGAGTTCGCCTCGCGTCCGACGTGGTAAGCCACGCCCGCGGCGGCGAGGAGGTCGCCCTCGTAGGTGGCGTCGAAGAAGATCTTGCCGCGGTAGGACTGCCCGCTCAGGGTGGTGATGGAGCGTATGCTGCCCTGTTCCACGACGACGCCCTTTTCCCGGTCGAGCCATTCGTCGCGGTGAACCTCGATCCCGAACTCCTTCACGTAGTCTTCAAAGACCCGCTCGGCCACGCTGGGTTCGAAGATCCACATGGTGCGGTTCTCCCCGTCCATGGCGGGCGTTCCCTGTCCCTTGCCTCCGTATTCCTCGGGCTTTTGCCACTTCCAGCTTTCCGGCTTCTGGTATTCCTTCCAAATCCGGTGGTAGAAGTCGCGCGACAGCCCCCCGATGACGGCCTTGTTTCCCGTGTCGGTCCAGCCCAGTCCGCCGCTGGAGAGTCCGCCGAGATGTCGGTCGGGGCTGACGACGACCACCGACTTGCCCATTTTCTTGGCCTGCACCGCGGCGATGACCGCCGCACAGGTGCCGCCGTAGATCACGAAGTCCCGCTCGACGGGGCCGGTCGCGAGTAGCGTGGACGGGGCGAGGGGAAGGGCGAAAAGGCAGGCAAGGGCGCCGCCGAGGAGGCGTGTTTTCATCATGTCAAAGCGGAGGATAGGGAGCGGGGGCAGGGAAGACAAGCGCCCACTTCGCGCCGATTTTTTCGTGACCAAAGGCGAGCGCGCCCGCATCACGGCCTGTTCCATGGGGAAAATCCCCTTGGAACCACCGACGGCTTGGACGAGACTGACACCCCACTATCGATATGGAACAGCGCAACGTGCTCGGAGGCCCGCTCATCCCTTGCTCACTCGACCCGCTCACGGGATTCTATCGCGACGGGTCCTGTCAGGTGGGTCCCGAAGACCTGGGTTGCCACGCGGTCTGCTGCGTCGTCACCGAGTCCTTTCTGGCCTTCAGTCGGGCTGCGGGCAACGATCTCAGCACGCCGGTGCCGGAATACGGCTTTCCCGGTCTCCAGCCCGGTGACCGCTGGTGCGTCTGCGCGGCGCGCTGGAAAGAGGCCCTCGACGCTGGTTACGCCTGCCCCGTGGTCCTGGAGGCCACATCAGAGGCGGCGCTGCGCTACGTCACGCGCAGCATTCTCGAGGAATACGCCCTGGTGGAGGAGGGGTAAGAGAAGCCAAGGGGGCCGCCAGAGGGCGGCCCGCGGCTCAGTCCTCGCGCATGAAGTAGGGCAATTCGGGCGGACTCGGTTGCGAGGCGAGGAAGCTCTCCACCCAGCCGATGTTGTAATCGCCGTTGCGGAAGGCGCTGTGCTCCAAAATGGACGCCTGGAAGGGGATCGTCGTTTTGATGCCGCGGATGACGAACTCCTTGAGGGAGCGGAGCATCCGGGCAATGGCGATCTCGCGGGTGGCGCCGGTGACAATCAGCTTGGCGATCATCGAGTCGTAATTCGGCGGCACCTCGTAACCACTGTAGACGTGCGTATCGACGCGGACCCCGCGTCCTCCGGGCGCGTAGAAGAGGGTGATCTTGCCGGGGCTGGGGGCGAAGTTGTTGTAGGGATCCTCGGCGTTGATGCGGCATTCGATGGAATGCCCGCGGGGTACGCTCTCCACGACGTGCTCGGAGAGCGGCTCACCAGCGGCGATGCGAATCTGCTCCTTGATGAGATCACAGCCGCGCACTTCCTCGGTGATGGGATGCTCCACCTGGATGCGGGTGTTCATCTCCATGAAGTAGAAGTTCTCCTGGTCGTCGACGAGGTACTCGATCGTCCCGCAGTTCTCGTAGCCGATGTTTTTGACGAGGGCCTCGGAGGCCTCCGCCATGCGGCGGCGCAGCTCGGGGGAGAGAAGGGGCGAGGGCGTTTCCTCGATGATCTTCTGGTTGCGGCGCTGCATGGAGCAGTCGCGCTCCCCGAGCTCCTTGACGTTGCCGTGACTGTCGGCCACGACCTGAAACTCGACGTGGTGGGGATTCTGGACGAGGCGCTCGATGTAGACATCCGGCGTGCCAAAGCAGGCCTCGGCTTCCGCCCGGGCGGCGTGGAAGGCATTGATGAAGCTGGCCTTGTTCAAGGCCGGGCGCATGCCGCGGCCACCGCCGCCAGCACTGGCCTTGATCATCACCGGGAAGCCGATGCGCTCGGCCACGGCCAGGGCCTCGGCCTCGGTCTCGACGATGCCGTCGGAGCCGGGGGTGACGGGCACGCCATATTTCGTCGCGGTGGCGCGGGCCTGGTTCTTGTCGCCCATCAGGGAGATGACTCGCGCCGAGGGGCCGATGAACTTGACGTTGCAGCTCTCGCAGAGCTCGGCGAAGCGCGGGTTTTCCGAGAGGAAGCCGTAGCCCGGGTGGATGGCATCGACGTTGGCGATCTCCGCCGCGGAGAGGATGGCCTCCATCTTCAGGTACGATTCCGAGCTGGGGGCGGGCCCGATGCAGATGGCGTCATCGGCCAGGTGGACGTGCATCGAGTCGACGTCCGCCTCGGAATAGACGGCGGTGGTGCGGACACCGAGCTCCTTCGCTGCGCGGATGACGCGCAGCGCGATTTCTCCGCGGTTCGCTACGAGGATATTTTTGAACATGGCGTGGTCTCTCGTCCCGATCCCGAGGGGGAGGGGACGTGGTGGAGGAAGAACTCAGGCGGTCTTAACCCGGAAGAGGGGTTCGCCATATTGGACCGCGGTGCCGTTCTCGACGAGGATCTCGACGATTTCCCCGGCGATCTCGGCCTTGATTTCGTTCATCACCTTCATGGCCTCGATGATGCAGACGGTGCTGTCGGCCGAGACCTTGGTCCCCACCTTGACGAAGGGCTGCGCGTCCGGAGAGGAAGCCGCATAGAAGGTGCCCACCATCGGGGAGACGATTTCCTTCACATTGGCGGGAAGGCCGGCCTCGGCGGGCGCGCTGGCTGAGCTGCCCGACTCGGCGGGCGCGACGGCCGGCACGTAAGCGGGGGCGTAGGACGCTTGGGGAGCGGAGGCGAGGAAGCTCTTGATGGCCTTGACGTCGAGGTCGCCGCCTTTCTTCAGCTCGAGCTTGGTGTCGTCTTGTTCCAGTTTGAAGACGGAGAGCCCATGCTGATCCATGAGCTCGACGATGCGTTTGATGTCTCTAAAGTCCACGGCGGTAGGCCCTCTGGGGTTGGAAATGGGATAATTCCGGGTAGAAACCCGGAGCTGGGAATCGTGACCTAGAAAGCCGCGGCTTGCCAGTGAAAAAAAACGCCCCGCCCCGGCTCATCGCAGAGGGCGTCGAGAATCGTCGGGACGCCTCCGGAGCCGCCGCTTCAGACCTTCGACTCGCGCAACACGCGCAGGGCGGTTTCGATCTCGGCGTGTGTGTTGTAGAAATGCGGGCTGAAGCGAATCCAGGGGATGCCGTCGCGGCTGTGACGACAACTGGCCACGACGCCGGCTTCCTGGAGTCGGGAGAAGCGCGCCAAGGTCTGCGGGCCCCCTCCCGGATCCGTGAAGGACGTGATGCCCGAGGCGGTGTCTCCCTCGCGCGGTCCGAGACGGCGCAGACCGATCTCGTCGAGGCCTTCGCAGAGATGGGCCTTGAGGTCGAGCAGTCTCGCGGCGACGCCCTCGATGCCCATTTCCTCCAAGAGCTGGAGCGAGGCCTCCATGCCCAGCAGGCCCGAGGCGTTCAGGACTCCCGGCTCGTAGCGGCGCGCGCCGGGTTCGTAGACGATTTCGTCCTGAGCCAGAAAGTTCGGGGACACCACGTTCCAGGCCCCGTAGAGACTCGGGCGCAAGAGGGGTTGCTTGTCGCGCGCCACATAAACGAGCCCAGCCGTGCAGGGCCCCAGCATCCACTTGTGCGAGTCGGCGCTGAGGAAGTCCACCGCCTCCACGCGGAGGGGAAAGGCCCCGGCGCTTTGGATGGCGTCGAGACTAAAGAGCACGCCCTGCGCCCGCGCGATGGCGCTGATGGCTTCGATGTCGAGACGGTAACCGCTCAAGAAATGGCAGGAGGCCAGGGCGATCAGGCGCGTCCGCGGGGTGAGGGCTTGGCGAACCAACTCGGGCGTGATTTCGCCGATTTGCGCCGGCTGGAGGTAGACGACTTTCACCCCGAGCCGCTCCAGTTGCTTCCAGGGGTAGACGTTGGCCGGGTAGTCGTCGAGATATGTGATGACTTCGTCCCCCTCGTTCCAATCGATCCCGTTGGCCACGAGGCTGAGTCCCAGGCTGGTCGGTCCGAGGAGAGCGAATTCTCCGCTCGCTCCGCCGAAGAACCGGGCGGCGGTCTGGCGGATGCGCTCCATCCGCTTGAGAAAGACTTCGCCGTAGTCGAGTCGGCCCGTGGCGGAGTCCTGATTGAAGGCATTCATGGCCTCCACGGAGGCTTGGGGCAAGGGGGCCACGGCGGCGTGGGCAAAGAATAGCTGGTCGCGACAGGCGGGGAAGCTCGCTCGACGCCAGGTCTCGTCCTGTTCGACGCGCTCCAGAAGTTGGCTCATGGAGCCAAGCTAGGGGCGGAAGGGAAGCTTCCGCAAGAAAAGTTCTGGGGAATTCGCCGGAGCGCTCCGCTCACCGGGTGGCCCATCAGACGCGGCGGGCGCGTTCGCCCTCCTCGATGAGGGCCCAGAATTGCTTCGATTGGGCCAGGGCGTCGTCGTCGCCCACGGGGAGATTGGCCCGGTAGAGAAAGTCTTGGAAGCTGTTCTTGCTGAGGACTCGGTGGACAATGACGGACTCGTGATCCTCCGAGACCTCGAAATAGATGCGCACATCGCTGGCGCGGTAGCGGTAAAGCTTTTTCCCGTCGCGCTGGATCTGGCCGAACTTGGCATTGGCCGGATTGTCCTCGATGCCCACGAGATCTTCGGGTTTGACCTGAAACTCATTGAGCACCTCGAGCTGCTCAAGAGTGGGGAGCTGCGAGATTTCGGCGGCGCTGATTTCGTTGAAGATGACTTGGAACACGCTTGCGAGTTTGCGCCATGGGGGACGCTTCGACAAGGGGGGAAATGCGCTTCCGTCCCGACCTGAGCTTTCGGCTCGCGCCCGGGGCGGAACCTGAAAAACGCGGGCTCCAGGCCCTCACTTCCATCCGTAAAACAGGGCCGTGGGGATCTCCAGATCGATGAGGGGGCCTGCCGGGGCTTCGATGCGCATGAGGACGAGGTGAAGCCCGGTCTTGGCGGTGTCGTCGAGGGCCAGCACCAGGCTGGCCTTGTCAGGCTCGCCCTCCGCGGAGGCGACGACCTCGTTGTCGGCGTCGTAGATGTCCAGGTGTAGCTTGGCCCCCTTGGGCAAGGCCGAGGGAGATACGCCAAGGAAGAGGCGGTAATGGTTGCGCTTAAAGAAATGCAACTTGAGGGCGCGCCCGGTGCGCAGTCCCAGGGCTCCCTTCCAATATTCCTCGCGCAGGGTGAAATCCTCATCGCCGAGAAAGTCGCTGGCCGCGACGAGGGCCTGGTGCTCTGGCGAATCCTCGGGGAAGGGCTCCGCCCCTGCCGCAAGGCCGAGCAGACCGAGCGAGAGCAAAAGGAGGAGGCAGGGCAGTGGCAGGCGGGAGAACATCGTCCCGGGAAGCATCCGCCATTTCGCCGTCCTGGGCAATGGCCAGTCGATGCCGCCAGGTGGCGAGGATGCGCCGGTAACAGGGGAGGCCGAGACGGGGGGAGGCCGAGGGAGGCGGGTGCGAGAGGCAAACAAGGATGTCTAGCCCTGGCAAGTCGCCCCGGCTGTGGGGCGATCTCCTCCCAGCGAGGGGGCTGAAGAGGGAGAAAGAACGGAGCGGACGGGACTCGAACCCGCGACCTCCGCCGTGACAGGGCGGCGTTCTAACCAACTGAACTACCGCTCCAACGGTATTCGGACGAGGGGGAATGATCCCGGCCCGTCCGGCTGGCGAGCGGGACAGTAGGCAGGAATGTGAAAACGCGCAACAAAAATTATTCGGGAAATCCGTTGATTTCGGGAGCGACTTGAGCCATTGTCCCGACCCTCCGCTTCCGAGCGTCGAGGACGACCCTTCCCCTGAGAAAGTCATGAACGTAATCAATAAAATCGAGCGCGAACAGATGAAGACCGATGTCCCGGACTTCCGTCCTGGCGACACCGTCAACGTCCACAGCCGCGTCGTCGAAGGCGGCAAGGAGCGGATTCAGATCTTCAAGGGCATCGTCATCGGTCGCAGCGGTTCCGGGATCAACCAGTCCTTCACCGTGCGCAAGATTTCCAACGGCGAGGGCGTGGAGCGGGCTTTCCAGCTTCATTCCCCCAAGACCGCCAAGATCGAGGTCCTCAAGCGCGGCAAGGTGCGTCGTGCCAAGCTGAACTACCTCCGCAACCGTATCGGCAAGGCGGCCACCAACCTGAAGGCTCGCGAAGAAAAGGCGCAAGCCTGAGCTACCGCCACCCGGCCGGGTGGTCCTTGGTGATCGCCCCCTGGTTCAGGATGTCGAAAGCGATGCGTTTCCGCGCATCGCTTTTTTGTTATCCAGATGCTCGATCGCTTTGCCCTTGATAGGGAGGGGCGCGCCCACTAGAGAGTTGCGATGGCGGATCGGATTCCGCCTCGTCTTCTCCATGAGCGATTCCCCTGCATCCGAGCCGCCCGGCGAAGGGGCCCCGCCCCCTCTGGTGCCCAGTCTGCCTCAGCCCCATTTGCCGCGTCCCGGGGAAGCGGTGGCGACCTACGGCCCTCAAGGCTCGGCTGTGGACACGGGGAAGGAGAAGGCGAAGGCTGGGGGCTGGTCTCCCGGATCCCGTCCTCCCTTGCGAGAGAAACGGGGCTGTGGCTGCGGGGCGGTTCTGGCCGCGTTGGTGCTGATTCTCGGACTGGCTATCATGGCGGGTTTCGTGGGCCTGGGCTATCTCGGTCCGGGGCGTTTCGTCAAAATGGGCTATGAGGTCGTGGAATTGCCCGATGGCCAGGGGCGGATCACGGAGGCACCGACAGTGCCCACCTTTTACTACTCCCGTGGTCCACTGCATTGGGAGGTGCCGCTGACCCGCGTGCCGGTGGCGCTCTGCGCCCGCGAAATTCACGTGGAGGGCGATTTTTTCGAGCCGGTGTTCTTGATCGGGCTTAAAGTCCAGGCCACGGAACGGGCCCGCTTTGCCAAGGATCTGGAAGTGATCGCGGCAGAGTTCACCGATCCGGGCATCACGCTCAAGGGGCGACGCACCGGCCTTACCCTGACAGAGCTCCCCTGATCTTTAATTCCCACCCCCCCACCATGGTTGAAATCCACGCCACTTACGAAGGCGCCCTGCGCTGCCAAGCCACCCACGGGCCTTCCAGTTCCACGCTTGAGACGGATGCCCCTGTCGACAACCACGGCAAGGGAGAGCGCTTCTCTCCCACCGATCTTGCGGCGACGGCTCTCGGGACCTGCATGATGACCGTGATGGGCATCTACGCCGAGCGCGAAGGCATGGATCTGCGCGGCACCAAGGTCCGGATCCTCAAGGAGATGACACCTCAGCCGCCGCGACGCATCAGCAAGCTGACGGTGGAGATGACGATTCCGCTTCCCGGGGACCATCCCCAGCGCGAAACTCTCGAACGCACCGGCCTGAATTGTCCCGTCTACCTGAGCCTCCATCCGGAAATCGAGAAGGCGGTGACTTTCCAGTGGGTCGGCTAAGAGCTGGCCCCGGCAGTCCCCAAAGAGGGGACTCAGAGAGCGGAGGGGTCCGGAAGATCGGCTTCAAATTCGATCTTTTGCCCTGGAACGAGGTGGTCGCATTCGATCGTCACGCGCGGGCTCTCTCCTCCGGCGGCCACTTCGCCGTGCCGCGTGGCTCCGGGGGCGAGTCCCTTGAGGCTCTGGGCGGCCCGGATGCCGTTCACCGCGAGGTAGGCGTTCCGGTAGAGGGGCGCCACGCCGACGTTTTGCACGCTGAAACGGGATCGACCGGGGCCGCTGGAAAAGGCCGTCACCCGAAACCGGTAGCCGCAGGCCTGGCTCGCCGAGCGGATTCGCTCTAGGGATTGATACCGGGGCTGGTCCGAACCGATGATGTAGGAAAGTCCGAAACGGGCGGCGGCGGCTTCAAAGGATTCCCCATGGGGCCCGTGCGGAGCCAGGGCGTGCCGCTGGTCGTGGTCGGTGTAATAGCTGAACTCTCCGCCGGCGGGTTGGCGGAGAGGACGATCTCTCCCCAGCACCTGCCAGTCCCGTTCATTAACGCGGGCGTGGCTCTCGCAGAGGAAGGAATCGTCAAAGACGCCGAAGGGCAGGGCCAGCAGTTCCGGATGCTCCGGGAGAGGAGACACGCCGGGCTTGCCGGCATCCACGGAGACGCTCCAGGGCGTCTGGCGGTAGCAGCGGGAGAGATGGCGGAAAAATTGGGCCTGGTAGGCGTGATCCGGAAAGGTCTGGCCCAGCTCGAAGGGCCCGTCATAGATGTGGTATTCCGCCCAGAGCCCAAATCCCACTTGAACAAAGGCGAGGCGGGGGTCCCGATCGTAGCGACGCGCGAAGGCCTCGTGGAAGTCGAGAACCAATTGGCGCAGGGCGGGATGCGACCAGTCCGGGAAGCCCGTCTCTTTTCCTTCGCTGGACGCCTGGCGCTCCCGGTAGTCGGGCAGGGCCCGGATGAATTCGGGGGTTTCGGTGGGGCGCCCCGGATAGACGAGATAAAAACGCAGGATGGCCTGGTGGCCGCGTTCCGCGATGGCCGCGAGTTTGTTCTCGATGAGACGCCAGTCGAACTGGCCGTCGGCTTGCACCACTCGGCCATAGCCCACATAGGAGAATTCCAATTGGATGGCGTCCGTGTCCCGATGGGAGGAGCTGTCCCACAGGACGATTCCGGTCATGGGTTGCACCCGCGTAATCTGCGAGACGAGGGGCCTGGGGCGAAGTTCCCCGGGCGGGGATTCAGGTGAACTCGCCGGCAACGGACTCGTGGAAAGCAGGGCTCCGGCCAATATCCAGAGAGGGCGAGGGCTGGCCGAGGCAGCGCGGGAGATCATGGGCGCCCGAGGACTAGCATGGAAGGAGGAGGCGGGGCAAGCCCGCAGGAGCTTTTGGCCCGGGTTTCGCCTCGCGGCAAAGGGAATGTCAACGGGCGGACCCGGATGGATTCGGGCGTTTTGCCCGGACCAAAGCGTCCCAATCCCTGCTTGCGATGCCCGGCAAATGCGCCAAGTGTTGCGCCGCATAAACCAGAACCTTTTCTCCTTTTCATGAGTTCACTCAACGCCGAAGCCCTTTCCCGCGCCGCAACCGAAGCTCGCGGCCTTGCCATCGACGCCGTGCACGCGTGCAGTTCCGGTCACCTCGGCCTGCCTCTGGGGGCGGCGGAGATTGGGGCCGTGCTTTTCGGAAGCGACCTGCGCTATGATCCTGCGGATCCGAAGTGGCTCAACCGCGACCGTTTCGTCCTCTCCGCGGGCCATGGCAGCATGTTCCTCTACGCCTGGCTGCATCTCGCCGGCTACGATCTTCCCCTCGAGGAACTGAAGAATTTCCGCCAGCTTCACAGCAAGACTCCGGGGCACCCCGAGTTTGGGGAGACCGTGGGGGTCGAAGCGACCACCGGGCCGCTGGGGCAAGGGGTCGGCAACGCCGTCGGCTATGCCCTTTCCGCCAAGATGGCGGCGGCGACCTACAACACCCCCGAGCACACTCTCTTTGACCAGAGCGTCATCTGTCTCGCGGGAGATGGCTGTCTTCAGGAAGGGGTGGCCTGCGAAGCCATTGCCTTTGCGGGGCACTTCGGACTCGACAACCTGATCCTCATTTACGATTCCAACGATGTCACCCTCGACGCCATGGCCGAGGTGACCCAGAGCTATGATGCCTGCAAGCGCTTTGAGGCCTTCGGCTGGGACACGGTGCGCATCGACGGCCACGATCTCGACGCTCTGCACCAGGCGATCGTCGAGGCCAAGGCGAACCGCAACGGCAAGCCCACCCTGATCGAAGCTAAGACCCTCATCGGCAAGGGCATTCCCCAAGTCCAAGGCACCGCGGCGGGACACGGGGAAGGGGGCGCCAAGTTCTCCGAGGAGGCCCGCCAAGGGCTCGGCCTGCCCCCGGAGACCTTCTACGTTTCCGAGGAGACTCGCCGGTATTTTGCCGATCATGTCGCGGAACTGGCGGCCGTCCGCGCCGAATGGCAGAAGACCTACGAGGCCTGGCGCCAGGCCAATCCGGATCTCGCCAAGCAGTTGGACGACGCCATCTCGGGCCGGGTGCCGGACAATCTGCTCGATCTCATTCCCGAGTTTGGGGAGGATTACAAGGGAGCGACGCGCGCCTCCGGCGGCGACATCATCCAGGCGGTGGCCAAGGCAGTTCCCCATCTGATCACGGGCAGCGCCGACCTTTTCGGGTCGACCAAAAACTACATCAAGGGCGGAGGCGACTTCAGCCGCTCCGAGCCGGCGGGCCGCAACATTTGGTACGGGATCCGCGAGCACGGCATGGGCGCGATCCTCAACGGCATCGCCTACGACGGTCTCTTCCGCGCCACGGGGGCGACCTTCGCCGTCTTTGCGGACTACCTGCGTCCCTCCATTCGTCTGGCCGGTCTCGCCCACCTGCCCGTGGGATACATCTTCACGCACGATTCTGTCGGCGTTGGCGAAGACGGTCCCACCCACCAGCCGGTGGAGACGGTCAGCGGGCTGCGCGTCATTCCCAATCTCGACGTGATCCGTCCCGGCGATCCCGAGGAAACCGCCGGGGCCTTTGCCGCCCTGTTGGAGCGCCAGGACGGTCCCACGGCTCTCTTCCTGACCCGTCAGAACATTGCCACGCTCTCCTCCATTCCGGCGAAAACCCGCCGCGAGGGCGTCCTCAAGGGCGGTTACATCGCGCGCAAGGAAAGCGGTGCCTTGGAAACCATCCTGCTGGCCACCGGCAGTGAGCTGCAGCATGCCATGAAGGCCGCGGAGGAACTCGGCGAGGGCGTTCGGGTGGTTTCGATGCCCTGCTTTGAGCGCTTCGACCGCCAGCCCGCCGCCTACCGCGAATCGGTCCTGCCGGCTTCCTGCAAGCGCCGCGTTGCCATCGAGGCCGGAGTCACCGGCCTGTGGTGGAAGTACGTCGGCGACAGCGGGGCCGTGGTCGGCATCGACCGCTTTGGCATCAGTGCTCCCGGTGACACCGTGATGAGCGAGCTCGGCATGACCGCGGCGAACCTCGTCAGTGTGGTCAAGAGCCTGGCCTGATCCTTCCCTTCCCTTTCCCAAAAGGCCGCGCGTCCTTTCCGGGGCGGGCGGCCTTTTTCTTGGGCGCCGTCCAGACCGCGCCCTCCTCACGGCTTTGGCGCGACCGGGGCGGAGTTGCGGACGGCTTTCATCTTGCGCGCTGGGAGGCTTTCCGGCACTTTCCTGGCAACCGATCCGTCTTGTTTTTCCCATGCGCTCTTTTTTTTCCTCCCTATTGGTTCTCTCGTGTTTGAGCACTGTCCTTTTCGCCCAGGAGTGGACCCGCTTCCGGGGCCCCGATGGCAGCGGAATCGGTCGCATGAAGGGATTGAAGGCTCAGCTGACGGAAGCCGACTACGCCTGGTCGGTGACGCTTGACGGGGTGGGGCACTCCTCGCCGGTGCTCTGGGGAGAGAAGCTGTTTCTGACCATTGCCTCGGCGGATGCCTCGAACCGTCGCTTGGTCTGTTTTGATGCCGCCACGGGGCAGAAGCTCTGGACTTGGGCGCTGCCGGTGGAGTCGCATCACCTGCACAAGTTCAACACCTTCGCGTCGGCCACTCCCACGGTGGATGCGGATCGGGTCTACGTGGCTTGGGCCTCGGGGCAGAAAACCGAGGCTGCGGCCCTCGACCACCAGGGGAAGGTGGTGTGGCAGCGGGAATGGCCGGAATTCGCTTCGGACCATGGCTTCGGGGCCTCGCCCATTCTCGTCGACGGCACCTTGGTGTTGCACACCGATTCAGTCGAGAACAAGCGGAGTTTTGTCCACGGGCTCGATCCCCAGACGGGCGAATCCCTCTGGCAGCTCGAGCGGGTCACGGAGGGCGCGGAAGAAAAGCATCTCACTGCCTACAGCACGCCCGCCTCGGTGACCGTGGACGGGCGCAGCATGGTGGTCGTGCTGCAGACGAACGACGGGTGGAAGGGCCTCGACCCCAAGAGCGGAGAGGTTCTCTGGGGCTTTGATGGGGAATACACCCAGCGCAGCGTGGGTTCCATCGCCGCGGGGAACGGATTGGTTTTCGCCACCTTCGGTTCGGGTTCCCAGGGGCGGCAGGGTACCGCGCTGCGGCCCAAGGCTTCCGGAGATCCCGAAGTCGCCTATTCCCTGGGGCTTTCCGATGGGCTCGGTTACGTCCCGACGCCGCTCTTCTACGAGGGGCGCCTTTATTTGATGGTGGATTCCGGCATTTTCACCTGCCTCGACGCCGCCACCGGCAAGCGCATCTATCGCGAGCGGGTGGGGGGCAACTACTTCGCCTCGCCCATCGTGGCCGATGGCAAAATCCTCGCCTTGAGCCGCGAGGGAGAGCTGGTGGCCCTGAAGCCCGGGGACCACTTTGAAGTGCTGGGACGCAGCCAGGTGGGGGATGGGGCCAGTGCCACGCCGGCGGTCGCCGGGAACCGCCTCTATCTGCGCACCGACACCCACCTCATCTGCATTCCGGGCAAGTGAGGCGGGCGGCCCCCCGCAGCTCGTCCCTGAGAAGGGCGCCGCGGCTATAGTTTTGGAAAAAGCGCGGTATCTGCGTTAGGCTCCGGCGATGTACTGGCTGCGCTGGATCATCTACACCGCACCGCTTTGTCTGGCTTTTGCTGCGGTTTGGCTTTTCCAACAGATCTCCCAGGTTCAGATCGTGCACAAGTCCGACGCCTTGGTTTACGCCATCGCCCGGCCGATCGGCACGATCCATCCCCTGGCTCCGGCGGATGGGATCGAGGGGGAGATAGCCGGTCTGGTTTTCGAGCCCCTCTTGCGTCGAGACGGGGACTTGCATCTCGTCCCCAACCTGATCGAGCGCTGGACCCTGCGCAGCACTGTCACCATCCGCTGTGAAAGCGAGGAGGCCGCGGGGGAGGCCGAGGCCCGGGTGCTCGCCGGTGAAGCCCCCCAGGAAGGCCCCCGGCCCTTGGTGGTGCATCGGTCAGGGGCGGTGTTGACCGTGGTGCTCGACGGGATCGATGAGGGGCTGGAAGAACCCCTGCTCCGAGCTCTGCCCCGCGAACTTTTGGGTGACTACCTATTGCTGCGGGTGCGGGCGACCCATTCGGTCGAGGAGCTCGTCTCCGCGTGGCTGGAAGGTTCGCTGGAGAAGAGTCAGGTGCGGATGATGGAAGTGGTCGACGACCGCGAGGCCCATCTCTTCGTGGGCGGCCGGGGCGAGCGGGTGCTCGAGGACCTGCGACTCTATCTGGAGTCCAACCCGGCGAGCGCCCCCCAGCTGGAAGAACTGGGAACGCGCTGCCACACGACCGTTCGGGAGATGTTCGTCGAGATCCGGCCCGGCGTTTTTTGGCACGATGGCCAGGCCTTCACGGCAGAAGATGTCCGCTTCGCCTACGAGACCCTGACGCGTCCGGATTCCCCCTTGCCTCTGGCGGCGGCATTTTCCTACATCCGCAGCCTGGAAGTGGCCGAACCGCATCGGCTTCGGATCCTTTGTCGGGATTCGCCGGCCCATTGGCTGGAGAGTTGGGAGGCGCTTCCGCCTCTCCCGGCCCATCTGCTGGGACCGGGGGCCGATCCTGTCCGGCAGGCGGCCTACCTTTCCCAACCCGTCGGCTTGGGGCCCTATCGGATCGAGCGCCGGCGCGCCGACGGAGGCATGGAGCTCGTGGCGCATGAGGCGTATCATCTCGGGGCCCCGTCGGAGATCCGGAGACGCTATCGCCGCTTCGCCTCCCTAGAGTCCCTCCTGCTGGCCTTGCGCCGGGGGGCGGTCGATCTGATCGAACCGGATGAGCGCTTTGCGGAATGGAGTCGCCGTCATCCCGGGGAAGTGGAGGTGCTGCGCGACCAGCCGACCTTCCAGCATTTTGTGGTCTGGAATCTCGGACGCCCTCCCCTCGACCGAGGGAAGGTGCGCGAGGCCCTGGCGCGGGCCATCGATCTCGATGCGGTCCTCCGAGACAGCCCGACGCAGTATCAGCAGCCGACCACCAGCTTGTTCTTTCCCCAGCTTCCCGGCGTGACGGAGCCCATGCCCAGGCCCTCTTACGACACCCAAGCCGCCGAATCCCTGCTCGACGGAGCGGGTTATGGGCGAGAAGAGGCGAGCGGTTGGCGACGAGACGCTTCGGGTCGCCCCCTCGGATTCACCTTGCTGATCGATGGGGGCAAGGCAGAGCACCAGCGTCTCGCGGGGGCCCTTGCCGAGCAGTGGGCCGCCGTGGGTGTCGGGGTGGAGGTTCAGGCTCTCCCCTGGGAGGAGGTCCTGCAGCGACTGCCAAGCCGGGATTTCGACGCCGTGATGTTGAGCTGGAAACTGCCCTTCAGCCGGGATCGGCGCCAAGTTTGGCATTCCTCCGCCGCGGGGCCGGGCGGTGGCAATCTCAGCGGGCTGCGCGACGGGCAGATTGACGCCCTCCTGGATCGGCTGGCGCAGGAGACGGATCCCGCTGCCCTGGCTCGTACCACTTCGGAATTGCAGGGCGCCCTTGCCGCGCTGCAACCTTGCTTCTTCGTGTGCGACACCGGTCGTCTCGTGACGCTTCGGGCAGGCGCCGTGGCGATGCGCCCTCCGGGCGCTGCGTCTCCCGAGGCCATTGCCCTGGGCAAGGGCGGACTGGAGGCCAGCCGTCCGTGGTGGGTGAGAAAGGCAAATCCCCAGCCTTGAAGCGATGATCCACCATTGCCTTCAGCGAACCTTGGTGGCTGTGATCCGCTTGGCCGCGGTGGGCATGGCCTTGTTCCTTCTCATCGAATTCTCCTTCTCGGTCGTGGGCGGGAGAAGGGGGCCGCTCTGGGAAGGGGGACTCTTTACGCCCGTCCCCGCCGAGCTCGTGACGCAGCCCCTCTCCTGGAAGCGCTTGTTGTTGGAACGCTTTTTCGCGAGTGGACGCGTTCTCCTCTTGGCCGTGCCCACCCTCCTGCTGGTGGGCTATGCCTGGGGCATCCTCGGGGCGAGACGGAGACGCTTCCGCATCGCCCAATTGCTGTCCGCGCCCTTTGCCGCTTTCGCCTGTGTGCCAGGCTTCTGCTTTGTGGTGCTGGTCGCGGCTTACGCCTACTTTTACTGGCAGCGCCCGGGCTTTGCGGACGAGCTCGTGGTGGAACAGGGGCCCGACCTGCTCGCGTGGTGGCATGCGGCGGTGGTGGCCCTGCCGGCAGTGGCGGCGGGCATAGCCTGGCAGATCCGGGCGGTGGCCACGGAGTTGGAGCGCGAGATGAGTGCTCCCTGGGTGAGGGGGCTTGCCCTGGCGGGCGCCAGCAGCGAAGAAATTTTTTACGCCCGCCTGCTCCCCCGCGCCCGCTTTCGGCTCGCCGCCTTGAGTGACGGCTTTCTGCCTGCCCTCCTGTCGCAGCTCGTCATCCTGGAACCTGCTTTCCGCTATCCCGGTCTTGGTTCCCTGCTGGTCGATTCCATTCGCTTGGGGAACCCTAGCGGGATCTTGTTGGCCGGCCTCAGCTTGGCCTGGATCGCGACAGTCGCCACCTGGACCCGCGAGCTGCTCACCCCGCCCGCTCTATGAACCGACGTTCTTCCAGATGGCTCCCGTGGATGGTGATGGGGGCGCTGCAGCTGTGGCGCCTGCGGCGGGTCCTGCTGCTGTCGATTCCCTACCTCTTGCTTTTCGGCTGGCTCTTTGCGGAGAGTGACCTGCGGGATCTTCGCCCCGCAGAGATCTTTGCCTACCGGGAGAGTCCCCTGTGGCAGGCCCCGGATCGGGATCATTGGTTTGGCACGGCGGTGAATGGAGCCGATCTCTTTGAACTGACCCGTCTCGCCATGGCCTCTTCGGTGGCGGTCGCGGTGGTGGCGGTGGCCCTGGGCATCGCCGTGGCGCTCTTGGTCGTGTCGCTCTTCCTTTTTGACCGCAAGGAGTCTCGTTTCGACGGCATCGAGCGACTGGGGCGCGTCGGGCGGAATTTGCCGGCCATGGTGGTCCTGGCGATCGTGACGGGTGGAGGCGGGGGCGACTTGGTCCTCGTCATTGGAGCCCTGGCAGCGGTCGTGGCCCTGCACCTGTGTCCGGTGTTGACCCGCTGGTTTCGCGAGGGCGAAGCGGGCTTCGATCTGGTGGCGGCCCGCATCGCCGGCCTGTCTCGGCGCGAGATCATCCTGAGTCGCGTTTTGCCTGCTGTGATCCGTCGCCTGCCGGCGGTCTTCGCCAGCGTGGTGCCCTGGGTCGTGCTCACCGAAATGGCCCTCGCCTTTTTGGGTTTCACCGGCGGCCGGCTCAGCGTGGGGCGCATGATTGCGGAGGGGCGTCCCTATCTGATGGAGGCTCCCTGGATGGTGACCCATCCGGGGCTGTTGGCCTTTGCCGTGGTCCTAGCGCTCTCCCTCCTCGGTTGGCGGGTCTCCTCCGCGCTGGGCAGCCGTCTGCTGCCGCGTTTCCTTTGATATGGATCCCGTCCCTCATCCCCTGCTGCAGGCGAAAGATCTGACGGTCGAGGTCGCCGAGTGGCCCAAGGAGAGGCGGATAGGCCTGAGACAGTTCAGCCTTTCCCTCGCCCCGGCCGAAATTCTGGTTCTGGCCGGGGAAATGGGCTGTGGCGCCTCCCTCTTCGCCCGGTTCGCCGCGGGGATCGGGGTACCGCGGAGCAAGGTGCTCTCGGGATCCTTGGATTTCGAGGGGCGCTCCCTACTGCGCCGGACGCGGCGACAGGGTCTGAAGCTGCGGCGCGGTCCCATCACGGTGCTGGCCAGTGAGCGGCTCGCCCCTCCCGAACCCGATCGCACCGTGGGGCAGTGGCTCCGGGATCTGCGCGGGCTTCGTCGAGGGGCCTGGCGGGATTGGGAGGACCCCTGCTTCAGCGTGGGTCTGCTCGAGCCCGAGCGGCTTCTCCCCCGTCGCCTCGCTGAACTGAGGCCGCTGGAACGCAAGCGCCTCGCCCTGCTCCGCGCCATCCTTCTGGAGTCGCGCCTGCTCGTCATCGAGGAGGCCGAGGCCGACCTCGATCCCCTCGAACGGGAGGTCTGGCAGGCTCTGCTCCCCCGGTTCCGGGACGAGCACGGGGTCGCCCTGTTGATCGTGAGCCGCTCCCTGCAGGATGTGGAGCGCTACGCCGATCGCGTCGTGATGCTCTTCGAGGGCGGCGTGCTCGAGGAAGGATCGCCCGAGGCCCTGATTGCCTCGCCCCGTTTCACCTATACCCGCGAGTTCCGGACCTGTGCGCCGCGGCTCTTTGCCAGCCCCCTCGAGTGGCCCATCATTCCGCCTGCCGCCATCCGGGAGGCTGAGGCGGCGGTGCATGGCTTGCCGATTCAGTGGGACGCCCGGCCCTTCTGGAAAGGGAGGTGAGATTCCTCCCTCTCCGTACTGGACTTCACTTCGGAATCGCCTATCGAACTAGGGAGCGTCCTTTCCTCCCTCCCGGCGCACGCCAAGGCCCATGATCAGCGAAGCATCCGTTCGAGAACGATTGAAGACCGTGCCTTATCCCGGTTTCAGCCGGGATATCGTCTCCTTTGGCCTCATCAAGCGCATCGATGTCCAGGGCGATGAGGTGACCATTCTGGTCAGTCTCGCCACTCGGGACCCCAATGTCCCCCGGACTATCCACCAGGGCATCGAGGCCGCCTTGTCCTCCCTGGAGGGACTCGGAAAACTGCGCATCGATTTCGATCTCAAGGACCCGCCGGAGTCGGTCACTGGGAATCCCGCTGCGGCGCAGATGGCCATTCCCGGAGTCAAGCGCATCATCGCCGTGGCCAGTGGCAAGGGCGGGGTGGGCAAGTCGACGGTCTCCACGAACCTGGCGATCGCCCTGAGCCGCAGCGGCGCCAAGGTTGGCCTTTGCGACTGCGATCTCTACGGGCCCAGCATCGCCCTCATGCTCGGGGCGTCGGACCAGCAGCCCATGGCCACGGACCAGAACGAGATCATCCCCATCGAGGCGCACGGGATCAAGGCGATCTCCATGGGCTTCCTCCTCGAGGACGATTCTCCCGTGATTGTGCGTGGGCCCTTGGCGACGCGTTACACCCAGCAGTTTCTCCGGCAATGCCTCTGGGGCGAGCTCGACTATCTCGTCCTCGACTTGCCCCCCGGCACCGGGGACATCCAGTTGACCATCGTCCAGACGGTGGCGGTCAACGCCAGCCTCATCGTCACGACTCCGCAGGAGGTCGCCCTCATCGACGCGCGCAAGGCCGTCTCCATGTTCCAAAAGGTCGAAGTTCCCGTGGCCGGACTGGTGGAGAATATGGCCTGGTTCGAATGCGATCACGGCACCCGCTACCCGATCTTTGGCGAGGGAGGGGGCGCCGCCGAGGCCGCCCGTCTCGGCGTGCCTTTGCTGGCCCAGATTCCCCTCGACATCGAGACTCGCGCCCGGGCCGATCGGGGCGAACCGGTGGCCCTGCTCGATCCGGCCGAGAATCCCCTATCCGCCGCCTTTGCCGAGCTCGCGGAGAAAATCAAGCTCGCCGCCGAAAACGCCGGCAAAGCTCGAGGCTGATCCCCATCCCGCAGGAAGCCTGCATCAGGCGCCCTGCTCCAGCACCAGAAAGGCGTCTCCTGGCCCCGGCGCGGCCATGGGGTCGTCCCCGCAGCCGTGGCGCTGGAGAAATTCGCGCTGCGACTTCAGGGAAAGCGTCTCCTTGCCCCATTCCCGCCCCCAGAGCATGAGGTCGGCGAAGTTCACGTCCGAGGTCAGGTCTTGTTGGCCGAAACGGGCGTAAAGGGCGGCGCCCTCGACCCGTTGATGCCGCCAGTAGCCGCGCAGCGTTCCGGCGGGACGTCGGTCATAGAGTGCGCTGGCGTTCGCGGCCCCGTAGTCGATGGTCAGCATGGCCCCCTCGCGCCAGAGCGGGAGCCAGGTCCCAAGCCATTGGCGGCAGGAAGGCAGGATTTCGATGCGCTGGCCTTCCGGGGGGTGGGGCAGGGCGAGGGCGGTGTACGTGTCGGCGCTCAGCTCGGGAGGGAGCTCGCGGAATTCCTCCCGCAGGCCGCCGTCTCCCCAGCGCACCCAGATTTCGTGCCAGCGTCCTCCCTCGTAGCACAGCCACTTGGCGGGAAAGGCGTCGATCAATTCATTGGAAAGGATGAGGGCTCGCCCCCCGCAGGCGGCCAGGGCGGAGGCTGGCGTGTCGTGCCAGGCCGTGATGGAGCGGCCCAGGCGTTGGCCTTGGCGCTCTCGCAGGAGGGGAGATCGCTCCACGAGATGGTAGCGGACGCGCCGCCGATGCCGCCATCCCAAAGAGCGCAGGATAGCAGCGGCGAGAAGGCCGTTGCCGCCCCCAATCTCGATGAGGGCCACGGGACGGCGGTCGGGGAAGCGCGCCAGCTGCTCCTTGACCCAGGCGGCCAGGGCTCGTCCCAGTCCCTCGGACAAGGTCGCCGCCGTGGCGAAGTCGCCCCGTGGTCCCCCGAGCTCAGCCAGGCGCGCACTGTAGTAGCCGTGCGTGGGATCGTAGAGCGCCGCCTCCATGAATTCGTCGAAGGGCAGGGCACCACCACGCGCCGCGAAGCGTTGCTCGAGAAAGTCACGGAGAAGGGCCATCTCCGCCTCCTAAACGCGGCCGGAGTCTCTCGCAACTGTTCCGGTGGCCAAGCTCTCTGCGGAAGGGGAGAGGACGGGGGAAACGGATGGTCGAATCATTTCGCCCTTGCCGCTCGGCCTTCTGCTGGCAGGGAGGAAAAACTGCGCTAGATTCCGCGCCTTCATGCTAGCGGTCGACCGAGTCAGCGTCCAATACGGGGCCCGGAACCTCTTCCGGGACCTCTCCTTCACCGTGCGCGCGAAAGAGCGCTGGTCCTTGGCGGGGCCGAATGGGGCCGGCAAGTCGACCCTGATGAAGATCATCGCCGGGGTCGAGCAGGCCGACAGTGGGCGCATCATCAAAGCCAAGCAAACCACGGTGGGCTATCTCCCCCAGGAAGGTGTCCAGCACAAGGGCTGCACGGTTTTCGAGGAGGTGTCCAAGGCTTTTGACGACGTCCAACAGCTGGAAGCCCAGTTGAAGGAGGTCGAAGGCGAGCTGGAGCAGACCGATCCCCAGAGCGAGGCCTACGGAGACCTGCTCGAGGTCTTCGGCGATCTCACCCTGCGGCTCGATCACCACGACGTCAGCAAGATGCGCCCCCGCATTGCCACCGTGCTCGACGGGCTCGGCTTTGCGAAGAGCGACTTCGATCGCCAGACCGGGGAGTTCAGCGGGGGCTGGCAGATGCGCATCGCCATGGCCAAGCTGCTGCTGCGCGAGCCATCCGTGCTGCTGCTCGACGAGCCCACCAACCACCTCGACATCGAGACGGTGCAATGGCTGGAACAATGGCTGCGCCAGTACGGGGGAGCGATTCTCCTCATATCGCACGATCGCAGCATGCTCGACAACCTCACCAACCGCACTCTGGCCTTCGAGAACGGCGGGGTGCAGCAGTATTCGGGCAACTATTCCTTTTATCTGCAGGAGCGCGAGTCCCGTCGGGAACAGGCCGAGCGGGCCTATCGCAACCAGGCGCGGGAGATTGAAAAGACCGAGAAGCTCATCAACCGCTTCCGGGCCAAGGCCTCCAAGGCGCGCATGGTGCAGTCCCGCATCAAGCAGCTCGAGAAGATCGAGCGCATTGAGCTGGAACAGGACGTGGCCACGGTGGATTTTCGCTTTCCCCAGCCCGAGCGCAGCGGCCAGACGGTGCTCAAGCTGGAGAAGGTGACCAAGTGCTACGGAGAGAAGCGCGTCATCGACAACTTCGACTTTGTCATCGAACGCGGGGACAAGATTGCCATCGTCGGCGTCAACGGGGCGGGGAAGTCCACCTTCTCCCGCCTCATCGCCCGCGTCGAGGAACCCACCTCGGGCACCATCACCGAGGGGCACAAGGTGGGGATCGCCTACTTCTCCCAGACCCACGCGGACGAGCTCGACCCCACCAAGACGGTCCTCGGGACCCTGGAAGGCAGTGTCACCGCCGCGGCTGCCGGCAATCTCCGCACGCTGCTGGGCGCTTTTCTCTTCCGCGGCGACGATGTCTTCAAGTCCGTCGGGGTGCTTTCCGGTGGCGAGCGGGGCCGGCTCGCCCTGGCCCGCATGCTGCTGCAGCCTGCCAACTTTCTCATCCTCGACGAACCGACCAACCACCTCGACCTCCATTCGCAAGAGGTCCTGCAGCGCGCTCTCGCCGAGTACACGGGGGCCTACGCCATCGTTTCGCACAATCGCTCCTTCCTGGATCCCATCGTCACCAAGGTGCTGGAGTTCATTCCCGGCCAGAAGCCGAAGCTCTACTACGGCAACGTCAGCGATTATCTCGAGAAAAAGAAGGCCGACCTCGAGCTGGAGGCGGACCGCACCCAGGCCGCCAACCAGAGCGCGTCCGCGCGGTCGGGCGGGGACAACTCTGCGCTCAACCGGAAGGAGCAACGACGCCTCGAAGCCAAGGCGCGCGAGGAGCGGGCGGCGAAGCTGCGACCGCTGAAGCGCGAATTCGAGGCCCTCGAAGCCGAGATCGGAACGCTGGAGAAGGAAAAGGCGGAATTGGACGTCAAGCTCGCCGATCCCGAGTTCTTCAAGAACGGCGAGCAGTCCTCCGAGGCGATGCGCCGCTACGCGGAGATCGAGGAGACTCTCGAAGCCCGATTGGCCCGGTGGACGGAGCTCAGCGACCAGATCGAGAGCATCGAGAAATCCTGACAAGCCCGCAAAACTGGGACGCCCGTCAGGGCGCCTGGGGCAGGGGCACCTGGGCGGGGTGCATGAGGTAGGCGATGAGGTCTCGCACCTGGTCCTCGGTAAAGGCGAGCAGCAGGCCCTCGGGCATCATGGAATGCGGGGAGACCTCGCGGCGGGCGATGTGTTGCTTTTCCGTCACGGTTTCTCCCGCGGTTTGTCGCAAGGTCAGGGTGCGCTCGTCCTCCGCGGCGACGATGCCCGAGAGCACGCGGCCGTCCGAGAGGGTCAGCAGGGTCAGGCGGTAGTCCGCGGCGACGACCGCCCCGGGATCGAGAATATTTTCGAGGAGATAGCCGAGATCGTGCCGATTGGAACCCGTGAGGTCGGGACCGATCCTGCCGCCCTCGCCGTAGAGCACGTGGCAGGCCCCGCAGATGGCGGCGTAGAGCTGCCGGCCTTGGGAAAGATTGGCCTGGGCGAGGACCTCCGGGCGCAGTCTCTCCGTCCAGTCGGCAATGAGCTGGCGCTTGTCCCCGGCAGACTCGCGCAGGTCGCCCCAGACGCGGGAGAGCTCTGCGGTGAGGGCCTCGTCGCCATGGGCGGCGATTTGCCGTGCGTGAAAGGCGGACAATTCACTCTTGGGCACGCTGCCCTCGGCCACGGCGGCGAGCAGGGAGCGGGCCCAGGCGGGACGCGAGACGAGGGTCTCGATCACCCGGGGACGGGCGGCGAGCTCGAAGCGGCGGTAGCGCTTGGCGATAGCGGCGCCCAGGGCGGGATCATCAAAGAGGCTCAGCCCCTGAGCGGCCATGGCGTTGACGGTGCGGTCGTCGAGAAGGGACTCGCAGAGGGACCGGAGGTCCTCCGCCCGGCTCTCGATGAGGGATTCCAGGGCGTTGACGCGCATGGCCGGGTCGGCCTCGGGGTTCTTGGCGAGTGCTCTCAATTCATCCAGAGCCCGCCCGTCGCCGAAGACGACACTGAGATCGCGCACGAGGGCGGCGAGGGTTTCGTCGGCCTCTTTGGCGAGTTGGGGGGCGAGGGCATCCCAGGAGCTCGGCTTGGGGGCCTTGCGCCAGCCGCGCAGGGCCTCGCCCGTTCCCGCGAGGATGGCCTTGCGGAGGGCCGGTTCCGCGGAAGCGGCGTGGGAAAGCAGGGCGTTGATCGGGGCGGGGTCCGTCTCGAGGCGACCGGCGAGGGCGCGGGCGATCCAGCGCAGGGTGTCGGGCCAGCGGCCCTGGGTGGCGAGCTGCACGAGCGCCGTGGGGTCATGCTCGGCGAGGGGGCTGATTCCATACCAGACCAAGGCCGGCAGGTTGTGGTCCGCGGCGTCGGCATCGCGGGTCATCAGCGCGCTCCCCAAGGCGGCGCGCTGGGCGAGGGGAAGTCGCTGCAGGGTGGAGGCGAGAGTGAGGCGCACGAGCCCGGATTCGTCCTCGCGGGCCATGGAGACGAAGCGATGGAGCAGGGCCTCGGGCAGGGGAGCAGCGGGGCGCGATGGAGACGGGCCGAGCAGGGTGTCGAGAGCCTGGGTGTCCGTGAGGAGTCGGATTGCCCAGACCCGGACGTGCTCGCTCGTGTCGTCGAGCCAAGGAGTCCAGTCGATGGCTTCGCCGAGGGCGTGGAGATGCCAGAGGGCGCGCAGCTTGGTCACGGGGGCGTTCTCCTCCCGGGCAATGGTGAGAAGCCTGTCGACCCATTCCGGGTTCGATTCGCGAGGTGAGGCCAGCCAGGAGCGCAGCTGGCGGTCCAGCCAGGGATCGGGTTGGGCCAGGGCGGCGAGGACCACTTCCGTCGAGGGAGTGGAAACGCCGTCCCACGCGAACTCCGCCTTTCCCTCGCCATACTGGATGCGGTAGATGCGTCCGCTGTTGCGATGGACGCCGCTGCGTTCGTGGCACTCCCCCACGTCGCTCCAGTCGAGCAGATAGGCGGCGCCGTCGGGACCGGGCTGGATTTCGACGCCGCGGAACCATTTGTCCTGGGTCAGGAATATGTCGGGTTCGTGGCGTCCGATGTAGCCGCTGCCCTGTCGTTCCAGTCGCTCCACGTTGGTGCGGAGGCCGTGCATGTTCAGGGTGAAAAGCCGGTTGTGGAAGCGCTCCGGCCAACGCGTTCCCTGATAGATCATCATGCCGACATGGGCATGCCCTCCGCCGAAGGCGTTGGCCGCGCCGTCGCGGGAGTCGCTCCATTTTCCCGTGGTGTCGTAGTGCCAGTGATCGGCATGCATGTCGAGCCGCTCAAAAATGAGGGGATTGGGGGCGCTGCCGAAGCTTTCCTTGAAATGGGCGCCGGGGATGCCGTGCCAGAGGTGGCCGTTGACCGTGTTGATGAAGAAGAGTTCGCCGTGGCGGTCCCAGTCGTGTCCCCAGGGATTGGTGGTGCCGTGGGTGAGTCCCTCGAAAACGCGACGCTCGGGATGGTATCGCCAGATCCCTCCCTTGATGGGAACCCGCTCGGCGTCGGGCGCGCCGGGGGCGCCGATTCGCCCGGGGCAGGAGTGACCGCAGCGGCCGTAGAGCCAGGAGTCCGGTCCCCAGCGTAGGCCGTTGGCAAAATTGTGGTAGCTCGCCTCAGCCACGGTGAAGCCGTCGAGCACCACCTGGGGCGGGCCGTCGGGAACGGCGTCGCCGTCCGCGTCGGGGATGAAGAGGAGCTGCGGCGGGCACATCAGCCAGACACCGCCGCGGCCGACCTCGACGCTGGTGAGCCGCTGCACCTGGTCGGTGAAGACGTGGCGCTTTTTCGCCTTTCCGTCCTCGCCGGGCTCGAAGACGAGCACGCGGTCTCGCAGGTCGAGGGCAAAGCGGTGCGGCTGTCCCTCGGCATAGGTGTAGTTCTCTGCGACCCAGAGTCTGCCGCGGCTGTCCCAGGTCATGGCGATGGGATTACGCACCTCCGGCTCCGCCGCAAAGACTGTGGCCCGGAAGCCCTCGGGCAATTCCATCATGGCGAGCGAAGCTTCGGCGGCGGGCGGCTGTCCGCTCGCTTCCGGCTCGCTGTCATAGGGTTCGGGAAACTCGCGAGCGAAGGCCGGTAGGCTGACGAGAAGCAAGAGGGTGAAACGGCGCATCCGGACGATTGTCCATGGCACGGGGAAAAAGGACAAGCCCGCGCTTGGGTACTCCCTCGCCGTATCGAGTTCACGGAACGGCCGCGCAATTCCCCGGGATCTACTTGACGAAGGGAGGCCCAAAGGGCGACGCTTCGGGTCTCCGTATTTCGCCCGCCTCGACGGCTTGCCCTGACTGCCATGAAACGCGACCCCCTCGCTTGGAACCGCCGCCATTTTTTGCAGAGTTCCCTTTTGGGTGCAGGAGCCAGCCTCGCGGGAAACGCCGAAACCGCGGTGGCGGTCGAAGCCCAGTCCCTGGAACCCGAAGTCAGCCAAAGCGTGGACGTGCTGGTGGTTGGCGGCGGAACGGCGGGGCTCATCGCCGCGATCCAGGCTGGCCGCCTCGGGGCCAGGACCTTGATCGTGGAGCGCGGCAGCCAGCTGGGTGGAACGATGACCACGGGAGGCGTCGCCTTTCCCGGCCTTTTCGATGCCTGGGGCAAGCAGATCATCGCGGGCATTGGCTGGGAACTGGTCAAGGAGAGCGTGGAGATGGACGAGGGGGAGTTTCCCAACTTCGCCAAGGTGCCGCAGCGACATTGGCACAACCAGGTTTTCATCAACCAGTTCCTCTACGCCATTCTCGCGGAGGAGAAATGCCGCCTCGCCGGGGTGGAGATCGCCTACTACGAGTTTCCCCAATCCGTCCGCCGCCAGGAGGAGGGCTGGGAGGTGGATTGTGTCGGCTTCGGCACGCGGCGCCGGGTGCGCTGCCGCCAGATCATCGACTGCACCGGCGGAGCCGAAGTGGTGGGCATGTTAGGCCTTCCCCGGCTCCGCGAGGAGGAACGACAACCAGGGTCCTTCCTCTTCATGCTGGGGGAGGCCCACGAGCCTGGCCGCAACCAGATTCATCGGCTCTACGTGCACGGAGCCGACTCGACCAACTCGCGAACCGCGACCCAGGCGAATCTGGCCGGTCGCCAGTCCATTCTCGAAAAGGTGCGCCAGGAGAAGAAGCGACTCATGCACCTCCAGCCTGAGACGGGTTTCCGGGAAAGCTATCGCATCGTGGCAGAAACCATGGTGACCCTGCAGGACTACGTCTCCGGTCGCTTCTTTGACGACGCCATCAGCTACGCTTTCTATCCGGTGGACCTGCACACCCGCGAGGGGGTGAAACCGGAACCCCTCAAGCCAGGAGTGTTGCCGACCATTCCCCTGCGGGCCTTGATCCCTAAGGACAGCCGCGATCTCATGGTGGCGGGGCGCTCCCTCGGCAGTGATCGCCTGGCGAATTCCGGGCTGCGCGTGCAGGCGCCCTGCATGGGCATGGGCCAGGCCGCCGGGGTCGCCGCCGCCCTGGCGGCGCAAGGGGGGATCACGCCCCTGGAGGTTCCCCTGGAGGAGATTCACCGCCTCTTGCGCGAGCATGGGCAGATCGTGCCCGAGCGCACATGAGCAGCCGCCTCGTCACGCTCTTCACCGCGGCGCTCTTTGTCGTCCTGGCGGTGAGCGGGATCGTGGCCTACCTGCGCCCCTTTTCCCTGCAGGTGGTTGGTCTCCACGCCCTCGCGGGCTTCGCCTTCGTGGCCGTGGTCGTCCTGCATCTCAGTGCCAACTACCGCTCCATGGCGCGGCATCTCCGCAGTCCCTGGCTGGGGGTGACCCTGCTCGTCACGGGCCTTTTTTCCCTCGTGCTCTGGTGGCAGCCCCGTCCGGTGCGAAAGGTGCTGGGATGGAGTCGCAACCTGGGGCCCGCCCTGGACCGCTTTGAGAGAAGCGAGCGGGGGATGCTCTATCACTATGCCCCGGACCCCGACTACCAGTTGATCCTGGAGATCCGGACAGGCCCATCCTACGACTGGGAACGTCCTCCCCGGCTGGCGATCTGGCTAGAAAACGCCTCCCATTACCACATCCTGACTCTCCTCGAGCCCACCGAAGGGGATCGGGAGACTCAGTTGCCCTACTGGGCCTCCAAGGTGCGAGGCTGGCGCGAGGCCAGGGAGGAGGCAGAGCGTCGCCAGCAGAAGCTGGAGGAATACGTCGACGCTGTCTCGAGTCCGACGGAAAACCATTCCTTCAATCCGGCGGACTACATCCTTCCGGGCAAGTCGGCCTCGCCCATGCCTTACCGACTGATGGTGGAAATCAACCAACCGGGGGATCCCTCCTCTTCGGTCGAGGACCAGCCCTCCCTGATTTATCAGGTTGAGATCGACAATTTCATCCCCCGTAGCTTCCAACTGCTGGATCTCGTCGGTTACCCCCTGTCCGAGGAAAGGGAAGGGACCTCGGCCTGGGCGATCTACTACGTCGACGAGCGCTTTGACTCCGCCCTGGATTTGATCGACAGCGCCCTGCTCACCATCGAGCGGGGCGAGGGGGAAGCGAAGAACGAGAGCCCCCCGAAGCAGGCCGCGCCCTAAGCAACAGCCGGCTCACAGCCCTCGAGTCGAGCTCTCGCCGAGGTCTCGAGGCGTCTCCCTTTCGGCCTCCATGGCGTCAACATGGGAATAATTTCCAGAAATTTAATTAGATTTAGATTTCAGTTTTTCTGAATTTATTGCATAATTCACCGGTTTTGGGGGAATCCCTGCATGAGGGCAACTTGGCAAAAGCTAGTGATCGCGGTTTTTTTTGCGGCAATCGTTCTCGTGGGAACGATAGGGACGGCCGTGTCTGGAATGCCGCTCTGGTTGGCTTGCGGGGTGCTGGGGCTAGTGGCCTTGCTCTCCCTGGGCCTCGGACCTGGCCAAGGGAGCCCTACCTTGCCGCGCGGCCTGACACTCTGCCTCTGGGCCGCTGGAGCCTACGTCTTGCTGCGGGCCTTGAATTCTCCGGTGACTTACTTTGCCCGTGAAGATCTCGCCTTGTTTGCGGGGGGATTTCTGGTCTACGCACTCTGCCTCTACGGGCTCGACCAGGCCGTCTGGCAGCGGCGCTTTCTGTATCTCTTTGCTTTGCTCGCCGCCGTGCAACTGGCCCTCGTGTCGGGTCAGTTCCTTCACGACTGGGGCATCGGAGGGGGGCGGCCTGCCGAGGGAGTGGCGGAGCCTTTCAGTGGCCTCTTCCAACAAAGGGATCTCGATGCCGGCTTTCTCGCTGTCCTGGTGCCCTTGTGGCTGGTGCTAGCCAGCAGCTGCGGCGAGGAACGGGGGGTTCGTCCCATTCTTCGTTTCCTGGCCGGCTTTTCCTCCTTGATGGTTCTGCTCTCTGGCAGCGCGGCGGCGATGCTGGCCCTCGCCATCGGGATCGTGTCGTGGCTGGGCCTTCGCGCTGGCCTGCAGGGTGAAGGCCCCCTCGCCAAGGGGGGCTGGCGTCGTTCCCCGGCTTTCGCCGGTGGCCTGATCCTCCTTTCGCTGGGCAGTTGGGCCTTCTCCGCCCCTCTCTCCCGTCTCTTGGAGAAGGGCCTCTTTTGGAAGGAGGGCGAACTCAGTCTGCCCTTGCTGTGGAAGGCCGGGGTGGCGCAGTTCCTCGAAAATCCTCTGCTGGGCACGGGCAGCCGAACCGCCCTTCTCTACGGGAGGCAGTATCGCGAGGGGGCCCTGGGATTGCCCTACGAGGAAGCGGAGTTCCTCAGCAATGACTACCTGCAATGCCTTGCGGAGTACGGCCTCGTCGGCTTGGGCTTGGGGCTTCTCGTTTTGAGTCTTCACCTCTATCACGCGGGACGACAGCTGCGGAAATCCTGTAGTTCCGGAGACCCGGAGGAAAGGATGGCCCCTCTGACGGACAGCTCCACTCTGCTCCCCGGCGCGATGGCCAGTCTGCTCGCCATGGCCACGCTGGCCTTCTTCGCCTCGGTTTGGCATGTGCCGATCCTCCTCGTCCTCGGCGCGGCCCTGCTTTCCCTGCTGGCGCGAGTGTCGTCTCCTCGTCCCCGCAACGCGCCGAAGAGCCGTGCCCTCCGCGTTCAGAAGTGGAGACTCTGGGCTCAGCGGGCGCTGGTCGGGGCAGTGGCCTTGTTGCTGACGGTCTCGGCAGGCCGCTACGCCCGGAGCGAATCCCATTTCGAAAAGGCACGTGTGGCCTTTGCGGAAAATCCCTCGGGTTACGAGCACCTGCCCCACCTCAAGGCGGCGCGTGAACTGGATCCGAAGAATCCCTGGACGGCGAGCCTCTCGGCACACGCCCAGATTGCGGGCATCCTGCCGGAAATGCCTGAGCCAGTGCGGCGACAGGCCCTGGAACAGGCAGAGGGCTATTTCGCTCAAGCGCGGCTTCTCTGCGAGCGCGACGTCTTTGCAGCCATCGGCCACGCCTCCGTTCTCGATGAGTTGGGGCGTTCCGAGGAGGCGCTCATACGGCTTCAGGAAGCGAGGCATTTCGCGCCGCTCTATGGAAATCTCCTCCTCGCCGAGGCGGCCCATCACCTGCGCCACGGGCGCCTCGAGGAATCGGAGCGTCTCTACACGACGGCCCTCACCGCGCCCGTTTTTCCCAACAGAAAGGCGGCCCTTCGTGGCCTGGGCACCGTGGCGGAAGGGAAGCGCCTGGCCTCGAGGCAGGGCCGCGACTGGAGAATCTCATCCGAGGGCTCCTCGAGCGGGACTCCCAGCGATCGCCCGGAGCCCTATCGCCGTCTCCCCGAAGCCAAGCGGCTGGGGCGCGAACTCTCCGGTCAATCACCGGGGATGACGCCGAAGGCGGACAGCGTCGCGCCCATTGTCGAAGCGGGAGAAGATCCCGAGACGAGCGACAAGCTGGGAATCGATTAGCCCCTGCCAGGAGCGGGGCTCAAAACGAGGCCGGCGTGAGCAGGATCTGCTCGCCCTCTCGCGGGGAGATGACCCGGGATTCCAGGCCGAGGGATTCCACGGCCGTCAGGAGCCGCTCCAGGGGCTCGTGGCGCTTCTCGTTGCTCAAGGGGAAGGTGCCATGGTGCATGGGCATCATCCGGTGGGCCTTGAGATCGAAGAAGGCGCGCAGGGCTTCCTCGGGATTCATGTGCACCTCGCGGCCACTGGGACAGTCGTAGGCGCCGATCGGAAGCAGGGCGGTGTCGGGGTTGAGGCGGTCGCCGATTTCCGCGAAGCCGTCAAAGTAGGCCGAATCCCCCGAATGGTAGATGCTGTGCCCGGGCACCTTGACGACGTAGCCCCCAAACCCCTTGTGGTTGTCGTGGAGGTAGCGAGCGCCCCAGTGGTGGGCCGGGGTGAAATGGATTTCCGCATTGCGGAAGGGCAGTTTTTCCCAATCCGTCATCTCGATGACTTCGCGGAAATTGAGGCGGCGCAGCACCCCGGCCACGCCTCGCGGCACGATGACGGTTTGGTTGCCGTCGGCGATGCGCTTGAGCGTCATGCGACAGAGGTGATCGAAATGGGCGTGGGTGATGAGCACGAGATCGATGGGGGGCAGGTGCTCGATATCGATGCCGGGATCGCGATGGCGCTTGACCGGACCCATCCACTTGGCCCAGACCGGATCGACCAGTGCATTGAAGCTCGCCGTGCGGAGGAGAAAACTGGCATGGCCAATCCACACGACCTCGACCTGGTCCGGTGCCAGGGAGGGAAAGCTGGGAGGGTGGATGAGGCCGTTCCGCTCGCGCCGGCTCATCATGGCCGGGAGCAGGCTGCCGCTGAGGTAGCGGTAGTTTCGCCAGGCCCAACCTTTCTGGGGAAGCAAACCCACGCGACGTCCATCACTGAGGAAACTGGGCTTGGGACGGTTACCGTTGGAAGGCAGGAGCAGCGATTTGAGATCTAGCTCTGGCATGATCGGAACGAGGAAGGAGGAAAAATGTAAACAGATCGATTTCCGCAGGCAACCCCAGACTGTGCCGGAGCCTTGGCCGCCTCAGGGACTTGACGTCGGGGTCCGGAAATGGACGATCGGGAGGCGGCAGATCTTTCGGGAAAATGTCCCAGAGCGCCGTTTTCCCGAAAATAAAGCGGAGAGTCCGGGGGCGAGTGCCGGAGGCGCGGAGGCGCGGATCGGTCGTGGTGCCCAGCCCCTCCCTCGCTCAGAGGCCGCGCTTGTAAGTCTCGCAGCGGTTCATCCAACCCGCCAGCCAGCGAGATTCGCCCCGTTCAGAAGGAGAATTCTCGACGCGGCGGCGCAGGACCCGCTTGGCCGCCTCGCTGAATTCCTGGGTGGCCGCCGCCGGGTCGCTGGTCGGGCGCATTTCCAGAAGCACATCCCGCAGTCCCCAGCCTTGACCCCGGTAGCGCTCTTCCGGCTTGATGCCCTCGCCCTTGAAATTCACGTAGTCGATCATGGCGTAGAGCCCGTTCCGAGTGGAGGCGAGGAGGTGGAAATGTTTCTGGAGCCGGTCCTTGTCCGTCGGCGCCGGGGTGACCTTTTGCATTTCCGGCAGCGAACGCTCCAGGCGACGAACGATGAACTCCGTCTGCACCGGAACGGTGTTCGCCAGCAGCTGACGCAGCTCCTTCAGGCGAGGGGACTGCTGGGCCTGCAGGAATTCCGCCCGGCTCGTCCAGGGACAGCCCCGGGCTTCAGCCAACCAGGCGGGAAGGGAGACGCCACGCTCCCGCATGTAGGCCAAGAGGGGGGGGAAGCTTTCCTGAAAGGGACCGGGCCGTCCCGGCACGTACCAAATAAAGTGCCCAATCCCGAGGGAGGGGAAGTCCTCGCCAGCATTCCAGGAAGTCAGACCCTCCACCGTGCCCCCGCATTCGTTCTGCCAAATTTTCTTCCCGATGGCGTTGGCGCTTGCGGCGTCCAGAACGATGCCCGAGCTCGGTTCCTGGGGCTGGAAGGGCGGCTCATCGACGGAAACACAGCCCTGTGCCGTCAGGAGGAGGCAAGTCAAAAGCGCGGCAGAGCGGGGGAGGATCGAGCGCATTCCCTAATGTCGCTAACTAATATGGAAAATCAAATTTTCCCAAAAAAACGTTTTGATAATTTCTATAATAAATGTTACTTTTTATAAATTATTGACGGCACCCACTGCGGTGTCCTTCGCCCCCTCTGCCATGGCCTCTGAACCCGATCTAGCCTTTGCCTCCCCCGAGGAACTGCTGGCCAGCGATGCCAAGGGACGATTCCTGGATTCCTTGGGCTTTGACGAGTCATTTCTCCTGGGCCTGCCGGAGAACGAGGACCCGCCGGAATCTCGGGAACTTGCCGATGAGGTAAACGGCAGCCGCGGGGAGGAAGCCTCGCTTTCTCCCGGGGGATCGAGTGAGCCTGCCTGGCCTGCACCGATGGCTTCGGGGGCGGTGGAGGAGACCTCGCCTCCCCTGGCAGAAGGCCCTGCTTCCGACGATGAGGCCAGCGAGGGGGACCGCCTGCATTTGCATTGTCCCGAATGCGAGGGCGCCCTTCTCTTGGAGCGCCGTCACCTCGGTATCGAGGGCGTTTGTGTCTGGTGCCACAGTCCGATTGTGGCCGCCGCCTCCGGGCGGGACGGCTCGGTGCGCGTCTTCCCGATTTTGGGGGTCAAAGCAGAGTCGCCCCTGGCCGAGGCCACAGCGGCGCCCTCGCCTGCGGCGCCGGCCTCCGAGAGCCCGGCCCCCGCCAGTCCCGTCTCTGCCTTTTCGGATTCTTGGTCCTTCTTTACCCCCGAGACGCGCCAGCCGGACCCCGCTCCGCCAACCCCAGAGCTGGTGGATGGGGAGGACCCGGCTCCGCCCTCAGCCCCCGTGGCGCCTTGGGGGCTGACGCCGTCCGAGACCCAAGACGCCGAGAAGGCGCCCGTGCCTTCCTTCTTTGAGCCTACTTCTTTTTCGGCAGAGCCCGGGGAGAGTCCCTTTGCAAGCTCCTCCCCCTGGGGGCCTCCTCCCGTCGAGGAAGATGAAACCGAGCCCTTCACTGCAGAACCCGCGTTCTCCCCGGCGGCGACGTCTTGGCAAGATCCCGAGCCCGCGAAGGAGGAACCGGTGGATGAGGGGGATCCGGTGTCGTCCTCCTGGCCCAGTTCCTGGCAGTCAGAACCCGCCCAGGACGAGGCCGAAGCCTTCAGCGGGAGCGCCTCGCCATCCTTTTTAGAGGCGGCGCCCTTCCTGGATGCCGCGCCTGCAGCGGATCCGATCGCGGAGTCGCCGGTGGGATTTCGTCCCGCTTTTGGGACAGGGTCGGCGGCGGATCGCGCCGAGGATTCGCCGCGCTACTCCTTCGACGCGGCCCCCGCGGTGGCGGTGCTCGAGCCCTCGAGCCCCCTCCGCAGCGAGGGATTCGCCTTCGGGGCTCCGGCGACGCCGCCCGTCCAAACGAGCGAGTTCGGTTTCGGTTTCCTCAATGCCAAGCCCTCCGCCTCACCTTCCCTTCCCTGGGGGCCTCCGCTCAGCGACGAGGCCCCGGAAAGTGTGGCCGCGGAAGAAGCGGACATCCCCCCCGCGAACGACCCGTTCGGATTTGGAAGCCTCCCCAACGCCTTCGCGGAGCGTTCTCCTGCGGCCTCGCCCTTCGGAACCGCGCCTCAGGAATCCGCCTCCCCCCCTTCAGACGAGGCGTGGGCCCCGACCGTGATTTCCCAGCCGCTTTTCAAGAAGCCGAAGCCCCGGGTCCGGCGAGGCTTCCTCGTGCTCATGGTGGTGATTGTGGGCTTTGCCTGTGGGGCGGCCCTGGCGACCTTCGTCCTTCCGGTGGATCGCTACGTCGCTGAAATCCGCAGCTATCTGGAAGCGAAGCTATCGCCTGCCGCTCCCGAACCCTTTCCCCTGCCGGCGGCCCTCCCCGAAGGGGTTGGCGAGCCTGCGAGTGACATCCTGAACCCGGTGCAGGCAGAATCCACGCCTGAAGAGGCGGCCTCTGATCCACGACTGCCTCCGCGAGTGGTGCCCTCGGGAGAGGAGCAGCCCGGCGTGCCCGATTAGCGGGCCATGTAGGGCAGCTTGGCCACGGTCTCCGCGACCGCCTCGGCGCCGTCGAGCAGTTCGCCGATGGGGTCCCATTGCCCCGAAATGAAGGCTTCGCGAGCCGAGGCCGGCAGCGTCACGGGAAGGCGTTGATCGCCGTAGCGGACTTCCTCCGCCGCGACGTCGATGGTGATCTCGAGGCTGGGATCGGCTTCCACGGCCGCGGCCAGGGCTTCGATGCCCTCGGCGGAGGCCTTCACGCAGGGCATGCCCAGGGTCGTGCAGTTGCCGAAGAAGATTTCCGCGAAGCTCTGGGCGATGACGGCCCGGAAGCCGGCCTTGTGGATGGCCTGGGGGGCGTGCTCGCGAGAGCTGCCACAACCGAAGTTGATGCCGGAAATGAGGATCTTGGCGCCGGCAAAGCGGGGATCGTTGAGAGGATGCTCCTTGGGCGTGCCATCCGGTTCGTGGCGGGCATCGTAGAAAAGGTATTCGCCGAGCCCGTCGAAGGTCACGCACTTCATGAAGCGAGCCGGAATAATGCGGTCCGTGTCGATGTCCGAGCCGGGGACGTAGACACCTCGGCCGCTAACGCTGGTGATTTTCTCCAAGGGCATATCGGAAAGAAAAGAGTTCTTCCGATCCTTCGCCTCCGCGAGGAGGGAACTCAAGCGGAAATGGTCGCTTGGAGCGGGGGAAAGAAGAATCAGGGCAGCTCGTCGACCGTCTCGTCGCGCTGGTAGATGGGGAGCTGCCGATAGGGCACGGTGAAGGAAAGCACCATCATTGAGGTGCCGAAGGTGCCGCCGCTGCGCCCGTTCGACCAAGAGCCGTTGGCCTGCTGCTTGGGCAGGTATTCCCGGTACATCCAGTCGGAGTACTGGGCCCAATGCCGCCCGCCCAACTGAAACATGGCCTGGGCGTTGTAGTAATTGGCGTAGTACTCGTGGGCATTGTTGACGATCTGCTGGCGCACCTGGAAGAGGTAATCCCCCGCTCGGGGCAGTGATTCCAGTTCGTGATGCCCGGTCAGGGCGAGGCAGAGGAGACCGCATCCCGTGAGGGTCTCGGCGTGCCCCCAGGGGTCGGTGTAGCCAAAGGTCCCCTTGCTCCGGTCGTGGTTGCGGAGGATGTAGCGGACGGCCTTGTCGATGGCCTCATCGGGAATGGCCGCCCCGTTCAATTTGGCCGAGCGCAAGGCCATGAGTGCCCAGCCGCTGCAGGAGAGGTCGGAGTCGCGCGAGTCGGGTTTGTAGCGCCAGCCGCCCTCGTGGTTTTCGTTCTTGGGGACCGCCTGCGCCTCCAGAATCAGCTGGGTGGCGCGGGCAAGGATGGGATCGAGGCGCTCCTGGGTCTGCGGATCGACCATGCCGCTGCATTCCGAGAGGAAGAGGGTGGCGATGGTGTGGGCGTACATGAGGCCGTGGCCCGAATCCCCCTTGTCGAGCAGGCCGTTGGGGCGCTGGCTATCGAGGATGTAGTTGAGACAGCGTTCCAGATTTTCGGCGTATTCCCCCTGGCCCGGAACGTGACCCGCAGAGAGGAAGGACATGCCCACGAGGGCCACCACTCCCACGGAGCGGCCGTAGGAATCCGCATAGGTGCCCTCGGGAGATTGGTGTGAGGCGAGGTAGCGCAGGGCCCGGTCGACGGCGGCCTCGATAGCGGGTTGGTGGGTCTGAAAGACGGACTGGGCGTCGCTGGTCTGGGCGGGCGCCACCCCGGGGTGGAGCAGAAAGGGCGCCCCCAGCACGGCGCCCCAGAGGGCCAGGCGGGAAAGCGGACGCGACCGGACGAGGGACCGAGGCGTGGAAGACAGGGCCTGAGCGGGGCGCGGACGCTTCATTTTCCTTTTCCGGCCTCCTTGGCGATCACTTGAAAATAACGGCCCACCAATTCGCGATATTCGGCGGGCAGTTGACTGTCGAGGGCGATGGCATTGCCTCCGGACAGGGCCCGGCGAAAGCGGGCCCAATCCGCGGCGCTGAGTCCGAGTTCGGAAAGTTCCGCCGGGAGCCCGTCTCCATTCCAGTCGGCCGCCTTCTGGCCGCTCTCATTCAGCTCGCTGGAGTCGGGTTCGCCACTCGCCTCGCGGGGCGGGGAGAGGGGGCTTTCCTGTCGGACGGAGGAATCTGAGTCGCGGCGTCCCAGGCGGCTCATGGCCGCCTCGGCGATCTGCTGCAGGGCTTCTGCGGCGTTCTGGGCCTGTTCAGCCGCCTCCGGAGCGTTCTGGGATTGGGAAGAGCGGGACACATCCTGGAAGCCTTGGGCGAGATCCTTGCTGTTGGTGAGGCGTTCGTCCCGCTCCGAGGGCTCGAGGCCCTCGAGCGTTTGGCCGATGGCTTCGGAACCTCGGCGGAAGGCGCCGGCGGCCTGCGAGAGCGCCTCGGCGGCCTGGCGCTGTTCGTTGGCGGCCTGGCGCATGGTCGCCCGGGCGGCCTTGGCGAGTGCGCCCGCCTGCAGCTCTTCCCGACTTTCGGCTTCGCGTTGCTGGGCTTGGGCACGGTCAAACTGCTTGGAGGACTGGGCCGCCTTCTGCTCGCCCCGATCGAGGGCGCTGGCCGCCTCTCGCAGGCGGTCCTTGGCCTTGTTCTGCTTCAGGTTCGCCAAGGCTTCTTCCATTCCCTTCGTCTGGCTCTCCAATTCCTGGGCATCGGCCGCTAACAGGTTCTCCAATTGGGCGAGGGCGTCCTGCAGTCGGCCTTCCTGAACGGCGCGAATCTGGCTGGCGAGGGATTGTTGGCGCTGCGCCAGCGCTTGCTCCTTCGTCGAGGAGGGGGAGGCCTGTGCGGCGAGGGCCTCTCCGGCCTTTTCCGCCCCCTCGGCCGCCTCGGGAAGGGCGGCGGCCTGGAGCTGCTCAGCCACGGTTTCGGCGGCGTCCGCGGCCTCGGCAAGCCTTTGAGGTGTCTCCGATTGAAGGGCGGCGTCGGCCACGGCCCCGGCCAGACGGGATTGCAGTTGGGCCAGTTGCTCGAGGAGGGCCTGGCGCAGGCGCGCTTGGGCATCGCCCTCCTCCGGTTCGGTGGCTTGGCGGTTGCTCTCCCGCAAGCCCTCCTGCTGGGCGGCAAGCGACTGGCTTTGCTCGGCGAGGGCTTCACTCTGAGCGCGCTGCTGCGCGAGGACCTCGGCGAGGGCGGCGGCGTTGTCCTTCAGGAGATCCCCGAGTTGCTGTTCCACCCGCTTCTGCTCCTGGCGGAACTGGTCTGTCTCGCGCTGTTGCTGCTGGTCATAGGCCTCCAGGGCTTGGCGGCGCTGTGCCTCATCCGCGGCGCGTTGCGCGGCTTCGCGAGCCGCGGCGGCCTCCTCCTGGGCGCGCTGGGACCAAGCCTGGGCCTCGCGGGCGAGCTCGCGTTGGCGCTGGGCCAGCTGGTTGAGGCGGGCGATGGCCTCGTAATCCTTGCGGGCCTCGCCCATGGACTTTTGGAGTTGGTTGAGTCCCTGGAGCGCTTCCTCGACCTGGGAACGGGCTTGTTTGGCCTCGGCGAGCCGCTCGTGCGCCGCGTCAGTCATGGGGATGAGGTCGACGCGCTCCTGGGCGAGGGCGAGCGTCTCATCGGCGAGTCGGGCGGCTTGGCGGGATTGTTCCTGGAAGAGAGGGGTATTGAGCGTGTCCGCGATTTGTTCCAGGGCCTCGCGCGCGGACTCGTTGTGATGGGTGAATTCATCCAGGCGCTTGCGGGCCTCGCTCTGGAGATCCTCGCTTTTCATCATTTCCTGTTCGCTTCGCCGCAGTTCCTCGCGGGCGCGTTCCAGGCTCTGCTTGGCCTCCCGAAGCTTCTGATCGAGTTCCTCGCGCTGGGCTTCGAGATTTTGGTCGGCGAGCGATTTGGCCTCCTCGTCGAGGACGATGACGATCGGCTCGCTGAGTCCGACACCGGGGCCTCCGAAGGCCAGGGGGCGGTTGTCATGGGCGCGCAGCTGCACGGTGAGGCTGCGGACTTCAGCCGGGTACTGCAGCGTCGCCAGATCGAGATGGACGCGGGCCGTGTACTGACCCGTACTTTCGCCGGGCAGGGGAAGGGCCTGGGGAATCTCCAGGGGGGTGCCGGCGCCCGGGTATTGCACCAGCAGGGTGAACTCGGCGAAGCCAAAATCCTCGACCAGATCGAGATGCAGGGGGATGGACTCGCTCGGTCGTACCCTCAGCTCTCGCAGGAGCGGGGACCGGACTTGCAGCGTGGGCGCCTTGTCCGGGAGCACCTCGATGGCATAGGTGAGGGGGCGGTTGGCGAAGCCTTCCTCGTCGGTGAAGGCGAAGTGCCCTTTCCCATTCATCTCGGGAAGGAGCTCCAATTCCCAGCGGGCGTGCGGTCCCTCGGGCGGGGCGGCCAGGCGGCGCGGTTCGCCTTCGCCGCCTTCCAGAACCAGTTCGGCACGGGTCAGGGCGCGATCCAGTTCCGCTTCCACGAAGATGCGGGTGTGGGCCAGGGCCCGGATTTCGCCCATTTCACCGGATGGGGAGACGGCTTCCGACGGGGGGAGGCCCGTGTATTCCGGAGGGAGGTATTGCACGCGGAGCGTCTGCAGGGTCGGGGGATCCTGGGCGCTGAGCTCGAAGTAACGGCTCAGGGCGGAGCCAGCGCGGATGCGATAGTGGAAGCTTTCCTCGACCGAGGGGAAGGTCAGGGTGAAGCGCTTGCTGCCGTCGGGGTCCTCGCCCTCCGGGGTCATGCGTTCGACGACATCGCTGCCGTCGGGAAGGCGGCGGCGCAGCTCGACGCGTTGCTGACGGGGATTGATCACCGTCACGGCAATGGTCACGGGGCTGCCCTTGGCCACCCGCAGGTCCCCGGGCTCGATCCGCAATTGATCGGCGTAGGCGTTTCCAAGGTCGGCAAAGGGAGCCAGGGCGCGGGTCATCAAGGTCCAGGATTGCCTGGGCCAGAGCGCGAAGGTCAGGAGAAGGAGACCGAGTCCGCCGGCGGCGGCGAAGAGGAATTTCCGGGCACGCACCGGTTGGAACTCCGTCTTGGGATCCACCGCGGCGATGTCGTCAATGGCGGAGTCGACGATGGCGGCGATGAGTTCCTCCGAGCCGCGGAGAGATTCGGGGTCGTCCCGAGCGAGCAGTTCCACGGCGGTGGAGATGCGTTCCTGCAGTTCGGGATGGCGTATTTCGAGGAAGCGGGCCATGGCTTCCAAGCTGAGGCGCCGCGATAGGGGGCGCAGCAGCAAGCTCCAGGCGGTGAAGAGGGTGGCCACAAGACCCGCACAGCTGAGAAGCACTCGAGCCGTCGAGGAAAACAGGGTCAGGCTGGCGTCCACGCCCATGATGAGCAGCAGCGACGCCAGGCCCACCGCGAGGGTGGCGGCGAGCCCCTTCAGGAAAAGCAGTCTCCGCACCCGGCGAATCAGGGAGCGCAGCTTGTCGAGAAGCGGCGGAGGGAGCTGGGAGAGCGTGCTCATGATTCTCGGAGCGCCGGGCGGCCCTTTCGGAGGGAGAACCTCCCTGGATGAGAACACAGTTTCCCCCGAAACTCCATCTTGGATTGGAGGCTTGACCGTGCGGGGCGGGAAAGGATTTCCATGCTTCTCAGGTTTCACACGAGCCCGCTCTTCCGGCGCAGGCCCCATTCGGTGGTCAAGAGGGTGAAAAAAAGCAGCAGCAGGGGCCACTTGTCCCAGAGGGGAACATTGCGATTCTCCCGGAGCCGTTCCTTGGGCGCGCCAAAGCTGTCTAACAGGAGGGGCAGGTCGGGCAATTCGACGAGGCGTCCGCCCGTCTGGTTGGTGGCGCGGTTGAGAAAATCGCGATCCGCGGTGAGCTCGGCGAGTTCCACGGGATGGCGGCTGGAGGCAACGAGGAGTTCGGTTTCGATTTTCTGCGGGCCCTCCGAGCTGGCCGCGACGGCCTCGTCCACGGGATCGCCGACGAGTTTCAGCTGGTATTCTCCTTCTTCCTTGAGCCCCTCGAGCTGGGTTTCGTACAGGCCGGGGGAGTCGGCGAGGTAATCGAGCCGCTGCCGGCGCAGTCGCTGTCCGTCCTTCCACACTTCCACTTCGACCTTGGCTTTGAGAAGGGGCGTGCGCTGCGGGTCGAGGACCTTGGCGGTGACGGTCACGGGGTCTTCCGAAGCATAACTGAGCCGATCGGTGCCGAGGCGGACGAAGTCGTTCCCCGAGCGCAGGCTGGGGCCTGCCCCCCAGCGCATGATCTGCCCCCAGAAGCGGTGGTGGTGCACGTCGCCGACGCCGTAGCGAAAGCGCCAGGTTTGATCGAAATGAAGAAGCAGCACCTTCCCGAGGCCCGCCCGGATGGAGGAGATGACGGCATTCTCGGATTCGAGTTCCCTCTGCCGGGCGAGCTGCTGGATGGCCGCCTCGACGGAGGCCTCCGCGGGGAAGCCGCTTCCGCCCTGAGGAAGGGCCTGGCCCAGAGGCAGGGCGTAGGCCAAGACTTCGGCGGTGTCCTTGAGCTGGGCTCCCCCAAAGCGCCAGTGCATCGGGGGGAAGGCGGACCAGATTTCTTCGTTGAGCGCGCGACTGCTCGATTGGGAAGTGACGGGATGCTCCCGGCCGATCGCCGTGAGCTGCAGACGATAGGCGGGTTCGGGCGAGACGAGGCGGGCGTTGTCGCTGGGCTCGTAAGTGACGGGCAGGAGGTTTTGGAACACGCGGTTATCGTGCGCGTGGGGCATGGCGCGGGGGCCGGCGATGCAGACAAGCAGGGAGCCCCGCTTGGTGACGGCTTCCTCAATGGCGGCGAGGTCGCGAGGGCTGAGCGCCTCAGGGGGGATGTCGCCGAGAAGGATCACGTCGAAGCGTCGCCATTCCTCGGCGTTCTGGGGGAGTTGGGTGGCTTCGGAATCCCCGAAGGGCCGCGAGGCACTGGCGTAGCTTGTCGGGGGGCGGGGGGAACGGGGCAGGCGGTCCGGATGGAGCAGCACGTA
Organism: uncultured Akkermansia sp.; assembly: GCA_964552315.1. Lineage (GTDB taxonomy): Bacteria > Verrucomicrobiota > Verrucomicrobiia > Verrucomicrobiales > DEV007 > Arctic95D-9. Next base: position 191,480 of record CAZKGI010000001.1, on the reverse strand, counting down.
CTGGAGGTGCACGGACTTGTCGCGGCCGTGGAAAAGGTTGCGCAGGTAGCGGAATTCCCAGCGGGGATGGCTGTCGACGAGAAGCACGTTGGTGCGGTCGTCACTGACCGCCACCTTGAAATCCCAGGCATTGTTGTCGGGGAAAATTTCCCGGGGATCGGGCTGGATTTGGACCCGGTAGTCGTGGATGCCCTGGCGCTCTGGTCGGTGGACGAAATGGATCTCGCTGCGCTGGCGCACGTCGCTGACTTCGATGTCGACCCTCTCCACGACCTGGTCCCCGGCGAGCAGCTCGGCGTGGACCGTTTCGCCGCGAAAGCCCTCGAGCTTGACCGTGGCGGTGATGACGACGCGGTCGTCGAGGTAGATGGATTCCGGGGCCTTCAAGGAGAGCAGGGCGATGTCGGCGGGTCCCTGGTCCGCCCCGATGGGCACGGCGCAGAGGGGCGCCCGGAGCAGGGCGAGCTGGCGCAGGCTGTCCTCCGGGAGGGAGGCGGCGTTGTGCCGACCGTCCCCGAGCAGCAGCACGCCGGCGAGCGATTCGGGCGGGGTGCTGGAAAGGACGTGCTCCAGCGCGCCCACGAGGTCGGTGCGGACGAGGTCGGCGCGCTCCGATTCGCCTCGGGCAAAGAGTTCCACATCGAGGGGGCCGTCGATTTGGACGATCTCCCGGGCAAAGCGGTAGAAGCGCAGCTGGTAGCGCTGCTGCAGTTGTTCCATCAGGGAGGCGGGCTCCTTTCCTGGATCGTCCCCGCGGGACGGGGGCAGCGGACGAGTGAGAATCTGTTGGGCCAGCCCGAGACGCAGCGTCGCGGCGGCTTGGTCGACGCGCGTTTGGGTGGCCTCGTCGAGCTGGGCGTAGTAAGCTGCGTCCACGAGTTCCCGCGTGGGGGCAAGGCGTTCGAGCAGGGGACCTAGGCTTTCCTTCGCGGCTTCCAAGCGCTTCCGGAAGGCCTCACCCTTTTGGGCCTGCCTGGCCTGATCCGCCAGGGGCAGGAGGCGGCCAAGTTCATCGCGTCCCCGCTGGAGGAAATCTTCGAGCCGGGCTTCGGCCTCCTCGGTCAGGAATGACCTGGGGATCGCTTCGAGGGCGCTCACCAAGGCCTCGCGCTGGCTCGTCAGGGCGGTGAAAGCCTCCGCCCCCTGCGGGGCTGGGGCCGGCAACGCCGCATCGGCATTGGGAGCGCCACGAAGGGCGTCAAGCTCTTCGCTGAGCTGCCGATCGAGGGCGGTGGCCAGGCGGGCGACTTCCGCCAGATCGGGCCGGTCTTCCACCCCCGCGGTGCCCAGGAGACTGGCGCGATCCAGTTTCTGCGTGGGGGTCAGCTGGGGATCGGAGAGCCGCATGGATTCGGACTCATCGATCAGCACGGCGATCTCCCGCGAGATTTCGCGTTCCTCGGTGAAGGAACGCACGGGCTGCAGCAGGACCAACAGGAGGACGAGCAGGGCGGCGAGGCGCAAGGCCAGCAGCAGTTGGCCGCGAGGTCCCTCGACCAATCGCGATTCAAAGCGATAAAGCCAGACGAGGAGCTCGGCGAGGACGGCCCCGAGCAGGGCGAGAAGGGGAAGGGGCCAGGCCGTGGCCAGCACGAAATAGGCCCCCAGTCCCTGAAAGAAAAACCAAAGGCCGAGGGCGGCCAGGAGGCCTCCGAGTAGGGCGGGGAAAAGCCCTCCCCGACGCGAGGGAGCACGCCAGCGCCAGGTGGCAAGCCAGAGCAAGGCGCAAAGCAGCCCGCCGATCCCGCTGAGAACGGGCCCGAGGGAGGGGAGTAGATCGGGGCGGAGGGCTTCGGGGTTCACGGGCGGGAATTCCTCAGGGCGGGGCCGGACAAGAAACCACCAAACGCGGTTTGTGCCATGGTCAGGGCGCGCGGCGATCCGGCGCGACTGCGCCGAAGCCATCAGAGTGACGGGCGCGCGCGGGGATGGCAAGGTCAAATCGGGCGCCCGCGACCGATGCGGCGCAGCGGGCCGCCGGGGCCGCGATCCGCCTCACTGTAGGCTGGATTCGAAGGACGGTCCGCCCTGCAGACTGAGCGCTTCTCCCACGAGGAAGAGCGAACCCGTGAGGAGGCATCGCCCGCCGCGGGCCCGCGCCTTGGTCATGGCCTCGGAGAGGGTGGGGGAATCGCTGCGGGGAAGCTCGGCGCCCCCGGCCTCGCGAAGGGCTTGCTGCATTTTGTCCAGGGAGAGGCCGCGTTCCGAGTTCACCGCCACGAAATCGATGGAGGCGAGAATGGGCCTCAGCTCGGCGAGGAGACCGACGACGTCCTTGGACTCGACCGCCCCAAAGATGAGATGGGCCTTTTCTCCGGGATATTCCTGTTCCCAAGTCTGGCGCAGCGCCGCCGCCGCCGCGGGGTTGTGGGCCCCGTCGAGAACGAGCTGGGGATCGAGGATCTGGAAGCGTCCCGGCCAGTCCGTCGAGGCCAGGGAGGCCTGAATGCCCTCCAGGCGGAGTCGGTGCTCTTCCAGCCGGCAAACGGCTTCCACGGCGAGGGCGGCATTCTCGCGTTGATGGGGCCCTCTGAGGCCGAGCTTCCAGTCCGGCGGCAGGGGATGGGCTTCGAGGCAGGGGATGCCGAGCTGTAGAGCGCGGCGTCCCACCACTTCGCGGGCCTCGGGAGGGAGCTCGCCTATAATGACGGGGACGCCGGGCTTGAGGATGCCCGCCTTTTCCGCGGCGATCTCCCGGAGACTCTCTCCCAGCCACTGTTGGTGATCGAGCGCCACCGAACTGATCACACACAAGGTCGACTGCAGGGCGTTGGTGGCGTCGAGCCGACCGCCCATGCCGGTTTCGAGGACGACGACTTCGCAAGCCGAGCGAACGAAATGATCCATGGCCAGGGCCAAGGTGATTTCGAAGAAGGTGGGGTGGGGGTCACAGCCCTCCGCGATCTGGCGCAATTGGCTCAGGCCGGCAGCGACTTCGCCTTCCTCGATCAGGCCACCATTGACGCGGATGCGCTCTCGAAAGGTGACGAGGTGGGGCGAGGTGAAGAGGCCCGTCTTGATCCCGGCGTCCCGAAGGATTCGTTCGCTCATGGCGCAAACGGAGCCCTTCCCGTTGGTTCCGGCGACGTGGAGGATGGACGGCCCGGGCTGGTCGGGATTCACGCCCAACGAGGCCATCAGGTGTCGGGCGCTGTCGAGACCCAGCTTGATTCCGAAGGTCTGGGTGCTGTAGAGCCAGTCGAGGGATTCCCGGTAGTTCACGCGGGCAATTATCAGCGGGGAAGGACTCCTGTCCACGGGCAAAGCCAGGGATCTCGGGCCAATCAGGAGAGGATTCAGGCTCGGGCGGGGGCGGCCCTTTCCCCTTCCGCCTCCTTGCATTCCCCCTGAAGCAACGTAATCCTCTCCCCATGAGCACGGCACCCTCCTTCCAAGCCCTTCCCGATGCGAGCGGGCACTTTGGCCCCTTCGGCGGACGATTCGTCCCCGAAACGCTCGTGGCGGCTCTGGATGCCCTTTCCGCAGAGTACCTGAAGGCCAAGGAGGATCCGGAATTCCAAGCCGAGCTCAGTCGCCTGCTGGCGGAATTTTGTGGTCGGGAAACGCCGCTTTATTGTGCGGAGCGCTGGTCCGAAAAGCTTGGCGGAGCGCGCATTTACCTGAAGCGCGAGGACCTGCTTCACACCGGTGCCCACAAGATCAACAACGCCCTCGGCCAGATCCTGCTGGCCAAGCGCCTCGGCAAGACGCGCATCATCGCGGAAACCGGGGCCGGGCAGCACGGGGTCGCCACAGCCACGGTGGCCGCGCGCTTCGGCATGGAATGCGTCGTCTACATGGGGGCGACGGACATGGAGCGCCAGCACCTCAACGTCGTGCGCATGCGCCTGCTCGGCGCGGAAGTGCGCGGGGTCGAGGCCGGGCAGAAAACGCTGAAGGAGGCCGTCAACGAGGCCCTGCGCGACTGGGTCACCAACGTGCGCAACACCCACTACATTCTCGGCAGCGCCCTGGGGCCCCATCCCTACCCGATGATGGTGCGCGACTTCCATCGCGTCATCGGCCTGGAGGCCCGGCGCCAGATCCTCGAGCGAGAGGGTAGGCTCCCCGACCTGCTGGTCGCCTGCGTCGGCGGCGGTAGCAATGCCATCGGCCTCTTCCATCCTTTCCTCGACGACGAGGGGGTCGCCATGGTGGGGGTCGAGGCGGGCGGCCACGGAATCCGCCCGGGTGAGCACGCCGCCCGCTTTCAGGGGGGCAAACTTGGCGTGCTCCAGGGGACCAAGACCTGGCTCCTCGCCGACGAGGACGGGCAGATCGAATTGACTCATTCCATTTCCGCCGGACTCGACTATGCCGCCGTCGGGCCGGAGCATGCCTTCCTTCAGAGCGAGGGACGGGTGGATTACGCGTATGCGACCGACGAGGAAGCCTTGGCCGCCTTTCAGGAACTCGCGCGCACCGAAGGCATCATTCCCGCTTTGGAAACTTCCCATGCCCTCGCCCACGTGCGCAAGGTGGCCCCGACCATGGACCAGGACCGCCTCATCGTGGTGAGCCTGTCAGGTCGCGGCGACAAGGACGTGGAACAGGCCTCCAAGTACTTGCTGTGAGAGTGGCGAGGGGGCGGGCCCGCCCCCTGATGCTCCCTGGTCTTGAGGCGCCCCGCGCCGCGGCCGGATCCCGTCCCTTACTCCGGGACCTCGCCGGAAACCACGCCTCCCGTGGCGGCGGGCTTTTGCACCGGAGGCGTCGTCCCGGGCTTGGGCTCTGTGGTCTGCTGCGTCGTCTTGAGCAGGCGTTCGCCTCCGTAGATGGCGTCGACGAGGGCCTCGACCTTAGCGTGCAGGGAGAGGACTTCCTCTTCCGCGAGGATTTCGCCCTTGGGAATGTCGAGGGCCTTTTGAATCTCGAGGAGGGCGCTGCGGATGTCGGAAACGTGGGGATTTTTGCGAACACGCGGTTCCAGCGTCTCCAGGGTCAGGACGAAATACTCCACCACCGCTGGCTTGGAGAGGGTCGCGGCCTTCGAGGGTTCGTAGGGCTTGAGGGAGGCGGCGCAACCGATTTCAAAGGCACGCAGCCAGCCTCCCAGGGCGATGAGATTGGCGGTGTCGACATCGCGGAGAAGCACCATCTCCTTTTCCACATCCTTTTGGGTGCGGGCCAACTCCTCCTTGAGCTCGTTCCAATGACCGTCGGCACCCTTCTCCAGCATGCTCTTCATGTGCCCGGAAATGCGCGAGCCCGAACCCAGCACCTTGCCGTGGTTGAGCAGGGCGCGTCCGATGGGTTCCAGGTCGAAGAACTGTTCCGCTTCCACGGCGAAGAAACCATCCGCAAGCAGGACGCCCATCACGAGGGCCAGCTTGACGCGGTCTTGCGGCGGATGCTCGGCAAGGGGGCGCTTGAGCTCGTCGTAGGGGAGCGGGCGCAACTTGCGGAGGTCCTCGAAGATCTTTTTGATCGAGGGCGCCGTGAAGGGATTCACGCCCATTTCCTCGCGGAGATGCTCATCCTCGAGCAATTCCTCCGGAATCGGAGGCGGAGCCTCCTCGGAGGCCTCCTGGGCCAAGCTTCGGGGCAGGGCCAAGCCTGTGGTCAGCAAAAAGGCAAGGGCGAGGGATCGCAGTAGGCGCATGGCGGAATTCCCGAAGGACGAAGGAGCTACCGGAAAAGTTAGAGCGAGCGACCAAGTTTGCCAGAAGATTTGCGCGCCATCCTCACGCCGTCGCAAGAAGATCCAGCGTCTCTAAGAGATGAGGGCTTCCTCCGTTGTACCAGAAACCTCCTCCATGAGCCTGATTCGTCTCGCGGCAAGATTCGCCGCTCCGTGTTTCTTCAGCGTATTGGCCTTCTCCCTGAGCAGTTGTGCCGTCCATACCGCCGCCAAGCGCGACTCCCTCCACGTGATGGAGGTGTCGGTGCCCTTGCAAAAAATGGTCCTCTATCGGGAAGGGGAGCCGGTCAAAACCTATCCCGTTTCCACCTCGAAATTCGGTCTCGGCGATGAGATCGGCAGTTATCGGACCCCTCCGGGTATGCTGGAGGTCGCCGAAAAGATCGGGGACGGGAAGCCTGCGGGCGCCGTCTTCAAGAGCCGCCAATGGACCGGAGAGGTGATCAAGCCCGATTCTCCGGGACGGGATCCCATCGTTTCCCGCATTCTCTGGCTGAAAGGGTTGGAGCCGGAAAACAAGAATGCCTACAGCCGCTGCATCTACATCCACGGCACCGCGGCGGAGCGCGACATCGGCCGTCCCGCCAGCTACGGCTGTGTCCGCATGAAGTCGAAGGATGTCATCGACCTGCACGACCGCATCGGCGAGGGGACCAAGGTCTTTGTGGTCCGTAAAAGCCTCTGGCGGGAGGTCGAGAAGCAGAAGAAGGCCAGTGAACCCATCGAAGTTCTCTCCCCTCCGGGCCTGCCCTCGGTCGTCGCCCTTCCCGTCCCTGCGGAGGACCAGCCCGCGGCCAAGCCCTTCTGGAAGAAGGAAGCGAGCATTTTCAAGACCGGTGCCCAGATCCTGGGCGAGGCCGGATACGAGACCAGTTATTTCACGGAAGAGCCGGTTCGACCCGCTTCCGCCCGCTCCTCGGATCTTGTCCCTTGACTTGCATCCATGGGGAGGGTAAGCTCCGCGCCCTTTAGTTTTTTCCGAACCCAATCGCTATTCGATGGCCAACACCAAATCCGCCCTCAAACGCGTCCGCCAGACGAAGACCCGCACGGCCCGCAACCGTGTCATCAAGAGCCGTGTGAAGTCGGCCCGCAAGGGTGCGCTTGCAGCCATCGAGACGGGTGACCTTGCCAAGGCCCAGGAGGCCTACAATCGTTTTGCTTCGGTGGCAGACAAGGCGGCGAAGCGCGGTGCGCTCCACAAGCGGACGGCGGATCGCCTCAAGGGACGCATGGCGGCCAAGCTCAAGCCCATCGCCGCCCCGGCGAGCGCCTGAGAGGGCAGCCCTATTTCCCGCTGTAGCGAATCGGAACGACCCTGCCAGCGATGGCAGGGTTTTTTTCGTGCCCCTTCGCCAGGAGGCGTGGGGGCGTCATGGGGAGCTGGGGCGTTGTGATGGGGATTTGGGCGAAAGTCCAAGCTCCCCCCCGTTCCCGCCCAGCCGACTGCCCAGGGGCTAGAGAATCGGAGCCGTGCCCTGCCAGTGGCCGCGAGGACCGCCAAGGTCGCGCTCGGTCCCTGCTGCCTCGGCGGTTTGGGGAAGACGGCAATAAAAAACCGCCTTCCCTTGAGGGGAAGGCGGTTTGGAAAAAGAGGCTCGAGCCCTGAAGCGAGGCTTAGAAGCTCACCGTCAGGGAAACTCCCCCGTGGAGGATGTCCGACTGGGGGCCGTCCACACCGACGTTGATGCCATCGGCAATCATGCCACCGGTGGCCCCGGTGTACCCGATGTAGGGGGTCAACGTGGTGCGGCAGTTCAGCGAAATCGGGAGGGAGGCCTTCACGTAGTAGTGGTTCCAGCCGGAATCGCGGACGAGGCCAAAGGTGGCGCTGTCGTAGTAACCGTCGCTGTAGCCCACCCCGGTGCCGAGGACCAGGGCGACCGAATCCGTCAGGTCGAAGGACTTCTCCACGCCGATCTCGTGGAACCAGCCCGCCGCGGTGCCACGGCCACCGAAGGCCTGGACGCCGCTGTAAGCGATGTCGACGAAGCCGAGGCTACGGGAAATGCCGAGGGTGGCTTCGCCATAGCCGCCGGTGTTGAGGACGTTGCTGCGGTATTCCGGGAAGGCGAAGTGGGTGTAGCCCAGAGTCACGTCGAAGCCAGCGAAGCTGCCGAGTTCGAATTCCACGTAGGCGTTGAATTCATCGTAGCCGGGGCCGCCCCCGTTGATGCCGTTGAGGTACCAGGTGCCCACCGTGACCGGAACCACGAAGCCGTCGAAGGTGTAGTTCACGTCAGCCCACACGCTGTCTCGGGCGAAGCGCACGCCGTAAAAGATGTAATCGCTGTCGTAGCCGACGCTGACTTCCCCGCCGAGATCGACGCATTCTTCGATGGGGTTCTTCTGGACTGGAGCCTTGCCCCAGTCACCCGCCTGAGCGGAGGAAAGGGAACCCAAGGCCATCGCGGTGGTGGTCGCCAGGAGGATTGTCTTCTTCATGAATTGGTGGGGGGCTGTCTGGATCTAGAAAAGAGGGCACCGGGACGATAGCATCCTTCATGCCAGCGGGCGGTGTCACGGTGGCCACAACCCACGGCGCTGAGCGCATTCAAGGGGAGGAA
>CAZKGI010000001.1:13787-183172 GCA_964552315.1 uncultured Akkermansia sp. | reverse complement strand
AAATTTTCCACAAAAGCAGCTCAAGGAGCCAATTCCGCGGCCATGGCCGAGCTGCCGAGGATGCCGGCGGTGTTGCCGAAGCGGGCGGGAACGAGCTGGAGATGCTCGAAGCATTCCACGGTGAGCGATTTTTGCAGGATCTCCCGCAGAGGAGCAAAGAGAAGATCGCCCGCCTCGGAAACGCCCCCCCCGATGACGATGCTTTCGGGGTTGAGCAGATAGATCACGCTCATGAGGCAGGATCCCAGGCATTCGGCGACGCGCTGCCACACGGCCCGGGCGATGGGATCGCCGGCTTGGGCGGCGGAGGCCAGGGTTTCCGGGCTGAGCGGCGTGGGGGCGGCAATGCCTCCCTCCGCGTAGAGGCTTTCCGCCAGCTCGACGATTTGCCGGTTGCCGATGTAGCGTTCCAGGGCGCCGGTGTTGCCATAGGGACCCGGAACGCCGTGGAGATCGATGCTCATCTGCCCGATTTCCCCGGCGGCACATCGGGCGCCCCGGTAGAGTTCCCCGTTGAGAATGAGTCCGCCCCCCACCCCTGTGCCGAGGGTGAGGCAGACGACGTCGCGACGGCCCTGGGCGGCGCCGTATTTCCACTCGGCATAGGCCATGCAGTTGGCGTCGTTCTCGATGACCGTGGGCAGTCCGGTCTTTTCGGACATGATGTCGCGCAGCGGCACGGCCGTCCACCCTTTCACGTTGGTCAGGTTGTAGGTGATGCCCTCGTTGAAGTTGACGGCTCCGGGGAGGCCGATGCCGATCGCGGCGATGTCGGGATGGGCGCGGCGCAATTCGGAGATGGTTTCGACGATGCGGTCGATGAGGGGTTCGGGTCGGTCGAACTCCTGCGTCGGGATGCGCGAGATCTCGGTGAGCAGTTCACCCCCCGCGACGGCGGCGAGTTTCACGGAGGTGCCACCGAAGTCAATGCCGATGACGGGAGCGGAAGTCATGAGGGAAAATTGAGGTTCGCGATGCGGAGCAAGCCCCGCAGGGTCAGGTGAGTATCGACGGCGGAGATGCCGGGGAGATCGTCGGCTATCAAAGCCGCATATCCCCCGGTGGCAATCGTTTTCGGCGGGCTCTCCAGCTCTTCGGAAATCCGGGCGAGGATTTCGAGCACGAGTCCGCGGTAGCCGTGATAGGCCCCGGATTGCATGGCGTGAATGGTGGAGCGACCGATCGCCGAGCTCGGGCGGGCGATTTCGATTTCCGGGAGCAAGGCGGTGCGCTCGTGCAGGTAGTGGCGCATGGCGTCCAGCCCCGGGGCGATCACGCCGCCGATGTAGGCGGGGCGGGCGTCGACGATGTCGAAGGTCACGGCTGTCCCGAAGTCGACCACGACGATGGGTTGCTCAGGCTTGGTTTCCGTGACCGCCGCGGCATTGGCGAGGCGGTCCGCCCCGATCTTGGAGGGATCGGGAAAGTCGACCTCGACCCCGAGTTCCACGCAATGGGTCAGCTCGACGAGGGGGTGTCCCGACTGCGAAGCCAGGAGGGCGGGCACATTGGCCGGCACCACCGAGGCCAGAACCACCTTGTCGTAGGTCCAATCGGCCAAGAGATCCCGGACTCGTTCCGTCGTCACTTCGCGGGAGGCGAGGGCGCGGTGGTCGAGCAGTTCGCTCCGCGAGGCGAGGGCGAACTTGGTCCGGGTATTGTTGTTGTTGATCAGGAGAAACTCAGCCGAAGAGGGCATGGGCGGGAAGAGACGGTGGGGCAGGGACGGTTAGGGGACCTCGACGGGGATGGGATGGCTGGCCACTTCAATGGTCAGTCCCTGGGGGAGGGTCTGGAGCCACCAGCGCAAGGTGGCCCGCGAGATTTCGGTCCCGGAAAGCTGGGCGACCTCGCGGAAAGGTTCAAAGAAGCGCGCGACGGGTTCTCCCGTGGCGCTGATCGCCCGGGTGCTGGACTCGTCCAGCAGCAAGTCCTCGCCCGTGGGGGATCGGCCTTCGAGGACAGTTTCCAGAATGTAGCCACCGCCGGATTCGATGAGGCGGCATTCCTGAAGGACAATCGGGCTGGATGCGGGGAGGGGCGAGTCTGGGGGCGTCGCCGTGTTGGCGGAAGGGGGCTCCTTGGGGAGCGTGGCAGGCGTGGAAGTCAGGGGGCGGGGAGGCGCCTCGGACGGGGTCGGCGGGGAATTCAGTGCGTAATACAGCAGCGCGGCGACCACGCCGAGGAGCAGCCAGACTTCGAATCGCTTCAGGATGACGAGGAAAGGCATGGCATCAGGGTTGTCGCCGCAAGCCCGGGAGGACGGGCTTGTCCGAGCCGCTCTCGCGCGGGTAGAAAAGGATCCCCTGCCGGTTCAGCTTGTTGAGGAAGCTCTCCAGATCGCCCTTGAGTTTCGAGTCCTTGAGCATGGCCGAGGCCAGGCCGTCTCCGTTCTCCAGCTTATCCAGCAGGGAGAGAGTCGCCGCGAGGGTGGAGCGCAGGTCGTCGAGCGTCTCGTCGAATTCCTTGACCACGGGGGGCACGGTGCCGAGCACTTCACTGAGTTCGCCGACGCCCTGATCGATTCCGGCAAAGCTTGTCTGGGCAGCTTCGGCGGCGGCGCCAACGCGTTCGATGGCACCGCGACTTTCCTGGAGGAGGGGCAGGGCCTCGGAGCTGAGTGTCTTCATGTTGGAGGCACTGGCCCTGAGATCGGCGAGGAGATGGGTGACGTGGTCGAGGTTCTCATCGTTGAGCAGCTTCTGCTCCACGCGCGCGGCGAGCCGCTCCACCTGGCGGGCTGCGGCTCGGATTTCGACCGAGGCATCGGCGAGGTCGTCAAAGGCCTCGCCCGCCTCGCTGGCCAGGTCGGAGAGGTTGCCCGAGACCTGGGCGGCGATGCGGTAGCCCTCGGGGATGAACTCCCCCGTGGGCTGGTCGGGAGGCAGTATGCGGACATAGCTGTCTCCGAGCAGGCCGCTGGAGCCCACCTTGACCGTGGATCCCTCGGGAATGCGAATCTCGGGGCGGATTTCCAGAGGAATGGACAAGAGGGTGAAGCTGTCGTTCCACTGAGGTTCCCCGGAGACGCTGCCGATGTCCACGCCGCCGAGGCGGACCGGGACCCCGACGCGGATGCCGGTGGCGTCCTTCACTTCCACCACAATGGGATAGCCGCCGTGGGGCGTGCGATTGGGCTGGCTGAAGCGCAGGAGCAATCCACCCGCCATGGCGAGGCCGATGAGGAGGAACAAGCCGACAGAGATCTCGGCGCGACGGGGTGAGGGGGCCATCGGGAAGCGGGGGCAGTATCGACTGGATTCGGTTGAAGGGCAACGAAGGAAGGGCGAGTCAGGGGCGCCCCAGGGCATCACTGCGCAGGAACTCCTGCACGGCCTCGTCCTGACATTGGTCAAATCCCGACACCGGGCCGAGATAGCGGACCTGTCCCTGCTTGAGGAAGACAACCTGGTCGGCGACAAATCGCATGGCCCCGAGGTTGTGGGTGACCATGACGGAAGTGAGCTGCAACTCCTCCTGGAGTCTCCAGATCAGTCGGGTGATGCTCTCGGAAAGGATGGGGTCCAGTCCCGCCGTGGGCTCGTCGTAGAGCAGGGCGCTGGGCCGGGGAGCAATGGCCCGGGCCAGGGAGACCCGCTTTCGCATGCCTCCGGAGAGCACGGCAGGCATTTTTTTCTGGTGGCCATCCAGCCCGACGAGGGCCAGGACTTCCGCCACACGCGCGTCGATGACGGACTCGTTGCGCTCCCCTGCCTCCCGCAAGGGAAAGGCGACGTTCTCGCCGACGTTCATGGAATCAAAAAGCGCGCCGTCCTGAAACAACACCCCGATGCGACGGCGGATGGGGCGCAGGTCGCGCTCGGAGAGGAGGGACAAGTCGCTTCCCTCCACGCGCACCCTGCCCGAGAGGGGGCGGAGCAGGCCGTTCAGGTGCTTCAGCAGCACGCTCTTGCCCGCCCCGCTGCCTCCTAGGATGACGGTCGTTTTGGCGCGGGGGGCCGTGAAGGAGACGCCGCGAAGGATCTCCTGCCCCCCCAGGCGCTGCCGCAGGTCGGTGACTTCGAAATAGGGAAGATCGGGGGCCTCTTGCATCACTGGTTAGAGGTCGAGGCTGCGGCTGGGAAGCCAGTGGTTGAGGAGGAGGGTGAGGAAAAAATTGGCCACGAGAATCGCCAGCGAGGAATCGACCACCGCCCGCGTCGTCGCTTTGCCCACGCCCACGGCGCCATCCGTCGTGTTCAGGCCGCGGTGACAGGAAATCAGCACGATGAGCAGTCCGAACACCGTGCCCTTGATGATGCCGGTGGCGACGTCCTCGACTTGGGTGTGCGTGAGAAGCTGGGCGGTGAACCAGGGTTCCGGAACGCCGAAGAAGCGAATGGTGAGAAACTCGGCGGCGCTGATGCCGAACCAAATAGCCTCCGCCGTCAGGAGGGGCATGGAGACCAAGACGGCGGCCAGACGGGGCACCACGAGGTAGTCAATGGGATCGGTGCCCATGGCCCGCAGGGCGTCAATCTGCTCACTGACGCGCATGGTGCCGATCTCGGCCGCCATGGCGGCCCCCATGCGACCGGCCACCATCAAGGCGGCCAGCACGGGACCGAGCTCGCGGCACATGGCGATGGAAACCACGGGTCCCGTGGCCGATCCCAGACCCAGTTCATTGAACTTGTAATAGGCTTGGGCGGCGAAAACGGCTCCGGTGAAAGCGCCGGTCACGATCACCACCAGCTGCGAACCGGCGCCGATGAGGACGATTTGGACCAAGCTGGAGCGGCAGCGCAGGCCCGCCGTAAACAAGGAATGGAGGGAATCCCAGGCCAGCTGTCCCAGCTGCCCGAGATGCGCAAGCTGCCGCATCAATGCTTCCCTCATGTCCGCAGAGCAAACACGAGTCTCCGCCTCCCGGCAACTGGTCCCTTCCGGCCATACCGGGAACCGAGACGAGCTCTACCCCGGCCTGAAACGCGTTGCAATCCTGCGGTCCCTGCATTGAATTGAACCATGGAGCAGCCGGAAGTAGTGGGAGTCATCGGGCAGGGCATCATCGGCAGTCGCGTCGCGGAATGCCTGCGAAAATCAGGGCGCGAGGTTTACGTGTGGAGTCGCACGCCGAAACCCGTGCCCAACTTCCTCGGTTCACCAGGCGACGTGGTGGCCTTGGCCGATGTCATCCAGGTGTTCGTCGGGGACAGCGAGGCCCTGAGGGAAGTGATCGGAGCCGTCCTGGATCGGCTCGAGTCGAGGCACACCATCATCGCCAACGGCACCTTTGATCCGGGCACGGTCGCCGAGGTCTATCGGGCGGTCCGGGAGAGGGGGGCGGATTTTCTCGACTGTCCCTTCACGGGCAGCCGTCTCGCCGCGGAAGCCGGGGCCTTGGTCTATTATGTGGGCGGGGACGCCCAGGTCCTGGAGAAGGTGCAGCCTGTGCTCGAAGCCAGTGCCAAGACGATCCATCATTTGGGCAAGATCGGTGAGGCGGCCCTCATCAAGATCGCGACGAACATGATTTCTGCCGCGACGGTCGGCGTGCTGGCGGAGGCCTTCGGGCTCGTCGTCAAGGCGGGCATCGATCCGGCAAAGCTGTCGGAAGCCCTTCAGGACAATGCCTGCTGTTCGCCCCTCGTTTCCATGAAGCTGCCGGGGATGATCGAGGGCAACTTTGAGCCGCACTTTTCGCTCAAGCACATGTTCAAGGACGCCCAGTATGCCCTGAACCTCGGAAAGCAGCTCGGCGTGTCCCAGCCGGTCCTGTCCACCACGGCCAGTGTCCTTTATAAATCCCTGCAAAAGGGCAAGGGCGAGCAGGACTACTCCGTGGTGGCGGAACCCTACCGCGAAGGGAAGGCATGAGGACCCCAGACCCCGAGGTGGCGGCCCGGGTGGCGGGCCGTTGGCGCCAGCTCGATCGGGCGGTCTTCCGTTTGAGCGGACCCGACCGGATCCGCTATCTCAACGGGCAGGTCAGCAATGACGTCACCAAGCTGGCCGGTCGGGTTCTCCCCGCCTGCCTCTGCGGCCTCAAGGGCAAGGTGGAAGCCCTGGTCTGGATACACGAAAAGGACGGGGCCCTGATTCTCGACGGGGAAGCCTCGCAGCGCGATTACCTGGCGACGCGACTGGGGCGCTATCTTATCGCCGACGACTGCGAACTGGAGGACGTCACCGAAGCCGTGGAAATCCGGCATCACTTCGACCTCGTCCCGGAGGGCTTGCCCTCCTGGCGCCTGGCGGCGCCCGGACGTGACTGCTTCCTTTGGGCATCGGATGCGGTCCCGGAACCGCTCTCTTGGGATCCTGCCCAGGAACTGAGCGAGGAGGAATGGGCCCTGCTGGAGATCCTCTCCCTGACGCCGCGCTCAGGCTGGGAAATACGGGGGGAAGAATTCCCTGCGGAACTGGGACTGGACGCCTGGGCCGTCGATTTTCACAAGGGCTGCTATCTGGGACAGGAGATCGTCTCGAGGATTCGCAGTGTCGGGAAGGTGAAGCGGGAACTGGTTCGCGTGCTTTGTCCCCAGCCCCTGGCCCAAGGCACCCCCGTGGTCACCGAGGATGGCTGTGCGGGCACTCTGTGCCGGGCGACGCAGGTGGACCCAGAAAATCGGCATTGGGCCCTCGCTTTGGTGTCCTCCAGCCCCAAGGAAAATAATTCCGTTGATTCTCAGCGAGTTGTCCGGATTTGAGAACGGCCTGCCAAGAGTTGAAAACGAGTCTTGGAGCCTTTTCTTAGTCAAAAATCGATTTTTTTTGGTTGCGAATCGCTTTTATCTAAACCACTGTCAGGACGTCCTTGGGAACCTCACCCATTACGGGGCTGCACAGCTCACCGATGGAAAAGGCCCCTGGGATGGGTGAAAGCCCACGAAAACAGGTTATTACGACCACATCTCAAACCAAGGGAAACAAACGAATCTATATGAAGAAAACCATTCTGGTTGCAACTATCAGTGCGCTGACGCTTGGCGTTAACGCGGGTGATTGGGGAGGCAAGTACGTCGCGCCGAAGCAAGTCATCGAAGAATGCGTCGATCTCGGCGGTGAGGTCACCGTCGGCTACCGGACCGACTACATCTTCAAGGGTGTCCGTTTCGCTGGCGACAGCGTTGACGTCGATGTGAACTACACCTTCGACGGTCTGGCTCTTCCCATCACGGTCGGTGCCTGGTACCTCAACGGGATCAGCGACGACGGCATCGGTGGTGCCTACGATGAGCTTAACCTCTATGTGAGCGCTGAGCTTGGCACCTTCGCTGGCTTCGATGTGTCTCTTGGTTACACCCACTACATCTTCCCCGAAGTTCGCAGCAACTTCATCAACACCGGTGGTTACGGTGAGCTTGGCCTCGACATCCGTCGCAACCTCGGCATCGTCGACCTCGTCTTCGAAACCAACTACGCCATGGGTGGCGCCGCCAACGGCTGGTATCACCAGCTGGGTTTTGAGAAGGCCTTCGGCATCACCGACAACGTCAGCCTCGTGCTTGGCACCGGCGTCGGCTACTCCGATGGTTACTTCAACGGCCTTGTCCCCAACGCCTCTACCCCCCGCGACAGCGGCTGGAACCACTACTACGTGACGGCCTCTCTGCCGATCCAGCTTAACTGCCGGACCACCCTTACTCCCTACATCGGTTATGTTGGCGGTCCCGACACCTGGATCGTCGACGGCATTAACCCGACCGGGGATCCCCAGTCCGACATCCTCCACGGTGGTGTCAGCCTCAGCGTCTCCTTCTGAGGATCTGAGACAACAAAGGATTTAAGTTCTACTTATTACCTTGGTGTGAATCGCCTCTCCGAAAGGAGAGGCGATTTCTGTTTATGGGGAAGACGAGCGAATTGAACGAGGGGCATGGCGAAAGAGAGAGCGGTCAAAGTGCTGATCGACGGGGCGACCAGTGACCTCGCTTTCACTTACTTGGTCCCCGAGGGTTCGGAGATCCGCCCGGGACATCGCGTGCGCATTCCCCTGCGCAATCGCAGCGCCCTCGGGACCGTGACGGAGTTGCTCTGGGTGGAGACCGAGACCTTGGGCTATAGGCTCAAGCCCATTCTGGGCACCGTCTCCGAGGATCCCTTTCTCACTCCGGGGCTCATGAAGCTGGCGCAGTGGATTGCGGACTTCTATCTCGCCCCGATCGAAACGGTGATCCGCACGATGCTGCCCAAGCCGTCGCGGGGCGAGGAGGAAAAGCGCAAGACGGTGCAGTACGTCGAACTGGCGGTCTCCGATGAGCAGGCCGCCGAGGCAGAATTCACCGCCCGCCAAGCCAAGCAGAAGGCCGCCTTGCAGTTTCTTCGGGAGCAGGGCAGCCGGAGTCTCCGGGATCTCGTGGAGACCCATGGCTTTTCCCGATCTCTCTGGAAAGCCCTGGAGGAGCGCGGTCTGGTTCGACGGGTGGACCAAATCGTCTCCCGGGACCCACTGGACGCCGTGGACTATGTGGCCACGGAGCCGCTGCCCTTGAATGAGGAGCAGGCCGCGGCTCTGGCTCAAATTGCCGAAGCCATGCAGCGTCTGGGGCGGGGCGAGAAGATTCGCCCCCTCCTGCTCCATGGAGTCACGGGGAGCGGTAAGACCGAAGTCTATCTTCAGGCCATTCAGACGGCCGTGGAATCGGGCAAGGGCGCGATTGTCCTCGTGCCGGAGATTGCCCTGACGCCCCAGACGGCGGATCGCTTCAAGCAGCGCTTTGCGGCGATGAAGGATCGGGTGGCCATCCTGCACAGCAACCTGTCCGAGGGCGAGCGACACGACGAATGGCGCAAGGTGCTGGACCAGCAGGCGCGCATCGTCATCGGCGCCCGCAGCGCGATTTTCTCTCCCATGGAGAATCTCGGGCTCATCGTCGTCGATGAGGAGCATGAAAACTCCTACAAGCAGGACACCGTTCCCCGCTACCAGGCGCGCGACATCGCCGTGGTGCGCGGGCAGATCGAAGGCTGTCCCGTCGTCTTGGCCAGCGCGACGCCCTCGCTCGAGTCCTGGAACAATGTGGAGACGGGCAAGTACGAGCTCGCCACCATGCGCTTGCGCGTCGATGACCGCAAACTGCCCCTAATCCGGGTGGTGGACATGCGCGAGGAAGGGCGCAAGAGTCGCTCGGGGCCGACCATTCTGTCCACGAAACTACGCCTGGCCATGGAAAAACGCCTGGCCGACGGGCAGCAGACCATTCTCTTTCTGAATCGCCGCGGCTTTGCCCGCAATATCCTCTGCCCGGAATGCGGCTACGTGGCCACCTGCCGCCACTGCAGCACGACCCTGACACTGCACCGCGAGGAGGACCGCCTCATCTGCCACATCTGCGGCTTTGCCCAGCTCCCTCCGCGGCAATGCCCGGAGTGTGCCAGCAAGTCCATCGTCAATGCCGGCTACGGTACGGAACGGGTCGAGGAGGTGCTGCGACAGGTATTCTCGGGGGCTCGGATCGCCCGGGTGGACACGGACACGATGCGGAAAAAGAATCAGCTTCGCGACACGCTCAACGCCTTTCGAGCCAAGAAGATCGACATCCTGCTCGGCACGCAGATGATCGCCAAGGGACTCGACTTTCCCAACGTGACCCTCGTCGGCGTTCTCAATGCCGACGTCGGTTTGCACATCCCGGACATCCGCTCGGGAGAGCGCACCTTTCAGCTGCTGACTCAGGTGGCGGGGCGCGCGGGGCGCGGGGAGCTGGAAGGGGAGGTCGTGGTGCAGACCTATACGCCTCACCACCCCGCCATCCAATATGCGCGACATCACGATTACGAGGGCTACGCGGAACACGAATTGTCCCTACGACGCCATTTCCTGCACCCACCCTTTGCCCATCTCGCCCTGATCACTTCGCGATCGACGCACCGGGAGCGGGCGGAATTTTCCCTGAAGACCCTGCACACCCGTCTGACCCAGAACGTGCCTCCCGGGGTGGTGGTGACCGAGCCCCTGCCTTCCCCCTTGGCCAAGTCGCACGACCAGTGGCGTTTCCAGATCGTCTTGAAATCGCCGGGAGCCCGGCTCCTCGCGCGGCACATCCGCGAGACCCTCAAGGATCTCACCTTCCCGGACGACGTCTTCGTCACCGTCGACATCGATCCCTATTCCATGGCCTGAGCAGCGCCGTCCCCTTACGGTCGCTGGCCTTCCTTGAGGGGCGGGTGGTAGGAGAGGCGCTCCTGTCGGATCCAGGCGAGCTTGACGGTTTCCTTTCCGGGGGCCCGGTAAAGAAAGCCGAGATCGTGCCGGATCTTGGCGACCTCCCATTCGGCGAGGACTCGCCCCTTATGGACGATCTGAACGCTGTCTCCGAGCTTGACGGGACAATCGCGAATCTGTCGTCTTTCCAGGAGATGGGCGGTTCCGGAGACTTCGACACCGACGAAGGCTTCTTCGAGCAGGGAGATCAAGCTGAGGCGCGGTTCCTTCTCGTTCCCATGGACCAGCAGCTGGTAGCGCAGCTTGGCGGCGCCTTTCTCGCCGGCGTTGGCCTCCGGGAGATCCGCATAACAGACCACGGCCACGGAGGCCCCCGGGGCGAGGTCCAGTGTGCCGCGGAGTCGCGGGGGATGGGCGGCCTCGTTCTCGATAAGGAGGGGGTAGTGGCCGGGTTGGATGGCCAGGAGGCCGGAACTTTCCCCTAGGGCCAGGGGCTCGCCCCCTTGCAAGACCAGGGGCCCCAGGGAAATGCGGGTGGGGCTGGGCAGGGCGACGAGATTGATCACGTTGAGAAAGGCGACCTCGCGAGCGGGCTCATCAGACGCTTCGGGAGGACGCACCGCTGGCGTCGCCGAGAGCGCGATGGCGAGAAGGAGGCACCGTTTCATGGCTTTAGAGCTGCCGGGTGGAGAGGATCTCGAGCTGGACGCGCTCAATGTCTCCAGAGGGATGGCGGATGGGGCGGAGAAAGACTTCGCGCACGCGTCGGGCGCGGCTGAGCACCTGCTGACTGTCGGCGTGATAGATTTCGGCGGCCGTATAGATCCGAAAGTGACGGCTGCTCAGCGTAGTGAGGTTGAAGAGTCGGGCGAAGGGCTCTTCGGCCTCGGCGTCGTTGTGGTGCTCGGGCAGGGCCTCGTGTTGTTCCAGCAGTTCGGAAAAGACCCGGGCCAGGTGCGAGGGGCCGAGGAAGGGGCGCGCCCGCATCAATCCTTCCGCGAGGGACGGGATGGCCTCCGTCCTCAGGGCGCTTCGCAATTCGCCGCTTTCACCCTCTCGGGCATAGTCGGGCGAATCATAGTGTTCCGTCCGAAGACGGAGGTCGGAGGAAACCGAGGGGCCTCGCAGGAGGGTTTCGATCTCGAAGCGGGTGGGCGTCGTGTTGAGGTTGATCTGGCCGTGAACGAGCTGGAACTGTCCCTGGGCGTTCAATTCGGGCGGGTAGAGATGGCGGTAGGGTAGGCTCTCCGCCTCGGCAGGATCAGGGGCGGCAGGCGGCGGTTGGTGGTCGCGGGGATGGTGGTGATGATAGAGCCAGTCCTCGGGAAGCCCTGTCGCCCGGAGGTTGCTTCCCGTGTAGCCGGTGTGGAAGAGGTCGAGCCACTGGCTGGCGCGCCTGCCCGGCTGGTCGAAGAGCCGGTGTTCGGGGCGGCCGATGCGCAGGGTGTTGCCCCCGCCCCAAAGGGGATGGGGCACGGCGTTTGGAGGCAAGCGGCGCAAGCTCGCGTTGCGGAGGACCTCGTAGCGATGGGTCGCGGGACGGGTCAGGCTGAACTCGATTCCCGGGTCCTCTGGTAGGGGAGCCCACATCACGGGATCGTGAAGGTGGCCCAGTTCGGTGACGGAATGATAATGGCCCAGCTGCGAGAGTCGCCAGGGGGCGTAGGCCTCCAGTTCAGGCTGGAAGGGCGGATCGAAGGCCTCGGGAAGCTCTGCATCGCTGTGGGGGGCGGCCGAGCCGAGGGGAGAGTCGTAGCCGCGGTCGGGCCAATCGCGCACCCGGGCCTGATCCTTGAAGCGATCCGGCTGGGCAGGGCTGGCCTTGTCGTGGTCGAAATTGCGGAATCCTGGCGTGGCCTTGAGTCGATACTGGGCGTCCTCGGCGGTGCCGCGGCTGTACCAGGGCATCCAAGGGTCGCCCAGGTGCGAGCCGACCACTTTGGGAACGCCTCCGTAGGCTTCCATCGAAAGGTTGGGGATCGCCAGGCGCATGAAATATTCTCCCGGGACCAAGACCGCCGCGTGCGGGGGAAAAAAGAAACCATGCCTCGCCGAGCCCGGTGGGTCCTGGGGGTCGGGGCGGCCACAGTGATCGACGAGGTCCTCACCGAGGAAGAAGGCGTAGTGCGCGCGCAGCGAGGCGCTCGACACCCCGCGCAGTTCCTGAATGACGGGAAAGGCGACGAGCGGGGGGCGAGGGATGGTCCGCTCCCAGCGGATGCGCCCAAAGCGGACGACGCGGTAATGATTGGGAGGAATTTCGAGTTGGAGCCCCTCGGGTGGCGAGGCGGCCTCGTCGAGCACGCGATGGCTGTCGTCCAGCACATGCCAGACCGAGTTTGCTTGGAAGCGCAAGGGCTCCAGCAGGCGAAACTTCAGCCGCATGCCCTTCATGAGCACCGGCTGGTTCGTTGGATTCCAGAATTCCGCATAGGGGGTGGCTTCGAAGTGGAGGCGGTCGTTTTCGCCCTCCGTCTCGTAGCCGAGGTATTTGAACTGGAGATAGAACTCGTTTACCGCGCCATAGGCGTCGACGCCGCGGAACTGGCGCCCCCTGGCATTGTGGGTATTGCCAGGCAGGGCCGGATGGCCATCCTCGTCGGCGTAGTCGATGACATTGGCGGCCAAGGTGGCCAGGTAATCCTCGTCCGGCGGAAACCCACCTTGCCGCTCCCGGAATCGGGGGAGGTTCCGGGCGACGATGTCGGCAATGCCGATGTCGCGTTTTGCCACGAGGACATTGAGGTTGTGACGAGGCCGCCCTTCGTCGGGGTAGCCGTGACCGTAGGGGATGTGCGGCCGGACCCAATAGGGATGGAGACCGATGACCAAGCGGTCCGGCTCTCGCCAGGGGGCCCCGACAGTAGGAAAACGGGCGTCGGCCACCCAATGGCGTTCCCTCGCAAGGTGGGCCGCGTCGTGGTAGGGATGGCGCTGGCGAGGAACTCCAGGGAGCGACCAAGCTTGCAAAGCGATTTCCCGGGGAGAGAGCCCCGGAGCGACTTGGTCGACGAGGGATTGCCCGCGATGGGATGGGGCAAACTGGTAAAAGACGCCCTCCTCCTTTTCGAGGAGCAGCGGAGTCGTGGCCTTCACGCGAGAATCATCGGCTCGGTAACCGAGACGCAGCGCTGCGGTCTCATGCGGGCCATGGCAGGCGTGGACGACATCGAGGTTGGGATAGCCCTCGAGATCCTCAATCCAATAGGTGTAGCGCGCTCTCCAGGGAGCGCTGGAGGGGGCGGGCAGATCGATGAAGCCCAGCTCGGGCTGAGTCTCTTCTTCCTCGAGCGTGCCCTTCGGGCGGAGATGGGTGAGGCGGGGCAGGGAAATGGCGTCGCGGCGAGTCTTCCCGGCAAAGATCACCTGGGGCGAGATGGGGGACTGCTTTGGGAGATCGCTGCTGGGAAGAAGGTCCAGATTGGGCAGCGGGCTGTGTTGGGTCTGGCCTCCGGCAAAGAGAGGGACGTGCACGAGACTGGCGGCGTCCGCGGTGCTGACAAAGGTGTAGCGACATGGGGGGCGCCCGGGGCGTAGGAGCTGGGTGCTGGTGACCAGATATTGATCGTTCGACGTGAGGGCGCGCAGCATCGCGCTGGCTTCGACAAAGGCGGCCTCCTCCGCCAGAATCGCCCGAACGGTCATGGATTGGGCCTGGCCGATCGCCGCCTCCTGTCGGGCCAGGGCGAAGAGGGATACGACCAGCAGGGTGATGGAACTGAGGAGGACGAGCACCACCAGCAGGGCGGCGCCCCAGGGGGACTGTTCGGTCGGGGCCTTCATCCTCCCGTGGGGCTTAGGTGAAGACGCTTTTTGACCAGGCGAGCCGCTTGGGCGATGCGCTGGCGCGGTGGGGGAAGGGTGCGAAACTCCTCATCGGACCATGGAAAGAGCCAGGCCTCGTAGGACTCGAGCCGGCGGGCTTCTCGTTCCGGCAAGATCCCCAGCAGGAGATCGATGCCGTCCGGCCTGACGAGGACGGGCCATTCATCCCCGTTGTCCAGACCCAGATGGAGGTTCAGTTCCCTTGCACCCATGAGGACGATGCGACCATCGGCCTGGCGGACACGGCGCCAGGGATGGAGTTCGAAGCGCACCACGTGTTCGCAGATCACTTCATCCGGAAAGAGGGAATCGTGAACGGAGCTTTGGGGATCCTCCCATTCCTCGGCGCGTCCTCGTCGGGGAGAAAGGCTTGGAGGAGGCACCGTGAGGTGGGGCCGGGAGGGGTAGCGAGGCCAGGCGGGGGCGGCCTCGATCCAGCCAAACCCGTCCGGGGAGAGGCGCCGAGCCATCAAAAAGGGGATTTCCCGGTTGCCCATCAGCACCAGCGGCCGGGAGGGCGCTTTGGCTAGGGCTTCGGGGGAGGTGGGGTCCGCGCTCCAGGGATCGTGCAAGCTTCGGGCGACATAGCGGATCATGCCATCGGCATAGCCTTCGCCATGGGGATGGCCTCCAGGACGGAAATGGCGAAAGAGTTTCATGCCCGAGCCGTCCTCCCCGCGCAGGGGAGAATGCCGGGCATAAGCGACGTAATAGCCCACCAGCGCAGGGGCAGGGCTTTCCGCTCCCGCCCCCGCCTTGGGCAGGCGAGCGACGAAGGCAAGCGAGGAAAACTCGGGGGCGGCGTTGGGAAAACTGCGGGGCAGCGCGGCGCCCTGGCCGAGTTGGCGATCCACTTCAAAGGGGAGGACGAGGCGTCCCTCGAAGATCTCGCGCTGAGCCGCGCTCGCGCTTTGGGGGAGCGGGGGCAGGGCGGCGAGACGAGGGCGGAGCTGGTGTTCGAGATCGCGTTCGAGGCAGGCGATCGCCGCCTCGAGGCCTCCGCGGAGCTGTCGGCCATCCGCGGTGTGGCGGAATCGACCCAGGGAGGATTCCAGCATGCGGGAAAGCAGGTAGACGAAGATGGAGAGCACGGCCATGGCCGCGAGCAGTTCCACCAGCGTCGCGGCCCTCTGCGCCGCAGACGGGGCAACGCGGGGACAGGGCGCGGTCAACTTCATGGCAACTCAAGGCAGGCGAGGAATCGCTCGCGAGAACGATGGGGGAACTCAGCGGTGGCCGGTTGTTCGACAGAGAGTTCCAGGTGGAGCCGGGCGAGTTCTCCGTCTCGGCGGAAAGTTAGCTCGAGCAGGTGATGGGCTTGCCCTGAGGCAGGCAGACCTTTTTGGAAATCGCCTTTCTCGATGCGCCCGAGGTACTGGCCCTCGGCGTCGAAGGCGGCATGGAAGATTCCCTCAGACTCGTTCAACGAGATCCAATCCTCGTGGAATCGCAGGAAACGATCGGTCCCGACGGGGGGCAGGAGGCTGAGCTCGGCGACACTTTCCCGCGCCAAGCGAGCGGCGGCCGCCCGATCGGTGGCTTCCGATTGCAGGGAGCCTGCTCCGGCGAGCAGGGCGAGCACGGGAAGGGCGACGGTGGCGACGATTCCCGCGGCCAGACTCGTCTCGAGCAGAGAGAAGGCATGGGGCGGGTGGACCGGCGCGGGTTTCATCGCTAATCGGTGAGCAAGTGGATGCGGCCGGTGCAATGTCCCAATGCGAGACACTCGCGCGGGCTATGGCCGTGGATCTGCAACTGAGCGGTGCCGGGATCGAAGTGACCCAGCACCAGCCCGAGGTGGAGCGCGTCCGCGTCCACGAAATCGGGATGGTGGAGGCTGCCGTCCGGTCCAAAGGCGAGACCAGGCAGGGGCCCCGTCGTCTCCTCGAAGCCCGACGACGAGTCGGGGAGGGGGAAGGACAGGGTCGGGGCCAGGTCGTGAAGGGTGCGAAAAGGAGCGCCATCCTCCGTGGCGAAGGCCTCGCCTCGGGCAAAGTAGAGGCCCTTGGGCAGGGTTTTCCAAGGCGTGAGGCGCTGCAGGGCGGGGGAGTGCGGGCCATCGTCCCGGCCGGGCGCGCGAGCAAAGAGCGCGTAAGCGCGCAGGGCTTCCCCGCGGAGGGGAAACGACTCATCGGCAAAGGCGACATAACGCTCTTCCCCGCTGGCCATGGCTTCGGCGCGGGCCCTCTCGAGAAATCCCGCCAGCTGGTGGAGTCCCGTTTTTCCGGAGGGACCCAGCGCAATCAGCCCCGGTGCAGCCAGGGCGAGGATCAGGCCCAGGACGCTGAGGACCACGATCAGCTCAATCGCCGAGTACGCTCCCCTCCGAACGCCACCTCTGGGCTGGGGAGGATCCTGTGCATTCGGCTTCATGGGCGAGAAGACAGGGGAGCCTATCCAGCATGCCGGATTTCCGACTCGATGACAAGAAAACGCCGGGAAAAATGGCCCGTGCGCGTGTTGACTCATAAATAAAGACACCGAAGGCCCCGGCCCCGGAGGGGCCGGGCGGTCCGGTTGACTCAAAAATCGGACACCGAAGCGAATGCTTTCCATACGACGGATGAGTCCCCAAGGATTCCCACTCCTTTGGGCGCCCCAGACTTCCCGTCACTGCGCTGCCGCGCGTCTTGATTTCGGGGAAAGCCTCGGCGACAGGTACGATTACCATGAACCTGACGAAAACCGCATTTGGCTCCTGGAGTGGAGGCCGCTTCATGCACTTCGGCCAACGCCTGGATGAAGAGCGTTGGAAGAATCTGGCCCGCCAAGCCTATGAACAGGGCATCCGCACCTTTCTGACCTCGGATGTCTACGGCGTCGGCAAGGGCGACGAGCTGCTCGGTGAAGCCTTGGCTGATTTCGACCGCGACAGCTACTGTCTCGTAGCCATGATCGGCCACGACATCTACGATGGGATCCGGGCGGGCGCGAAGGGCTACGCCCGCTTCACGGACCCGGGACTGCGCGGTCCGGAAGCCTATGGCGAGTATTTGGAGCGGGCCACGGCCAAATGCGCGGAGCGTTGTCGCACCGACCATTTCGACGTCGTCATGCTGCACAATCCCGACTCCATCGGCTACTCCTCCCCGGCGGTGTGGGAGGGCATGGCCGCGCTGCGGGAAAAGGGCCTCGCCGAGATGACGGGGATCGCCCCGGGGCCGGCCAACGGCTTCGCCATCGACATGGCCTACTGCCTCGAAAACTTCCACGAGGACATCGCCTGGGCGATGATCATTCTCAACCCCATGGAGCCCTGGCCGGGGCGTTACGTCCTGCCGGTGGCCAACGAGTATGGGGTCGACATCCTCGCCCGGGTGGTCGATTACGGCGGCATTTTCCACGACGATGTCAAACCCGGACACTTTTTCCGCGACGGCGACCACCGCACCTACCGCCCCGCGGGATGGATCGAGCATGGCAATGAGAAATTGGAGCGCATGCGCCCCATCGCCGAGAAATACGGCCTGACCATGCTCCAGTTCGCCTGTGCCTGGAACCTCAGTCAGGCGCCCGTGAAATCGGTGGGCCCCACTTTTATTCAGGAGGCCGGCGAGGACGCCCGCCCCATTGAGGAAAAGGTCGCCGAGTTTGCCGCCCTGCCGGATGTCCGCCTCACGCCAGAGGAGGTGCAGACCGTCTTTGAGATCGGGAACAACGAGGGCTGCATGGAGCTCAAGGGGGCCAGCACGCGCCACCAGGGGATCGATCCCCAGCCCGATCACTGGCCGATGCGGCCTGAGTTGGAGCCTTTCGCGGCCAAGTGGCACTTGAACCCCGCTTGGTAAGGACGTTTAGTGCCGTCCCGGGCGAAAGCCAGCTGATGAAAAAGTCCCGGGTATGCCTCCCGGGGCTTTTTCTTTTATGGAGAATTTAACCGATATCCAGAATCAGGCCGACTCCCGCAATCTCCCCATCGACCGCGTCGGGGTGAAGAGCCTGCGTTACCCCCTGCGGATCCGGGACAAGGCGGATTCCGAACAGGGGACTGTGGCGACGATCTCCATGGCCGTCGACTTGCCCGAGCAATACAAGGGCACCCACATGAGCCGATTTGTGGAGGTCCTGAACTCTCACGGACCGGTCCTCGACGTGCACAGCATCTCCGGGATCCCTTTCGAGTTGCTGGGGCGCCTCCACGCGAGCCGGGCCCATGTCGAGTTCCGCTTCCCCTTCTTTTTGAAGAAGCCCGCACCGGTGAGCCGTCTCGAGGGGATGATGGATTATGAGGTGATCTTCGAGGTCGACGCCACCCGCGAATCCCAGGATTTTGTCGTCACCGTGCTGGTGCCGGTGACCACGCTCTGTCCGTGTTCCAAGGCCATCAGCCTGCGCGGGGCCCACAACCAGCGAGGCATCGTGACCTATTCGGTTCGTTTCACCAAGGAACCTATCTGGATCGAGGACCTCATTCGCCTGGTGGAGCACTGTGCCAGCTGCGAGCTCTACAGCGTCCTGAAGCGTCCTGACGAAAAGCACGTCACAGAGCAGGCCTACGACAATCCCGTCTTTGTCGAGGACCTCGTCCGCAATGTCGCGGCGGCGTCCGAGGCGCAGCAGGGTTTGTCCTGGTACCGCGTCGAGGCGGAGAACTTCGAGTCCATACACAATCACAACGCCTACGCGGTGATTGAGAAAAAGCTCTCCTGAAGCGCTTTGCCGGGTGCTTCTGCTGGACGCCCCACCGATCCCGTAGTTCTCACAGGTCCGTCCCCGCCGTTCGGGCCAGGGCCCGGCGGGCATAGCGGGCCACGATGATCGTGGAGAGCACCGCCGCGACCATGGCTGCAGCGGTGGCGAGACGGATCCACAGGCCCGATTCCGTGTCGCTCTGCTCGGCGGCGACGTCGGTGAGGCGACCGAGTCCCACGAGAATCAGGGTGCCCGGCAGCAGCCCCAGAAAGGAACCGATGGCGAACTGGGACCAGGCCACTCGAGTGATGCCGTAGGTGTAGTTCAGCAGCGAGTAGGGAAAGACGGGCGTCAGTCGGGTCAGGGCGACGATGCGCCAGCCGTCCCGTCCGACGGCTTGATCAATGGCCACGAATTGCCTGAAGGGACGGACCCGTTTTTCCACGGCGGCACGGGCGAAGTAGCGCCCGCTGAGAAAGGCGAGATTGGCTCCGAGGTTGATGGAGAGCAGGGCCAAGGCCGTTCCCCAGCCATAGCCGAAAAGGAGCCCCGCGGCCACGGTGAGCACCGTGCGCGGCAGCAGGAGAAGCGTGCAGAGCACGTAAAGCAGGACAAAGGCCCCGGGTGCCCACCAGCCCAGAGATTCCATCCAGCGAGTCGCCTGTTCCAGGGTTTCCTGGATGGGGAGGCGGCGCAGCAGGAGGAGCATGCCGCCGAGCAGCAAGCCCAGGATCATCCATTCCCCGACCCGCAGCTTCGATGCCACTTTCGCTGGGCCGGGATCGTTCATGGGGAGCTCCGGATTGGCTCGTTCCGGGGGCTCTAGGCGAAGCCGCAATAGCGGCGGAACGCTTCCAGTCTTTCCTCGAATCGCTCCTGAGTCAGCCCCTCCAAGGCGTGGGTGCTGAAGCTCTCACAGGTGAAGCTGGCGAGGATGGTGCCGCGGGCCACGGCTCCGGCGAGCTCGGCGAAATTGTATTCGCGAGGACCCAGGCTGGCGAGGTAGCCGGCGAAACCACCGATGAAGCTGTCCCCGGCCCCGGTGGGATCAAAGACGTCGCTCAGGGGAAAGGCGGGGCAGGCGAAGAAGTCACTTTCGCCAAAGAGCATGGCGCCGTGTTCGCCCTTCTTCACAATGACATAGCGAGGACCCAGCTCGCGGAGGCGGTGTCCCGCGGTGACCGCATTGGAGGTCTCGGCCATCAATTTCGCCTCGCTGTCGTTGAGGACGAGCAGGTCGACGCGCTGCAGGAGCTCCTCCAGCTCGGTTCTGGAGATTTGGATCCAGAGGTCCATGGTGTCGGCGATGGTGAAGCTGGGCTGGCTGCCGAACTGGTCGATGACGCTGTGCTGGTTCAGGGGGTGGGCGTTGGCCAGCAGGTTGACGATGGTCGTGGCCTTTTGGGATTCGGCCACGGTGGGTTGCCAGGACTCGAGCACGTTCAGGGCGACTTCCAGGGTTTCGCGGTTGTTCATGTCCTCCGCGTATTCCCCGGTCCAACGGAAGGTTTCCCCCTCGGAGAATTCGACCCCTTCGAGGTTGATCTGCCGCTTCTTGAAGAGATCGAGGTGCTGGGCCGGGAAATCTCGTCCCACCACGCCGACCATGCCCACGGGGGCGAAGTAGCTGGCGGCGATGGCGGCATAGGCGGCGGAACCACCCAGAAGATCCGACTGGGAAGCCTTTTGGGTTTTGACGTGGTCGAGGGCGATGGAGCCGGAAACGAGGACGCTCATGAGGAGGACAGAAGAAGTTGCCGAGGGGAGTGGGTTTCAAGGAAGGAGGGCCCTCGCGGCTCGGACATAAGCAGCGATGTCCGCCGCTTGCAAGATTCCGGAGACGATGACGGCGCGTTTTACCCCGGCTTCAACCAGGGCGGGGAGGGCTTCCTTCTTGATTCCGCCAATGCAGAAAATCGGAAGATCGGGATGGGCTGCGTGGACGGCGCGGAGGTCCTCCGTGCCGATGGGGCGGTAGTCGGGCTTGGTCGGCGTGGCGAAGAGCGGGCCGAAGCCGATGTAGTCCGTGCGCGGATCCGCAGCCGCTGCCCGGGCCTGCTCGAGGCTGTGGGTGGAGCGACCCACGAGGCGGTCCGGCCCCAGGAGGCGCCGCACCTCGTCCATGGAGTCGTCGTCCTGCCCCACATGGGCTCCGTCGGCGTCGATGGCCGCGGCGAGCTCGACATGGTCGTTGAGAATCAGGGGCACCTTTGCCTCGCGGCAGATCGGCAGGAGGCTTTCCCCCCAGCGCTGGATCTCGTCGGGGGGGTGGCCCTTGGCCCGAAGCTGAATCACGTCGATGCCCCCTTCGATCATTTCGGCGGTCACCCGGATCAAGGAACTGGGGGCGGCATAGCCGAGATCGACGATGCCGTAGAGCTTGGCGTGGAGCAGGGAGGAGCGAACCATGGGACAGGAGGAAACTCAACAGGCTGCCCGGGAGGAGTCAACCGCCTTTGCCAGTGCCCTCGGTTCATTCCACCCGGTAGAGGTGCGTCTTCGTCCGCAGGATCAGGGCCTTCCCGAGCACGGCGGGCGAGGCCATAAATCCGGCGTCGAGGCGGTTCTCGGCGAGTCGTTCAAATTCCGCGCTGGCCTTGATGACCGTGCACAAGCCGTCCTCGTCGAAGCAGTAGACTCGTTCCTTCGTGGCGAGCAGGGAGGCTGAATATTCCCCGCCGGCGCGCTCGGACCAGTGGGGATTGCCGGTCCGGGCGTCGATGCAGGTGAGGACGCCGTCGTTGGCCATGAAAAGCAGCCCATTGAGGACCACAGGAGAGGAGCGCTTCGGGGTGCGGCGGAAGTAGGTCCAGGCGAGATGGCTGTCCTTCACGTTGCCCCGCATGCCGGGCTCGAGGCGGATGGCCCAGATCTCGGCCTTGCCCAAGCCGGTGTTGGTGTAGAGCAGGCCCGTCTCGGGACAGTAAACGCTGCGCGAGGAGGGCGAGTGCATGTCATAGGGGACCTGCCAGAGCTCCTCCCCCGTCTTCACGTCGTAGCCCCAGCAGGCCTTCGAGCTGTTCAGGATCATCTGCACCTGATCGCCGACGGGGACAAAGATGGGCGTGCTGTAGGCCTTGCGAAAATCCCCGCTGTTGGCTGGCAGGCCGTCGCGATCGTCCTGATAGTCTGTGGAGCGATCGCGGCGCCAGAGAGTCTTTCCGGTGAATTTGTCCAGGGCGACGCTGTACTGCTGGTCCGAGCCGTCGTGCGAGACGATCAGCCTATCCTGCCACATCGCCAGGGAAGTCCCGGCCCCTCGCCAGTGACTGCAGCTGAGGTCGCGCCTTTGCCAGAGGACTTCGTAGCTCTGCGTGTCCAGGCAAAAGGTGCCGTAGCTGCCGAAGGTGACCCAGACGCGGCCTTCCTCGATGACTCCGCTGGGAGAGGCGTAGCAGTTGAGTTGATTGTAGAGGAGTTCGGGATTGTCGATGGTGGCGAGAACGCGGTCGAGCAGGACCTCGCCGGTGGCTGCGTCGAGGCAGAGGACCGAGAGGCGATGGCCGTCCTCGGTGGCAGTGGTGACCCAGATCTTGCCTTCGGCGATGAGGGGCGTGGACCAGCCGCGTCCGTGGATCGGGGTTTTCCAGCGAATGTTCTCCTCTTCTCCCCAGGTCAGGGGGAGCTCGGCATCCACGATGCCATTTTGACTGGGCCCGCGGAATTCGGGCCATTCTGCCGACCAGCCGACGGAAACAAGGGACAGGGCGGCGCAGCCGTGGCGGAGAAGGAATCTCATCGCGGGAAGCATGACGAAAGCGGGCCCCCAGGTCAACGACCTCAACGCGGGATGGACGGGCGGCGGGCCCGCGCCCCTTGACGCGGGGGGGCTCCTCGGCGAGGGATGGGCGTCATTAGCCGGCGAGGCCGGCGTGACGGCTGCCGGAGCCGGGAACCCCCGCCCGCGGCAATTCTCCACCCAGTAACCCTTCACCTCCAGTTTACATGTCCTCTCCTGTCAGAATCCTCGTTGTTGGCTGTGGCCACATGGGCAAATCCCACGCCAAGGCCTATCACGCCATGGAAGGCTTTGAAATCGTCGGCGTCGTCTCTCGTGGGGAAGCCTCGCGTCGCGACCTGCTCGACACCCTCGGAGCCGAGTACCCCCAATTTTCTGATTACGAAGAGGCCTTGGCGGCGACCAAGCCCGATGCGGTCTCGATCAACACCTATCCCGACACGCACGCGGAATACACCAAGAAGGCCTTCGCCGCGGGTTGCCACGTCTTCCTGGAAAAGCCCATCGCCGAAACCGTGGAGGAGGCCCGGGAGATCGTCGAGGCGGCCAAGGCCGCGAATCGCAAGCTGGTGATCGGCTACATTCTGCGCGTCCACCCGACCTGGGCCCGCTTCATCGAGGTGGCGCACACGCTGGGCAAGCCCCTGGTGATGCGGATGAACCTGAACCAGCAATCCTCCGGCGAGATGTGGCACACCCACCGCATGCTCATGAACTCGATGTCTCCCATCGTCGACTGTGGCGTCCACTACGTCGATGTGATGTGTCAGATGACGCGCAGCAAGCCGGTGCGGGTCAGTGCCATTGGCGCCCGCCTCAGCGATGAGCTGGTTCCTGGCATGTACAACTACGGACAGCTTCAGGTGACTTTCGAGGACGGCTCGGTGGGCTGGTACGAGGCGGGATGGGGTCCGATGATGAGCGAGACGGCCTATTTCGTGAAGGACGTGGTTGGGCCGAAGGGCAGTGTCAGCATTTCCGGGGTCAAGGAGGGCGAGGCCTCCAGCGACAACATCGATGCTCACTCCAAGGCGGCGGCCTTGAAAGTCCACCATGCCGAACTCGGCGCCGACGGACTCTTCGCCAAGCCCGACGAGATCCTCGACTGCGCCGACGAGCCTGACCACGACGGCCTCTGCGCCCGGGAACAGGAGGTTTTCCTCAACGCCATCCTTCAGGATGTCGATCTCACTGATCACATGGAGGACGCAGTGAACAGCTTGCGCATCGTCCTCGCCGCGGACGAGGCCTTCCGCAGTGGGCGCACCGTAGAGCTCTGAGCCTGCCGCGCGCTCAGGCCACGCAGAAAAAATCTTCTCCCTCGGTGAACCCGGATTCGTAAAGCCATTCGCGGATCCGGGTTCTTCCTTCGGCTTGGCCCACGGCGGAGAGAAGAATGGCGGAGCCCAGGAAGGAGCTTGCTTGATCGGCGGCCAATACAGGCGCCCCCTGGAGCCTTTGGCCTATTTGGCGGGGGTTCACTTCCAGAAAAGCCTGCAGCTGGACGCCGTGCCGCCTGAGGCGATGGGCCAGGTCCTTGCCCGTGGGGCCGGCTCCGCACATCACGACGCCTCGCTCCCGCACGGAGTCGAGGCGGGCCAGGTAGTGGGCCTTGGCCTCCTGGAATTGAGGCAAGGCGTAGCGGGATAGGGTGCGGCTGGAGCGGGTCGGGGCATCAATCCAGTCCAACAGCACTTCGGGGGTCTTTCCGAGGAGGAACCCGCGCTCGATGAGCCGGAGCCAGAGGTCGTAATCCTCGGCCCAGGGAGGATCGGCATAGCCCCCCACGGCCTCGAGGACCTCTCGGCGGAGCATCGTCGTTGGATGGGGCAAGGGGCTGTCGATGAAGCGCTCGCGCGAGATGGATTCCGGCGTGAGAAGGGCGTTGATCCACGCTTCGTAGCGTTGGTAGCCGCCGTCCGGAGGTCCCAGTTCGCCGGAGCCGCGGCGCTTGGCAATGCGGACGCGTGAACCGCAGCCAGCGAGTTCGGGATGTTGGAGGAGATAGTCGCGCTGGATCCGCAAGCGAGCGGGAGCCGCCAGGTCATCGGCGTCCATGCGCGCGATCAGGTCGCCGGAGGCGGCCTGCCAAGCGAGGTTGCAGGCCTCGACGTAGCTGCCCTCGCAGCGCAACACGCGGATGCGCTCGTCCTCGCGGGCGAAGCCTTGCATCAGCTTGTCGCTGCCGTCCGATGAAGCATGGTCGACCAGGAGGATTTCAAAGGCCTCCAAGTCCTGGCTCTGCAGGCTCGCGAGAGTCGCAGGCAGCGTGTCCACGGCATTCCGCACAGGCAGGGCAACGGAAACGCGGGGTAAGCTCATGCCCGAAAAAAACCCCGGTGTTCACCGGGGTTTTTCGAAATCCAAAGCTGGGGTAAGGCCTTGTCAGGAAGCGGCGCTTTGCGCTTGCGAGACAGAGGCCCGGGTTTGGTTGACGATGGCCACCAGGACTTCGCCGTCCATCTTCACCGTCACGCCCTGGGGCAGGTTGAGGTCGCCCACCTTGAGGGTTTGTCCCAGTCCGAGCGACTCGACGTCGTTGATGAGGCGCTCGGGCAGGTCGGCGGGGCGACAGAAAACTTCGATCTCGTGGACGAGCTGCTCGAGCAGGCCACCGGCCTTGACGCCCGCCGGTTCGCCCTGAAGCTCGATGGGGACCACCGCGTGGATCGTGTCGTCCTCGCTCACCGCACGGAAATCGACGTGGATGAGTTCCCCGTTGATGGGGTTGCGCTGAATGTCCTGCACGATGGCGAGCTTGGACTTCTCGTTGGCCTCTTCGATCTCGAGATTCACGAGGAAGTTGTGGCTGGCCTGGTGACGAAGGACGTCGAGGAAGGCCTTGGCGTTGAGCTGGATGGGATATTCGCGCTGCTTGCCGCCATAGACCACGGCGGGGACGACACCGGTACGGCGCAGGCGCTTCGCGGCGGAAGTGCCCGTGAATTCGCGCTTGTTGGCTTTGATCGTTTCTTGTTTGGCCATCGTTCCGGTGTGTGTTTCTAAATGGATGGACCTCCGAGTCCACGGCGGTTCCGGGAACGGGAGGGCGGGGAATGTAGGCGAGGGCTCACGAAATGTCAAAGAGAGATGTGACGGACTCGCCGAGATGGATGCGCCGGATCGCTTGAGCGAGGATTTCTCCCACGCTGACGGTCTTTACTTTGTCCCCCGTGGCGTAGGGAGTGCTGTTGGTGGAGATGAGTTCCTCGATTTCCGAGTCGGCGATGCGTTGGCGTCCCTGATCGTTGAGCACGGCATGGGACACGCCCGCATAAATGCGCTTGGCCCCCTTCTCGCGAAGCAGTCTTGCGGCCGAGGTGATGGTGCCTGCGGTTTCGGAAATGTCGTCGACGAGGAGCACGTCTTTGCCCTCGACCTCGCCGATCAGGCTGATGGCCTCGACCTCGGTGGCGCTGACGCGATTTTTGGCCACGATGGCCAGGGGGGTGCCGAGGGCCTTGGAATAGGCGTGGGCCATCTTCATGCCGCCGACATCGGGCGAAACGACCACGAGATTATCCGAGACTCCTTTCTCCTTCAGGTATTTGATGAGCACCGGCAGGGAGTAAAGATGGTCGACGGGGATGTCGAAGAAGCCCTGGATCTGGCCGGCGTGGAGATCGATGGTGAGGACTCGGGTGACTCCGGCGGCGGTCAAGAGGTTGGCGACGAGTTTCGCCGTGATGGGCACGCGGGGCTGGTCCTTGCGATCTTGGCGGGCATACCCGAAGAAGGGAATGACGGCGGTGATGCTCTCGGCACTGGCGCGGCGCGCGGCGTCGACCATGATGAGCAGCTCCATCAGGTTCTGATTGGTCGGCGGACAGGTCGGCTGGACGATGAAGATGTCCCGCTTGCGGATGTTTTCGTTGATCTTGACGAAGGTTTCGCCGTCCGGGAAGTGGTTGACAGTGGCGTCGGAGCGGGGAACGCCGAGATGTCCTGCGATCTCGTCGGCGAGATCGGGATGAGCGGTTCCGCTGAAGATGCGAAGGTCGAGGTGCATGGCGGCTCCATCCTCGCGAAATCAGAGGAAAACGCTAGTGAAAAACTCCCCTTGAGAGCGGAGCGGAGATCATTCCGGCAAATCGATGGAAAGCAGCCCCTGGTAACCGTCGGGAATGAAGAAACGGTCCCCGTAGGGCAAGATCTTGCCCGGATTTCCGGGGGTTTCGAGACTCAGCAAGAGCCGCGGTTGGTGCGGATCCCGGACATCGAGCAGGCGGACCTCTCCGGTGGCCCGGTTGCTGAGAAATAGGTGTGGCCCGTCCAGGCGGGGCTTCCCACTGAGCCGGACATTTGGAACGCGCCATACCGGAAGTTCGGCAAGGGCCTGCTTCGGTTTCGCGAGGACGTAGCCCCCTTCGCGGATGACGAGGGCTTGGTCTCCCAGGGTGGCGATGCCGTCGAGGACGCCGAGACGCTCGGGCTGGGCTTGGCCGAAATAGACCGGTCCGGCTGGATTCCCGAGATCATACCAATGCAGACCGCTGACGTGCCAAAACGCCGCGATGTAGCGCCCCTCGACCAGGGCGTCGAGCATCTGGTGTCCGTAGAGCAGGCCCAGCCTCCGGTCCTGGAGGACCCGCTGCGGCCTTTCCGGGGTCGAGAGGTCCACGATATGGAGGTCCTGGCCTCCCACCTGTACGAGCGCGTACTGTTCCGGAGCTGGCACCGAGACCTGGCGAATGCGCTGCCCCGGGACGCGGTAGCGTCCCCGGAGCTGAAAGCCGCTGCCTTCTTCCAATCGCCACAGGGAGAGGCCCGCCAGCCCTTCGGCGACATAGAGGTGGTCCTCGACGACGACGAGGTCGGTCGCGATGCCCTCGCTGGACTGGACCGCGAGTTCCTGAAAGGGCGGACTCGCCTCGATGAGACGGATTCCGGCCGCGCCACAGGCGAGGACGATGTGGTCGCGCCAGCGGGCGGCCGCGTAAACCTGCCCGTCGGGTCGATACACCACGCTCAACGCCTCCGATGGCGCGGCCGAATCGCCAATCCGGGGCGCTGTGCCGAAGTCCGCGGAGAGCGGAGCCGCCCATCGCTCGGCGCCGAGGAGGTGCAGGTCAGTTCCCGATCCGGCCACGAGGAGGTGATCCTGGATGGGAGCGAGACCTCCGACGGCGTCGGGGAGGCTGGCGGGGGACGGGGCCGGCAGTTGGCGGTGCCCCAGACAGCGAGGCGCGCTGGGATCGCTGACGTCGACGACGAAGACCCCGTTGTGCGTGTCGGCGACAAAGGCGTAGGCGCCGACCACGCGCACCGACCAGAAATCGTTTCCGAGGGCGTAGAATTTCGGGAACTTCAGTCTGGCGACAAAGCGGGGTTCTGCCGGATTGCTGAGCTCGAAGATCTCGAGTCCGTGCCCCGCTCCATAACTGGGCTCGTCTTCCCTTCGCGGTCCGCCACCGGGGCGTTCACGGCGGCTGTGGTGGCCCGTGGCCGCAAAAAGATATTTTCCCTGCACGGCGACGCCATCGCCGTAGCCGTCGAGGGGAACCCGGGCGGTGAGGCGGGGCGCACGGGCATTGCGAATGTCGGCGACGACGACTTCCGAACTGCCCCACACTCCCGTGTAGAGCCAGCCGTCCTGAATGGCCACCGATTGGGCTTCGCCGGTGCGCAGATTGGCGAGATGGCGGGGGGAGGCGGGCTCCGAGACGTCGACCAGTTCCACCCCAAACTGGCGATTGGCGATGCAGAGCACCTCGCCGGAGAGCGCCAGGCCCGTGGCCCATTCCACACTGTCGTAATGGCTGATCAGGCGTGGCGCCGCGGGGTCCTTCACGTCCACGAGAAAGAGACCGTCTTCCCGGGCCGAAATGTAGGCGATCCCCTGGGCGACGAGGATCTGGCGCGTGTTGCCCAGTCCCTTCAGCTCGCCTCGCAGCACTGGTTCGCGTGGATTGGAAATCGCATAGATACGGAGGCGTCCCCGGCCGATGACATAGGCATGGGATTCGCTGACCGCCACATCTTGGGCGGGACCGGCACCGAAGGAGGCGAGCAGCGGCAGTTCGCGGCCATAGTTCTCCTCAGCTCGGAAGGGGGAGGGGATGAGAATGAGAAGGGCCAAAGCCAGCCAGGGACTCAGGAGCTTACGCGGCGAGAGGGGCTGATGGGCAAGGGGGGGAACACGGCGGGGGAGGGGGCGAGGCATGCCCAAGGATGGCGAAGGGAATCTTGGCGGTCAATCGCCGGCGCACCCGCGCCCTTCGTTTCCAGGATGTGTTATCTTGTCCAGGCTTGTGCCGAAAAACGAGGGCAGGACCTTCTGTCCCTCCCGTCCCATTTTTACCCCTCACTGAAGAATGAAACGCTATGTGCTTGAACCCGTAGGGGAAGGTCCCGCCTCACTTGTGCTTCAAGAAACGGAGACCCCGGTGCCAGCCCCAGGAGAGGTGCTGGTCCGGATCCGGGCGGCCTCCCTGAATTACCGCGACCTGCTCATGCGCCGCGGGCGCTCCGCCTCGGGAGGGGATCGTCCGGTGGTGCCGCTTTCCGACGGGGCGGGAGAAATCGCCGCGCTGGGCGAGGGAGTGACGGAGTGGAAAGTGGGCGACCGCGTCGCCGGGACCTTTTTCCGCGACTGGGTGGACGGAACCTTCGACACGGCCTATCACGACGCCGCTCGAGGCGGCTCCTGCGACGGGGTCTTGGCCGAGTTCATGACAGCTCCGGCTCACAGTCTCGTGGCGGTGCCGGATTACCTCTCCGATGCCGAGGCCGCCACACTTCCCTGTGCCGCCCTCACCGCCTGGCACGCCCTGATGGAGCGCGGCACCGCCCTGGCAGGCGGGGAGCTCGTGCTCTGCCTGGGGACAGGTGGAGTCTCGGTCTTTGCCTTGCAGATCGCGCATGCCGCCGGGGCACGCGTGATCGTGACGAGTCGTTCCTCTGAGAAACTGGAAAAGGCTCGGTCTCTCGGCGCCGAGGCGCTCATCAATTACGAGGAATGCCCGGCCTGGGATGAGGAAGTCTGGCGCCTCAGCGAGCGGCGCGGCGTCGATCGGGTCATCGAGGTGGGGGGACCCGGCACGCTGGGGCGTTCCTTGAATTCCGTGGCGGCCGGCGGGGTCATTTCCCTGATCGGGGTGCTCACCGGCTTCGCGGCGCCGGACAGCGGCCTCTTCCCCTTGCTGACGAGAAACGCCGAGATCCACGGCATCTACGTGGGCAGCCGGGCCATGTTTGAGCGGATGAATGCGTTCTTCAGCACGCATCAGATCCGTCCGGTCATCGACCAGGTCTTTCCCTTCGGGGAGGCGTCGGCGGCCTATGCGCACTTGGAGAGTGGGGCTCATTTCGGCAAAGTCGTGGTGAGCTTGTGAGGCGGGTGGGTGCCTGGCGTGGCTCATCTGCGTGCCCCGAGGGTCTTGCCTCCGGGGCGGGCCTTGTCTCAGAATGATGGCTTTCCCCGTGCCGTCATGTTCCACATCCCGACCTCTGCCTCGCTGAACCGCCGTTCCTTTCTCCACACCGGCTCCCTCGCGGCTGCCGCTTGGTGGGCAGATCGCGCCCTGGGACCGGTTCGGGCGGCGCCCAAGTTGTCCGGGTACCCCTTCACGCTCGGAGTGGCGTCCGGAGATCCCGAGGCGGACAGCGTGGTTCTGTGGACGCGCCTGGCTCCCCGGCCCCTGGAGCTCGGGGGAGGCATGCCCATGGACCCCATCCAGGTGCGCTGGGAACTCGCCGCCGACGAGTCCTTTCAAAAAGTCGTGGCCAGCGGCACGGCCAATGCCGTTCCGGAATGGGCGCATTCGGTCCACGTCGAAGCCGAGGGTCTCGCGCCGGACCGCTGGTATTGGTACCGCTTTCACGTGGGAGGAGAAGTGAGTCCCGTGGGTCGCACCCGCACCCTGCCGGCCCCCGGAACGATGCCGGAGCGTCTCCGCTTTGCCTTCGCGAGCTGCCAGCACTACGAGACCGGACTCTACACGGCCTACGAGCACATGGGGCAGGAGGACCTCGACCTGGTCTTCCATCTCGGGGATTACATCTACGAAGGGGCGGCGACGGATGGACGGGTGAGACGGCACGAGGGACCCGAGCTCATGACCTTGGATCAGTACCGGGCGCGCTACGCGCTTTACAAGACGGATCCAGCCCTGCAGGCCATGCACCTGGCGGTGCCCTGGCTGGTCACCTGGGACGACCACGAATTCGACAACAACTGCGCCGGAGACGTCTCGGAAGAGGAAGGGGTCAGCCGAGAGGACTACCTGCGCCGCCGGGCCGCGGCCTACCAGGCCTATTACGAGCACATGCCCCTGCGCCGCCGCTCTCTGCCCAAGGGCCCGGACCTGCTCCTCTACCGCAGCGCCAGCTTCGGCGACTTGGCCCGTTTCTACATCCTCGACACCCGCCAATACCGAACGGATCAACCCTGCGGCGACCGCAACAAGCCGCCCTGCGACGAGGTCTACAATCCCGAGGCGACCCTCATGGGGAGCGCCCAGCGGGACTGGCTCTTCCGCCATTTGGATGCCTCCCAGGCCAAGTGGAATGCCCTCGCCCAACAGGTGATGATCGCCCGGGTGGATCGGGCTCCGGGCGAGGAGGTGGCCTACAGCATGGATCAGTGGCCCGGCTACGAGATGGAGCGGCGCCGTCTCCTCAAACACTTCCACGAGCACCGCATCTCCAACCCCGTGACCTTGGCCGGGGACATCCATTCCAACTGGGCCAACGAGCTGATTGCGGATTTCGACGATCTCGACTCGCGTCCCGTGGCGACGGAATTTGTGGGCACGTCGATCTCTTCGGGTGGGAACGGCACGGCCGAGCCCAAGCGCCTGCCCGAGTTGCTCTCGGAGAACCCCTTCGTCAAATTCCACAATGCCGAGCGAGGCTACGTGCGCTGCGAGGTGACGCCCACGGCTTGGCGCACCGACTACCGGACGGTGCCCTATGTCGATCGTCCCGGTGCCCCCTTGCAGACCCGGGCCTCCTTTGTGGTCGAGGAGGGTCGCCCCGTGCTGAACCGGGCTTGAGTCGTGGGGGCTAGTGGATGAGATCATTGGCCCATCCGGAGGCGTAGAAGAGGAAGACGCTGCCGATGGCTAGGGAGGCCAGGAGGGATCCCGCCATCGACCGAAGCGCGGGGCGCATCCAAAAGTGTAGGTAGCTTCCCAAAGTTAGGACGACGCAGACGAAAGGAGCGGCAAAGACCACGCCATGCCGGAAGTTTCCGAGGTGGAAGCGATGCCAGAATAGGAAGTGAAGGGCGATGAAGGCCAGGGACAGGAGCAGGGAGGACGCCGCCAGGGTGGTCACAAGGCAGCCGGCCAAGAGGAGTCGCGTTCCCTTCATTCGGATCCTTACGGGCCAGGGGAGGCGGTTCTTGCCCAAGGCCTGAAGCCTTTGCTTAGACGTGCCCCAGCGAGTCGACGATGCTTTGCCGGGCGGCGCGGCGCGCGGGGGCAATGGCGGCCAGGGCCGTGAAGAAGACGAGGAGGAGGAAGGTGGCCAGCAGGGTCGAAGGGAGCACGCGGATTTCCCAAACGATCTCCCGGGCGGTCACGGGGGGTTCCCAGGTGGGCTGCACGGCCCCCACGATGGTGGCGAAGAGCAGGGTCAGGGCCAGTCCCACCGAGGCGCCGATGATGCCCAGAAGAGAGCTCTCGATGCCGAAGAGGCGCACGACGCCGGGCTGCTTCAGCCCCAGGGCGCGGAGGGTCCCGATCTCCTTGGTGCGCTCCACCACGGCCATGCCGATGGTGTTCAGCACGGACATCGTCACGATGGTGGCGATGATGGCGAAGACCAGACCGAAGATGATGTCGAACATGCGCTTGGTGCGCAGGTAGAGCTTGGACACTTCATACCAGGGGATGACCTCCCAATCCGATTCGGGAAGGCGCTCACGCAGGGAGGCGACCACGGCGTCGGTGTCCTCGTTCTTTTTCAGGAGAAGGCGCACGCAGCTGACCCCCTCGGTGTCGTAGAGGCTTTGGGCCAGGGCGAGGGGCAGGAAGACAAAGCGGTGGTTCAGGGATTCGGAGGCCGTGTCGGCGATTTGCAGGACGGTGGCGTCGAGCGCGTTCATCTGCCCGGCCAAGGTGGCGGCCATGAGGATGACGTCGTCCCCGATCTTTAGGCCCAGGTTTTCGGCCATGCCACTGGTCACGGCAATGCCGGCGGGCGTTTCCGAGGTGATGGCCTGGCCGTCGTAGGTGCGGCCGTCCGCACTGCGCAGGGCGGTGGAGCGGCCGTGGATGGTGTCCTTCTCCTCGGGCACCATGGCCTGCCCGACGAAGAAGCCGGGAATGCCGTTGAAATCGAGATTGCCCTGCACCTGCAGCATCCCGGCGGCCAGCTGGACCCGCGGATCCTCCGCGGCGTAGGTCCGGATCGTTTCGAATTCCTCCTTGGTGATCAGGTAGGCTCCGGGATCGCTGCCGCCGTAGCCCCGGGCATCTTTTTTCCAGACCTGGACGTGCCCGTTGATCTGTTCATAGATGTGGGCGTCCTCGATGCTGGCGAACATGTAGGCGGTGAAGCCGGCCAGGACATTGACCGCCGCGTAGCCGAGGGCCACCGCGGCAACCGTGGTGATGGAGCGGCGAGCGTTGCGGAAGAGATTGCGGAGCGCGAGGGAGATCCAGTTCACGGGAGGGCGGGGAGTCGGGCTACTCTTGATGGAAAAGCGGGGGCGCTCAAGAAGGAATCTGCCGGGTCTGCCCCTCTACGGAGGGGGGCGCGGTGCTTTCCGGAGCCGGGAGGTAGACTCGCTCCACCCGGGAGGAGAGGTTGGTGAGTATCTCCCAGGGGATGGTGCCGGCCTTGGCGGCGAGCTCGCTGGCCGTGATCTCCTCGTTGCCCTGCCGTCCCAAGAGCACGGCCTCGTCGCCACGAGCCACGGGGCCAGCCTCGCTGACGTCGACGACGATCTGATCCATGGTGACACGCCCCAGCACGGGGCAGCGCCGTCCTCCGACCAGCACCTGGGCGTCTTGTCCGGATAGGTGGCGCGGATAGCCATCGGCATAGCCCACCGTCAGCGTGGCCACCCGAGAGGGGCGAGGGGTGACAAAGCGGCGGCCATAGCTGATGGAAGTGCCCGCGGGCAAGTCGCGGACGAGACTGACCCGCGTGATCCAGCGGAGCGCGGGGCGCAGGTCCACGGCGATCTCGGGCAGGGGGGAGACGCCGTAGAGGGCGAGTCCGGGGCGGGCCAGAGTGGCGAAGGCGCTCGCTTCCGGGAAGCGAATCAGACCGGCGCTGTTCGCCAGGTGGACATGGACCGCTGCCGAGGCCGCGAGGGGTTCGACGAGTTGCCGGAATTGCCCGATTTGATTCCGTGTGTAGTCGACATCCTCGTCCGCCGAGGGGAAATGTGTGGAGAGGCCTTCCAGCTGGCAGTGGGGCGTCCGGCGGACCTGCTGGGCCAAGGCTTGCAGGCGATCAGGGGGACAGCCGATGCGTCCCATGCCGGTGTCGACGACGACATGGAGGCGGGCCGTTTGGCCACAGCGTGCCGCGGCGAGGGAAAAGGCTTCGAGTTCCTCGGACTGGGAGATCGAGGCGGAGAAGCCCTGAGACACCAGGGTATCCAACTCATCCGGCAGGGCTGGTCCCAGGATGAGAATGCCCCGGGCCCGGCCCTGGGTGGCCTCGCGGACCCGCAGGGCTTCGCGCAGGTTGGCCACGCCAAACCAGTCCGTCACGTTCAGGAGGGCCGCGGCGACGCGGTCGACGCCATGCCCGTAGGCATTGGCCTTGACGATGGCCATCACGGCTCCCCGGGGACCGGCGAGGCGACGGCACAGGGCGGCGTTGTGACGAATCGCGGCGAGATCAACCTCCGCCCAGCTGCGGGCGGGGGAATGGATGGGAAGGCTGGCGCTCATGAGAGGGCTCGCGCCTCGGGAAGGGCTTCGTGCGGCTCCATCGTGGCCCAATGTGGTCGAGGGCGGGGATCATGACAAGTATCGAAAAGGCCAGCCAAGACTCGCGCCATCGGGGCGGTGAAAGGACTTGAGGCTTCGGCCATCTGGTTTTGATTGAACCGAAGGCGCTCCTGCACACCGATCGGAGATGATTTGAGATGCCCCCCCATTCCGAGCTAGCCTGGTCGGTCCTCGACAGCTGCGATTGGCATGCCCTGACCGAGGAGGAGATAATCGGACGGCTTGACGTCGATCCCCACCGGGGGCTGGACGTGGCCGAAGCCGCCGAGCGATTGGCCCGCCACGGTCCCAATGTCGTCACCGGCCGGGTCGGCCTGCCTGTCTGGCGCCGCCTCCTCGCCCAGCTCAATCAGCCCCTCGTCTACATCCTCATCGCGGGAGCGGTCATCACCGCGATCTTTGGGGAATGGGTCGACTGCGGGGTCATCACCGCCGTTGTCATCGTCAACGCGGTCGTGGGCTTCATTCAAGAGAGCAAGGCGGGCAAGGCCATCGAGTCCCTCCGAAATCTGCTCATCACCGAGGTCACGGTGAAGCGAGGCGGGAAGCGTTGGCGGGTCCCCTCGTCGGACCTGGTCCCTGGCGATCTCGTCCTCTTGCAGGGCGGCGACCTCGTGCCTGCCGATCTTCGTCTGATCCGTTGCAAGAGCCTCCAGATCGACGAAGCCCCCCTGACTGGGGAGTCCCTGCCCGTGGAGAAGCAGCCCGCGCCGCTGCCCGCGGACACCATTCTCGCGGATCGCAGAAACCTCGCCTTTGCGGGCACGCACGTCACCCATGGGCGAGGGGAGGGGATTGTGGTCACGACAGGGGGGCAGACCGAGACGGGGCGCATCGCCCAGCTCATTTCCGAGTCCGTGGAGATCGACACCCCGCTCACGCGCAAGATCTCTGCCTTCAGTCGACTGCTGCTTTGGGCCATTCTTCTGATCGCGGCCCTCTCCTTTTTCATCGGTGTCTGGCGTGGGGAGGGGGCCGTTGAGATGTTCAAGGTAGCGGTGGCCATTGCCGTGGGGGCCATCCCCGAGGGCTTGCCCGCCGCCCTGACCGTGGTTCTCGCCATCGGGGTTGGACGCATGGCCAGTCGTCGGGCGGTCATCCGCAAGTTGCCTGCGGTGGAGACCCTTGGCAGCACGACGGTGATTTGTTCGGACAAGACCGGAACCCTCACGGAGAACCGCATGACGGTGCAGCGTGTGTATGCGGGGGGAAGGCTTTACGAAGTCGACGGGGACGAAGCGCAGGGGCAGCTTTTCCTCGAGGGAGAGGCCGTCGATACGGAGGAACATCCCGCCCTGTGGGAGTGTCTCCGGGCCGGGGTGCTGTGCAATGATGCCCATTTGGGCTGGAGCGAGGACCGGTTTGTCATCCATGGGGATCCCACCGAGGGGGCCCTGCTCGTGGCGGCGCTCAAGGCCGGGCTGACCCTGGAGGAGATCCATCGCGGGGCGCCCCGGATCGACATGATTCCCTTTGAGTCCGAGAACATGTTTCGCGCCACCTTGCACGACTCCGGGGAAGACCGGGCGATCTACATGGTTGGGGCGCTGGAGCGATTGCTGGAGCGTTGTCGGGACGAGCTCGGTGCGGATGGAATGCCCCGTCCCCTCGAGGCGGAAGCCATCCGTCACGCGGCCGAGTCCCTGGCGGATGAAGGCTTGCGCGTCCTGGCCCTGGCGTGTCGCAGTGGCCGGGAGGTCGTGGGAGATCTCGAGCTGGACCACGTCGCGGAGGGTTTCACCTTTCTCGGGCTCCAGGGCATGATTGATCCGCCCCGCGAGGAAGTCGTCGAGGCCATTGCCCAGTGTCACCAGGCCGGGGTACGGGTCAAAATGATCACCGGCGACCATGCCGCCACGGCGCGCGCCATCGCCAGACGCATCGGTCTCGAGGGGGCCCTTGAGGCGGATGGGAAGAGCCTGCGCGCCATCACCGGGCGAGAGCTGGAGGAGATATCCGACGAGGAGCTGCCACGCCTCGCCGAGGAGACGGCCGTCTTCGCCCGAGTGGCGCCCGAGCAGAAACTGCGTCTCGTCCGGGCCTTGCAATCGCTGGGGCACATCGTCGCCATGACGGGGGACGGGGTCAACGACGCCCCGGCCCTCAAACAGGCGGACATCGGCATCGCCATGGGGATCACCGGAACCGACGTGGCCAAGGGGGCCGCCGACATGGTGCTGACCGACGACAACTTCACCTCGATCCGTCACGCCGTGGAGGAAGGCCGCAGCGTCTTCGACAATCTCCTCAAGTTCATCATCTGGACCCTGCCCACGAACGTGGGCGAAACCTGCATCGTCATGGGGGCGGTGCTCGCGGGAATGGCCCTGCCCATCCTGCCG
This sequence comes from uncultured Akkermansia sp., assembly GCA_964552315.1. GTDB lineage: Bacteria > Verrucomicrobiota > Verrucomicrobiia > Verrucomicrobiales > DEV007 > Arctic95D-9. The sequence goes on along the minus strand of CAZKGI010000001.1, from coordinate 146,608 downwards.
GCCCAACTGCTCTGGATCAACCTGGGCACCTCGATCCTGCTTGGCTTGACTCTGGTGTTCGAACCCCGGGAGGAGGGGCTGATGTCGCGTCCCCCGCGCCCGCCCTCGCGCCCCTTGTTGACCTTCCCCTTGATCATGCGCACGGGACTGGTGTCCCTCATCATGATTGCCGGGGCCTTCTGGATTTATTTCTACGAAAGGCGCGGGCCCCACGGCAACCTCGACCTGGCCCGAACGGCGGTGGTCAATGTCGTCGTCATGGTCGAGACCACCTACCTCCTTTGCTGCCGATCCCTAAACCATTCCCTCTTCTCCATCGGCCTGCTGAGCAATCGCCTCGCCGTCGTCGGCGTGCTGGGCATGGTCGCCGTGCAGGTATTCTTCACCTACTCCCCTTTCATGAACCGGGCTTTCCACAGCGCGGCGCTCGGGCCTGAGAGCTGGTGGAGGATCGTCCTTGTCGGCCTGCTCGCCCTTTTTGTGGTGGAGTTGGAGAAGTGGATTCGCTTCGGCCGAGCGAAGGGGAGCGCCCCTCTCCCGGAGTGAGGGACGCGCGTGCCCCTGCATGGGGCCATCGGGCCGCGGTCCAAGGCGCCAAGGGGTGGCCGCGAGAAGCGTCTACACGCCTTGGGGGAGGGCTGGCGAAGACTGTGGGGAAATTTTTTTTGGTCCGGCGAGGGAGTGACCGGACATGGGCGAAGTTCTTGATTTTTTGGAAGCTGCAAAAATCTGACCGAACGGAATTGGCGATTTTTTTTCTGATTTCAGAGTGCCTCCGTTGATTGAAGGCTGGATTTTCTCATTTTTCCGTCAATATTCCCCCCCCGGTCCCCGGGGGGGCCGGGTTTCCCATAACCCACCCACTCTCCATGTCCGTCTCGAAGACCTCCCCGCTCGGCTGGCCGCAACCGCAGGGACTTTGGAACCCTTCCCACGAAAAAGACGCCTGCGGCGTCGGGTTCATCGCTCACCTCAAGGGCAAGCGTTCCCACGACATCATCCAGAAGACGCTGACGATGAATGCCCAGATGGATCACCGCGGTGCGAGCGGGGCCGATCCAGCGACGGGCGACGGGGCGGGGATTTTTGTCCAGATGCCCGACAAGTTTCTCCGCAAGAAGATGGCAGAGAAGGGCATCGAGCTCCCTCCCGAAGGCGACTACGGTGCCGGTCTCGTGTTCCTTTCCCCGGAACCGACCGAGCGGGAGGCCGCCAAGCAGGTCTTTGAACACATCATCCGCGAGGAAGGGCAGAAGTTCATCGGCTGGCGCAAGGTGCCGGTGAAGAGCGAGATCCTCGGGAAGACCTCAGGCCGCTACGAACCCGAGATCCTGCAAGTCTTCATCGGGAAGAATCCGTCGATCACGGACGCGATGGAATTCGAGCGCCGGCTCTACATCATTCGCCGACGCGTGGCCAGGGCCATCCGCAACAATGAGATGCCCAACGGCTATCTCGACGTGCACGGGAACAAGTCCAGTGTCTTCCCTGGGGCGGCCTACCTTTACATCACCAATCTCTCGGCCCGGACCATGGTCTACAAGGGCATGCTGACGCCCTGTCAGCTTTCGGAGTACTTCCCGGATTTCCACGATCCGGACTTCGAATCCGCCCTGGCGTTGATGCACACGCGCTTTTCGACCAACACCTTCCCGAGCTGGTCCCGCGCGCATCCCAACCGTTTCATCGCCCACAACGGTGAGATCAACACGGTGATGGGGAATGCGAACTTCATGAAGGCGCGCCAGGCGCTTTGTCAGAGCCCTGCCCTCGGCCGCGACATTGCAAAGGTCCTGCCGGTGATCAACGAGGACGGTTCCGACTCCGCCCGCTTTGACAATGCCCTCGAGTTCATGCACTACGGGGGCTACGACCTCGTCCACGCGGTCATGATGATGATTCCCGAACCCTGGGAGCGTCACACCTTCATGGACGAGGAGAAGAGGGCCTTCTACGAGTTCCACGCCTGTCTCATGGAACCCTGGGACGGCCCGGCCTCCATCACCTTCTCCGATGGCCAGCAGATCGGCGCGGTCCTCGACCGCAACGGGCTGCGCCCCAGCCGCTACTACGTCACCGAGGACGATCTCGTGATCATGGCTTCCGAGGTGGGGGTCATTCCCGATCTCGATCCCCTCAGCGTCGTGGAAAAGGGTCGTCTGCGTCCCGGACGCATGTTCCTGGTGGACATGAAGGAGGGGCGCATCGTTCCCGACGAGGAGGTCAAAAGACGGGTCTACTCCGCCAAGCCCTACAAGCAGTGGCTCGAGGAAAACCGGGTCTTTCTCAAGGATCTTCCCGAACCCAAGGCTCCTGCAGCCGTCGAGCCCGAGCGCGTCTTGGAGCGCCAACTGGCGTTCGGCTACACCTATGAGGACCTGCGCATGATCCTCGGGCCCACTGCCACGACCGGGGTCCAGCCCATCGGTTCGATGGGCAACGACACTCCCCTCGCGGTGCTCTCCGAGCGTCCCAGGCTCCTCTATCAATACTTCAAGCAGATCTTCGCCCAGGTGACCAACCCCGCGCTCGACTGTATCCGCGAGGAGCTGGTCACCGCGACCGAGACCTTCCTGGGATCGGAGGGGAACCTGCTCCAGCCCGGTCCGGAGAGCTGTCGCATGATCCGCCTGGATCACCCCCTCATCGACAACCAGCAGCTCGCCAAGTTGCGCGAGATCAAGCTGGACGGCTTCCGTTGTGCCACGCTGGACGCCCTCTTCCCTGCCGATCAGGGCGGCAAGGGGCTGGAGGAGGCCTTTGACGCGCTCTGCGCCGAGGCCGACCGCGTCATCGCCGAGGGGTACAACCTGCTCATCCTTTCCGACCGCAAGGTCGACGCCCAGCGGGCGGCCATGCCCACGCTACTGGTCATGGGCGGCCTGCACCACCACCTGGTGCGTGCCGGGACCCGGACCAAGGTGTCCATCATTCTCGAGACCGGCGAGGCCCGCGAGGTGCACCACTTCTCCTGCCTGATCGGTTACGGGGCGGACGCCATCAATCCCTACATGGCCTTCGACTCGATCCATCGCATGATCGAGGAGTCCATGCTCGACATCGATTTCGACAAGGCGGTCTACAACTATCTCAAGGGATCCATCAAGGGTGTGGTCAAGACCATGGCCAAGATGGGGATCTCCACGGTGGCCTCCTACCGGGGCGCTCAGATTTTCGAAACCATCGGTCTGAGCACTGAACTGGTGGAGCGCTTCTTCAGCGGCACTTCCAGCCGTTGCGAGGGCTCGGGGCTCGTTGAGATCGCCGAGGAAACCTTGATCCGTCACCGCCAGGCCTTTCCCGACCGCCACATCGAGACGGAGGAGCGTGCGCTCGACTCCGGGGGGCAATACCAATGGCGGAGCGACGGCGAGTTCCACCTCTTCAATCCCGAGACCATCCACCTTCTGCAGAAGGCGGTGCGCACGGGAAGCTACGAGGTCTACAAGCAATACGCGGCGAAGGTCAACGATCGCAGCCAGAACCTCTCGACATTGCGCGGGCTGATGAAGTTTCGCCACAACCGTCCGCCCGTCCCTCTGGAGGAGGTCGAGCCCGTCGAGTCGATCACCCGTCGCTTCAAGACCGGGGCGATGTCCTACGGCTCCATTTCGCAGGAGGCACACGAGACTCTCGCCATTGCCATGAACCGCATTGGCGGCAAGTCCAACACCGGCGAGGGCGGGGAGGATCCGGAGCGCTTCAAGCCCCTGCCCAACGGCGACAGCAAGCGTTCCGCCATCAAGCAGGTGGCCTCGGGACGTTTTGGGGTCACCAGCGAGTACCTCGTCAACGCCGACGAGATCCAGATCAAGATTTCGCAGGGCGCCAAGCCCGGTGAGGGCGGCGAATTGCCTGGCTCCAAGGTCTATCCCTGGATCGCCAAGGTGCGCCACTCCACTCCCGGCGTGGGGCTCGTTTCCCCGCCGCCGCACCACGACATCTACTCCATCGAAGATCTTGCCGAGTTGATCCACGACCTCAAGAACGCCAATCCGCGGGCCCGCATCAACGTGAAGCTGGTTGCCGAGGTGGGTGTGGGGACCATCGCCGCCGGTGTCGCCAAGGCACACGCCGACGTCATCCTCATCGCCGGTCACGACGGAGGCACGGGGGCGTCTCCGACGTCCTCGATCTACAACGCCGGGGCCCCCTGGGAGCTCGGCCTCGCCGAGACCAACCAGATTCTTCTCCTCAACGACCTGCGCAGCCGCGTTGTCCTCGAGACGGACGGGCAGCTGAAGACGGGTCGGGACGTGGCCATTGCCGCGCTGCTGGGGGCCGAGGAATTCGGCTTTGCCACGGCTCCGCTGGTGGCCGTCGGCTGTCTCATGATGCGCGTCTGTCAGAAGAACACCTGCCCTGTCGGGGTGGCGACTCAAGATCCCAGGCTGCGCAAGAATTTCACCGGCAAGCCCGAGCATGTCGTCAACTTCATGACCTTCATCGCAACCGAGTTGCGGGAGATCATGGCGGAATGCGGATTCCGCACCATCGACGAGATGGTGGGCCACGTGGAATGTCTCGACACCCAGGAGGCGACCGACCATTGGAAGGCCAAGGGCGTCGACCTGACCACCGTCTTCCACAAGCCGGAAGTCGAGGAAGGGGTGGGCACCTACTGCCAAAAGGCGCAGGACCACGGCCTGGAGTCGGCCCTCGACAACACGCACCTTCTCAAGATCTGTGAACCCGCCCTGGAGCGCGGGGAAAAGGTCTACGCCGAGCTGCCAATCATCAACATCAACCGGGTTGTGGGCACCATCACTGGGAGCGAAGTGTCGCGTCGTTACGGTGGCCAGGGACTGCCGGAGGACACCATCCACCTGAAGTTCAAGGGCAGCGCCGGCCAGTCGCTGGCGGCCTTCTGCCCCAAGGGCATGACCTTCGAACTCGAGGGGGATGCCAACGACTACGTCGGCAAGGGCCTCTCCGGGGCGAAAATCATCATTTACCCGCCCAAGGGGTCGAAGTTCAAGGCCGAGGAGCAGATCATCGTCGGCAACGTGGCCTTCTACGGGGCCACTGAGGGCCGCGCCTACATCAACGGGATCGCCGGAGAGCGCTTCTGCGTCCGGAACTCGGGGGTGAAGACGGTGGTCGAGGGCGTGGGCGACCACGGCTGCGAATACATGACCGGCGGACAGGTCATCGTGCTCGGCGAGACGGGCCGTAACTTCGCCGCCGGCATGTCGGGTGGCCTGGCCTACGTCTACGACATCGATGGGAACTTCGAGAAGCGGCTCAATCCCGAGATGGTCAATCTCTACCGTCTCATCGAATGCACTGACGCGGACCTCGCCAACGTGAAAGCGGAGATCCAGAAGCATGTCGAGCTCACCGGCTCGGCGCGCGGCCAATTCCTGCTCGACAATTGGGAGTCCGAGCTTCCCAAGTTCTACAAGGTCTTCCCCCGCGACTACGAGCGCATGCTGGAATGCTTCCGCAAAGTCGAGGAGCAGGGCCTCTCGGGCGACGAGGCGGCCATGGCGGCCTTCGAAGAAAACCTCAAAGACCTCTCTCGCGTTGGTGGCAACTAGGCAATGGGGGGAGGAGGCTGGCCATTGGGCAACCGCTTTGCGGACCGCCCGGAATTTCTCTAAGCGGGCCTCTTCCGTCAGGTAGCGCCGATCACTGAAAATCGAACTCAGCACACTGCATATGGGCAAACCCACTGGATTCCTCGAGATCGCTCGTCAGACCGACCCCGAACACGATCCCCTCGAGCGCATCAAACATTGGAGGGAATTCAAAATCCACGGGGAGGAGAAGGATCGCCGTGCCCAGGGGGCCCGATGCATGGATTGCGGCACGCCCTTCTGCCACACCGGTCACATCGTTTCCGGGATGGCGAGCGGCTGTCCCATCAACAACCTCATTCCCGAGTGGAATGACCTCATTTATCGCGGCCGCTGGAGGGAGGCGCTCGACCGCCTCCACAAGACCAACAACTTTCCGGAGTTCACGGGTCGCGTCTGTCCGGCCCCCTGTGAGGGTTCCTGCGTGCTGGGGGTCATCGAGCCTCCCGTGACCATCAAGAACAACGAACAGGCCATCATCGACAAGGGCTGGGAGGAAGGCTGGGTCACCCCCCGGATACCGGAAAAGCGCACCGGCAAGAAAGTCGCCGTGGTCGGCTCGGGGCCAGCAGGTCTCTCCTGTGCCGATCAGCTGAACCAAGCGGGCCACAGTGTCACCGTCTTCGAACGGGCCGACCGCATCGGTGGGCTGCTCATGTATGGCATCCCCAACATGAAGCTCGACAAGGAAAAGGTCGTGCAGCGCCGCGTCGATCTCATGGCGGCCGAGGGCATTGAATTCAAGACGAAGGTCAACATCGGCCAGGACTCAGAGTGGACCGTGGAACGGCTTCGTTCGGAATTCGACGCCGTTGTGCTTTGCTGCGGCGCCACCCTGGGCCGGGACCTCCTCATCGAAGGCCGGGACGCCAAGGGGATTCACCTGGCGATGGAATTTCTCACCGCCAACACCCGCCACCAGCTCGATCACCATTTTGACGGCACCAATCCCGAGCTCAACGCCACGGGCAAGGATGTTGTGGTGATCGGGGGCGGCGACACCGGGACGGACTGCGTCGGCACCAGCCTCCGCCACGGTTGCAAGAGCGTCGTCCAGCTGGAAATCATGCCCAAGCCGCCGCTGGAGCGCGCCCCCAACAATCCCTGGCCCGAATGGCCCAAGGTCTACAAGATGGACTACGGTCAGGAGGAGGCGGCCGCGGTGCAAGGCGAAGATCCTCGCCAGTACTTGGTCAACACGAAGCGCTTCTTCAAGGACGAGCAGGGCAATCTCACCGGCGTGGAGATCTGCAACATCGAGTGGGTCAACGAAGACGGACGCTTTCTGCCCAAGGAAGTCGAAGGGACCACCCGCGTTCTTCCCGCCCAGCTCGTGCTTCTGGCCATGGGCTTCCTCGGACCGGAGCAGGACATCGTGAAGCAGTTCGGTCTGGAGACCGATCCTCGCTCCAATGTCAAAGCCGAGCACGGCAAGTACACGACCAATGTGGAAGGTGTCTTCGCCGCGGGCGACATGCGCCGGGGCCAATCCCTGGTGGTGTGGGCCATCAACGAAGGCCGTGGCGCGGCGCGGGAGTGCGACCGCTACCTCATGGGGGTGACCCAGCTGCCCTGAGCAGGGATCGTCGCCTCGACGAAGGGAAGGGGAGTTCCTCGGAAGAGGGGAACTCTGCACGGACCTGACCCGCGGGGCGCTGAAGTCCGGCCTCATGGGGGCTTCTGGCGGCTCCGTTCTCCACGGCTCGGGCGGTAGGCCTCGAGGGCCTAGGCCTGGGAGGTAGAGACTGCATCGCGGAGCGGGATTTTGCTTGCGGAGAACCGCGTCAAAGGGAAGGAAAGGGGGTATGAGAACCCTTGGTGGCATCCTTCTCTTCTTGGCGGTCTTTTTGGCGACGGGGGTCGGAATGCATAGCGCGCTCTATCAGCGCCCCGGCATTTTTATTTGGACCTACGCGGCGAACCCCGAGACCGGCAAAATAGGTTTTTCCCGAACCGTGCTGGAAGTGGCCAAGACGGTGGAAACTGCCCCGGCCGCGGAAGTGGGGCCAGGCGAGGATCGTCGCGAGTCGGCTCCTGCGGAGAAGGTTTCGCCTGCAGCGGCCCCCGCGGAAACGCCGGCGGCAGCCGCGAAGGGCAAGCCGGAGGCCGAGATACGTCTATTTGACGGCAAGGAGCTCGGGAAATGGGTCAAGACCCCTTTTGGAGGCGAGGGCGATGTCTTCGTCAACGAAGAGGGCGCCTTGGAATTCGGGTTTGGGGCGGTCATCACAGGAGTCCACTGGGGCGGCGAAGCTCCGGCGACCTCGAACTACGAGATCTCCCTCGAAGCCATGAAACTCGACGGCACCGATTTCTTCCTCGCCTTGACCTTCCCGGTGAAGGACAGCCATTGCACCTTCGTGGTCGGCGGCTGGGGCGGCGGTGTGGTGGGCATCTCATCGGTCGACGACCTGGATGCCGCGGAGAACGAAACCATGCGCATCGAGGGCTTTGAGACCAAGGCCTGGTACCGGATCCGTGTCCGGGTGACCGATCACAAGCTCGAGGCCTGGATCAACGACGAGAACAAGGTCGATCTCGACTTGGAGGGCCGCAAACTCAGCATCCGCCCCGGCGACCTGGAGCGATCCATTCCCATCGGCATTGCCGCCTTTCAAACGCGCGCCCAATACCGCAACATCGTTTGGCGGAATCTGGACCTGGCGAAGCAGGCGTCCGAATGATCGCCCGCCTCCTTTTCCGCAAAGGCGGGCAATCGTCTGGAAATTACAAAATATTCAAAAATTAAAATTATACAGACATTGAATGTCAAGTTTTTGAACGAATTGCTTGACCCTTTGTCAAATTGTTGTCTGGATTATTAAAAATTGCGCTTTGGCCCTCGGATCCGCCGCAATTTTTACGACCCTCAACTCTCTGACCTCGACTTGCATGAATCTCCGCGACCAGCTCAAAGAAATCCTTCCCGACATTCTTCCCAAAAATCCCGCCCAGGCGATCAAGGGAACGGAGCTGATCGAGATGGTGAAACATCGCCTGAAGCAGGAGTATTCGGATGCCACGCTGCGCTACCATTTCTCGATCATGTCCTGCGACCCCTCTTCGCCCATTGCGAAGGTGGAACAAGGTCAGGGTTACTATCTCCGCACGACGACGATCCACAGCATGAACAGCGCCCGGAACCTGTTCCGCGGTGGTGAGCTGGTGGGGGAGGGGGACCGGGCGGAATACGGGCGCGCCATCGAGCGGGCCGCAAAGTTCCGTGCTGTGGTGCGCCGCTACCTCGAATCGGTGCATCAGTACCCCTTTGCCTTTGAGGAGTCCCTTTCCGCCAATGCCCTGGGGAATCGTTGGCGGGTGCCGGATCTCGCGGTGGTGGACTGGCTGACCGCGGAAGAGGCGAGCCCGGTGATGGACAAGCGCAAGCTCGAAGTTCACCGTCGCATGGGCGAGTCCCCCTTGCGCATCACAGCGGTGAAGCTGCGCCTGGCGTTGGATTACGAGACGGTCTTGGAGGACCTTTACCAATGCCTTTCGGCCTCGGATTGGGCCAACGTGGGCGAGCTCATCGTCGCCACCCCCATTGAGGATCCCCGCTTGGCGGAAGAGGTGAGTCGTTTTGCGGCGCGCCACGGCATCGGAGTGATCAGCTTCGGCTTGCTAGAGGACGTGCTCGACGACATGCCTGAGCCGGCGGTGATCGAGAACATGGGGGAACGGGAATTCGGCTCCCTTCTCGGTCATTTCCTCGAGATCCGTCGTTACGCCGCTCCGGCGACTGGACGGGATCACGACTGGCAGCACATCGTTGCCCAAGCCGAGAACAATTCCGATTTCGCGCGTTTCGAGAGCTGGATTTCTCGTTGTCTCCTGGAAGAGCGCATCCTGTCGTCGAGCGAGTTCGAGGAGCTCAACCGTCTCGCGGCCAAGGCGGCGCGCGAACAGGTGGCCTGATTTTTCTCCCTTGGCGAGCCGGGAGATCGGTGGAGGAGCCGTCCGCTTCCCACGGTTTCCCGGCCCTCTGGCGGGTTTGGCCCCGAGCCTAGGGAGCGGGGCCCGATCGCGGTAGGCCCAAGAATTGCCTTGCGGGGCCCTGCGGGCTTGGTCCTGTTCCCGGACCGGGCGACGAGCATTTGCCCGCGCGAGCCATGGATTATCGAAGCTGCCGAATTCTTTCCTTTTCCCTCCTCCTGCTCGGTTTTTGGGCGCCGCTACAAGGCGAAGTCACCCGGGTGGAAATACTCTCCCGGGAAACCCTGCCCCAGACGAGCCCGCCCTACGAGCGGATTGTCGGAGTGCTGCATTTCGAGATTGACCCGAAAGACCCGCGCCATGCCGTCGTCGCCGATCTCGACAAGGCCCCCCTCACGGCGCGCGGCACGGTGGCCTTCTCCTCGGACTTCCGCCTGCACCGGCCCCTGAACTTGTCGGAAGAAGGGGCCTTTGCCTGGGTGGACGTTCCGAATCGGGGCGGCCCGTCTCGTCTTTCTCCCGTGGCGGCCCGTCACCAGTGGGTCCTCTTCGAGGTGGGGTGGGAATTTGATGTGCCGGCCCAGGCGAATCGCCTGGGAATCCGCGTTCCCATCGCCAGGGAAGCGGACGGCAGCCCGATCGAGGGCCAGGTGGAGGCGGTGTTCGTGCTCGAGCAAGCGAAGGCCGCGCACGAGCTTTCCGAACTGGAGGTGTATCCCCCGGTGAATGCGGCGAATGGGCGGAACCAGCTCAAGATCCGCGAGGCGGCTCACCTGCCCGGAGGGGAGGTGGTCCCGCGGGATCGCTGGCGCCTGGAGGGAAATCGCCTCTTCTTGGAAGGAGGCTTCCAGCCGGGACGCGTCTACGAACTGTCCTGGTTGGCCCAGGATCCCCCCCTTGGAGGCTTGGGCTTTGTGGCGACACGGGACGCCGTTTCCTGGCTGAAGCACGGGGAGGATTCCCTCGCCCCGGTCACTTATGCCTGCGCCCATGGCAGTTCGCAGACCGGGCGATATCTCCGCAGCTTCCTCTACCATGGCTTTAATACCGATGTTCACGGACGCGCGGTGCTGGACGGGGCCATCCCTCACGTGGCCGGATCTGGTCACCTCGATCTCAATCGCCGTTGGGCGACGCCGCGGGAAACGGCCCTTTTCCGTACGGCGCGCTATCCCTTTGCTGATCGGGCCCTCCCCGATCCGGTGACGGGCGAACAGGAAGGCTTGTTGGAAAATCCCCGGGTCGAGCACCGGCCCAAGCTGTTCTACACCAATAGTTCCGCGGAATACTGGGGGGCGGGACGGCTCGCGGGATTGCTGCACACGGATCCCGCCACCGGGGAGGACGTGCCGCCCCTTGAGACCGTTCGACTCTATACCTTTGCCGGTGCCCAGCACGGTCCTGGATCCTTTCCTCCGCCCGAGCCTCCATCGGGTGTCGGGGTCTACACCACCAATCCGGTGAACTTTTCGCCCGTCGTCGAAGCCCTGCGCGTGGCCATGTACGAATGGGTCGTGGAGGGGCGGACACCGCCCGACAGCGCCTATCCCAGAGTTTCGGAGGGAACTCTGGTTCAGGCCAAGGACCTCGCCTTTCCCAACATTCCCGGCGTTTCCTCGCCGAGGGCCTTGCCCGGGGGGCTCCGCAATGCCAATCCCCTGCTGCCCGACGGGGCCGGGGTGGGGCACGAGTTGCCGCTTTGGGTCCCGCAGGTGGGCGAGGATGGCAATGAGCTGGGCGGGATCCGCTTGCCCGAGGTGGAGGTGCCCCTGGCCACCTGCACCGGCTGGCTCTTCCGCAGCCCGGAATTGGGAGCGCCGCACGAATTGCGTCCCGTCCTGAGAGGATCGTGGATTCCCTTTGCCAAGACTCGGGAAGAGGCCCAGGCAATCCGCGATCCCCGTCCCGCAGTCCTGGAGCGCTACCCGTCGCGCGAGGCCTATCTGACCCAGATCCGAAAGGCCACGGAGACATTGGTGGCCCGGCGCTTGCTATTGCCGGAGCATCTCGACTCTTTCCTGGAAAGCGCGGCCCAGCGCTGGGATTGGTGGATGGGAGCGCCGAACTGAGTCCGCGGCGCCGAGGGATGCGTCTGCCCATCCGCAACCCCCTACCCGTCGCGGGGTTTACCCGCAAAATATCGAGCCATGGACAGCCCTCGACAATTCTTCCCCTTTCATATTCCCCTCGATCGTCGTCGCCTCCTGCGCAGCCTCCTGCTCCTCAGTGGAGGCGTCGTGACGAACGAGCTCTATGCCGAAGCTTTGTTGCTGACACCGCGGGCAACGGAAGGTCCCTACTACCCGGACCACCTGCCCCTCGATCGGGACAACAACCTCGTGGAGATCGAGGGCCAAAAGGTGACCGCGGGCGGCGTCATCACCGAGTTTGGGGGGCGGCTCCTCACCCCGGAGGGCCGTCCCGTGAGCGACTGTCTCATCGAGCTGTGGCAGGCGGACCAGAATGGGTGCTACCTGCACAGCCGCGGCGTGCCCCGGGACCGCGAGCGGGATCCCCATTTTCAGGGCTATGGCACCGTCCTGACCAACGAGAAGGGGGAATATCGCTTCCGCACCATCCGCCCGGGGAAATACCCCGGGCGCACCCTACATTGGCACCTTGCGGTGAATCGGGGATCCCAGCGCCTGCTGACCACCCAGCTCTATCTGGCCGGGGTGCCGGAAAACGATGGGGACGGTGTCCTGCGGCGCATGGGAACGCCGGAACAGCAGCTTTCCGTAATTTGCGACTTTCAGCCCGCCGCCCCCGGGAGCGAGGAATGGGTGGGGGCCTGGGATATCGTCGTCGGCGAAACGCCCGAGGAGCCGGAAGTCCGCCGCGCCCGCGGCAACTAGCGGTATCTCAGAGGGCGCGCTTGCCGCTGCTGACGGAAATAGCGCACCAAACCGGCGGTCACGCCGTCGGCATACTCTTGGTAGATGTTCTTGCGATAGACCCCGTTGATTTCCCGCAATCCTTCGTAGGGCCCCTCCTGAACCCGGGCATGGGTTTCGCGGTGGTTCATGCAGAAGGGCTCGAAAAAGAGGACGGGACAGGTGAAGGCGCGATTGGCCAGCAGGTTGCGAGCCCAGACATAGTCGTTGTCGTTGACCTGCCGGCCGTTGCTGCCGTCGTAAGAGGCCGGGGGCAGGCGCGTCTCGCGCTGCATGGTGCGGGAGACGATGTCGGCCATTTGCAGTTCTTCGTAATAGAGGCGCTGCAGGATGCGCAGAATCATCTCGAAGCGAGTGTCGTCCTCTGCGATCTCGCCGCGGGAGTAGCAGCCGTTGACGAGGAGATGGAGGTGGTTGGGCGAGCGAAAGACGGGCGTTCCCCCCGGCCAAGGGGAGGCGTCAAAGTGGAGGCAGAGGGCCAGATCCGGCTGAATGCGGTGGTTGAGGAGGTCCGCCCGGGCGCGGATTTCGCTGGAAATGGCGAACATGGCCTTGGCTGTGCTGGCGATGAGCCCCGGAGCGGGCACCTGCCCTCGGCGCCTCAGGTAGGCCTTCGCTTCTTCCTGCAGGCTCTCGGGGCGGTCCCGGGTGACGGGATGATTGCTTTCCCGGGTCAGGAAGACTTCCGCCCCGAGCAGGCCGAGGTCGCGGCGCAGAATCTTGGCGACGATGAGGGTCATTTCCCCCTCCCGCACTTCCAGCGTATCCGGCCCTCCCAGCTTGAAATGGCGATCGTCCCAAGTCACCCAGTCTCCGCCGATGTGGCCGGGATCGATGGCGATGCGAAGGCCTGCCAGGGGCTTGGTGGAATTGGCGGGGAGGTCGGAGAGGTCGAGGGGATGACGCCAATAGCGAGGCCCCTTGTCCGGGAGGGAGCGGCTAGCGCTGAACCGGAGGTCGTACCAGCCAGCGGAGGGATCGTTCGACTGCTTGAGGATGAGCGCACGATCGGCCTCAATGCGGATGAAGTCATCGGCCTCGCCGGGGCTGCGGGCATAACAATGCTGGAGGAGATAGACAAACTCCTCCCGCGACATGCGGCGTTGATAGGGGTCGAGAAGGGACCAGTCCGGCGGGGAGCCGAGTCGCGCGAGATGGGGGGCGAGGGGGGCTGGCTGGGCCGCGCCGGGCTCCGCGCCGAGGAGCGCCAAGCCCAGCGAGAAGAGCCAGCCAAGGCGCCGGGGCCCGATCGAACCCGCTGAAGATTTCGGTTTCATGTGCCGGAAAGAGGGCGATGAAATAGGAGCATGCTGAGGATTCTATTTCTAGGAGATATTGTCGGAGAAGCCGGTCGACGCACCGTCATCGAGCGACTCCCGGCGATCCGCGTGGCGGAGGCCGTCGATTTCGTGATCGCCAACGGAGAAAATGTTGCAGGGGGGCGTGGCATCACCCCGAAACTCGCCATCGACCTGCTGCGGGCCGGTATCGCAGTGATCACGACCGGGGATCACGTCTGGGACCAGTACGAGATCATTCAATTCATGGAAATGGAACCCCGGGTGCTGCGCCCCATCAACTACCCCGAGGGCACTCCCGGCGCGGGTTCCATCGTGCTGCAAACCGCCAAGGCCAAGGTCGGGGTGATCAATGCCCAGGGGCGCAGCTTCATGCAGCCGCCCTTGGAAAATCCCTTCCTGGCCGTGGAGGCCGAGGCTAAACGTCTCCGGGAAGAAGAAGGGGCCGAGGTCGTCTTTGTGGACTTTCACGCCGAGGCGACAAGTGAAAAAATCGCCCTGGCCTGGTCCCTCGATGGCAAAGTCTCGGCGGTGGTGGGGACCCATACTCACGTGCAGACGGCCGAGGAGCGCGTCTTGCCGGGGGGCACGGCGTTCCTCTGCGACGCCGGGATGTGCGGTCCCGTCGACTCGGTCCTGGGCCGGGAGATCGGCCCTGTGGTGGAGCGATTCCAGACGGCGACCCCACGTCGTTTTCCCGTTGCCCGAGGACCCGTGGGCCTGCGGGGGGCGATCATCGATGTCGACGAGTCGACGGGGCGGGCCCTCGCCATCCGGCGATTTGCGGAGACTTATGACGAGGGCGTGGCCTAGGGAGATTTTTTAGATTCAGTCAAAGTTTTTTTTGACAGAATGATGCTCACGGCTACCTTTCGCCCCTGATTCTGCCGGTCTGGCTCTGGCCCTGTTGCTCCCTCCCGGAAGGGAACGGTGCGCGGGGCTTGTTGACTTTGGCGGTTTCGGGATGCCTGAGTTACTTGGCCGCTTGGTCTTGAAGCTCAAGGTGCTGAAAGGCTCTTGTAGCTCAGGGGTAGAGCACTTCCTTGGTAAGGAAGAGGTCACGGGTTCAAATCCCGTCAAGAGCTCCACTTTATGAGTGAAAGCCGATGCGGCCTGGCCGCAAATGTATCCCGATGTTCTCCAGCGGAGCAGATTTCTACGAACACCACCAACAAAATACCTGACGAAAATGGCTAAAGCAGCATTCGAACGCACCAAGCCTCACGTGAACGTGGGCACGATCGGTCACGTCGACCATGGCAAGACCACCCTCACGGCGGCTATCACGGCAACGCTTGCCGCCAAGGGGCTTGCGGAACAGCGTGGTTACGACGAGATCGACGGCGCGCCCGAGGAGCGCGAACGCGGCATCACCATTTCGACGGCGCACGTTGAGTACGAAACCGACAAGCGTCACTACGCGCACGTGGACTGTCCCGGTCACGCGGACTACGTGAAGAACATGATCACGGGTGCGGCCCAGATGGACGGTGGTATTCTCGTCGTTTCCGCCGCCGACGGTCCGATGCCTCAAACTCGCGAGCACATCCTTCTGGCTCGCCAGGTCGGCGTGCCGGCTCTCGTGGTGTTCATGAACAAGGTTGATCTTGTCGACGATCCCGAGCTTCTCGAGCTGGTGGAAATCGAAATCCGCGACCTGCTCTCCTCCTACGAATTCCCCGGCGACGACATTCCGATCGTGAAGGGCTCCGCCAAGGCCGCCCTGGACGGCGATGCCGCCCAGCGCGAAAACATCCTCAAGCTCATGGAAGCGGTGGATGAGTACATTCCGCTCCCCGAGCGCCCCATTGACGGCGACTTCCTGATGCCGGTCGAAGACGTGTTCTCGATCGAAGGTCGGGGCACCGTGGCCACCGGTCGTATCGAGCGCGGCATCATCAAGAAGATGTCCGAAGTCGAGATCGTTGGTATTCGCGACACGCAAAAGACCACCGTGACGGACATCGAAATGTTCCGCAAGCTCCTCGACGAAGGTCGCGCGGGTGACAACGTGGGCCTGCTGCTTCGTGGCCTCAAGAAGACCGACGTGGAGCGCGGTCAGGTCATTGCCAAGCCCGGCTCGATCACGCCGCACAAGAAGTTCAAGGCCGAGGTTTACGTCCTCTCCAAGGAAGAGGGTGGTCGCCATACGCCCTTCTTTGACAACTACCGTCCCCAGTTCTACTTCCGCACCACGGACGTGACGGGTTCCGTCAAGCTCCCGGAAGGTGTCGAAATGGTGATGCCTGGTGACAACGTGGCCATCGAAGTGGAACTGATCACTCCGATCGCCATGGAGAAGACCATCCGTTTCGCCATCCGCGAAGGGGGTCGTACGGTCGGTGCGGGGCGTGTCTCCGACATCATCGACTGATCGACTGATCATGATTCCGGTTGGGCGCGACTTCGGTCGCGCCGGCTGATGAATCCTTGCGGAGGGGATCCGATTTGTCGGCTCCCCTCTTTCCGCCACCGAAAAAATCATTCTGAACAGGGCAGTAGCTCAATTGGTAGAGTAGCGGTCTCCAAAACCGTTGGTTGCGAGTTCGAGTCTCGCCTGCCCTGCCAGAGGGGAATTGGTGGTTCCGAGTCGTCAGTCTGGAGAAACGACAGCTAAGGTGATGAAATTGGGAAAATATTTCGGCGAAGTGCGAGCAGAGTTGCGCAAGGCCACTTGGCCTTGGGACCCGAAAGAAAAGGGGGTCAAGAAGTACAAGCAGCTCATCGATTCGACCTTGGTGGTCCTTGTGGCCATGGTCCTATTCGGCGCCTTTGTTGCCACGATCGACTTTGCGATGCGTCAGACCATGGTTTTCCTCACCAATGGCTTCTGATGCGACACTGACACAAATTCCATTCCCCCACCCACCCATCGATGCCCACAATTCCCCAAGCGAAAGACCAGTGGTACGTCATCCAAGTGCTCTCCGGACAGGAGGCCAAGGTGCGGGAGAGTCTCTTGCGTCGCATCGAGGTCGAGGAGATGGGGGATCTCGTTTATGAGGTCCTCGTGCCTCAGGAGCGGGTTTCCGAAGTGCGCGGTGGCCAGAAGCGCGAGGCCAACCGCAAGTTCTACCCCGGCTACATCATCATCAACATGCACCTCCTCAACGAGGACAACACCCTCGTTGACCGCACTTGGTACTTCATCCAGGAAACTGACGGCGTCATCAACTTTGCCGGTACCAAGGGGCATCCGCTTCCCATGCCCAAGCACGAGGTGGACAACATGCTCGCGCAGATCAAGGAGCGCGAAGGGAGCGTCAAGCCTGCCGTCTCTCACGAGGTGGGCGACTCGGTAGTGGTCTCGGACGGACCTTTCCAAGGACAGTCTGGCATCATCGCCGAAATCAACGAGGAAAAGGGAGAGCTAATGGTCTCCGTCAACATTTTCGGTCGCGAGACCCTGGTGCCGCTCGAATACTGGCAGGTCGAAGCCGGTTGAGGAGGAGCCCGTGAGGAACCTGGCAAGCACGCCAGCCTGGAAGCAATTAACCAAGTAGCACGATGGCCAAAGAAGTAGTGAAACAAATCAAACTGCAGATTCCTGCAGGCAAGGCGAACCCCTCCCCTCCGGTCGGCCCGGCTCTCGGGCAGGCGGGGGTGAACATCATGGAGTTCTGCAAGGCCTTCAACGCCCAGACCCAGTCGCAGGACGGTGACATTCTTCCCGTGGTCATCAGCGTCTACGCCGACAAGAGCTTTACCTTCATCACCAAGAAGTCCCCCGCTGCCGTCCTTCTCAAGAAGGCGGCGAACATTGCCTCCGGCTCGAGCGAGCCGAACAAGAAGAAGGTCGGTAAGATTTCCCGTGAGAAGCTCCTCGAGGTGGCCCGTGTCAAGATGGAGGACATGAACACTCGCGACGAGGAAGTGGCCTGTCGTATTCTCGAGGGCACTGCCCGCCAAATGGGGCTGGAGATCGTCGACTGATTTTCCCCCACTTATTCACCCCAAGCCGCAGGAGGGCTGGCGCCCGCTAGAACTGCATCCCAAGCATGCCGAAGAAAAGAAGCAAACGATACCAGTCCGCCGCCGCTCAGGTGGACAAGTCCAAGATCTACTCCCTGGAGGAAGCGGTCGCCCTGGCGAAAAAGCTGCCGGCGCCGAAGTTCGACCAGACGGTCACCCTGACCTTTCGCATGGGCGTGGATCCCCGCCAATCCGACCAAATGGTGCGCGGCACCTGTCCGCTCCCGCACGGATCTGGAAAGGACGTGCGCGTCCTGGTCTTCGCGGAAGGCGAGGCGGCCACCGAGGCGAAGAACGCCGGTGCCGAACACGTGGGCTTCGAAAGCCTCATCAAGGAGGTGCTGAACGGCTTCAACGATTTCGACGCCGTGATCGCGACCCCCGCCGCCATGTCCGAGGTGCGGAAGCTGGGCCGTCAACTGGGTCCCCGCGGACTCATGCCGAACCCCAAGACGGGGACCGTTACGGACGACACCGCCGCCGCGGTTCGCGCCGTCAAGGCGGGCCGGATCGACTTCCGTCTCGACAAGCTGGGCAACATCTCCGTCCCCATCGGCAAGCTTTCCTTTGAGGAGAAAATGCTCGTCGAAAACGGCAAGGCCGTCGTGGACTCCGTGGCTGCGGCCCGTCCTGCCACCGCCAAGGGCATCTTTATCCAGAAGGGCACCTTGGCCGCCTCGATGCTGCCCGGGATCAAGGTGGACGTTTCCGCCTGGCATTGATCCGCCACCCTCCACCCATCCCCTACTATTCCGATCCGATGAAAGACCTTAAGAAAATTGTCATCGACGAACTCCTTTCCCGCATTGATGCGTCGCCCTACCTGATCGTGGTCGACTACGGCGGGATGAAGGTGAGCCAGTTCGAGGAGCTCCGCAAGCGCCTGGCGCAGACGGGGGCCAAGCTGCAGGTCGCCAAGAACACTTTCGTCAAGCAGGCGGCGGCGGCGGTGGAATATCCCTCCGAGCTGGCCGGATACCTCAATGGGCAGACCGCGGTCGTGACCGGCGAGAGCGATGTCTGCGCCTCCGCCAAGGTCCTCAAGGTTTACGCAAAGGAAGTCGGCAAGCCCGGCATCCGCTGCGGGGTGCTCAACGGCGCCTTCCTCGACGAGTCCAAGGTCATCGCCCTGGCGGACTTGCCCTCCATCGATATCCTGCGCGCCCAATTCCTCGGCCTGCTCAACACTCCCGCCCAGAAGCTCGTCACCGTGCTCAACGAGCCCGGTGCCTCGCTGGCCCGCGTTCTGCAGGCCAAGGCGGACCAGGGTTGATCCTGATTCGAAACGACTCCTCCCTTTACTAAGCAAAACCTTTGGGCGCCCCTCGGGGGCACCAAACTCCAACTAAGAAAACCAACCGGGTTCCTTGTCGCACGCCGAGCGCGGCGTCTTAATTGTCGGAGCGCCCTCCGACGCGGCGATACCCAACCAAAGATATGGCAGATACGAACGCACTAGTGGAACAACTGAGCGGTCTTACCGTTCTTGAGGTCGCCGAGCTCGTCAAGGCTCTGGAAGAAAAATGGGGTGTCAGCGCCGCGGCTCCCGTGGCCGTTGCCGCCGCTCCCGCCGCCGGCGGCGGTGGTGGCGAAGCCGCCGCTGAAGAGAAGGACTCCTTCGACGTGATCCTGGCCTCCTTCGGGGACAACAAGATCGGTGTCATCAAGGCGGTCCGCGAAGCCATCCCCGGCCTTGGTCTCGCCGATGCGAAGGCCCTCGTCGAGAAGGCTCCCGCCCCCATCAAGGAAGGCGCCTCCAAGGACGAAGCGAATACGATCAAGGCCAAGCTCGAGGAAGCTGGCGCCAAGATCGAGCTCAAGTAATCGATCCCTTTCCTCCCCGGTCCGGTTCGCCGGACCGGGGTTTTCCCACTTCTCGCAAAGAAACCCCCTCCCTCAATCGTAGAGAATCAAAACGGTGGTTCCGAACCGACTCCCAAGATGAAGTGACGTCGAATCCCGGGTACTTCCCACAAGTGCCCGGGCTTCGTCGTCTCTTTTTTTGACGACGGCCCCCCGGCCTCGACGGTTCCGCGTGTACGCCTGTGTGGGCGTCGCAAAGAAACGCGCCCACGCCGGTTGGCGAATCGAGAAGATCTTCAGACCCACTCCAGCAGCCGCCCTATGTCAGCACGATCCGAGAAACTTGAACGTTTGTATTTTGGCAAGATCGAGGAGGCCATCGAGACCCCGAATCTGATCGAGGTGCAGTTGGATTCCTACCGGGAGTTCTTGCAGCAAGAGATCGCGCCGGATAACCGCATCAACACGGGCCTGCAATCGGTCTTCCGCGAGGTCTTCCCGATCCAGAGCTACGATGAAAAATTCACTCTCGACTTCGTCAAGTATGAGGTGGGCGAGCCCAAGCTGACGGCGCTGGAAGCGCTGCGCGACGGGGAAACCTTCAGCGCGCCGCTCTACGTCACCTTCTCTCTGACCGACGAGACGGGCACCAAGGAAGAGCGCGTTTACATGGGCGAACTTCCCATGATGACCCTGCGTGGGACTTTCGTCATCAACGGGGCGGAGCGGGTCATCGTCAGCCAGCTGCACCGCTCTCCCGGGGTTTGCTTCGAAACGAGCCAGCACCTCAACGGGAAGACCCTCTACGGCTTCCGCATCATCCCGGACCGCGGGACTTGGATGGAGGTCCAGTTTGACACCAACGATCTGCTCTACGTCTACCTCGATCGCCGCCGTCGTCGCCGCAAGTTCCTGGCCACGACCTTCCTGCGCGCCATCGGTTACCCCACCGACGAGTCCATCATCGAGCAGTTTTACGACATCGAGAAGCTCAAGATCGACCCCTCCATCAACGAGGCAGAACTGGCCAACAAGATCATCTTCAACGACGTCCTCGACGGCGACATGGTGGTGGCCAAGGCCTACGAGCCCTTGACGCTGACCACCATTCAGCAGCTTCACGCCCTCGGAGTGAAGTCCCTGCCCTGTATCACCGCCTCGCACGACGACCTCCTCATCAAGTCTCTGCGCAAGGATCCGGCCAAGAACGAAGAGGAGGCCCTCAAGGACATCTACCGCCGCCTCCGCCCCGGGGATCCGCCCACCGTGGCCAATGCGCGCGCCCTTCTGAAGCGCCTCTTCTTCGATCCCAAAAAGTACGACCTCACCCGGGTGGGCCGTTACAAGATCAATCAGAAGCTGGGCCTCGACGTGGATGAGAACGAGCGCGTCATCACTGCCGATGACTTCCTCGTCTCCATGGCCTATCTCTTCGGCCTCCGCCGCGGCGAAGGCGTGCTCGACGATATCGACCACCTCGGCAGCCGCCGCATCCGCGCCGTGGGCGAACTGCTCGCCAACCAGTGTCGCGTCGGCCTGGCCCGCACCGAGCGCCTCGTCAAGGAGCGCATGACCCTTTTCGACATCGGCCTCGATGGGATGACCCCCTCGAAGCTGGTCAATCCCAAGGCCCTGGCTGCGGTGGTGCGCGACTTCTTCGGTCGTTCGCAGCTGAGCCAGTTCATGGACCAGATCAACCCCCTCTCGGAGTTGACCCACAAGCGCCGCCTTTCCGCCCTTGGACCCGGTGGTCTGAACCGGGATCGGGCCGGTTTCGAGGTCCGCGACGTGCACCCCTCGCACTACGGGCGGATCTGTCCGATTGAGACGCCGGAAGGTCCGAACATCGGTCTCATCAACTCGATGAGCTGCTACGCTCGCATCAACGAGTTCGGCTTCATCGAAACGCCCTACCGTCGCATCGTGAAGGGCAAGGTCTCCAAGAAGATCGACTACCTCACCGCGGACCAGGAGGAGAACTACCTCATCGCCCAGGCCAACAACCCCATCGACGACAAGGGGAACTTCCTGACCGAGCGCATCACGGTCCGTCACTTGGGTGAATTCATCGAAGTGGAACCCGAGGCGGCCACCTACATGGACGTCTCGCCGAAGCAGTTGGTTTCGGTGGCGGCCTCGCTGATTCCCTTCCTCGAGCACGACGACGCCAACCGCGCTCTCATGGGATCGAACATGCAGCGCCAAGGCGTGCCGCTTCTTGTTTCCGAGTCTCCCTACGTGGGGACGGGGATGGAGGGCAAGGTGGCCCGCGACTCCCGCGCCGTCGTGGTGGCGGAGGGTTCCGGCATCGTCGCCGCCGCGACCGCGGAGATCATCATCGTGACCAAGGATGGTGAGCTGCCCTGCTCCGAGGCTCAGTTCCTCACCAATCCGCTCAAGCTGAAGAGCGACAAGGAAAACGGCACCTACGTTTACCCCTTGCGCAAGTTCATGCGCTCGAACGCGGGCACCTGCATCAACCAGAAGCCCATCGTGCGCCGCGGCGACAAGATCAAGGCGGGTCAGGTTCTGGCCGACGGCCCCAACACCGACCAGGGCGAGCTCGCCCTCGGCCGCAACGTTCTCGTGGCCTTCATGCCCTGGAACGGCTACAACTTCGAGGACGCCATCGTCATTTCGGAGCGCATCGTGAAGGAGGACATCTACACCTCCATCCACATCGATGAATTCGATATTGGGGCCCGCGACACCAAGCTCGGCCCCGAAGAAATCACCCGCGACATTCCCAACGTGGGCGAGGAAGCCCTCAAGGACCTCGGTCCCGACGGTGTCATCCGTGTGGGGGCTGAGGTGAAGCCGGGCGACATCCTCGTCGGCAAGATCACCCCGAAGAGCGAGACGGAGCTGGCTCCCGAGGAGCGTCTCCTGCGAGCCATCTTCGGCGAGAAGGCCGCGGATGTGAAAGACACCTCCCTGCGCGTCCCCTCGGGTTGTGCGGGGATTGTCATGGATGTGCGGGTTTCCTCCCGGAACGCCTCCAGCAAGGAGCGCATCGATCCGAAGGAGCAGCAGAAGCAGCAGAAGCAGATCATCGAAGAGCACCGTCGTCGTCACGAGGAGCTCACCGAGCAGCTCACCGAGAAACTCTCCGACATCCTCCTCGGGGAGAAGGTTCCGCTCGACGTCGTCAACGGGCGCACCGGCGAGATCATCGTTCCCGCCAATCGCAAGATCACCAAGACGCTGCTGCGCAAACTGGCCGACAACTACTCGAACATCGAGATCGATCCCAGCCCGGTCCGCAACAAGATCATGGACATCGTGTCGGGCTTCGAACAGAAGTTCGCCGACATCGACCTCGAGCGGGAACGCCAACTCGACCGCATCGAGTCGGGCGATGAAGCCGAACCCGGTGTGATCAAGCAGGTCAAGGTTTACGTGGCGAAGAAGCGCAAGCTCTCCGTCGGGGACAAGATGGCCGGTCGCCACGGGAACAAGGGCGTTGTCGCCACCATCGTTCCCGAGGAGGACATGCCCTTCCTGGAAGACGGCACCCCCATCGACATCTGTCTGAACCCGCTCGGCGTGCCGAGCCGGATGAACGTGGGTCAGGTGCTCGAGACCCACCTAGGGATCGCCGCCAAGGCCCTGGGGTTCAAGGTCGCCACCCCGGTCTTCGACGGGATTCCCGAGGCGAAGATCGTCGAATACCTCGAAGAGGCTCAAAAGGTCGAGGGCTTCGAATGGATCGGCACCAACGGCAAGTCCACCCTTTACGATGGACGGACCGGAGAGCCCTTCTACCAGCCGGTCGTGGTTGGTCTCATCTACATGCTCAAGCTCGGCCACCTCGTCGAAGACAAGATCCACGCTCGGGCCGTTGGTCCCTACTCGCTCGTTACCCAGCAGCCGCTCGGGGGCAAGGCGCAGTACGGTGGTCAGCGCTTCGGAGAGATGGAGGTCTGGGCACTCGAAGCCTACGGCGCGGCTTACACCCTGCAGGAACTCCTCACGGTGAAGTCGGACGACGTCCAAGGGCGTACGCGGATTTACGAATCTATCGTCAAGGGGGACAACACCCTCGATGCAGGAACGCCGGAATCCTTCAACGTGCTTATCAAGGAGATGCAAAGCCTCGGACTCGATGTCCGGGTCGGTTCTTCGGACCGCTCTCCCGAGGATATCCTCACCGATAGTCTCTCCTTCGCCTGATCTCGATCCGGATTGCCAATTCCGCCGACTTCGAACTCCAGCTTCTTCCCAACATGTCAGTACCTTCCCTCAGCTCCGAATCCCACCTCGACGAAATCTTCGGCCTCGAGCGCAAGTCCGACAGCTTCGACCACGTCCGCATCACTGTCGCCAATCCCGATACCATCCGCTCGTGGAGCCGCGGTGAGGTGAAGAACCCCGAGACCATCAATTATCGGACCTTCAAGCCCGAGAAAGGTGGCCTCTTCTGCGAGCGCATCTTCGGCCCCACCAAGGACTGGGAATGTGCCTGCGGCAAGTACAAGCGCATCAAGCACAAAGGCACGGTCTGTGACCGCTGCGGCGTCGAAGTGACCCTCTCCCGCGTTCGTCGCGAGCGCATGGGCCACATCGAGCTCGCCGTGCCCGTTTCGCACATCTGGTTCTACAAGTGCATGCCCTCCCGCATCGGCCTCATGCTCGACATGAGCGCCCGCCAGCTGGAGCGTGTCATCTACTACGAGGACTACATCGTCATCGATCCCGGCAACACGCCGCTGGAGGCCGGTCAGCTCCTCACCGAACTGGAGTACCGCGATGCCCAGGACGAATACGGTCCGGAATCCTTCCGCGCCGGCATGGGGGCGGAAGCCGTCCGTGACCTCCTCGTCCGCGTCGACCTGCCCACGGTCATTGCCGAGCTCGAAGAGGCCATGGGCAAGACCCGCTCTAAGCAGGTCCGCAAGAAGCTCGCCAAGCGCCTCAAGCTGGCCCAGGGCTTCCACAATTCCAAGACCCGTCCCGAGTGGATGATCCTCGAGGTGCTGCCGGTGATCCCGCCGGACCTTCGTCCGCTCGTGCCTCTCGAAGGGGGACGCTTTGCGACCTCGGACCTCAACGACCTCTATCGCCGGGTCATCAACCGGAACAACCGCCTCAAGAACCTGCTGCAGCTCAAGACGCCGGATGTCATCATCCGCAACGAGAAGCGCATGCTCCAGGAAGCGGTGGACGCGCTCTTCGACAACGGTCGCCACGGCCGTGCCGTGACCGGTGCGGGCAACCGTGCCCTCAAGTCGCTCTCGGACATGCTCAAGGGCAAGGGCGGTCGCTTCCGCCAAAACCTCCTGGGCAAGCGCGTCGACTATTCCGGCCGTTCCGTCATCGTGATCGGCCCCGACCTCAAGCTGCACCAGTGCGGTCTTCCCAAGAAGATGGCCCTGGTTCTTTTCGAGCCCTTCATCATTCGCCGCCTCAAGGAGCTGGGCTATGTGCACACGGTGCGCAGCGCCAAGAAGCTCATCGAGCGCAAGACTTCGGAAGTGTGGGACATCCTCGAGGAAGTCACCAAGGGGCACCCCGTGCTCCTGAACCGCGCCCCCACGCTGCACCGCCTCTCCATCCAGGCCTTCGAGCCGGTGCTCATCGAAGGGTCGGCGATCCGCGTTCACCCGCTCGTTTGTACCGCCTACAACGCGGACTTCGACGGTGACCAGATGGCGGTCCACGTGCCCCTCTCGATCGAGGCGCAGATGGAGGCGCGCATGCTCATGCTGGCGCCGAACAACATCTTCACGCCCTCCAGCGGCAAGCCCATCACCACCCCCTCGCAGGACATTACCCTGGGCGCTTACTTCCTGACCTACTGCCGTCAGATTCCGCTGCGGGAACCCGACGCCGAGAAGCACCTGCCCCTCTTTGCTGACACCTCCGAAGTGGAGTTCGCCGTGGCCAACCGGTCCATCGGCATTCACGACCCCATCCGGATGCGCAACCCCGACTTCGGCAATCCCGGCCGGACCTACGGCGACAGCGAGCGCAAGATCATCGTGACCACCGCGGGGCGCGTTCGCTTCAACGAGATTTGGCCCGAGGAATTGGGCTACTTCAACGCCAACGTTGGCAAGAAGCAGCTCTCCGACATCATTTGGCGCTGCTACCAGGCGGTCGGCCAGGAAGGCACGGTCCGCTCGCTGGACGCCCTGAAGTCACTGGGCTTCCGCGAGGCGACCCGTTCCGGCACCTCCGTGGGGATTTTTGACATGGTCATCCCCGCCGAGAAGGAGGTCGAGGTGGCCAATGCCCAGGCCGAAGTGCAGAAGGCGAACGACCAGTACCGCGCCGGGGTCATCACCAACAAGGAGCGCTACAACAAGATCGTCGACATCTGGACCCACGCCGGGGACGAGATCACCAAGGCGCTCTTCCGCACCATCGAGCACAACGAAGGCAAGAACTTGCCCAGCCCGCTCTTCATGATGGTGGATTCCGGCGCCCGGGGTAACCGACAGCAGATCAAGCAGCTCTCCGGCATGCGCGGTTTGATGGCCAAGCCCTCTGGCGAGATCATCGAGCGCCCCATCATCTCGAACTTCCGTTCCGGCCTCTCCGTGTTGGAGTACTTCATTTCCACCCACGGCGCCCGCAAGGGCCTCGCCGACACGGCCTTGAAGACGGCGGACTCCGGCTACATGACCCGGAAGCTCGTTGACGTTGCTCAGGACGTCATCATTACCGAGGAGGATTGCGGTACGGCCAACGGCATCGTGGTGAAGTCCATCTACGAGGGGGACGAGGAAGTTGTCGACCTCAAGACCCGCATCTATGGACGGGTCTCCGCCGAGAAGGTGATCAACGGCGAAGAAATCGTCGTCGAGCCCGGACAGATGATCACCGAGCACACCGCCATCCGACTCAACGACATTGGTCACGAGCAGCTCAGGATTCGCTCCGTGCTCACTTGTGAGAGCCGCCGCGGCTGCTGCGCAAAGTGCTACGGCATGAACCTCGCGACTAACGAGATGGTCAAGATCGGGGAGGCGGTCGGTATCGTGGCGGCCCAGTCCATCGGCGAACCCGGCACGCAGCTCACCATGCGGACCTTCCACGTCGGTGGGGTGGCCTCGGGAACCTTCAAACAGCCCATCATCAAGCCCAAGGTCGGGGGGGTCATCCACTACAACAATCTGCGCACCGTCGAGACCTCGGATAACACCTTCGTCGCGCTGAACAAGAACGGGACCATCTCCATCCACGACAAGAGTGGTCTGGAGCTCGAGTCCTACAACATCGTCAGCGGTTCGGTGATCCGTTTCGCGGACAATAGCACCATCAAGAAGGGCGATACCCTGGCCACCTGGGACCCCTACAGCGTCCCGGTCATCACCGAGAAGCCTGGCAAGGTCAAGTTCCGCGACATGATTCAGGGGATCACCCTGTCCTCCGAGATCGACAAGGAGACCAACACCAAGGGCCTCGTCGTCATCGAGCACAAAGAGGACCTTCACCCGCAGATCATCATTGTGGATGCCAAGTCGGGTGAGGAAATTGCTGCCTACTCCATCCCCACCGGTGCTCACCTTTCCGTGAAGGAAGGTCAGACGGTTCGTGGCGGTGACCAACTCGCCAAGACGCCCCGCAAGGTTTCCGAAACCAAGGACATCACCGGTGGTCTTCCCCGCGTGGCCGAGCTCTTCGAAGCTCGCAAGCCGAAGGAAGTGGCCGAGATCTCCAAGATCAGCGGGGAAGTGTCCTTCGGGGGCACCATCCGAGCGAAGCGCAAGCTCATCGTCACGGATCCGGAGTCCGGGGAACAGGAGGAGCACCTCATCCCGCTCGGCAAGCACTACCTGGTGCAGCCCGGCGATCACGTCCACAAGGGACAAAAGCTCACCGAAGGCGCGGTTGCTCCGCACGAGATCCTCGACATCCTTGGGCCCCACGCGCTGATGGAACACCTCGTTTCCGAAGTGCAGGACGTCTACCGCCTGCAGGGTGTGGAGATCAACGACAAGCACATCGAGATCATCATCCGCCAGATGCTCCGCAAGGTTCGCATCACCGATCCGGGAGACACCCAGTTCCTCTGGGGCGACCAGGTCGAGAAGACCACCTTCGAAGTGGTCAACGCGGAGATGATCGAGCAGGGGGGCAAGCCAGCCGAAGGCGAGCCCGTGCTTCTCGGCATCACCAAGGCTTCGCTCGAAACGGACAGCTTCATCTCGGCGGCGTCCTTCCAGGATACCACGCGGGTGCTCACCGAAGCCTCCACTCTTGGACGCATCGACTACCTGCGCGGCTTCAAGGAGAACGTCATCATGGGTCACCTCATCCCGGCGGGTTCCGGCTTCCACTCCCGGCGGAACCTCACTGTCCTGGAGAAGGCCCTCCCCGAAGAAGGATCCGATCCCAGCGAAGGCACGGCGGAAGATCTCATGGCCGAACTGGCCTGATCGCGCTGGCAGCCCATGTTCACCGGCATTGTCGAAGCCTGCGGAGAGGTCCTCGCCCTCAAGTCCGTCGCCACCGGCGCGGAACTCTGGGTGAAGACCCCCTTCGCGGGCGACGTGGCCCTAGGGGAAAGTGTCGCCAACAACGGCGTCTGTCTGACGGTGGCCGAAATTCGGGACGGCGCGCTGCGTTTTGACCTGCTCGCCGAAACTCTGCGATTGACCAACCTGGGGGATCTCGCCCTGGGCGATCCGGTGAATCTGGAACGTTCCCTGCGGGTTGGAGACCGGCTCAGCGGTCACTTTGTGCAAGGGCACGTCGATGCCTGCGCCGAGATCCTTTCGTATGAACCCGTGGGCCAGGATCATCGTCTCGCGATTTCCTTGCCCCCGGACTTTGCCCATCTGATGGTTCCCAAGGGCTCTATCTGTGTCGACGGCATCAGCCTGACGGTGGCCGAGCTGCACGAGGATCACTTCCTCCTCTGGATCATCCCGCACACCCACGACCAGACGAACCTGCGCCGGGCGCGAGCGGGCGTGCGGGTCAACTTGGAGTTCGACCTGCTGGCCAAGCATCTCGCCCGGCTGCAGGACGGCCGCCGCTGAGTTGACGGACTGGTTTTCCGTGCGCCCCGAGACCGCCCAAAAGAGTGGGCCTGACAGGCTTGCGCGTTCTCGCAACTGCGTGGAAACTGGCCCGAATGGCCTCCACCGCTCCTGCCAAAGTCCTCGTTCTCTGCACCGGTAACTCCGCCCGGAGCATTCTGGGGGAATACCTTCTGCGAAGTCGGGGAGGGGGGCGCTTCGAAGCCTACAGCGCCGGCTCACATCCCACGGGGCGCGTCCATCCCCTGGCACGGCGCGTGCTTTCCGAAAGATATGGCATCGACGCTTCATCGGCGCGCTCGAAGTCCTGGACTGAACTGGAAGACATGGAATTTGATTACCTCATTACCGTCTGCGGTCACGCCCGGGAGAGCTGCCCGCACTGGCCGGGGAGGACCATTCGGCTCCATTGGGGGCTTCCCGATCCCGCGGACCCGAGCCTCAGCGAGACGGAGGCCTACGATTGTTTCGTGGAGGTGGCCAGACGCCTGACGGAATGGACGGACCGATTCTGTGCGTTGAGCGATGCCGAACGACGGGACGAGACCCTGCTGGCGAGAATTGCAAGCCTGTAACTATGCCGAGCGGCCCCAGGGCGGACAAACTTAGCCATGCCCGGAGCGGGCCCCTTCCGAGCCCTGAATAGATTCGAGTCGAGCACGAGCATGACAGGGGCATTTAGAGTCGCCGCGTATGTGGTAATAACCGGACTGCTTTTCGCCGCGGCCGGGGGCGCCCAGGAACGGCAGCTGCGGTTCGCGGAAGCGGTGGCGGCCAAGGTGCGCCCCGTCCCCACGGTGCGGGGCGATGATCTGGAATGGTACTTTCCCATCGCGGAGATCCGTCATCTCGCCTTGGGGGAGGATTGGAGACGGCCCAAGGTGTCACACCAGGGGGAGAATCTGGGTCCTTTCACCGAGGTTCTGGCCTTCCACAAATTTCTCAAGAAACGGGGGGTTAGGCTTCTCTTCGTCCCGGTGCCCGCAAAGGGCTCAATCTACCCAGACCGCTTGGTGACAGGCTTTCTGCCCGGGGATGCCGCTCCCCTGCAGCCTCTCCTGGAGCGCCTTGCCACGGCCGGTGTCCACGTTCTCGACCTGGAATCCGCCTTTCGCATGCGACGGGAAACCGACGCGAAACCCCTTCTCTATTGCCGACAGGATGCCCATTTTACCCCGTATGCGGCTTCCTTGGTGGCCACCCTGGTGGCGGAGGCGGCTCCTCTGAAGAGTCCGGGCAGCGGGGAGGGGCGCTTCCTCACCAGCGAACGACAACGCCTGAACTTCATCGGGGATCTGGTCCGGGAGAGTGAGTGGGAGGGGGTGATCCCTCCGGAATCCCATCCGATCCGCTATGTCAGTGAGCAGGGAAAAATCGGGATCGAGCCCCAAGCGGGCAGTCCCGTTGTCCTCATCGGAGACAGCCATACTCTCATCTATCATCGCGGACAGGACGAGGGCATGCACTGTCGCGGGGCGGGAGTGCTGGATCACTTGGCGGTGCGCTATGGCTTTGCGCCCGACTTGGTCGGGATCCCGGGGGCTGGCAGGAGCGAAGCCCCGCGCGCGCTAAAGAAACGGGCCGCACAGCATGCCGATTACTGGAAATCCAAGCAATGGGTGATCTGGTTATTCAGCGAACGAGAGCTCACTCAGGAGCGACCCCGCGGTGCAGGGCCCGCGAAGGTAAGGCGTGGTCCCGGAGCCTCTCTACCGCAGGGGGCGGCCCTGCCTATTTCTCGACCTTCAGCCAGCGCACCGCGTCAATGATGACGTAGCCGTCGGTGCCTTCGTTGCGGATCTCGACGCGGCCATGCTTTTCGAAGCGGTAGCGGCCCACAGAGGCGAAATGCTTGTCGATGGGCGGTACCTGTCGCTGGTCCACATGGGCGAGGGTGCTCCCTTCGGCGTGCTCGATGCGCACCGGAACCTTGCTGGCGCGATTGCCGCTGGGCACCCAGGCGATTTGAACTTCGTAGAGCCCCGGAGCCGGCAGTTCGGCCGTGAAACTCGCACGAGCCTTTCCGTTCTGGGCATTCTCGTCGTGCTGACAGCCCTGGTGGATGCCGCTGCGCAGGGCGGAGGGCTGCCAGAACCCACTCAGGGTCGCCGCGCTGTCGTCCACGACGATTCCCTCCAGGGTGTCGATGGCCTTGTAGCGCGCCGCGGGCTGAGGCGGGGCCACGAAGTTTAGGACCTGCCCGTCGGCTTCGAGCCGTGCCTTGAGGGTGGGGTAATCGACATCCTGCACGGCGAGCCCGCCGTCGATGGCCAGGCTGGCCGCAGTGGCGGCCGACTGGGCGAGAACCATGAAGACCGGCTCCATGCGGATGGAACCAAAGGCGATGTGGGTTGCCGAGAGACACACCGGGACGAGCAGGTTGGTGCACTCGCTCCGCTTGGGAACGATGGCTAGGTAGTCGATGGGGTAGGGAGGGAATCCACCGACCTGGACATCGCCCTCGTTGCGCACCTGGCCCTTGGCATCGACGTAGCGCTGCACGTGGTGGGAATCCATGGTGTAAGCCCCCATGCCCACGGAGCGCTCCACGGGATCGCGGTGCTGGCAGTGGTGCTGCGTCATGACGAAGTCCGAGACCATGCGCCGGGCCTCGCGGATGTAGAGCTGCTCCTGCCAGCCGGACCCTTCGACGAACTCGTCCTTGCACAGGCCCCAGCGCGACACCTCCGCGCGCACCGCCTCGGGCATGCGCGGATGGTAGGCGAGGGTCCACATCAATCCCTGCTGATAAAGCCGATGGCGGGCGATGATGGCCTCGCGCTCCGCGTAGCTGGCCTCGGGATAGGCGTAATTCTGCCCAATGAAGTCCGTGGAAAAACCGAGGCGGTTGTTGGTGTCGGTTTTGCGGTTGGGCATGGGCGAATTGATCCAGGGCAGCCGCTCCTCTCCGGCCTCGTAATTGCGTAGGAGCAACTCGTACCAGAGCTCATCGTATCCCTCCGGTTTGGCAAAGGGGATGCGGTTGTCTGGATGATCGGTCAGGCACATGCGGAAGCAGTAGGCCTGGACGCGATGGTCGCCGGCGCCTTCCTCCCCCGGTCCCTGGGGATCGATGAAGGGGAGCAGGCCGCTCGAGGGATCCCCCGGCACGACGTAGGGGTCGACGCCCTCGACAAACTGATGGTGTCGGGCCATGGCGGTCTGCACGCCATTGAGGCTTTCCCCATACTGGGCATTGGCCTCTCGACCGACCGCGTAACTGACCCCGGCTGCGGCCATGAGATCGCCTTCGTAGGTGGCGTCGATGAAGACCTTTCCTTGAAAGACGCGGCCCGATTCCATGGTGATGGAGCGGATGCGGCCGCCTTCCACGACGACTCCCTTTTCCCGGTCGAGGCGTTCCTGGCGGATCAGTTCCAGCCCCGTCTCCGCGATCCAATCCCGGTAGATTTTCAGGGCGGCGGAAGGTTCAAAGGTCCAGAGGGTGTCCTCGCCCTTGTCGGTGCGGCTTTGTCCGTCGCCCTGGTACTCCGCCCTGGTTTGCCAGTTCCAGGCTTCCTCCCGGGCGTAGTGGCGGGCGACCCGTCGGTAGAATTCACGGGAGAGTCCGCCGATGACCTGCTTGTTGCCAATGTCCGTCTGGCCCAGGCCGCCTGTCGTGAGTCCGCCTTCTCGGGCGCTCGGCTCGATGACGACGACCGACTTGCCCATGGCCTTGGCCTGAAGGCCGGCGATGAGGCCAGCGCTGGTGCCGCCATAGACGATCAGGTCCCGTTCCACGGGTTCCGCTGGCAACGCGGTCGGGAGCAGGGCGAGGGATAGGCAGGCTGAGATCAGGGCAGCAGGTTTCGTGGCCATGAGTGCAGGTGTCAGGAAACTTTGGGGGAGGGGGCGGGAGCGCCCTCAGGGCCCCGTGGTGAGAAGGCCCTTCACCGGATCGCGACGGGCCGACACGAGGACGCCGCGGTGGCGCTTCTCCGCCGTGCGGGGGCCGCGGGCGACGAGAAAATGATCTTGATCGATCCCGATGAGGCCGAGGGAGGCATTGGATTCGTAGCGACCGAGCAGCTTAAAGTCGGCGTCCGCGACTAGCAGAATGGCGGGGGATCCGTAGCAGCCGAACCACCAGGCCCCGTCATGCCAGAGGGCGGTTTGGATGCCCAGCTTCGTCCAGCCGCTGGAGAGGACATGCCGCTTCACAAATCGGAAGGAGGCGTCGTACTCGTATACGTAGTTCTCTTCGACACCCTCGGGCAGGCCCCCGATGATATAGAAATGGCCGTCGCGGCTATCCATGCCGCCCGCTCCGTGAACGACCTCAGGCACGGGATGTTTCGCGAGCAGATCCAGCGTGCCCGCGTCGTAGACATAGACCCAGGAGTCGGCTAGCCCCGCGGGCTGGTTGAACTTGCCGAGGTTCACCGCCACATAGACCTTGCCGTCGAGGTAGCAGAGGTCTCCGTGGTGATTGTCCGCCGGCTGGCGCAGCAGGACCTTGCCCGCGGCATCCGTCTTGACCAGTTCGGTAGTAAAACTCCAAAAAATCGTGGATTCCCTGTCGGTGCAGACTCCCTGCAGGTGATGGGAATAATCGCCCTCACATTCCGTTGGCCCGAATGGGGGCGATTGCGCCACGGCGGCCAGAGGCCCCAGCAGCAGGAGGACAGCAGTGACCAGGACCTGAGCGCGCCGAGCTAACATGAGCAAAAAGGGGTTCAGCCTTTGACAAGATAGCGGAAAGCCGCGGCTCCGATGAGGAGAAAGATAAAGACAACAAGAAGTCCGGAAATAGAGGCCATGGCGGAGTCATAGCATAATTTTTCGGCTTGCCAATGGGAAGATGGGCAGCGTTTACGCCCCCTCTCCACTGTCTGTGCGGGGGATGTCTGACGCGCCCTCGGCCAACGCGCCGATGCGCGTCCCCTCGAGTCGGACGATGCGCCATCCCGGAAGCAGGTGGCCTCCGAGATGTTCGTAGAGGTCGATGGCCCGCTGGTTCCAGTCGAGCACGCTCCATTCCAGTCGTCCTGCTCCTCGCGAGGCGGCGATGCGGGCGACGGCGCGAATCAAGGCCGTGCCATAGCCGTGCCCCCGGTGCGCGGGACGCACATAGAGGTCCTCCAGCCAGACCCCGCCGCGCCCCAGGAAGGTAGAGAAGGTGGAAAAATAGATGGCATAGCCCACGGTTTCGCCCCCCATCTCGGCGATGAGGGCCGCGGCATCGGGTTGCGGGCCGAAGAGGCTTTCCTGATAGTCCGCTTCCGTAGCGTGGACTTGATGGGAGAGCCGCTCGAAGTCGGCCAGTTCACGCACCATGGCGAGCAGTTGGGGCACATCTTCTGGACGAGCTTCGCGGATGTGGAGAGAATTCTGGGGCAGGGCGCTCATTTTCGACTCTTTGATGCGGGATTTGGCACGCGGGGTGCTAATTGTTGACCTGTCGGACGGTTTAAGGACCCGAAGACAAAGGGTTGAGACCAAAACCGGCAACCCGGTCGGCCACAAGTTCTTTGCAGGTTCAACGGGGGTTTTTCCTGCGCCGGCCGACCGGGTTGTCCATGGCCTCACCCCAGCGGTGAATCCGATCATGGATCTCCCTCGTCGGATCGTGCCCAACCCGGGTAGGGCCAGGCGGAGACCCCGCAATGACGGTGATTGCGACCCCCCTGAAGATGGGCCATGTTCCACGTGGATGATTGGACACTTCGCAGTGGGGCGATGCCTGCCCCTGATGGTTCTCGCGGCCGGGATCGCGATGGTCGGCGCGGAGGAGGGGATGCCCTCCTTCGATGCGGCGCAAATCGAGTTTTTCGAGAAGAAGGTGCGCCCGCTGCTCGCGGAGAGCTGCCTCGACTGCCATACCGGGACCAAGGCAAAGGTGGGTCTGCAGTTGAACCACCGGGCCGGCTGGCTCAAGGGAAGCGACTACCGTGAGGTTGTCGACCTCGAGAATCCCTCGCATAGCCTGGTGATCCGAGCGCTCACCCATTCGGGAGAAAAGGGCGTGCCGAACATGCCGGAGAAAGGGGAGAAGCTTCCTGCCGAGAGCATCGCCCAGTTGATGGAATGGATCGGCATGGGTTTGCCCTGGCCGGAGGAGTCGGTTCCGAAGGAGGCCCTGGCGGATCCTAAGTCTCACTGGTCCTTCCAGCCAGTGCGTCCTTCCTCGCTGCCCGCCGACGCGGGACATCCCGTCGACTACTTCATCCACCGGGCGCAGAGCGCCGCCGGGGTGGTTCCCGCGCCCCGGGCCGATCGGGCCACCCTGTATCGGCGAGTTCACTTCGACCTCCTTGGCCTGCCGCCCCAGTACGAGGAGTTGAAGCGCTTCGTCGATGACCCCCGCAGCGATGACGAGGCCTTCGCCGCCCTGGTTGACGAGCTCCTCGAATCCCCGCATTACGGGGAACGTTGGGCCCGGCATTGGATGGATGTGGCGCGCTACGCCGACACCAAGGGTTACGAGGGGGCCGGTCGCGAAAGGCGCTTCATCTACAGCTACACCTACCGCGACTGGTTGATCCGGGCCTTCAACGAGGATCTGCCCTACGACAAGTTCCTGCTTTACCAGCTCGCCGCGGAGCAACTCGTCTCCGCGGACGGACCGGACAAGCAGCACCTCGCGGCCTTGGGATTCCTCTCCTTGAGCAAAAACGGCAGCCAGGGGGAAATCCTTGACGACCGCATCGACACCACCTTCCGGGGAACCATGGCCCTGACGGTGTCCTGTGCGCGCTGCCACGACCACAAGTTCGACCCGATTCCGACCCGGGAATACTATGGGATCTACGGTGTATTCCTCAATTCCATGATCGTCGAGACCCCGACCATAGGCGAGCCGAAGGAAGGGCCGGAATACGACGCCTACCTCAAGGGCCTGGAAGAGAAGCAGAAGAAGATCGATGAGTTTCTCGAGCCCCTGCTTGAAGAAGCCAAGAAGAAGCATCCCGAACTCGCGGGAAATCGCGCCGGACTGCTGGGCAAGATCTCCTCCGTGGACCGACGCAAGCTGGCGCGCCTCGAGGGGGAGCGCGACAAGTTCGTGGCGGATTCCGGCATGGAGCCCGATCGCGCCATCATCTTGCGGGACCGCGAGTCGCCCATCAATCAACACGTGCTCATCCGGGGCAATCCGGGACGTCGCGGTGAACTGGCACCCCGCCAGTTCCTCACCCTGGCCTCGGCGGAGGCCAAGCCGCCATTTGAAAAGGGCAGCGGACGGCTGGAGATGGCCCAGGAGATCGTTGATCCCCGCAACCCCCTGACCGCCCGGAACCTCGTCAACCGGGTCTGGATGTGGCATTTTGGTGAAGGCATCGTTCGAAGCATCGATGATTTCGGCCTGATGGGCGAACATCCCGACCACCCGGAACTGCTCGACTGGCTGGCCCACTGGTTTGTGGAAAATGGGTCTTCCCTCAAGAAGCTGCACCGACTTCTCCTCACTTCGGAGGCCTGGCGACAGCAGTCCCACAACCCCAAGGCGGCCGAGAACCGACTCGTGGACGCGGAGAATCGACTGCTTTGGCGATACAAGGCCAAGCGACTTGAGTTCGAGCAGATGCGCGACGGGATGCTCGCCGTGGCCGGCAATCTCGACCCGGAAATGTTCGGTCGCGCCGTCGAGATTCTCGGCCCGGGCTATTCCAACCGCCGCTCGGTTTACGCCTTCATCGACCGCCAGAACCTCAATCCCGCCTTCCGCAATTTCGACTTCTCCAATCCTCAGGAAACCACCGGGAAACGCCCGTCCACGACCATCCCGATGCAGGCGCTATTCACCCTGAACAACGATTTCGTGATGGATCAGGCGGAATTGCTCGCCAAGCGGACGGAGTCCGCACCGGACCGCATCGCCGCCCTCCATCGCGCGGTGTTTGCCCGCGACCCCTCGGAAGCGGACCGGCAACTGGCGGAAAGCTTCCTCGCCGCCTTCGGCAGCGAGGCGGATCGCTTGGGCAAGCGGCAGACCAACACGGAGTGGAGTTACGGCTGGGGAGACATCGATCCCGATAGCGGGAAGGTCGTCTTCCATCCTTTCGAATATTGGATCGACAATGTCTGGCAGGTCGGCAAGGAACGCCCGCTCAAGAACAACCCCCTCAGCTACCTCTACGTGGACGGCAAGGGGCGCACGCATCCCGGACACACCGCCAAGGAGAGCGCCATCTTCGAATGGCGGGCGCCGGAGGACATCCGGGTGTCCGTCAGTGGCGACGTGCTGCGTTCCAATGTCGGCAAGGGCAACGGGGTGAGGGTCAAGCTGGCCACCACGGCGCAGGGCGTGATCTTCGACCAAGTGCTCGACCCCGCCAAGGACCGCTTGACCGTGGCCCTGCCCGAAGTGCGGCTGGCCAAGCACGAATGCCTCTACTTCATCATCGATCCGCACGAGAAGAACTCCTCCTTCGATTCCGTGATCTGGAATCCCCAGATTACCGATCTCGAGGGACGTTGGCCGCGCTGGGGGCTGGTGGAATCCTTCTCCGGTCCTGCGACGCCGGCCACGACCTGGGGCGCCTACGCCCAAGCCCTGCTGAACACGAACCGTTTCCTCTTCATTGACTGAGGCGCGGCTTCCCCCTCCCTACCATCCTTTGTTCCCTTTCTGGCCATGAATCCTTGTTCTCGCAGAAGCTTTCTCCACCGCGTCGGCATGGGCATGGGTGCCCTCGGCCTCGGCCCCCTGCTTTCCGAACTTCACGGCGCAGAGCGTTCCCTCAATCCCCTCGCTCCCGGCAAAACGCACTTCCCGGGTAGGGCCAAGCGCGTCATTCACATCTTCGCCAACGGCGGGCCCTCCCAGGTGGATTCCTTCGACTACAAGCCCGCCTTGGAGAAATACGACGGCAAGGAAATGCCAGGGGAAAACCTGCGTACCGAGCGCAAGACGGGCGCCCTGATGAAGTCGCCCTTCGAATTCAAGCAACGGGGACAGAGTGGGATCTGGGCGAGCAACCTCTTTCCCAAGGTGGCCGAAATGGTCGACGAACTGTGCATCATCAATTCGATGTACGCGAACGTCCCCAACCACGAGCCCTCCCTGATGCTCATGAACACCGGGGCCGAGCGCATCAACCTGGTGCGACCCAGCGTGGGCAGTTGGGTGACCTACGGCTTGGGGACAGAAAATGAAAACCTCCCCGGCTTCGTCTCCCTCTGTCCTGGCGGCGTGCCCATCGTGGAAACGCAGAACTGGCGTTCCGCTTTCCTGCCTGGGGCCTACCAGGGCGCCCATATCGACACCAAAAACACCCAGATTTCCAAGCTCATCCCCGACATTCGCAATGCCCGAATGTCCATGGACCTGCAGCGACGCCAGATCGACCTCATCCAGCAGATGAACCAGCTGGATGCCGGGGACGGCATCAATCCCGACGAGGAGGCCCGGATCCATTCCCTCGAGCTCGCCTACAAGATGCAGATGGAGGCGACGGATGCCTTCAACATCGAGCGCGAGCCCGCCTACATCCGCGAGCTTTACGGAGACACCCTGCAGGGGCGCCAGATGCTCATCGCCCGGCGACTCGTCGAGCGTGGGGTGCGCTTCGTCCAGGTCTGGCACGGCGCGGGTCAGCCCTGGGATAGCCACAACGAGATTCACAAGGCCCACGGCAAGCTCGGACAAGAGGCGGACCAGCCCATCGCCGCCCTGCTCGCCGACTTGAAACAGCGAGGCCTGCTCGAGGACACCCTGGTCATCTGGGGCGGTGAGTTCGGCCGCACGCCCACGGTGGAACTGCCCACGCCCGGGGCCAACGACGCCAACACCAAGCTGGGACGCGACCACAACCATCACGGATTCACCATGTGGATGGCCGGAGGCGGGGTGAAGCGCGGCTTCCAGTTTGGGAAAACCGACGAGTTCGGCTTCAAGGCGGTGGAGAATCCCATGCACGTCCACGACCTGCACGCCACCATCCTCCACCTGCTCGGCTTCGATCACGAGCGACTCACCTACCGCTATGCAGGCCGCGACTTCCGCCTCACGGATGTGCATGGCCGCGTCTTCCACGAGTTGTTTGCCTGAGTCTCCGAATGCCGGGGCGCGATCTCGCGCGGCGAAGGTGTGAGCCCGGGGCGCAAATACGATGGGCAGGGACTGATCAGGTCTCGTCGTCTACGACCCCTCGGAACCCGATGTAGAGCGAGCGACTTTCGGGTGGCTGCAGAGACGGGCGTCGGAGCGGAGATTCGAGGGCGTCCGTCCAGGCGCCCTCCCTCCTAGCAAAGATCACAGGGATGGCCAGACGGGGACCGTGCTAGGGACAACTTCGTCCGCGGCCATCCCCGCGGGGCGGCGACGCCTTTTCCCTTTTCTTTTTCCGCGGCCCCCACGAAAATCGAGCATGTCTGACACGCCTTCCTCGCTTCGGGATCCCTCCACCCTGCGCAGTGCCCGCTGGTTCGCCCCTGACGATCAGCGCAGTTTTGGCCATCGCTCGCGCCTAAAGCAGATGGGTTTTGGCTCGGAGGATTTCCAGGCCAAGCCCTGCATCGGGATTCTCAACACCTGGTCGGACATGAACAATTGCCACACGCACTTCCGCGACCGGGCCGAGGAGGTGAAACGCGGGGTCTGGCAGGCGGGCGGCTTTCCCGTGGAGATCCCGGTCATGTCCCTCTCGGAGAGCTTCATGAAGCCGACGAGTATGTATTACCGCAACCTCCTGGCGCTGGAGGTTGAGGAGACAATGCGTTGCTATCCGCTCGACGGGGTCGTGCTGATGGGGGGATGCGACAAGACTGTGCCGGCGCTGATCATGGGCGCGACCTCGGCCAATCTCCCCGCCATCTTTCTCCCGGCGGGGCCCATGCTGAAGGGCTGTTGGCGCGGCGAGCCGCTCGGCTCGGGCACGGACATGTGGAAATACTGGGCGGAACGCCAGGCCGGGAATCTCTGCGAGGATGGC
Organism: uncultured Akkermansia sp.; assembly: GCA_964552315.1. GTDB lineage: Bacteria > Verrucomicrobiota > Verrucomicrobiia > Verrucomicrobiales > DEV007 > Arctic95D-9. Next base: position 107,265 of record CAZKGI010000001.1, on the reverse strand, counting down.
TGGCTGGAACTGGAGGATGGCATCGCCCGTTCTCCCGGGCATTGCATGACCATGGGCACCGCCTCGACCATGACGGCCATCGCCGAGGTGCTGGGCTTGTCGCTGCCGGGGGCGAGCTCGATTCCGGCCGTGCACTCCACCCACGCCCGCATGGCTTCGGCCTGTGGTCGCCGCATCGTCGATTTGGTCTGGGAAAACATCACGCCGCGGCAAATCCTGACGCGCGAGGCCTTCCACAATGCCATCGTGGCTGACATGGCCCTGGGTGGATCGACCAACGCCATTGTTCACCTCATCGCCATGGCGGGCCGCGCCGGCATCCGCCTTGGCCTGGAGGAGTTCGATCGCCTTTCCCAGGAGGTCGAGGTGATCGCCAACATCCGTCCCTGCGGCGACTACCTGATGGAGGATTTTTACGACGCCGGGGGGCTCTGTGCCCTACTGTCGCGGATCCAGGCGCATCTGCACCTCGACTGCCTCACCGTTTCCGGGAAGAGCCTGGGCGAGAACCTCGTCGGGGCCCAAGTCCACAACGAGGACGTGATTCGCCCCCTGGATCGCCCGGTTTCCAAGGCGGGCGGCACCTTCGTCTTGCGGGGGAACCTGGCTCCGGACGGGGCGGTCATCAAACCAACCGCCGCGGAGCCGCGCCTGCTCTCCCATCGCGGTCCCGCCGTGGTTTTTGCCGACTACGCCGACCTGAAAGCACGCATTCACGACGAGTCCCTCGGACTCACGCCCGAGCATGTCATCGTGCTGCAGAACGCCGGCCCCATCGGGGCCCCCGGCATCCCGGAATGGGGCATGTTGCCCATCCCCAATTACCTGCTGAAACAGGGAGTGCGGGACATGTTGCGGATCTCCGATGCGCGCATGAGCGGCACCAGCTACGGCGCCTGTGTGCTGCACGTTGCGCCCGAGTCGGCTATCGGCGGGCCATTGGCCTTGGTGCGCGACGGAGACTTCATCGAGGTCGACGTCTCGCAGCGCCGTCTCCACCTCGATGTATCCGAGGAAACGCTCCAGGCTCGCCGTGCCGAATGGAAGCCGCGGGAGAGTCGCTATCGCCGCGGCTACGCGCAGCTCTACGAGCGGGAGATCACCCAGGCTCCGGAAGGCTGCGACTTTCGCTTTCTCCACGCTGGCGCCGAGATCCCGGAACCGGACATCTACTGAGGCGTGGGGAAGGTCTCGGCGGCCAGCCGATGGAGGGTGAGGGGGGGATCCCTCGAGCCACTTCCCGGCGATGAGATCGCTTGATCCCGTCGAATTCGGGATTGTCTCGAAATGGGATTCTCGCTAGGCTCGCGCCATGAAGCTCCGTTCTCTTTTCCTCCTGCTGATCCTGCTGACCGCGTCTGCGGGGCAGGCGCAAGAGCTGACTCCCGAGCAAATTGCCTCCCTCAAGAGTCGCCTGGAATCGCTCAAGGAAAACCTAACGAGCCACTTGTCCACCCGGAATGCTACTGCGGCCCAGACCTTCGCGGCTGCGGCGAACGATCCGAAAGCCGCGGTGGAGCTCTACCTGAACTGCGTGAAGATGGTTGAGTACGATCGCAAGGGACGACCGGAGTCCGACTTCAAGGCCTGGAAAGACGGGCAGGAAGACCGCCTCCGCGATTCCGCTTTCGTGACCTCCCTGCAGCTGCAGCTCCGTTATCTTGCCTTGAGTTGTCAGGCGGTTGAATCCGAGGACCTGTCGCAAATTTTCGGCCCGCTCATGTCCTATGTGGACACGATCAGCAATCTCCCCGAATCGCCCAGCGGCCCGATCACCCAGGCGATCTCGGGCACCGTCTTTGCAAAGGCCTACTACCTGGAACGTCTCTTCAGCGAGAACAAGAGTTGGGAACCCATACCCATCAACATCGGCGGCATCTATACACGAACGATTCTGCCCTACCTTCGGGAAAAGGATCCCGGCTCGCTGATGAGCGCTTGGGACAAGCGCATCGAGCAGCAGGCTCGTCTCGTCGAAACAATCGAGTCCCAGTCTGAAAAGGACATGCGCGGGATGAACCGAGACGCCCAGCGCCGCGCGAGGAACACCCAGGCCTCCCAAGGGGGCGTGCTGGGCGACCATGCCCGGAACGAGTTCGCCACCCGGGTCCTCCCCCAGCTGCGCTGGGGGAAATACAAGGACATGTTCCTCTATGTTGACCAACTGAATGGCGCCAAGGCCATGCTCGACTTCGTGGAAGCCAATCTCACCAGCGAGTTGGGCGAGCAGTTCTACTCCGAGTTCGAGGGGCTCATCGAATCCGTCCAAAGGGGCGGCGTCCAGGCCGGACGCGCCGACTCCGGTCAGTGATCGGCCGGAGCGCCTGTTCGCTCCGGGATCGAGAGGCGCTCGCGTCCCCCTTGGTTTCCTGCTCTCAGGCAAGGGCGGCGATCTCCCGCACGAGGCGGGGTCCCCGATAGATCAGGCCGGTGTAGACCTGCACCAGGGCGGCGCCAGCGGCCAGTTTGGCCTCGGCATCTGCTGCGCTCATGACCCCTCCCGAGGCGATCACGGGAATGGCGGGGTCGAGTTCAGAACGGAGACGGGTCAGAACGTCGGTGGCCGCTTGGGTGAGGGGCGCACCGCTCAGGCCCCCAGCCTCCCCGGCGAGGGGATGAGCGGCGACGGCCTTGCGGGAAATCGTGGTGTTCGTCGTGATGACCCCGTCGATGGCGGTCTCGTTGAAGACACGGGCCAAGGCGTCGATGGCCTCCTCGCTGAGATCCGGGGCGATCTTGATCACCAGGGGCACGTGCTTGCCCTGGTGCCCGCCCTTCAGCTCTTCCCGCTTGTCCTGAAGACGGAGGATCAGTTCTCGGCAGGTTTCCGCATTCTGGAGATCGCGGAGTCCCTTGGTGTTAGGCGAGGAAAGATTGGCCGTGACGTAGTCGGCCGCTCCGTAGACGCCCTCGAGGCAGAGCAGATAGTCCCTCAGGGCCTCCTCGTTGGGGGTATCGAAATTCTTCCCTATGTTGATGCCGAGGACGCCGCGGTAGTCCTGGCGCGAACGCTCCAGATTGACGAGCAAACCCTCGACGCCGGGATTGTTGAAGCCCATGCGATTAATGATGGCTTCGTGTTCCTTCAGGCGAAAGAGGCGGGGCTTGGGATTGCCCGGCTGGGGACGGGGGGTGACGGTGCCGATTTCGACGTGACCGAAGCCCAGTTCCCCGAAGGCGTGCACGGCGATCCCGGCCTTGTCCAGGCCCGCGGCCAGCCCGACGCGATTGGGAAAGCGCAAGCCCATCAGCTCGACGGGCCGGTCCCCCGGGCGGGGATCCCCCGGGCGGCCCGCCAGCATGCCGACCAGGCCGAGGGCATCAGCCGCCCGCAGGGCAGACAGGGTGAGGTGGTGCGCGGTCTCGGCGTCCAAGGCAAAGAGAAGACGCTTCGCGAGTGGGTAGAGGTCTGGCATGGCAGACGAATAGTCCGCCTCCCAGAGTCGGGCAAGCGTCCTCTGAGCTCAGAAGGCTCCGCTCATCGCCTCGCCGCGTGCCGATGAGGCGCGTCCCGTGAATCACTTGGCCGGTTTGGCGGCCTTGATTACGAAGTCGTCGTAGTGCACGTCGTCGATGTTCGTCGTCAGGCTGACGAGGGACTTGGTCTCGTGGGCAAGGCCCTCGGACTTCAAAGAGCCGATCTCGTAGTCATTGACCCAAACGGTCACCACCTCGCCCTTGGTTCGGATGAGTAGGGTGTGCCATTTCTCCCGGGCGAGATCGAGGGGAAAGCTTACGGTCTTCGACTTCAGCATTTCCTTGGTTGCCTCGTCGAGACCGCCCTCTGAATTGCGCTTCTCGTAGATGCTGTTTTCAAAGTTTCCAGTCTTGGCGTCGCTGATGGTGGCGCCTTTGGGATGGAGGGTGACACTGCAGATGTGGCCGGCGTGGGAGCCCTTGTAATCCTTGTCGTCCATCCAGACATTGAAGCGCTCTGCCTTCTCCCCGGCGAAGTTGAACTTCACGGAGATTTCGAGGTCCTGCCGGCCTTCCTCGAAGCGGATCGAATCGACTCCCGCGTGGTCCTCGATATTGACGGTTTTCCCGATGAGGACGCCGCCCTTGACGAGGCTGGCGCTCTTGTAGTGTCCCCAGCGCTCGCCGAATCCGTCCTTCTCGAAATCGTCCTGGAAAATGAGCTCGCTGTAATAAAGTTCGTCTTCCTTGCCCTGGCGTTTGAGGTCCCATTCCTTGAGGAAGGTTTGATCCTCTTCCGAAAGGCTCTCCAGGGGAACGTCGAAGGGCCTTCGGTTGACCATCAGGCGGACTTTTCCGTCGCGCAGGTCGAGCAGCTCGGCTTCGATCTGCTTGCCTTCCTTGTTGGTGAACGTGCGGATTTCCCGGGCAGTCAGTGGCTGGGTGAGCAAAAGGAGCAGGGCAAGTCCCGTGGTGATCGATCGGTTCATGCCCGGATTCTGACGAGACCTCGTGGGAAGGTCAATGCCAAAGGGGAGGGGCGGGGCCAGAATTCACGGGACGGGGCAAGCGAATGCTTGACATTTCGCCTGGAAAAAGTTCCTTAACCCTCCCGTGACAAAGGGCAGGATAGCTCAGTGGTAGAGCAGAGGACTCATAAGCCTTTGGTCGGCGGTTCAAATCCGCCTCCTGCTACTCCCCGCTCGGCGGGCCTCTTGCGGCCGCAACGACGGGGCACAGAATGGATCGACCTCAAAGGGAAAGAGGTCCTTTTTGAGCCCTTCGGAAAATTTGAAATAAAATTCCGTTGCGGCCGGCAGAAGACCGCCTATATTCCCGCCCCTCCGTTCCTCCATCGCATCCTGCGGAACGGGGGCTTTGTCCTGGAAAAGCGCTTCTAAGCGCAGAAGAAGACGAAGCACGAAGGGTGCCAGATTTTGCCAAAGACGGAAACGCCATGCCCACGATCAACCAGCTCGTACGGAAAGGGAGAAAGGACAAGCCTGTGAAGTCCAAGTCTCCCGCGCTTGACGACTGCCCGCAACGCCGCGGTGTCTGTCTGCAGGTTTATACCCGTACGCCGAAGAAGCCGAACTCGGCTCTCCGTAAAGTGGCCAAGGTCCGTCTCACCAATGGGGAGGAAGTCATCGCCTACATCGGTGGTGAAGGTCACAACCTCCAGGAACACTCGATCGTGCTGGTTCGCGGTGGTCGGGTGAAAGACTTGCCGGGTGTCCGCTATCATATCGTGCGTGGCGCCCTTGACACTCTCGGCGTCGCCAAGCGCAAGCAGGCGCGCTCGAAATACGGAGCAAAGCGTCCGAAGGAGTGAGGCACTGACTGACGTGGTCAGTCAGATCCTTTCTCCGGCGATACGAATGTTCCAGGTTCTCACCGAAATAATCCTATGTCCCGAAGAAAACGAGTCTACAGCAAGCCCGAGCGTCGGGATGCTCGCTACGATAGTCCGCTGGTCTCTCGGCTGGTGTCCAAGGTCATGCGCCAGGGCAAGCGTGCCCTTGCTGAGCGCATCGTCTATGCAGCGATCGATCGTGCCAATGAAGGGGCCGAGTCGGTCGATCCGGTCGAGGTGCTCAACCGCGCCGTGGAGAATGCCAAGCCTCGGGTTGAGGTGAAGAGCCGCCGCGTCGGTGGGGCCACTTACCAGGTTCCGCTGGAAGTTTCCCTGGATCGTCAGGAAGCCTTGGCGATGCGCTGGATTGTCAATGCGGCGCGCAATCGCCGTGGGACGCCGATGCACATCGCCCTGGCCAACGAGATCCGCGATGCGAGCACCAACCAAGGGGTGGTCATCCGGAAGCGTGACGAGACCCACAAGATGGCCCAGGCCAACCGCGCCTTTGCTCACTTCCGCTGGTAATCCAGGTGCCTGCTGTTCTCCAGTCCCCGTCTCCATCGATGAGTGGTGGTCACAATGCGCCCGGTCGCGCCTTTCCGCTTGAGCGGACGCGCAATATCGGGATTGCGGCCCACATCGATGCAGGCAAGACCACTCTCACGGAGAGGATCCTCTTCTATACGGGGGCGATCCACAAGATCGGTGAGGTGCACGACGGTCAGGCCACGACCGACTGGATGGAGCAGGAGCGTGCCCGTGGCATTACGATCACCTCGGCGGCGGTCACTTGCGAATGGACGCAGCGTGATGATGCCGGTGTCTACAAGGCCTCTCCGGGGGAGCCGCATCGCGTCAATATCATCGACACTCCTGGTCACGTGGACTTCACTGCCGAGGTGGAGCGTTCCCTGCGGGTGCTTGATGGGGCGATCGTGGTTTTCTGCGGGGTGGCCGGGGTTCAACCCCAGTCCGAGACGGTGTGGCGTCAGGCGGACAAATACGGCGTCCCGCGCCTCATTTTCATCAACAAGATGGATCGGGTCGGGGCGGATTTTGAGGCCGCCGTGGCCGATGTGCGCGCCAAGCTCGGGGCCAATGCCCATCCGGTGCTGCTGCCGCTCGGTTCCCAGGAGACGCTTTGTGGGCAGATCGACGTCATCAACCTCAAGGCCATCCTTTACTCCGACGACGATGTCCTCGGGTCCACCTACGAAACGGCCGAGCTGACCGAGGAACAGAGGGAGCTCGCGATGCGGGCCCGCCAATCGCTGCTGGAGGCTCTGGCGGAGGTCGATGACGAAATCGCTACCCTGTATCTCGAGGAGGCCGAGATTCTTCCCTCCCACATCAAGGCGGGGCTGCGTCGCGCCACGATTGCCAACACCCTGGTGCCCGTGATCGGGGGGTCGGCTTTCAAGAACAAGGGGATCCAGTTCCTCATTGACGCCGTGGTGGATTACCTGCCCAGCCCGCTCGACATTCCGGCGGCGCAAGGCATGAAGGTGGGCGAGGAATCGACCGTGCTCGAGGCGCCCCCGAGCGATCAGGGCCAATTCTGTGCTTTGGCGTTCAAGCTTTGGTCCGACAAGTTCGTCGGCAAACTGGTCTTCATACGGGTCTACTCAGGTACCGTTTCCAAAGGAGACAAGATTTTCAATTCCCGCACGGGGCGGGCGGAGCGGATTGGCCGGCTCATCCAGATCCAATCCAGCGACCACAAAGACATCGAAACCTGCTATGCGGGTGACATTGCCGCCATCGTGGGACCGAAGAATGTTCGCACGGGGGACACGCTGCACGCCGAGGGCTTCGACATCATGCTGGAGCCGCCGGCCTTCCCGGATCCGGTGATCTCCATGGCTGTGGAGCCCAAGACCACCGCGGATTCCGACAAGTTGACCGAGGCTCTACGCCGCCTCGCCGAGGAGGATCCCACCTTCCTGGTGTCCACCAACGAAGAAACGGGGCAGACCATCATCGCGGGGATGGGCGAGCTTCACCTCGAAATCATCCAATCGCGCCTCCAGTCTGAATTTGGGGTGCGCACCAATGCGGGCAAACCGCAGATCGCCTATCGCGAGGCCGTGACCAAGGCGGCCGAGGGCGAATACAAGCTGGTCAAGCAGACCGGCGGCAAGGGGCAATATGGCCACGTCATCCTCCGCATTTCGCCGAATGAGCGGGGGCGCGGTATCACGGTGGAAAATCGCGTTACCGACGGCGAAATTCCCAAGGAATTCATTGGCGCCTGTGAAACCGGGATCCGCGAAGCCCTCAACAACGGCGTGATCCTTGGCTATCCGGTCGTCGACCTGCACGTGGAACTTCTCGGAGGATCCAGTCACGAGGTTGACTCCAACGAACAGGCCTTTAAGATAGCTGCCATCTTGGCGATGCGCGCGGCTTTTGCCGCCGCAGATCCCATTCTTCTGGAACCGGTCATGCAAGTGGTCGTGGATGTTCCGGATGAATTCCAGGGCGACATCATCGGAGATTTGAACCGTCGCCGCGGACGGATCGCTGAAGTGGATTCGCGGGTCGGGTTCAGCCAAGTGAAAGCTGAAGTGCCCATGGCCGAAATGTTCGGCTATGCCACGGACATGCGCAGCCTTTCCAAGGGGCGGGCCGGTTTCTCGATGGAGCCGCTCCGCTTTGAAGAAGTGCCGGCTGCGGTTCTCGAGCGCATGACGGCCCAATACGTGTGACACGCATCAACTCTTTCTAACCTCAACGGACTAACAGCAATGCAGGGACAAAGTATTCGAATCCGCCTCCGGGCCTACGATTCTCGACTTCTCGACAAGTCGACGCTCGACATCGTGGAAACCGCGAAACGCACCGGAGCCCGCGTCGCCGGTCCGATCCCGCTTCCGACTCGCATCGAGAAGTTCAGCGTGAACCGCTCTCCCCACGTCAACAAGAAGTCGGCCGAACAGTTCGAGATTCGTACCCACAAGCGCCTTCTCGATATCGTCGAGCCCACCTCGCGCACCGTTGACGAGCTGAAGAAGCTCAATCTCCCGGCGGGCGTGGACATCACCATCAAGATCTGACGGGTCCGAGAACCCGGGAACCTCCATCAGGACGACTGCAATGAGCATCGGATTAATCGGAAAAAAAGTCGGCATGACCCGCATCTTCAATGAAGAGGGGGAAGCCATCGCCGTGACCGTCATCGACGTGAGCGACAACGTTTTTGTGCAAAAGAAAACCACGGACAAGGACGGCTACGCAGCGGTGCAGGTCGGCTATGACGACCAGAAGGAGTCTCGCCTGAGCCGCGCCGAAGCTGGTCACCTCAAGGCCAACGGCGTCTCGCCGAAGCGCAAGCTTCTGGAATTCCGCCTGGAGAACGACGAACAACTTCCCGACAGCGAGCATCCGGGCTTGGATCTCTTCGACGAAGGGCAGTGGGTCGACGTCATCGGCACCAGCAAGGGGAAGGGCTTCCAAGGCGTCATGCGCCGCCACAACTTCTCTGGTCAGCCCCAGACGCACGGTCACATGATGCACCGCCGGACCGGGGGTGTTGGCGCCGGCACGGATCCGGGCCGCATTTGGAAGGGCAAGGCCATGCCGGGACGGCAGGGCAACGAGCGCAAGACCATTCAGAACCTGCGCATCGTCCAGAAGCGTGTTGAGGACAAGGTCCTTCTGGTGAGCGGGGCGGTTCCCGGCGCCAAGGGTGGTTATGTCGTCATTCGCCCGGCCAAGAAGAAAGAGGCCCCTGAGAAGAACGTGCAGGCCCAAGCTGAAGGCTGAGCGCCCTAACGCTCTCCGCCAGAAAACCCACCTACGGTAAAGTACCACCACCATGGCAGCGAAGACTCTCAATCTCGAAGGCGCGAAGAACGCGAAACTCACCCTCGTTGAGGATGCGGACCGCGGACGCCAGGCCGTTCACGACGTGATCGTGGCGATGCAGGCGAACCGCCGCAGCGGCAGCGCAAACACCAAGACCCGTGGCGAAGTGTCCGGCACGGGGAAGAAGCCCTTTCGTCAGAAGGGTACCGGTCGAGCCCGTCAGGGCGGCAACAATCCCCCGCACCACTGCGGAGGTGGAGTTGCCTTCGGTCCGAAGCCCCGCGACTATTCCAAGAAGGTGAACCGGGCGACACGTCGCCTCGCCTTCTCCAAGGCGCTCACGGCCCGCATCGAGGCGGGTGATGTTCTCACGGTGGACTCCTTCGCGGTCGCCGACGGGAAGACCAAGGCCTTTGTCAAGCAGATCGGCGAGATCGCCGGTGACGCGCGTCGGGTCCTCGTTGTTGGCAACGAGTTCAGCGAGGAAACCAAGCGGGCGGCGCGCAACGTCCAGTCTGCCCTGCTGATTTCCGCCCACGAAGTCAACACTGAGCAGCTTCTCCACTACAGCAAGATCGTCGTGCTGGAGCCGGCTCTCGAAATTCTGGCAGCTCGTACTGCCAACTGAAGCGAGGAAAGGAATCCCCATGAAAGACATTTTCCAAGTCATCGATACGATCCAACTGAGCGAGAAGGCCACTCTGCTCACCGAGAAGCAAAACGAATACGTCTTCAAGGTGGATCGCCGGGCCAACAAGCTTGAGATCAAGGATGCGGTCGAGCGGCTCTTCGGCAAGAAGGTCGCCGACGTCCGCACCGCGAACTACCAAGGCAAGAAGAAGCGTGCCGGCCGTGCCGGATCCGGCCGCACCAAGAACTGGAAGAAGGCCTTCGTCCGTCTCGCGGACGGCGAGTCCATCGAATTCGTCTAACCGTCCACCTCCCGCAAGAGCCATGGCCTTGAAATCTTATCGTCCGATCACGCCCTCGAGCCGGTACAAGCTTCTCCCCGACTTCGAGGAGATCACCGCTTCCTCCCCTGAGAAGAGCCTTTGTCGTCCCCTGAAGAAGTCGGGTGGGCGGAACAACAACGGGCGCATCACCTGCCGCCACCGCGGGGGTGGCCACAAGCGCAAGTATCGTCTCATCGACTTCAAGCGCTCTCGTCGCGACGAGGCCGCCAAGGTCCTGACGATCGAATACGATCCCAACCGCAGCGCCCGGATCGCCCTGATCGAATACCCCGACGGTCAGCGTTCCTACATCCTCGCCCCCCGCGGCTTGGAAGTCGGTGCCGAAGTGGCTGCCGGTGAAAAAGCTCCGGTGAAAGTTGGCTGCGCCCTGCCGCTGAGCCACATCCCCACCGGTTCCACCATTCACAACGTCGAATTGACCCCGGGACGCGGAGGCCAGATCGCCCGCAGCGCCGGCCAGAGCTGTGTCCTGTCCAACCGCGAAGGCCACTACGCCCTGGTCAAGCTTCCCTCCGGTGAAATTCGCCGCATCCACACCAGCTGCTACGCGACGATCGGAACAGTCGGCAACGTCCAGCACAACCAGGTGGTTAGCGCCAAGGCGGGCCGGAGCCGCTGGCTCGGTGTCCGTCCGACGGTCCGCGGCATGGCGATGAACCCCGTTGACCACCCCAACGGTGGTGGTGAGGGCAAGTCGAAGTCCGGTGGGGGTCGCCAACACCTCAAGAGCCCCTGGGGGCACACCAAGGGTCAGAAGACTCGCCAGAAATACAAGGGCAGCGACAAGTTTATCGTCGAGCGTCGCCGGACGAAGAAGCGCCGTCGTTGATGTCCTGAAACCGAATTTGAATCCAGAGAGAAACTATTATGGGTCGTTCACTGAAAAAGGGTCCCTTCGTGGATCACAAGCTGCTGGCCAAGATCGACGACATGAATGCGTCGGGCCAACGGCGTCCGATCAAGACTTGGTCGCGCCGTTCCATGATCACCCCGGATTTCGTGGGCCACACCTTCCTTGTTCACAATGGCAAGGAGTTCAATTCGGTCTTCGTGACCGAGAACATGGTCGGGCACAAGCTCGGGGAGTTTTCCCTGACCCGGAAATTCGGCGGCCACAGCGGCCACAATCCCAAGATCAAGGGCTGAGTATCCTGGCCTTTGGCTGCCTGAATTGATATCCCTGACATGAAGCATCGTCCCCAGAACCTTCGCATCCGGCTCGCCACTCTGGCGTTTGCCGTGGCGGGTCTGTGGACGGCTTCCGCCGCCTGGGCCGAGGACTCCGTCGAGCTCAAGGAGCTTCGCGTGGCCCTCAAGCTGGCTCAGGAGCAGGTGGAGGCGGCCAATGCCAGGGCCGAAGAGGCCGAGACCCGGCGTCGCGCCGTGGTGGAAAGCCTCGCCGAGGCCGTCCGGGTGAGCGAAGAGCAGATGCATGCCGCCCGGGAAACGGAGTTGAGACTCCAGGCCCTCGGCGTGGACCTGATCTCTCCGGACGAGTCCTCCATCGAGCAGCGCCTTCTCAAGGCCGTGCGTGACCTCGATATCCTCAGTCAGGAAAGCGAGCGACGGGCGGCCGCGCTTCGTCGCCTCAGTGAAACCTTCCTCAAAGTGCTGGCGGTGACGCCCCAGCTCGACGCCAAGATCCGCTCGGAAGCCGACGCGGCCCTGGCGGCGGCCAATGCGAGCCTCTCATCGAGTCCGGCGGCCGCCAGTGACCCCACCGATCTCTCCAAGGCCCGCGTCGTCAGCGTTGACGACGCCATTGGACTGGTCGTCATTGATGCCGGTCAGCGCAGTGGCCTCCGCATCGGCACTCCCCTGGCCCTCCTGAGAGAAGGGCGCCCCCTTTATTCCGCCCTCGTCGTCGACGTGCGAGACGCCATTTCTGGCGCCGTTCTCCAAGAGCGGCTCGCCGAGGCGGGCGAGGTGCAGGTCGGAGATGGAATCCGGCTCCTCCCAGAACAGAACAATTTCTAAGCGACAACCCGATCAGTACCATGGACGTCATCTCGACCTACAAATTCGCCCGCATCTCTGCGCGCAAAGCCCGCGATGTGGCTCGCGAGATTCAAGGGCTGCCCGTCTCTGACGCGCTCGACCTTTTGCGCTTTACTCCCCGGAAAGGGGCCAGGCTCTTCAGCAAGACCATGAAGACCGCCCTGGCGGATGCCGAAAACAATTTCGAGCTGCCCGTCGAAGGCCTTTACGTGAAAAGTGCGGTCGTGGGCGAAGGGCCGACCTTCAAGCGTTTCAAGGCCCGGGCCCGTGGTTCGGCCGGTGCCATCCTCAAGCGCACCAGCCACCTCACCGTGATCCTTTCCGACGAAGAGGTGCCTGCGAAGGCGAAGGCCAAGGCTAGCAACGTCAGTGCCAAGGCCCAAACCCAGGCCGGCAAGGCCAAGGCGGAGACCAAGCCCAAGGCGAAATCCGCTGAGAGCGAGACGCCGAGGCTTGACGAAGGCCTCGGAATGGTCTATGACTCCCCCCCCGCCGTAACCGACGACCTGAAACTGCTCAGTGGCGTCGGGCCGGCCCTCGAGGAAAAGCTCAATTCCGTCGGCATTTACCGATTCGAGCAGATCGCGAGCTGGACCGAACGGAACGTCGAAAAGCTCGAGGAGCTGATTTCGATCAAAGGTCGCGTCGAGCGGGACAACTGGATCGCCCAAGCGAAGGAGCTCGCCGAAGGGAAGCAAGGGAACTGATCCGACCATTAACGTTTATTGATTATGGGACAGAAAGTACATCCGATCGGGTTCCGGCTCGCCGTCAGCAAGGATTGGCAGTCGCGCTGGTATGCGCCCAAGGGCGACTATGCCAACCAGCTCCACGCTGACCTCAAGGTGCGCCGTTATCTGGAGAATCGCCTGCAGAAGGGGGCGGTTTCCCGCGTCGTCATCGAGCGGGCCTGGAACAGCGTCCGGGTGACCCTCCACACGTCCCGTCCCGGTCTCATCATCGGCAAGCGCGGTCAGGAGATCGAAGTGATGACTGCGGACATCAGCAAGATGTGCAGTGGAGCCCAGGTCAAGATCGACATCAGCGAGATCCGGCAGCCGGAACTCGACTCTGCCTGGGTGGCCGCCCAGGTGGCGACCCAGCTCGAGCGCCGCGTTTCCTTCCGCCGCGCCATGAAGCGAGCCATCCAGACGGCCATGGATTTCGGGGCCGATGGCATCCGCATCCGCTGCGCTGGTCGTCTCGGTGGGGCCGACATCGCCCGGGCCGAATCCTATCGCGAGGGCAAGGTCCCGCTGCAAACCCTTCGGGTGCCCATCGACTACGGCTTCGCCGAGGCGGAAACCACCTGGGGCGTCATCGGCGTCAAGGTGTGGATCACGAAGAAAGAAGAAGTTCCCGGTGAAGGGCCCAAGCGTCCGCCTCGCCGTGATGGGGGTGCCCGTTCTCAGGGTGGATCCCGTCCGCCGCGCCGCGACCAGGCGAGTGTCTGATATCCCCGCTGAGCCGCCTCATAAGAACCCGAACGTTTCAGGAGACTAGTCATGCCTCTGATCCCCAAACGAGTAAAATTTCGCAAGACGCACCGCGGTAGCCGCGCGGGCAACGCCACGCGTGGAACCAAAGTGAGCTTCGGCGAGTTCGGTCTGCAGTGCCTTGGGCGCGGCTGGATCACGAACCGCCAAATCGAAGCCTGCCGGATCACGATCAACCGCTATCTCAAGCGGAAGGGGAAGGTCTGGATTCGCATCTTCCCGCACAAGCCGATTACCGCCCGCCCCCCGGAAACCCGGATGGGTAAGGGTAAGGGCCCGGTCGATGCCTGGGTGGCCGTCGTGCGCCCCGGAACGATGATGTTTGAGATCTCCGGCGTGCCGGAATCCGCCGCCAAAGAGGCGCTTCGCCTCGCCTCCAACAAACTCGGTGTGCGCTGCCGCTTCGTGAGCCGTGCCGAGCAATGATGCAATTTCGATCGAGGAGCTGACCCCATGTCCAAGTCCATCAAAAATCTGAGTGAGCTGACCGTCGAGGAACTGACGGCCCGCCGTCGCGAACTGAAAGAGGAATCCCTCATGCTCCGCGTCCAGAAGGAGGCGGGCCAGCTCGAAAATCCGGCCCGCCTGCGCACGCTTCGTCGCGAGGTGGCCCGAATTGAAACCGTCCTTAGTGCGCGTCGCGTCGGGCAAGCCTGAGCCCCTGCCACAATATCCCTAATTTGATCCAGCAACGATGAGCGAGTCAGAAAAGAAGAGCGAGCCCGGTCTGCGCAAGACCCGCGTGGGTGTGGTCACCTCCGACGCGATGCAGAAGACGATCGTGGTCGAGGTGCGCCGTCGCGTTCCCCATCCGCGTTTCCGGAAAATCGTGAAGCGCACCACGGCCTTCTTCGCCCACGACGAGAACGGGGAAGCCAAGGTTGGTGATCGCGTCCTGATCGAGGAAACCCGTCCGCTCAGCAAGAAGAAGTGCTGGATCCTCAAGGAGATCCTGTCCCACTGAGATCCGATCCCCTTGTCAACCCGACTAAAACTCCAACTCCTTCTCAAGCCATGATCCAGATGGAATCCAAGGTGCAGGTGGCCGACAACACCGGCGCCCGCGTCGCCAAAATGATCGGCGTGCTCGGCACCCGGTCCCGCCACGCCAATGTCGGGGACATCGTCACCGCGCACATCCGCGAGTCCATACCCACCGCCAACGTCAAGAAGGGTGACGTGGTCCGCGCCGTGGTGGTGCGCACCTCCGCCCCGATTCGCCGCAGCGATGGATCGGTGCTGCGCTTCGACAACAACGCGATCGTGATCATCGACAAGGACAAGAACCCCAAGGGCACTCGTATCTTCGGTCCCGTGGCTCGCGAGCTCCGCGAGAAGAATTTCATGAAGATCGTGTCCCTCGCCCCCGAGGTGCTCTGATCCTCCCCATCCCATTTACAAGAGGGCAATTACCATGGCCAAGCGTATCAAGACTCACGTCAAGAAAGGCGACGAAGTCGTCGTCATCACCGGCAACCACAAGGGCGAGAAGGGCAAGGTCCTCCAGGTCTTCCCCGAAAAGTCCCAGGTGCTGGTGGAAGGCGTCCGCCTGATCAAGAAGCACGCCAAGCCCACCCAAGATCGCCCCGAGGGGGGGATCATCGAAAAGGAAGGCCCCATTCACATCTCGAATGTGAAGCTGGCCAGCAAGTAATCCCACGCACGAGGAATCAAGGCTATGCAACCCGCGCTCAAGTCGGTTTACAAGGAGAAGGTCGTTCCCGGCCTCAAAGAGAAGTTTGCCTACGGCAACGTCCACCAGATCCCCGTGATCGAAAAGGTTGTCCTCAATGTTGGTTTCGGTAAGGCCGAAGACCGCAAGGCCGCTGCGGAAGCGGTGATCGAGGACCTCGGAAAGATCACGGGCCAGCGCGCCGTCGCCACTAAGGCTCGCCAGGCCATTTCGAACTTCAAGCTGCGCGCCGGTGACGTCATCGGGGCGCGCGTGACCCTGCGCGGGGCCCGCATGTGGGAGTTCCTCGACCGATTCATCAACGTGGCGGCGCCGACCATCCGCGACTTCCGCGGCCTTCCCTCGAAGTCCTTCGACGGCAACGGGAACTACACCTGCGGGATCTCCGACCACACCATTTTCCCCGAGATCGAGCTAGACAAGGTGACCCGCAACATTGGCTTTGACCTCACGATCGTGACCAGCGCCAAGACTGACAACGAGGCCCGTGAGTTGCTGACACTGCTCGGCTTCCCCTTCCGCAAATCCGGCTCTGCCGCGTAACCTCATTCCCTTCGCAACCCACCATCCCAGATCCCGGAACCATGGCTGTCGTCTCCGATCCCATTTCTGACTTTCTCGTGCGCTTCAAGAACGCCACCCTGGCGCACAAAGAGGATTTCACCGCCCCCTACTCCAAAGTGAAGGAGGAGATTGCCCGCATCCTCAAGGAGGAGGGTTATCTATGGTCCTTTGAAAAGACGGGCGAGGGCGCCAGCGCCCAGCTCAAGGCGAAGCCCCGCTATGCCGGGAACGTCCCCGCGCTGAAGGGTCTCAAGAGGGTGAGTCGCCCCGGTCTGCGTCGCTACGTGGGTTGCGAGGAGATCCCCAAGGTGCTCGGAGGCATGGGCATTGCCATCGTTTCCACTTCCAAGGGGATCATGGCCGGACACACCGCCCGTAAAAACAATCTCGGCGGCGAGCTTCTCGCCCTGGTCTGGTGAGGCGCCGCGTTCAATTGGAATTCCTAACACCGCTATATCATGTCGCGCATCGGTAAAAAACAGATCACCATCCCGGACAAGGTGGAGGTCAACGTCCAGGAGGACGGGGAGATTTCGGTCAAGGGACCGAAGGGGCAGCTCAGCTGGTCTCTGCCCTCCGGGCTCGGAATCGAGCAGGACGGCGGCACCCTGACGGTCACCCGCAAGTCGGAAGATCGCGAAGTCCGCGCCATGCACGGCACGGCCCGCAGCCTGGTGGCGAATATGGTCGAAGGCGTGGTGCAAGGGTTCACGAAGGAGCTCGAAATCATCGGCGTCGGCTTCCGTGCGGCCGTCAAGGGCAAGGCCCTCGACCTCTCCCTGGGCTTCTCCCATCCGGTGCTGCACCCCATTCCCGACGGCATCGCGGTGACCGTCGAGAACAACACCAACATCAAGATCGAGGGCATTGACAAGCAATTGGTCGGGCAGTTCGCTGCCGACGTCCGTTCCTACTACCCGCCCGAGCCCTACAAGGGCAAGGGGGTTCGCTACAAGGGCGAACAAGTCCGCCGCAAACAAGGCAAGAGCGTCAAGCGATAATATTCCACTGGTACCTGTCCATGAGCCTATACATCCGCAAACAGGCCCGCGCCAAAGTGCGTCGCCGCATTCGGAAGAAGATCGCCGGAACGACGGAACGTCCCCGTCTCGCCGTACACTTCTCCAACCAGAACGTCTATGCCCAGATCATCGACGATACCACCGGGCGCACCCTCGCCGCGGCCTCGACTCTGGAAAAAGGATCCTCCGTGAAGGGGGCGAACCAGGAAGCCGCGGCCAAGGTTGGCGAAGCCCTCGCCAAAAAGGCGAAGGCGGCCAAGGTCGAGCACGTGGTGTTCGACCGCGGTGGATTTCCCTATCACGGCAAGGTGAAGGCCCTCGCCGACGCGGCCCGCGAAGGGGGCCTCAACTTCTGATCATCGATTTATGAGCGACGAAACTCTGAACGAAAACGCCACCGCCGAGCCGAACGAGGAGCTGGAGGCTGCCGTCAATCCCGAAATCGCGGTGGAAGCCACCGCGGAAGAAGCGGCTCCGGCTGTGGAGGCGCCCGGGGACACCCGTTTCGACAAGCTGAAGCGGGCCGAGGAGATTCTCCGCGCCAGTGCTCCGGCCTCGTCTCGCGAAGTTTCCGAGAACACCTTCGAAAAGGTGGTGCACATCAATCGTTGCTCCAAGGTGGTCAAGGGTGGTCGTCGCTTCAGCTTCAGCGCTCTCGTCGTCAGCGGCGATCGCGAAGGCCGGGTCGGCTTTGGTTTCGGCAAGGCTCAGGAAGTTTCCGAATGCATCCGGAAATCCAGCGAGGCTTCCAAGAAGCACATGGTGCCGGTGAACATCACTCAGAATACCATTCCCCATCCGGTGGTTGGTGAACACGGTGGCGCTCGCGTGCTCCTGTTCCCCGCCTCTCCGGGGACCGGTCTGATCGCCGGTGGTGGCGTACGCGCCGTTGTGGAAGCCGCGGGCATCAAGGATCTGCTGGCGAAGTCCATGGGGTCGAACAACCCCGCCAACGTCGTCAAGGCAACTCTCAATGCCTTGGAGCAGCTTCGCACCAAGGAGCAGATCTACTCTGCCCGTGGAAAGCGTCTCGCCGAGAAGAAAGCTCTCTAATCTCCCCCTATTTTCCCGAAGGAATCCAATCCCATGAAACTCCACGAACTGAAACCCACACCCGGATCGAAGCATCGCCGCCGTCGCGTTGGTCGCGGTGAGAGCTCTGGCCTTGGTCGCACGTCCGGTAAAGGCAACAAGGGGCAAAAGGCCCGTGCCGGGGCCTCGATCCGTCCGGGCTTCGAGGGGGGACAGATGCCACTGGCTCGTCGTCTTCCCAAGAAGGGTTTCAACAACGCCCAGTTCAAGACCCGCTACGCGGTGGTCAACCTCTCCACGCTCGAGGCCAAGTTTGCCGACGGCGACGAAGTGAACGAGGCCAGCCTTCGCGAGGCCGGTTTGGTCAAGGGAGTCTGGGACGGGGTCAAGATCCTTGCCAAGGGTGATCTCAGCCGGAAGCTCACGGTTTCCGTTGACAAGGTCTCGGCCGCGGCGAAGGAGAAAATCGAGAAAGCCGGGGGCAGCGTCGCCGCCTCTTGAGGGAGCCTAGCTCCAAATTCCGGTTTCCTTTTTTCCTTCCGCCCGAACGATGATCTCTGCCTTCACCAACAGCCTTAAGATCCCGGAACTTCGTTCCCGGATTCTGTTCACCCTGCTCGTCGTTGTCATCGTGCGCTTGGGCGCGGTGATCACCCTTCCCGGCGTTGACGAAAACGTCCTGCACGAGTGGTACACTCAAGTCCAGAAGAAGTCGGAGGACAGTCATGGCCTTACCGCCGTGCTGGCCATGATGAACGTCTTCAGCGGCGGTGGCCTGCAGAACTCGGCGCTCTTCGCCTTGGGCATCATGCCCTACATCAGCGCATCGATCATGATGCAGCTGCTCACCGCTGTGGTTCCCACACTCGGGAAACTCGCCCGGGAAGAAGGGGGTAGGCAGAAGATCAACTTCTACACGCGCGTCCTCACCGTGGTGCTCTGTGTCTTCCAGGGCTACATGCTGGCGCAATCCCTGGTCACACCGGAGGCCAACCCCTTCCTGCGAGACATCGCCAGCGGCTCCAACAAGGAGTTGGTGCCCGACGCCGGTCCTCTCTTCATCCTGCAGACGGTGATCATCATTACCGCGGGTGCGATGTTCCTGCTCTGGCTGGGCGACCAGCTGACCGAACGGGGGATTGGCAACGGTGTTTCCATCATCATCACGGCCAACATCATCTATGCCCTGCCGGCTGCGCTCTATCAGGTCTACAACACCTACGTGGCCTCTGCGGGCGATTCGCTGGTGCGCCCCTTCCAATTGGTGGCCCTGCTGGCTTTCCTCGTTTTCGTGATCGCCGCCGTGATCGCCATCACCCAGGCGCAGCGCCGCGTTCCCATCAACTATGCGAAGCAGGTCCGCGGTGGCAAGATGTACGGCGGCCAGACCCAGCACATGCCCCTGAAGGTCAACTATGCCGGTGTCATGCCGATCATCTTTGCCCAGGCCATCCTGATGTTCCCCTCGCAGATCATCGCCTGGATCTTTCCGAACGAGGCATGGGCCCAACGCTTTATGCAGATCATGGGTGGTGGCGGCGGCAGCAGCGCCTGGATCTACTACCTGCTCACTGGCCTGATGATTTTCTTCTTCAGCTACTTCTGGGTGGCCACCATGTTCCAGCCCAACCAGATCGCCGACGAGTTGAAAAAGAATGGGGGCTACATTCCCGGGGTCCGTCCCGGCAAGCCCACTGCCGAGTTCCTCGACCGCACGATGAGTCGCTTGACTTTTGCCGGCGCCATCTTCCTGACCATCGTGGCCATCCTGCCTCCGATCCTCACCGCCCTCATGGGGGTTCCGCCCTTGGCGGCCCAGTTCTTCGGGGGCACGGGCCTTCTCATTATGGTCGGGGTCTTGCTCGACGTGATGCGCCAGGTGGAAACCCACCTCATCCAGCGTCATTACGACGGCTTCCTGCGCCGGGGGCGCATTCGGGGTCGTTTTGACCGCGCCGGGGCGGTCGGTGCCCCCGCCAGCAGCAACCAGATCCTTTACCTCCTGATTCTCGCAGCCATTCTGGTCATCGGGGGCCTGGTCTACTACCAAGTGGCCTCCCAGTGACCGGCGCGGTTCCGCGCATTTTGTCGACCCTCATGGCGAAGCGAAAGTCGAGAATCCAGCTCCGTCGGGGCAGCGAATTGGACGGGCTTCGCGAGGCTGGTGCCATTGCCGCCGAGGTGCTCACCCGCACTTGTGCTCTGGTGCGCCCCGGGATCACCACCGGCGAACTCGACCAGGCGGCCGCGGATTTCATGGCGGATCGATCCTGCAAGAGCGCCTTCCTCGGATACAAGGGCTTTCCCGCCTACACCTGCATCTCCATCAACGAGGAGGTCGTCCACGGCATAGGCGGCAAGCGGGAATTGCTCGAGGGGGACATCGTCAAGATCGATGTCGGCATTCTCACCAAGGAGGGGTGGATCGGTGACAATGCCAAGAGTGTCTCGGCAGGCCCGATGCCGGCCTCGGCCATTCCGCTCTTGTCCGCGACAGAGGCCTCCCTCTATGAGGCGATCTCCCATGCGCGCGCCGGAGAGTATCTCTCCACGCTCTGTGGATCGGTCGAAGCCTACGTCGCGCCGCGCGGATTTACCGTCGTCAAGCAATTCGTCGGCCATGGCGTGGGTCGCCAGCTGCACGAGGAGCCTCAGGTCCCCAACTATTGGGACCCCGCGGAGATGTCTTCGCGTCACTTTAAGAATCCGCGCCTGGAGGCGGGCATGGTATTGGCCATCGAGCCCATGGTGAATGCCGGCGGTGAAGAGGTGCTCATTCTCGAGGACAAGTGGACCGTGATCACCGCCGATCGGGCCCTGTCGGCTCACTTCGAACACATGGTCTTGGTGACGGATGGGGAGCCTGAAATCCTGACGCCACGCGAGCGCAGTTTCCCCGCCGAGAGCTGATAAGGGCGGGATTGATACCGACAGGCAAAAAAACTTTTCAAAAATTGGCGGATTCAGACAAAGAGCGGTTGCGGGACATGAAAAGTGTAGTAAACATTCCCTCCCCGCGCCCATTACTCGGCGCGCCGCCCTTTTCCGGGAGCCGGATCCCCCCGTGGAGTCCCGGTCGCCAATCGAGCCCGTTCCTCAGGAGCAAGGCGAGAACTCCCAGATGACGGCACATTATATTCCTTTCCTCCCATGAAAGTCAGGCCATCCGTGAAACGTCTCTGCAGCGAATGCCGCATCATCAAGCGGCATGGGGTACTGCGTGTCATCTGCACGAACCCGCGCCACAAGCAGCGCCAGGGCTGATCAATTCCAACTGTAATTAAACATGGCACGTCTACTCGGAGTCGAAATCCCGAACGAGAAGCGCATCGAGGCCTCGCTTCCCTATATTTTTGGTATTGGCCGGAAAACCGCGACCAAGATCCTTGAGGAAGCAGGGATTGATCCCGATATCCGTACGGGTGAGCTCAGTGAAGAGCAGTTGGCGCGCATTGCCAACGCGATCACGGGTGGCGGAATCATGATCGAAGGGGATCTTCGCCGCGAGTTGCAAACGCACCTGAAGCGCCTGACGTCCATCAACTGCAATCGCGGTATTCGTCATCGCCGGGGGCTTCCTGTGCGTGGCCAGCGCACCTCCACCAATGCGCGGACTCGCAAGGGCAAGCGCAAGACGGTGGGCGTGATCCGCAAGTAATGTCTGAACGATCCTGAACGACCGCGACTATGTCCGAAGAGAATCTTCCCGAAGAAACCGCAGTCGCTCCCGCCGAGGGGGCTGCCGCGAACGCAGCGTCTGCCGCCCCGGTGGAGGCGCCCAAGGAGAAGGAGCGTCCCCGCACCGCCGAGGACATCTTCCTTGAAATGGAGAGCGCCGAGGGGGTTGAGAAGCCCAAGATCCTCAAGGCCAAGGGGAGCAAGAACGTCCACGCCGGCGTCGTTCACATCGCCTCTACTTTCAACAACACCATCGTTTCGGTCAGTGATGCCAATGGCAACGTGATCGGCTGGTCCAGCTCGGGTAAGATGGGCTTCCGCGGATCCCGCAAGAGCACCGCTTATGCGGGGCAGATTGTGGCCCAGGACGCTTGCCGCCAAGCCATGGCGCACGGTCTCAAGCAGGCCGAGGTCCGCGTCAAGGGCCCGGGTGCGGGTCGGGAATCCGCCGTCCGTGCGGTTCAGGGAATCGGAATCGAGGTGACCCGCATCAAGGACGTCACCCCCGTTCCGCACAATGGTTGCCGCCCCAAGAAGGCCCGCCGCGTCTGATGGTTGGGTGTTAGCGATTCGAGACTGCAAGACTTTTACGATATGGCCAGATACACAGGTCCCACTGACAGAATCAGCCGCCGCTTTGGCGTGGCGCTGTTCGGTCCCTCCAAGGCTCTTGAGCGCCGTCCTTACCCTCCCGGTCAGCATGGTGCCCGTGGTGCCCGCAAGAAGCGCAGCGACTACGCGGTGGCTTTGGGTGAGAAGCAAAAGCTTCGTTTCCAGTACGGTGTCCTGGAGAAGCAGTTTCGCCGCTACTTCGAAGAGGCGCAGCGCCGCCGTGGCATTACCGGTGACATTCTGGTGCAGCTTCTGGAAAGCCGTCTTGACAATGTTGTCTATCGTCTGGGTCTGGGCAGCACCCGTCGTGCCGCGCGCCAATTCGTCAGCCACGGTCACATCAAGGTGAACGGACGCCGCGTCAACATTCCCTCCTTCCAAGTGAAGCCCGGGGATGTCATCAGCGTCAGTGAGTCCGCCCGCTCCCAGCAGTTGGGCAACCGCGCGGCAGACCAGACTCAGATCCGTCCGGTCATGGACTGGCTGAGCTTCGAGCGCGACAAGCTCACCGGTACCGTGAATCGCCTTCCGGAAGCCGAAGAGGTCGACACGATGGTCAACGTCCAGCTCGTTGTCGAACTTCTCTCCCGCTGATCTTGGATCTGAGCGCTGGAGCCTGCTTCTGCACCTCCAGCGCATCCGGCCAAGGAAATAAAGCCGAAGTCCGACCCTATCGAGGAGGGACGGGGCCTGAATTCTCATCGGGGGCCGGGGATCTTTCCAATCCTAATTTTGCCTAGCTGATATGAAAGCACCGTTCCCCATTCTGTTCCCTCTCCTCGCCCTGCTTGCCTGGCATCCTCTGGCCCAGGCGCAGGAGGAATCCATTGAAGCCAAGGCGCGCAAGCTGCTCGAGGACCACAAGGGGGCCCTGGTGGTCGTCACGGCCAAGGGCTTGCTGAAGGCCAAGACGACGGGCGACCCGCTCCCCGACCGCGAACAACAGCGTCGCACCCTGGGCGTCACCATCGGTGATGATGGATTGTTGGTCGTCTCCAACTCCGCCATTGATGCCGCGGTGGGTCTGGATGGGCAGCAGGCCAAGCTGGAAGATAATATTGTCACCATCCAGTCGGCCCTGACCGAGTTCTCCGAAGTGGAGATCAGCTATGGAGACACGACCCTGCTGCACGGCAAGGTGGTGCGTCAGGACGTCGAGGCCGACGTGGCCTTCATCCTGCCTGACGCCGCCGAGGCGAAAGCCCTCAACAAAAAGTTTGAGAAGATCGATCTTTCCCAGTTTGCCGCCACGGCCGACGTGGCGGACCAGGTGGTGGGTCTCTCCCGCTCTTCGGCCGTTTACGGCTACATGCCCACCTTGGTGATGGGCCGCATCACCGGTGTTTTCAAGGGCGAGCGCACCTTCTTTGTCACCGACGCCGGCACGGCCCAGGGCATTCCTGTTTTCACCCTCGACGGCAAGCCTGTGGGCATCACCGTCGTGCGGATCATCGATGGGCAGCCCTCCGGTGTGCTGGGGACACTCTCGGCGGGTTCCATCCAAGTGATGGCCAATCTGGCGCGTGAGGCCGCCTCCAAGCAGTGAGCCCTCTCGCGCGGCGCCTTTCTTGAATCCCCTCCGTCCGGAGATGGCCAGTGCCTACGAGCGCCTCAAGACTCTCTCCAGGGAGTTGCAGCTCGTCAATGATACCGCAGCCTTGTTGGGCTGGGATCAAGAGGTTCTGCTGCCATCGCGCGGCGTTGCCTACCGCGCCGAGCAATTGGCTTGGTTCAGCGGTTATGTCCACGAGCGTTTCACGGCTGCCATCGTGGGGGAGCTGATTTCCGAGGCCACAGAGGAGGAGGCTTCCGATGAGCTCGCACGGGCCAACCTCAGGGAATGGCGTCACGAATACGACCGGGCGGTGCGCCTGCCCAAGAAGTTGGTCGAAGATCTCGCCCAGGCCAAGGTGCTGGCCCAAGCCGCCTGGGCGGAGGCCCGGCAGGCGTCCGATTTCTCCCGTTTCGCCCCGCATTTGCAGCACTTGGTCGATCTCTCCCGCGAGCAGGCCGAGTGCTGGGGCTACGAGGACAAGCTCTACGATGCCCTGATTGATCGCTTCGAGCGGGGGGCCACGTCGGCGGCCCTGGCGAACACTCTCGGCCAGTTGCGCGAAGCCCTCATCCCCGTGGTTGAAGAGGCCACTTCTCGCGCTCCCCTGGATCGTCGCCCTCTCGTCGGGTCCTATCCCGTGGAGCGCCAACAGGCCTTCAACCGGGAAGTGGCGGAGTCCATAGGCTTCGATTTCGAGGCCGGCCGCATCGACACAGCCGTGCATCCCTTCTGTTCCGGCATGGCGCCCTATGACACGCGCCTCACGACCCGATACGACGAAGCGGATTTCCTCAGCTCCCTCTTCGGGGTTCTCCATGAGGCGGGCCATGGGCTCTATGAGCAGGGGCTTCCCAAGGACTGGCACGGTCAGCCCATCGGCCAGGCCGTTTCCCTCGGCGTGCATGAATCGCAATCCCGTCTCTGGGAGAACCACGTCGGGAGAAGTCTCGGCTTCTGGGAAAAATGGCTCCCTCGTGCCGTTCATTATTTTCCCCATCTCGAGGGCCTGTCCCCGGAATACCTCTATGCGGCGGTCAACCAGGCCGAACGCAGTTACATCCGCGTCGAGGCGGACGAAGTCACTTACGACCTCCATATCCTGCTTCGCTTCGAGCTGGAGATGGCCCTTTTTGGCGGGGAGCTGACGGTGTCGGACCTTCCGGGAGAGTGGAATCGTCGATTCGAGGCCTATTTTGGCCTTCCAGTGCGCAAGGACGCCGAAGGCTGCCTGCAGGACATCCACTGGAGCATGGCCATTTTTGGGTACTTCCCGACCTACAGCTTGGGCAACCTCAACGCGGCCCATCTCGCCCAAGCGGCCCGGCAGGATTCCGCCGTCGCCGAGGGGATGAATAGCGCGGATTACGCCCCGCTCCTCCACTGGATGCGGACTCGCATTCACCAGGCCGGCAGCCTCTATTTGCCCGAAGAGCTCATCACGCTGGCGGCGGGGACTCCCGCGACGGCAGGGGCCCTCGTGTCGCACCTGCGGGCGCGCTACCTGCCGGAAGTGTGATCAGAGCGGCCCCCGAGAAGGCCGCCCCGGCATTGCGGCGCTGAGCGCTGATCAGCGATGTTTGGAGACAAGCTTCTTCAGCTTGCCCTCGGATTGATAACCGATGAGGCGCTCCACCTCGCGCCCGTCCTTGACGGCCACCACCGTGGGCAGGGCGTTGACTTTGTATTGCTTCGCCAGCTCCGGTTGCTTGTCCACGTCGATGCTCTCGAAGGCCACGCCAGAGGTCTCCTTGGCCACGGAGGCGAAAATGGGTTTCATTTGTTGGCAGGGACCGCACCAGGTCGCCTCAAACTTGAGGATTTTGAGGGAAGGGCTGTCCGCCTGGAGCGCGGGGGTCAGCAGCAGACCGAATAGGGCAGCGAACAGGGCAGGGAGAATGAGTCGTCGTTTCATGGGAGAGCTTGTCGAGTATCGCCAATCGTGATACGGCGGATTGGACGTCCGGCAAGGTCAAAACGTTCAAGGCGCTTTGACGTGAGGTGCGGCGAGGCCGCTCGGGTGGCGGTCCGTCGGGACTCCGTCGGCGCCGAAAGGAACAAAATCGAGAGGGGAAGAAGGGAAGTGCTTCGGGCTGGCACGAGCGTTGCTCAGGGGAAAGGCATCCTCCTGACAAGCTCTCTGATCTCCAGAGGGTGGGGACATCATTTATGGAAAAAGCGTTTCTGATCGATATGGATGGGGTCATGTACCGGGGCAAGGACCTGCTCCCGGGGGCGGGCGAGTTTGTGGAACAAATGCAGCGACAAGGCATCCCCTTCCTGTTTCTCACCAACAACTCGGCACCCACGCCGGAGGACTTGGCCGTGAAGATGAAACATCTCGGTCTTCCCCACATCTCCCCGCGCCAGTTCTACACGGCGGGGATGAACACGGCAGACTTCCTCGTGCAAAGCCGGCCGGGGTGCACCGCCTATCTCCTGGGCGACGAGGGCCTTGCCGCGGCCATGAACGCCAATGGCATTCCCAACGACGCCATGAAGCCGGACTACGTGGTCGTCGGGGAGGGGACGCCCAGCTTGGAGCGTCTCAGCAAGGCGCACCAGTTCATTGAGAATGGCTCGAAACTGGTGGCCACCAATCCCGACAATTGGTGCCCGATGGCGGGGGGAACCTCCCGTCCGGGGGCCGGAGCGACCGCGGCTTTCCTCGAGGCGAGCACGGGACGTCCCGCCTACTACCTGGGCAAGCCCAACGGCTTCATGTTCCAATGTGCGCGGCGGCGCTTGCTGCAGCAGTCCCGCAACCGGATTGACCAAGTGATCATGATCGGGGACACCATGGAGACGGACATCCGAGGTGCGGTGGAGAGCGGGCTCTTGTCCTATCTCGTCCTGACGGGCTCGACGAGTCTGGCGGAGGTCTCTTCCTACGTTTATCGCCCCACTCGAGTGCTCCAGGGCATTGCCGATCTGGCGGAGGAATTGAGGACGGGTCAGGAGCGGCCCATGCCCGAGGCGCCGGACGCGGCGATGTTCCGGGAGCGGCCCCGGCATCAGATGGCGCGTCGCCTCCTCACCTTGGCCTGAGGATTTGCGGGAGCCCGCCTTTACTCTTTCGTCTTCGAATCCAGCAGGATGGTGACCGGGCCGTCATTGACCAAGGCGACCTGCATCATCGCACCGAAGACCCCCGTCTCCACGGGCCGACCGAGACCCGAGGCCAGGGAGGCGACAAAGGCCTCGTAGAGCGGGATGGCTAGCTCGGGGCGGGCGGCGCGGTCAAAGCTGGGGCGCGTGCCCTTGCGGCTTCGGGCGTAGAGGGTGAACTGGCTGACGACGAGGACCTCGCCTGCGATGTCCAGAAGGGAACGATTCATCTTTCCGGCCTCGTCCTCAAAGACGCGCATGGGCAGGATCTTTCCGATGAGCCACTCGACGTCGTCGAGATCGTCCTCCCGCTCCACCCCGAGGAGGATGAGAAAGCCTGGGCCGATGGCGCCGACTCGTCGTCCCTCCACAGTGACGGAGGCCTCACTGACTCGCTGAAGCACTGCTCGCATCGCAGACTTCCTGCCTCTGGAGTGGAGAGCTGGCAAGGGGAAAGCATTCCGTAAAAATCAGAGTTACCAAATTTTGTTTTCTCGGGGGCGCAGTGGTATAGTCGCTCTCCCATCCTTCCCGGGATCCGCTCTGGAATCGGGTAGACCTCTTTTCATGCCCTTCCTCTTCCACCCCTGACCGCGCTTTTGGCCGCTCTCCCCCTTTATGGACGTTCTTCTTTCCATCCTTCGCTTCATCGGTGTGCTCCTTCTCGTCGTGATGATGTTCAACCTCATGATTTTGGTGCATGAGTGGGGACATTTTCTGGCGGGTCGCTGGCGGGGGCTCTACATCGACCGATTCCAGATCTGGTTCGGCAAGCCCATCTGGAAGAAGACCTACAATGGCGTGCAGTACGGTCTCGGCAGCATTCCGGCGGGGGGCTTCGTATCCTTGCCGCAAATGGCGCCGATGGAGAGCATCGAGGGACGGGTGCAAGACGAGGGCCAGATGAGGCAGCTGCCTCCCATCAAACCCATCGACAAGATCATCGTGGCCTTTGCCGGCCCGCTTTTCAGTTTCCTGCTCGCCGTCACCTTTGCCGTGGTGGTCTGGGTGGTGAAAAAGCCCGTCAGTGAAGCCGTGGGAACGACCACCATCGGTTATGTTGCCGCGGAATCCCCCGCGGCCAAGGCCGGCATCCAGGTCGGGGACACCATTTTGTCGATCGACGGCAAGCGGGTGGAGCGCTTCCTTGGGATGAACAAGTCCATCATGTGGACCGTCATCTCCAGCGAGAACAAGGACCTCGAGGTTGAGTTGGACCGCCCCGGCACCGGGAAGATGAAGC
Source organism: uncultured Akkermansia sp. (assembly GCA_964552315.1). Lineage (GTDB taxonomy): Bacteria > Verrucomicrobiota > Verrucomicrobiia > Verrucomicrobiales > DEV007 > Arctic95D-9. Next base: position 79,214 of record CAZKGI010000001.1, on the reverse strand, counting down.
TGACCGTGGTGCGCCCCGAGGAGGCCCAAGAACAAAAACTCGATGGGGGCTGGCTGAAGCAAGCCTGGAGTTACGTCTCGCGTCGTCCTGCGCTCCGCACCATCGGGGTGGGGCCCATGATCTCTCCGGTCGTGGCCGCGCTGCGCGAGAACAGTCCCGCCCTCGCCGCTGGCCTGCGCAAGGGCGATCTCATTGTTTCGATCAACGGACAGCCGGTGCGCAGCACGGACGAGGTGTCGGGCTATCCCTGGGCGGCCGGTCAGGCGCACGAGATTGGTATTATTCGCCAACAAAGCGAGCAGACGATTTCGGTGGTTCCCCGTGTTCCGGAGAAAAACGGGGAGAAGCCGCTCATCGGCATCGTCCTCAGCGAGGAAGGCAAGCGCACCCTGGTGCGGGAGAACCCCGTTATCCAGGTGATCGACAGCTTCAACTCCATCGTCCGCACCCTGAAGGCCGTGTTTTCGCCCAAGTCCGACGTCAAGGCCGGGCACCTCAGTGGTCCGGTGGGGATCATGGGCACCTATTATGATCTCTTCAAGGATCCCGAAGGCTGGCGTCTAGCTCTCTGGTTCAGTGTGCTGCTCAACGTGAACTTGGCCATTCTCAACCTCCTGCCTTTCCCCGTCCTCGATGGGGGCCACATCGTCATGGCCGGATACGAATGGCTCACCCGTCGAGCCATACCGGTGCGCTTCCTCGAGGTGGTCCAGACGGCCTTCGTGCTGCTTCTCCTGGGATTCATGGCTTTTGTCACCCTCAAGGACGTGGGCGACCGGCTCCCCAACGGGAACGGCGGTGGGCCGGAGCCGAAGCCGCTCCCTGAATTCCTGCCCTTGGATTCGTCGGCCGCATGACGCTTCGCTATTCGCCTTCTCCACTCAGCCTCACGCGACGGGAATCCCGTCCGGTGAGCATAGGTCCGGTCGCGCTCGGAGGGAGCCATCCCGTGCGCGTCCAGTCCATGCTGACGAGTGACACCCGCGCCGTGGAGGACTGCGTCCAGGAGAGCCTGGAACTGGCCTCCGCCGGTTGCGAGATCGTGCGCGTCACCGCACAGACGCGACAGATAGCGGAAAATCTGGAGCACATCGTCGCGGGTCTGCGTCAGCGGGGCAGCGAGGTGCCGGTGGTGGCCGACATCCATTTCAAGCCCGACGCTGCCATGGAGGCGGTGAAATGGGTTGAAAAGGTGCGGGTCAATCCCGGCAATTACGCGGACAAGAAGAAGTTCCAGGTCCGCGAGTACACGGATGAGGAGTATGCCGAGGAGTTGCGGCGGATTGAGCAGGAGTTTGTTCCCCTCGTCGAGGAGGCCAAGGCACGGGGCGTGGCCATGCGCATCGGAACGAATCACGGCTCGCTCAGCGACCGGATCATGAATCGATTCGGGGACACGCCGCTGGGCATGGTCGAAAGCGCCCTCGAGTTCGCCCGCATCGCCCGCTCGCGCGACTATCACGACTTTGTCTTTTCGATGAAGGCGAGCAATCCCAAGGTGATGATTGCCGCCTATCGCCTCCTCGTCGCGAGACTGGCCGCGCTGGGAGCCGATTGGAATTATCCCATTCACCTCGGCGTGACGGAAGCCGGCGACGGGGAGGACGGCCGCATCAAGAGCGCCATCGGCATCGGTTCGCTGCTCAGCGACGGGATCGGGGACACCATCCGCGTCAGTCTCACGGAAGACGCCGTTCACGAGATTCCTGTGGCGCGCGCCCTCGTCGAGCTCGTCACCGACATCCGCCAGCGGCATCCCGAGCCCATCGCGGACTTGTCCTGGGACGCGGTGCCGTGGAATCCCTTCGAATACCGTCGACGCCCCTCCTCGCGAATCGAACTGGGTGGCGTCCCGCTCGGAGGCGAGGAGATGGTGCGCGTCTTCACGAGCCGCTGCAAATGGGAGGCCCTGGCCCACAAGATGGATCGTCTCGGCGACTACCGTCCCGAGATCGTTTTGGAGGAGGTCGAGGTTCTGTCCCTCGACCCGCGTGACGAAGCTGCCCTGGCCACTCTGAAGGCCTTGCCCGAGCCCCGCCTCATCACCGTCGCGGATGGGCTCAACTTGCCCGTGATTCCCGCCTTTCGCCTCCTCGCCGCGAAGGCCGACCCCCGACATCCCATCCTCCTGAAAGACTGCCTCGAGCCCGCGAGTGGCCCGGGGTCGGACTTCCTGCCGACGCTTCTCACGGCGGCGATGAACCTCGGTGCCCTGCTCTGCGACGGCATCGGAGACGCGGTTCTCGTGCAGGGCGAGGAAGCCCCCGGCCAATCCCTGCGGCTCAGCTACAACATCCTCCAGGCTGCGGGCGCGCGCCTGTTCAAGACCGACTACGTCGCCTGTCCCAGTTGTGGGCGGACCCTTTTCAACCTGCAGGCCACCACCCAACGCATCCGCGAAGCCACCGGACACCTCAAGGGAGTGCGCATCGCGGTGATGGGCTGCATCGTCAACGGGCCGGGCGAAATGGCCGATGCGGACTTCGGCTATGTCGGTGGCGCGCCGGGCAAGATCAATCTCTACGTGGGCAAGGAGCCAGTGAAGTTCAACATTCCCGAAGCCGAGGCGGTGGAGCGACTGGTCGAATTGATCAAGGAGCACGGACGCTGGATCGACGCCCCCGCCGAGCGGGTGGAGATCTGAGGGGCCCTCCGGATCACCCCACCGGCAGGAAACCGGGCTAAATCCGGATGATGCCCCGCCGGATGGCCTCCGCCGTCGCCTGAGCGCGATCGTTGACGCCCAACTTCTGGAGCAGGTTGCTGATGTGTCGCTTGACGGTGTCCTCGGCGATGCCCAGTTCTCCGGCGATCTCCTTGTTGGCGCGCCCCTGGGCGATTCGGGCGAGGATTTCCCGCTCTCTCAGGGTGATCGCCGGTCCCAGGCGCAAACCGGCGAGCCGGGTTTCCAGCTCCGGGGAGAGGTGACGCTCGCCCGCGGCCACTTTCTGGAGGGCGGTGATGAGCTCGTCGCGCCCTGCGGTCTTCTGCAGATAGCCCATGGCGCCCCCATCCAGGGCGGCCTGGATTTCGTCGTCTCGGGCAAAGGTGGAGAAGACCAGCACATGGGCCTTGGGATCGAGCTCGAGGAGGCGTTCCGTCGTCTCGACGCCGTTCCATCCCGGGAGCTGCATGTCCATGAGAACGACATCGGGGCGACAGCCGGGATAGAGCTCCAGGGCCGCCTCGCCGCTCTCGGCTTCGGCAACGACTTCCAGCCCTTCCTCCAATTCGAGGGAGGCGACCAGTCCGCTGCGGACCACGAAGTGATCGTCGACGATCATGACTTTCATCGCGGAGTATCGTGGATTTGGTGTTTTGGCAGGGTCAGGATGACTTCGGTGCCCTCGCCGGGAGAGCTCTTCCACACAAGGTCTGCCCCGATTTTGCGGCAGCGTTCGCGCATGCCCATGCATCCGAAATGACCTGGTTTCGGGCTGGAGCCCCCGGTCTCCCGCTCGGCGTCAAAGCCGCGGCCATCGTCGCGGATGCTCATGCGCAGGCCTGCCTCGGTCATGGCGAGGGAAAGGACCACCCGCCTGGGCTCGGCGTGCTTGATGGCGTTGGTGACGGCCTCCTGGGCCACCATGCGGAGATGGTGCACACTGCGGGAGGGCAGGGTGGGCAGCCCTTCGGCAGGCCAATCTAGTTCCAGTTTGGGCCCCGCCCCGTTCGTCCCCTGGGCAACCAAATCCCTGAGGGCGCCCTCGAGGTCGGCGGCATCGTCGGGATGTTGTCTCAGGTCCGAGACGAGGTTGCGCGTCTCGGTTTGGATGCGCGAGACGAGCTTTCGAGACTCGTCGAGAAAGCCGCGCAGACTTTCATCCTGCCCGCGGGCAACGGCGGCATCCAGGCGCAGAAACAAGCCTGCCAGTTGCTGCTCCAAAGTGTCGTGAAACTCGCGGGCCAGTCGTTGCCGTTCCTCCAGTATGGCTTCGTGTTCGATGCGATGACGCAGGGCGGCTGTCTGCAGCGCCACCTGTCGGCGCAAGAGGGCGATCCACAGGCCGGCGAGAACCGTGGCGATCAGAAAAATGACGAGTGCCGTGGCGAGGCGGCGTGGCGTCCACCACGAGGGCGCTCGCAACACCGCCACATCCGCCGGATCGCGCAGCCGCAGCACGACCCGCTCGGGGGAGGCCCGATAGTCTCCCGAACGCCGCGCCGATTCCACCAGGGCGATGCCGGTGACGCGGAGTCGGGACCCCACTTCCCAATCCACCGGGAAAACCGCCAGCTCTGCGCGGAGGCTGTCGTTGCCGTCGCGCAGGGTCAGCACGCCCCCGTGATCGCTGCGATGCAAATCGGCGAGGTCGGCCTCCAGCTCGACCAGGTCGCTGTCGTGCCGGCCGTTCAACAGATCCGCCAGGGAGACCGGTAATGGAAGGGGGGCGTCGCCGGGCGGGGAGGGGCTCCTCTGGATCAGCGAGGCATCGACCAGCCAGGCGCTGAAGCGGTGCATTTCCGGGAAACCCAGCACCTCGATCGTTTCGCCCCACCCCGGCATGGCTTCACTCTCGAGCAGGCGGACGCCGATGCCGGCGTCCCCGTTGCGCAGAAAGACCTCGCCACCTTCGAAACTGGCCAGCACCCGGCCGACGAGCCGAACCCGGTGTCGCAGGGCACCGCCGACGGCGAAATTGAGAATCTCTTCCGGCGACACTTCCGCGATGGCTTCGGGCTGGCGCGCCGGCACGAGGGTGGAGATGTCCTCCCAGCCGCTGCACCGCAGGTAGGGTTCCACGAGTTGTCGGCGATGGTTGAGTTCACCTGCGGCGAGACCGAGGACGCGGACGCGTGCATCGATGAGATCCTGGGTCGGCTCGGGGCTCGCCCCCACGCGCACGGCCACCACGCGGGAACCGAGGTCGAGGCGCAGCACCGAACTGGATTCGCCTTCGGGAGCAATCGTGCGAACAATGCCTTCCACGGCGACGCGCTGGTAGTGATAGCGTCCGGAAATGAGGTCCTCGAATCCCGCGGGGATTCCCTCCGGCAGTCCGGGATGCCCGAGGACCTCGAACTCGGTGCGACGGATGCCCGGTAGGTAGAGCCCCCGATGGGAAACGCCCCGGACGCGGACCTCGTCTCCTGGCTGGGGGGATTCTCGTCCCTCCAGGCGAAAGAAGCTCCCGGCGGTTGCATCCTGAAAAAACACCGTGGTGGGTGCATCGACGAAGACGACCACGCCCTGCAATTCCACGGGGACTTCGGCTTCGGCCTGATCCGCTGGCAGGGAGCGCAATTCCACCGCCGTGCGGATCTGGCCCGAGGCTATTACCGCCCCGCCGAGGAAGAGCAGGAGCCAGAGCTGGAGGATTCCGCGGGAACAAGCGGCCATAGGAGACGAGACGGGGCGATCCAATTCACAGAGACCTAGGGTGACTTGCCTGCCTGGGTGAGGCAAGCCCGCATTCGGGCGCAGGCGTCCCGCGGACAAATGAGAAGATTCCGATGTTGCTGGGGCGCATTCCCTTGTATCTTCACCTCTCATGAAGCTCGCCATCGTCAATACCAACCTCGCCTCTGGCGGCAAATTGGCCTATCTCGCCGACACGGTGGCGCAGTTGTTCCGGGCGGCGGGTCACGAGGTGCAGGCGCTTGCGCTCAGCGAACTCTCCCTTCCGGCCTGCGATGGCTTTCAGTGCTACGAGCACGAAATGACCCAGGCCTTGACGAGGCAGTTGGACGAGGTGGAAGCCATTGTCTTAGTATCGCCCATTTACAATTACGACCTGAACGCCGCGGCCAAGAACCTCATCGAATTGACCGGGTCGGCCTGGCAGGGCAAGGCCGTGGGCCTGGTTTGTCTCGCGGGCGGAGGCAAGAGTTATCTCGCTTCGCTGGGATTCCTCAACAGCCTTTCCATTGACCATCGCTGCCTGGTCTCGCCGCGATATGTCTATGTGCAGCGCGACGACTTTTCGGAAGAGGGGGTCCTGCCGGAGAACAGCAACATTTTCGTGCGGCTTCGCTTCCTCATTTCGGAGCTGCCGATTTTGGCTCGGGCGGCGGCCGAGATCCGCAACTTGAGGCGTTTGGATTGAAAAGGGGTTGACGGGCGGGGCCGCTTTCTGGCTTCATGGAAGGCGGAAATCTGCTACCCCCCGTCGCCGATGGTCCGTCTCTCCTGGCTTCTCCTGCCCGCGTGGTTCATCGCGGCCGGAGATATAGGACGAGGGGAGCAGGAAGGAAGCACGCCCCGCTTTGACACCGAAGGACCGGCGGAGTTGTTGGCGCGAGGTCGCTCCGCCTTGGCCGCGCAAGATTTCGTCGAGGCGGAGGCCGCCCTGGAGACTTTTGTGCGGGAATACAGTCGCGCGGAGGAGGCGCGCGAGGCGGTCCGCTTGCATCGTCCCTGGGTGGCCCTGTGCAAGGTGGCCCAGGGGAAGTTCGAGGAAGGTTTGAAGTGGATCGACGAATCCTTCGCCGACCCGCCGGTGGAAGCAGGCTTGGCGGACGAACTGCGTTTTTGGCGGGGACTTTCGCTGATGAACTTGGGCGAATGGGTGCCCGCCCAACGCGCCTTCGGCGAATACTGGGCGGAGAAGAGCCACAACCCCCTGAAACGACAGGAAGCCCTCCTGCTTTTCGCGGTGCTCTATCTGCACCAGGATTTCCCCGCCGAGGCCGCGGATTTTCTCGAATCCCAAGGCCCCAGGTTGAGGGAGGCCTCGACCGAGGTGGCGGGGCGGGCGGCGGTCCTCGAACTACACGCGCGACTTCAGGCGGAACAGTTCGACCAGGCCCTCGCCGTGGTGGAGCGTGAATTCCCCCGTCTCGGGGAAATGACCCAGGTCGTCTCCTTCCAGTTCCTGGTGCTTCGACTGGGGGCGACGCTTTTGGAGAAGGAGCGCTATCACGAAGCCATCCGCTGCTTCCAACGCATCTGGCCGTCCCGCCGCCTCATTGACTATCAGAGCGCTAAAATTGGCGAGATTGAGGAGCGCATCGCCTTGCTGGGGGCCCAGCCGGACTCGCGCGCCGCCGTCTTTCAATGGCGCACTGTCCTGGAGAGGGTGCGACGGGAACTGGCCCACTTCCAGGAAACGGAGCACTTTGACTCCGCTCTGCGACTCCGGCTGGCCACGGCCTTCCAGGAGCTGGGACGCTATCGGGAGTCCGCGCTGATCCTCGAGGAAATGCTCGCCGATGGGGCGTCCGATCCATTGGGGGAGAGTGCCGCGCATGCGCTCGTGCAGTGCTGGATGGAGGAGGGGCATTGGTCGCGTGCCGTGGCCGCCGCGGACCGCTATGAATCGATCTTTGGCAGCGAGGGGCCCTCCCTCTCTTCGGTCCTCCTGCTGAAGGCGGAGGCCCTGAGGGAATTGTCCGACTACGGGGCGGCTCAACTGACCTACGGCTCCCTCGTTGATCGATTTCCGGAGAGCCCGCTGACGCCCACGGCCTTGTTTCTGCAGGGGTTCCTCTATCTCTTGCAAGACGACATCGAGGGGGCGCTTTATCAGTTCGAGCTGGTGCGGCGCCGCCATCCCGATGCCGCCGTCGCAGAGGAGGCTGATTATTGGACGGGCATGGCGCTCTCCTTCGCCGCCCGGCACGAGGAGGCCCTGGCTCATTTCGAGAGCTATCCCCAGCGCTGGCCGCGGGCCCGTTTTCGCAAGGAGGCCCATTTCCGGCAGGCCTTCACCCTCTTCTCCCTGGCGAGGACCGGGGAGGCGATCGAAGCCTTCACGAGCTTCCTGGATTCCTGGCCGGAGGATCCCCTCGCTGACGAGGCCAATCTTTTGCTGGGAGATGCCCTCTTCGGGGAGGGACGCGTCGAGGAAGGCTTTGCGGCTTACGATCGGGTGCGAGACGATTCCGGGTCCTATTTTGAGGATGCCTGGTTCAAGAAAGGCAAGGCCCTGCGCTTGCTCGACGAGCTCCCCGCGATGCGCGAGCATTTTGAGGCCTTTGCCTCAAGCCATCCGGAGAGCGGCCGCCTGCCGGAGGCCATTCACTGGATTGCCTGGTCCCATGCGCAGGAGGAAAAGGTCGAGCGGGCCCGGGATATCTACTGGGAGGCCATCGAGACGCTGGGGGACGATCCGCGGCGCTACACCGTGGTCGATCTGCTCTCAGGCCTGGCGAAAGTCTATCCGACAGGTGATCCCGAGGCGAGGGAGGATCTCCTCACAAAACTCCAATTGTTGAAGAGCCGTGCCGTGGTGTCCGACCGGAAGACCCTGGCGGTTCGCGTGGGATGGGCCAAGGCGAGGATCCTGGGCGGGGATCGGGCCCGGGTGGAGTTGCTGTCCCTGGCCAAGTGGATTGACCCCAGGCGGCACGACCCCTGTGTCAGCGTCGCCGTGGCCGAGGCCTACCTCGAATCGGGTCACCATCGCCTGGCCAGGGAGCTCCTGACCGAAATTCGGCGATGGCATCCTCGGGCCGTCGAACGCGACCGGATCTACCGGGCGCTGGGGCACCTCGCTGCAGCGGAGGGGGAGATGGAGCGCGCCATTGCCTGGTACGAGCGCTACGAGCGGGAGCTGGTAGAATCCGTCCACTTGGGCGAGGTGCGGCTGATGCTGGCGCAGATTCACGCACAATCGGGCCGCTCGCAGGTCGCCCGCGAGATCTGGGAGCAAGGCATCCTCTCCTCGGAGAGGATGGCGGCCTCCGTGAAGGCCGAGGCGCTCCTGCAACTGGGGCGATCCTATGCAGAGGAGGGGCAGCATCGCCGGGCCCTTGTCTATTTTGAGCGACTCTACGTCGCCTATGGGAACTTTGCCAGGCTCAACGCCCAGGCCTACTGGGCCCGAGGCTGTTCCCTGGAGCAGCTGGGCCTCCATCGGGAAGCGATGGAGACCTACGAGGAACTCCTCGCGCGCGACGACCTGCGTCCCTTTGAAGAGAGCCGGGAAGCCGCCCGGCGGCTCGAGCAGCTGCGCCGGGATCACCCGGTTCACGAGGAGGAAGAAACCTGATGAAAGCCATCCTGACCCTGCTCCTCCTGGCGAACGCGACGATCGTGGCGGGCCAGGATCTGGTGGTGGGAAAAGGAGGCGAAACGATGCGCGGTCGGATCGAGGTGCTCACGGATCGCCTGGTCACGATTCGCTTGTCCGGTGGGGAGGGCGTGCCCGGGGCCAGTGCGCTGCGTCGCTGGCCTGCGGATCAGGTGGACTGGATCGAATTTGGCTTCACACCGGGAGAGGAGGAGGTCTTTGCACGCAGGTCGACCCAGACGGCGGAGACACTGAAGCCGTGGTGGGAACGCGACTTTGCCCATCTCCACCGCCCTCGCTCCCGGGCTCCGGCCTGGGGTCTGGCCTATGCCGAAGCCCTGCTTCGGGAGGAAAATCCACGCAGCGCCGAGCGGGCCATTGCCGTGTGCGATCTCCTCCTCCAGCGTGCTTGGTCGACTGAGGTGGTCAGGGCCGCCAAGCGCGCCAGATTGCAGGCTAGGCTCCTCGTCGGGCAGCTGGACCAAGCCGTAGACGAGGCGCGCGCGCTGGCGAAGGAGACGGAAGATCCCGACCTGCTCATCGAGGCGGAGTACCTGCTCGCCCTGGCGGATTTCTCGGCCTTGCGTGAACTGGAGGCCGAGCATCCTCGTTGGATGGAGGACGACGAGGTGCGTCCACGGCGTCTCGAGCTCTACCACCGTGCCCTCGATCGATTCTTCCGGCCCCACCTCTTCCACGCCACGCGGGGGGATGCCGCCGCGCGTGGCTTGCTCGCCGTCGCCGATCTCTATGACTTTGGTGGAGAGAGGGACGAGGCCAGGGCGCGATATGAAGATCTCCTGCGGCTCTATGGTGAGACCAAGTGGGCCGCTCTCGCGGCGGAACGGCTCGCCGTCCTCAACCAGAACCCTGACAAGGAACCATGAATGCCCAGCACCGACTCCTCGCGCTTGCCCGAATCTCATTCCTGATTCTTGCGGGGGCGGCGGGCGCCGCCTCCCTGGCCGCGGAAGACCTCGCCGCCTCCGACGCGGGGGTGTCCCAGGACGTGTCGGCCCTCGACTTTTATCGCCAGGGCGGGGCGATGATGCACGTCCTCCTGGCGTGCTCCATCGGCACGATCGCCGTGGTTTCCTATTGTTTTGTTAGGATATCGGGAAAGGGGCTGGCGCCCCCAAGGTTGGTCGACCAGGTCAATGCGGCCATGGCCTCCCGGGATGTTCTCTCGGCCTACAGCCTCTGCCAGGCCCATCCCAGCAGCTATGCAAGGGTTCTCGCGGCGGCCTTACTCAAGGTGAACTTCGATCGCGATTTGGCCAACAAGGCGAGCATGATGGATGCCGCGGCGGAGGCCCTCGACGAGGAGGAGCACCGCTACATGGTCTGGGTGAACTACCTCAACATCTTCGCCACGCTGGCGCCGATGATCGGGCTCTTGGGCACGGTCTGGGGCATGATCGCTTCCTTCGATGCCCTGTCGACCCAGAGCGGGGACGCCAAGGGCTTGGCGGCGGGGATCAAGGTGGCCATGATCACCACGGTGGCTGGTCTAGTGGTGGGGATCCCGGCCATGTTCTTCTACTTTTTCTTTCGGGACAAGCTGCTTGGGGTGATCGGCGTGGTGCAGAAGAACGCCAGTTTTGCCATCGACATCCTTTCCGGGGAGATCCGCCTCCAGGAAACGGCCCGCCTGGCGGGACCGGCCGAAGTGGAAGCCTCCCAGACGGCAGCGGCCGAAGCTTGAAGAGATGAAGCGCCAGGGCAGGAACCAGGGAAGTTCGGTGAGTTTTCAGCTCACCCCCATGATCGACATGACCTTCCTGTTGCTCATCTTTTTCATGATCACGCAGAAGATTACCGACCAGGAGTTGAACGTGCCCATTCAGCTTCCCCTGGCGGCCAACGCTGCGGAACCCGAGAAGACACCGCGTGATGTCGTGCACCTCGACGGGGAAGGGCGCTACTATCTCGGCGAACGGGAGGCCACGAAGGAGCAGGTCCGGGCTCATCTTCGCGCCAAATTCCACGATGCGCCGCCCTTGCAGGTTTACCTGAGGGCCGATCGGGCGACGCCTTCCGGGACGATCCGCGAGTTCGTGGAGATGGCCGCCGAGGCGGGGGCCATCGACCTCATTTTCGGCGTTTATGAGAAGCCCTAGATCAGGCGGGGCGCCGCAGCCAGGGAGAGAATGATTCATTGATCCAAGACGAATGCAAAGACGACGCCAAAAGGAAGGGGCGGCCGTGGACATGCAGATGACCCCGATGATCGACATGGTCTTTCTCCTACTCGTCTTCTTCATGGTCTCGTCCAAGCCGGTTAAACCCGAGCGCGACATCCCCATGGGGCTCCCGGGTCAGGTGGCGCAGGAGGAGGCGGTCGATATCCCTGACGAGACCCGGATCCTGATCGAGGCTTCGGGTCAGGTGGTGGTCAACGAGCGCCGCCTCGATCGGCCCGACAGTGCCGCGCTGCCGGAATTGCGGGCGGTGTTGGGGCGGCTGCGCCAGGCGGCGGACAGGGCCCGATCCGAGGCCCTCGTCACTCTGGCGCCCCACGATGCGGTGCCTCACCAACGCCTCATCGAGGTGTTGAATGCCTGTGCCGAGGCGGGAATCCAGTCCGTGAGCTTTGCCGGAGGGAGTCATGAGGAAGGCTGATCGGGCACCGTCGGGCGCGCTGCCTTCGCTGGCCCGGAAGCCGCCGGAGGCCGCGGGGCACGCCCCGCCCCGTGATGGCGTGGCCCGCGAGCGGAGTCAGCGTCGCGCCCTGGTGGTCTCGATCCTGATCGCTAGCGTGGTGGTCCATCTCATCCTGCTGCTGGTCTTCGGCATCTGGACTGTGGCCAAGCGATTTCACCGACCCGAGGCCCGCTTCGAAGTGAAGAAGACCCTGCGGATTCCCCCGCAAAACCCTGAACACCGTCTGAACGTGGCGAAACACGAGGCCATGGCGGCGAAGCCCGTGATTCTCGACCAGGTGGTGAGCACCCGACCGGCGCCTTTTTCCCTGCCGGCCTTGCCTCCCTTGGATCTCGATCAGATGATCCCGCTGGATCCCTCCGAGCTCGTCTCTGCCCAGGTCAGTGGCTTGGTCGGCCAGGCCGCCCTGGGGGCCGGTTTGGGAAGGGGGCTGAGAGGCGGCGAGGGAACGGGGAATGGGATGAACTTCTTCGGCATCCAGGCCCAAGGCCAACGGGTTCTCTTGCTTTTCGACGTGTCCACCAGCGTCGTCAACAAGGCGCGGGCCTCTGGCATCCCGCTCGAGCGCATTCAGGAGGAAACGCTTCAGCTCATCGAGAAGCTGCCCTTGGCGTCGCAGTTTTCCCTCGTTCAGTTCACGGGCAATTACATGCCCTTCACCGAGGAACTGATCGTCGCCAGCCCGGGGAACAAGGATCTCGCCCGGGCCTGGGTGCAGAAGAAATGGGTCCAGAGCGGGACCCTGAGCGCCTCCGCCTCCGGCGTGGTGAGCAATCTCACCGGAATCGTGGGCGTGCTGGACTTGGCGGCTCGCATGCGGCCCGACGTCATTTTTTTAATTTCCGATGCCAGTTTCCAATGGCGCCCCGAAGGCAGCGGCTTTCGCAATGTCCCCTACGAGGCGATCAAGAAGGCCCTCGAGGCCTTGGGGGAGGGGAATCGGAGAAAGGTCCCCGTTCACTTCATCGCCTTTCAGCCCAAAGCGGCGGATGCCTCCGAATGGTCCCGCCTGATCCGTCGCACGGGTGGCGAGTTCCGAGAACTGAAATCCGAGTAAATGCCTCTTGGCTGGGGCGCCTCGAGGGAGCGGAAAATCCAAATTTTTTGAGGAATTAGCTATTTTTTGTATTGCAATGGTGGAAAAATCGTCGCGAAACCTTGAATTCGGGCCTATTTTCTCGCTTGAGAAGTTTAAAACTTTTTCCAACTTCTTGCCTTTGCTTAGCTTTGCCGCGCGTTATGAACCTCCAATCTCTTAGTGCCGTCTCCCTAGCGGCTGGCCTGTCGATGCTGGGCAGCGCATGCAAGTCGAAGAATCCGGAGATGCCGGTGCCCCAGGCGCCCGTTCCTCCGGCCCAGTATGGACAGCCGGGCGACCCGACGGCACCGGGAGCCCCGCTGCCTCCTGACCAGGCGGGGGGACGCTTTGGCTACACGGGTGCGGGTGCCCCGGCGAATGCCGTCCCGCCCGCTCCGGATCCGGCCCCGGGCCTTCGGGACGTTCGCGACATCACCACGGCGCCCACGACCAAGCCCCCGGCAGAGGATAAGCCGACGCCGCCTCCGGCCCCCTCGACCCCTGCGTCCTCGGAGATGCCCTATGCCAATGCCGTTCCCGGCAATCCTTTGGTCGTGACCTTGCCGGGGGCCCATGCCGCGCTCGGGCAAATCTCCATCGAGAAGTACGATTCGGCTGGGAATCCGACGGGCGAGCCCCTGAAGCGCGGGACACAGGTTCAGATCCCCGATCCCAACAATCCCGGGAAGAAAATCTACTTTAAGGTCCCCTGAGAGCGGATAGCGGATTTCCTTTTCGCCGCGTTGCTGTGCTCGGTCCGGGGCTGATTGGAGGGTCCCTCCTCCGGGCCATCCGACAGCGCGAGCCAGCCACTGAATTGCGGGCCTGGGCGCGTCGCACGGCCTCCCTGGATGAGCTGCGGTCCGAGCCTGGCCTGGTCGACCTCGCCTCTGATCAGTTGCCGGAAACGGTGGAAGCGGCGGAGGTCGTCGTCTTGGCCATGCCCGTGGAGCACATGGCCGGCGTCGTGGAGCGCATCCCCGCCTTTGCGCCCGGGGCCTTGGTTACGGATGTGGGGAGCGTCAAGGCCTCCGTGGTCCGAAGCGTAGAGCCCTTGGTGGCTGAACGGGGCGGCGTCTTCTTGGGCAGCCATCCCATGGCGGGATCAGAAAAGAAAGGGCTCCGCCATGCCGAAGCGGATCTCTTTCATGGGGCCCCGGTCATTCTCACCCCCAAGGGAGCCGAGACCGAATCCTCGGAGTCCTTCGAGCGGCTCAAGCATTTCTGGTCCTCTCTCGGAGGACGGATCGTGGTGCTTGATCCCGAACAGCACGACCGGCTGGTGGCGGGGATCAGTCACCTCCCCCACCTGGTGGCCGCAGCGCTGGCTCGGACGGTCTTGCTGCGCGAGCCCGCCTCGGGGGAACTCAGCGGAGGCGGCTTTCGCGACACGACCAGAGTGGCGGGTGGGCCCGAGGAGATGTGGTCGGGCATACTCGGGGACAACGCCGTGGCGGTTTCCGAATGGCTCGGCCATTTCATCGCAGAGCTGCAGGCGTGGCAGGAGGCCTTGGACACGCTTGACAGGGAGCGGCTTCGGGACTTGTTGTGCCAAGCCCGTTGCCTCCGTGAAACGCTCCCGCCCAAAGTCTCGGGAGAAGAGTGAGCCGGTTTTCCCATCCCCTTACAGCATGGCCGAATTGCGCGTCAGACGTGTTAACGACTTCACCGCGGAACTGACCGTTCCCGGAGACAAGAGCATTTCCCACCGGGCGCTGATGTTTTCGGCCCTGTCCAACGGGCCCTGCGAAATCACCGGATTCCTCGCCAGCGAGGACTGCCTGGCGACCCGAGCAGCGCTTGCCGCCATGGGGGTGGAAATTGAGTCGCTCGGCTCGGACGGCACCCATATCCGGGTCCATGGATGTCGTGGAGAATTTCGGGCGCCTTCCGGTCCCATCGATTGCGGCAACAGCGGGACCACCATGCGCCTCCTCGCCGGGCTGCTGGCCTCGAAACCCTTCGAGGTGACCTTGACGGGGGACGAATCCCTCTCCAAGCGGCCCATGAACCGCGTCGCCATTCCCCTGGGGCAAATGGGGGCCGAAATTCAGGGGCAGGGCGAGCGCTGCACGCCCCCGATTCGCATCCGAGGCAAAGCCAATTTGTCGCCCATTCATTACGATTCGCCGGTCGCCAGCGCCCAGGTCAAAAGCGCCATTCTTCTGGCCGGGCTCTCCGCCGAGGGCAAGACGAGTGTGAGCGAACCACACCTTTCCCGCGATCACACCGAGCGCATGCTCAATTACCTGCTCGTCAAGAATGTCCGCGAGGGGGACACCGTGTCGATCTGGGGTGGGCAGATCCCGGAATCGCGCGATATCCGGGTGCCCGGGGACATTTCCAGTGCCGCCTTCTGGCTGGTGGCCGCGGCCGCGCGCCGGGGGGCCCGCCTCGTCATCCGCGACGTGGGCTTGAATCCCACTCGAGTGGGGATCTTGCGAGCCCTTTCGCGCATGGGAGCGAAGATCGTCGAGAGAATCGACGAATCCGGCTGCGAGCCGATGGGAACCCTCGAGATCCACGGCCAGGGGCTTCAGGCCACGGAAATTGGGGGGGCTGAAATTCCCACCCTCATCGACGAAATCCCGATCCTCGCCGTGGCGGCGGCCTTGGCCGAGGGGCGGACGGTCATTCGGGATGCCCAGGAGCTGAGGGTCAAGGAAAGCGACCGCATTTCCGTGGTGGCGGAGAACCTTCGTCGCATGGGGGCGACGGTCGAGGAGTTTGCCGACGGCATGGAGATCGTCGGAGGCGCCAAGCTGAAGGGCGCCGAGATCCATTCCCTGGGGGACCATCGCATCGCCATGTCCTTTGCCATTGCCGGCCTCTTTGCCGAGGGGGAAACCGTGATTCACGGGGCCGAGTGCATCGAGACGAGCTATCCCGGCTTTATCCGAGAGATCGAGAAGCTCCAGGAATCGGGGAGCTGAGCCTCGAACGGGAAGCTGGCCTGGCCGTGTCGCGCCGCGGTTCGCAGCAGCGCGGTCCTCGGAGGCGTGCGCGGGAGGCCTGAAAGGCTTCTCGTAAATACATGGTATGGACAATAAATTCGTCCGAGGACGAAAATTGTCTTGTATTGTCTTTGTATTTCCTTCAGTTTTACATCGTAAAGCGCCCACTAAAACGAAGTCGGCCTCTCTTCGTCCTTGGATTTCACCCCTTCGATGTCATGAAACTCCCGGAATCCCTCCGCACGCGCCGCAAAAATCCCCAATCCCGTCGGGAGCGCCGCAAAGGGGTCGCCCTCGTCACGGTTCTGACGGTGATTTCGCTGACGACCATTCTGGTTCTGACCTTCTTCTCCCTGGCCAGCAGCGAACATCGGGCCTCCAATGTCTATTCAAATGGTCTTCAGGCTCAGCATGTTGCAGAGCAGGCCGTCAACCTCGTGATCGCCCAGATCCGCGAGGCGACCACCACGGGCACGGAAAAGGTCTGGGCCTCGCAACCTGGGGCCATCCGGACCTGGAAGGAAAACGGGGACAAGGATTTTGCCTACAAGCTCTATTCCGACGACCGGATGAAGACCAATGATTGGGCTGAGTTCCGGCAGGATTTCGCCGACCTGAACGGATGGTCGACCAAGCCTGATCACTTTGTGGATTTGAACGAGCCGGTCATTCGGGGGGAGAAGGTTTACTACCCCATCGTTCATCCTGCCTCCTCCGCGGTTCCCAAGTGGCCGGCCTCCGGTCTTCCGGATGGAGACGGGGTGGAGGGCTTCCGCTTCAATGAAGAGCGCCGCCTCGCGGAAACCACCAAGCTGTCGACGGATGCGGCGCGCATTGCCGAGTCTCGGGACGGGCACCTCGCCATGCCGGTGAAATGGATCTATCAGCTGGCCGATGGCACCCTGGGGGTACTGAGCGACAGCGCCTCGGGGGCCGGTGGCGGCTATGCCTTCCAGCGGATTTCCGGCAACGGCACGGCTTCGGCCAAGAACCCCATCGTGGCCCGTTTTGCCTTCTGGGCGGACGACGAAACCACCAAGCTGAACATCAACACCCACGCCGGCGGATTGGCCTGGGATGTGCCCAAGACGGGGGGGCGGACGGACATGGACATGGGGCGTTATCAGCCGGGACGCAACGAATGGCAGCGTTACCCCGGACACCCCGCCACCACTCACCTAAGCCCGGCGATGGCTCCCGGGGTGATTGACATCGTCAACGACCGCGATGCCATGGAGATGCTTTATCGCGTGGTGCCGCGGGTCGTGGAGGGCGGCTCTCGTTCGGGCACACGTCTCATCGACACCCGGGTGGCGGCGGAAGCCAACGGGCTCGTGCCGGACAAGGAGCCCCTTTTCCCCAGCTTGGATGACGTGATCATGCGTTCCGATCGCGAACCGCACGAATTCCCGGATCCCAAGGGGCGCCCCATTCCCTCGGATGAACTCAGCGAGTACCTCGAGAGGGCCAAGTTCTTCATCACGGCCAACAGTCGCGCCCCGGAGACCAACATCTTCAACCTGCCCCGGGTGGCGATCTGGCCGATTTACAACGCCGACCCCGGGACGGCCCTGGAGAAGACGCACCTGACGGCCTTTGACCGGATCATCCGCTATTGCGCCTCGATGGGGCGGACCGCAGGGAAACGGAATGAGTACATCTTCCGCCGGCAAAAGGCGGACAGCGCCACCTTTGACTACGAGAACATTCCCCGAAACAAGGAGCTCTACAAGTATCTGGAGCGCTTCTTCACGGCGAACGTTCCCGGCTATGGGGCGAGCTTTGCGGCCAAGTATGAAGACCCCAAGGAAGCCCAGCAGATTCTCACCCTGATCTTCGATTACATCCGCTCCACCAATCTTCACGACGACACGCTCTACGAGGATTTCCAGGAGGCCTTCCAGAAAGTGAATAACGCCGATCATCGGACTTACACGAACCCACGCGACCAGGATGAGCCTGGCTTCGGTCACAAGGGGCATGGGCAGGTCACTCCGATAGAGATCGAAGGCACCAAGGGGATGGGTCGGTTCTTCACTCTTGCTGGGTCGCATGTTCACATTATTTGTGCCGGGCAGCCGGGCGTTCTGGCGGCGACGGGTTATGAGAAATACCCCGGGGCGGGCATCTATCGGCCGGTGAACAACACGGTACAATTGGAGGCCCCCACCGGTCGCTTGTTTGCCAACTTGCCTCCCTTGCCGCCGGGAGTGAACAGCCCGGCTGATGCAGATAAAAGCTTGTGGCCGCAATGGCTGAAGGACCTCGAGATGACGGATCCCGAAGAGTTCCAGGCCGCCTTTCAGCCAGAGAATTGGAACTGGCAACTGGCCTTCCTGAGCGACGTCTACCGCGACGCTGTGCTGAGCAATCCGACGGCCAACAAATATCAGCGCAGTCTCATTACCACCCTGGAATGTGAGAAGATGCGCTTGCAGGATAATGAGATGCTCGCCCAGGCGGTGTTGCTCTTTGATCTTTTCAGTCCCAGCATCGGGTGGGGTTCGATTAACCCTGACATGGAGATCGAGATCCGCGCCAATAGCGGGATGACCTTTTCCGGCTTGGACGGAAACTATGGCTTCCTCGGCTTTGAAGGGTATGGCGCCATGGGGGGGGACACCTATGTATGGGCCACCAACTGGGCGAAGCCCCATAAGCAGGGCGGTGCGCGCTCCTGGGGGGGGCTCCTACCCTTCGGCTATGTGCTCACCGCGCGCCAGCCCCTTCAGGAAGGGACTGGCAGGAATGAACGCAATGTTTGGTATCAACTGGGCAAGGACGGAGTCTATGCGCAGCCCGGCTACTCTGAATTCTACAACTTCCGGAGTCGCTTGACGCCCCTCGATCGGGGTTATGATCAGATCGAGTCGGCGCTGTCCAGAGTGTCCAACGCCCGAAATGTCAGAGGAGCGACCAACTCTGTTAATGACATCGCCCAGGCCTATCGCTATGACTTGGTCACCGTTCCCTTCAAAATCCAAGCTGGGTCCGGCAGCTTTGGCCGGAGTGGTACAGTCGAATTCAATGGGGGGCGGGTGCAGTTCGACATTTATGATGCGGGTGCCCACACGGAAGCTTCGGCGCCCGACGACAACGTGCGCGACTTGGTACAGAGCGTGGAACTGGAATTCCCCCCCTTCTCCATTACCGGCTTGCGGCTTTCCCGCGGTCAGCCAGGTTGGATCAACGAATTCAACGCCCTTTCGGTCGACAGTAGCAATTCCCTCGAACTGGCCAGCCTGACGGCGGAAAGCGCTGTGAATGTGGTGTCGTCCAGTTCAAAGGCCTCGATGAGAAGCGGGTCGGGCTCGGGGCGCAACCAACCCCGGGCGAATGCCTATGGACGGATGGGGCTCTTGGTGAGTCACTGGGACGGCTCGAGCTCTTTCATCCGCGACGGGGACATCGTTCGTTCTGTCGCCGTGAGCCATGGCGATGCCCGTATTGTGGCCGCGAGGAAAAACGTCGCCCCCGATGAGGTTTTCAAGCCGCATCGGTATTACAGCAATGCCGGGGAGCCCTATGCTCACTCACTCATCAATGGGGCTGGCGTGGCCATGCATGGCTTCGATCCCTCCCGAGAGGAGGTGAGTAAATACCTCATCATCCCCGACCTACCGAAGAACCCGGATCGTCCCTATCGGGATCGAATTCCCCTGCCCTTCGCCACAGACGAGTCGAAGGACGTCCAGCTCTATGGGGATTTCGACAACGGATCCGGACTAATGACCGACGGGCCTTACATCAACAAGCCTGACGAGGGGAACGTGCACGCGCTGAAGACGCGTTTCATGCAGGAGATCAATGATATCTGGGAGTCTCGTCGGAATCGCGGCGACTTCCCCTACTTCAGTTCTCCGGATCTGGCGGAGGCGGGCGGTCCTGCCTACTTCTCCCCCAATCGCATCGTCTCCGGTCCGGGCATGTTCGGGTCCCTGCCCACGGGGGTCCAGTCGAACATCCCCTGGCGAACCCTGCTGTTCCGCCCCAACGTGGTGGGTCCCTACTACGAATCGCATCCCGGTGCGGGCAAGCGGGGCGGGGGGCCAGCGGCCAAGGATCCACCGGATCACCTGATCATGGACTACTTCTGGATGCCGGTGGTCGAGCCCTACGCCATCAGCGAGCCGCTATCCACGGGGGGCAAGGTGAACATGAACTACCAGATCGTGCCCTTCCTCCATGTCACCCGGAACACGGCCCTGCGCGGGGTGTTCCGCTCCGAAATGATGGTCTTGATCCCGAACGGTTACCACCGCAGCTACAAGCACAACTACGGCCGGGGCAAGGGCTATCACTGGCGCGACGCGCCCCTTGCTGGCGAGATCAGCGACAAGCGGCTTCGCTCGGTCATCAAGGATGAGGAGACGCTTTCCCAGTTCGAGAAGCGTTTTGGCGAGGGAGAAAATCTCTTCATGACCTCCTCGGAAATCTGCGAAATCCACCTGGTGCCGGAGGAAGTTTCCGACCGCCTGGGACAAGTGCAGGGGCGCGTCAGCCGGCCCGAGGACATGACCCTGGACAAGCTCGAGAGCGGCGAGTTCTGGAAGAAACACTCCCTCATCGGGGACAACTCTCGCGAGCGTCCCTACACCAACATCCACACCCGCCTGACGACGAAGTCGAACACCTTCCTCGTTCATTACCGGGCGCAGGTGCTCAAGCAGGCCCGTCGTGACAGCGATGCGGACTATGGAGAGTGGCGCCCCGAGTTGGACACGGTCCAGGCGGAGTATCGGGGCTCCTCGATGGTCGAGCGCTACGTGAATCCCGAGGCCGATGACATTCCGGATTTCGCCAGCATCAGTCCCACCTCGCCGGAATATCGGCAGGGTCTGGATCCATTCTATCGCTACCGCGTGGTCAACCCGCGCCGCTTCGCCCCCTGATTGACAGCCTAGGAAACACGATTATGAAGAGGGTCTTCACCAGCACGCAAGGCAGGTCCTGCCGCGGTTTCAGCCTCATCGAGGTCACCATCGCCATGGCCATCGCCGCGGTCGCCATCTCCACGCTTCTGGGGCTCATTCCCCAAGGATTGGACACGATGCGCCAGGCCGGGGACGAGGCCATTCAGGGACGGATCCATCAGCAGATCCTCAACGAGCTGCAGATGGTGCCCTTCGATGGCTCCGCCGGGGACGTTCTCAATTCCTACCACCGGAAAGAGTTCTATTACGACGCCCAAGGGGAAGAATTGGATGCCGCCGATAAGGGCAGCTTCTCCCACATCTATTCGGCCCGGGTTTCCATTCTCGCTCCGGGCGGTGGCTCCGCCCCGCCTTCGGTGGATGGGGCCTCGTTCAACGGCTATTCCTTCGATGGAGGCGGTGGCGGCACAGAAAACCAGTACGTGCGTCCCGTCATCGTCGAGGTGGCTCCCGTCGCGGGGCTCGCGGCCAACTTCGATTTTGACGATCCCCAGAACTTTCACCTCATCTCGAGCTATCAATCGGTGGTGGCGAAGATGGGCCAAGATTACGCACCATGAAATCACTCCCCAACAGATTGGACGCCCGGGGGTTCTCCATCGTCGAGTTGATGGTGGCGATGTCCATCCTCTCCGTCCTCATGTTGATGTTGACGGCCTTGTTGGACCAGATCCAGAAGAGTTGGCGCTTTTCGGAGGCGCGCATCAGCCAGTTCCGCGAGGCCCGGGTCGCTTTCGACCTGATGGCGAAAAACATCGGCCAGGCCTCCCTGAACACCTACTGGGATGTCCGTTATGACAACGAGGGAATGATCGAGGGCTATGTGCCCACCTCGGAGCTCCATTTCGTCACGATGACGGATGCGGATCAGCGCCTACCTGCAGGGGCGACCCAGACTCCCATGGGCCATGCGATCTTTTTCCAGGCCCCCCTGGGCTTTTCCACCCAGTTTCGCAATTTGAACAATCTCTTCAATGGGCGCGGCTACTTCGTGTCTTGGGGATCGGACAAGCGTTTCAAGCCCTCCTTCGTCAATTCGCCGGACCGCTACCGCTTTCGCCTGATGGAGTTCCGGCCTCCGGCAGAGTCCAACCAGGTATTCCAGGACGGGCTGGACGAGCGGGAGAAAAACCAGGATCAGATGTTCGACCAGTGGTTCAAGCAGGCCCTCTCGGTTGGGGATGGCAGTTTCGAGGATCACCTCAATCCCCTCGCGGAAAACATCATCGCCCTGGTGATTTCTCCGCGGGACACCATCGAAAGCACGACGGAATCCCGTCGCGACAGCTTCAGCCGCATCGCTCCGAACTTTGCCTACGATTCGAATGATCCGAACTGGAGCAGTACGGCCCCCGACCAGTTCGCCGCCTACGCGCAGCAGGTCCCCCCCCTGATTCGCCTGACGATGGTGGCCATCGACGAGGGTTCCGCCACGCGGATGGGAGATGGGTCCTCGATGCCGCAGGCTATCACCTCGGCCCTGCAGGGGCTCTTCCGCACCACCAATAATTTCGAGAAGGACATCGAGCAGCTCTCCGAGCGCCTTTCCGATGACAGTCTGCCGGGAGGAAAGGTGGACTTCAAAGTCTTCAGCACCCTCGTCCTGCTTCGCAGTGCCAAGTGGAGTGGACGCTGATATAGGAATCCCAACGTGACTTTGCCGATGAAACTGAAATCCGCATTGCGAGGCGAGGCCCGGGCCTCTGCTTTCTCCCTGATCGAGTTGATGGTGGTGCTGGGTGTGGTGGGCCTGCTGATGGCCTTTGCCGCCCCCAACCTTTTCAGCCTGATCTCGGCCAACACGCTCTCCGGTGAGGGAACGGTGTTGCGCAACCAATTGACCTACGCCCAGCAGATCGCGGTCTCGAAGAGCTCGGACGTGGAGGTTCGCTTTTACAAGGCCAGCGATCCCGATGCGGCCCGGCCGGAGGAGATGTTTACCGCCTATCGCCTCTATCAGTATGACCAGTCGGGCGAGCTGGTGCCCATCAGTTCCCTGTTCCGCATTCGGACGCCCGTGGCCATTCACGAGGGGCTCAGCACCTTGTTGAACGTGCGCAGCGGGGGGGCGACGTCCGAGGATCGCCGCTATGGCTTTGACTCTCCCCGCACCGGCCGGGCGGAGGTGCAGATGGGGGCGGGCAACACCCCCATCAATGCCGAATACGTTTCCTTCCGCTTCCGGCCGGACGGCTCCACGGACCTTCCTTACCGGACTGCCAGCAAGGACACTTGGTACGTCACTTTGGTGCAGGGGGAAGGGGCGGTGCAGAGCAGCAGTCCGGGCAACTACTACTGCCTGCAGGTCAATCCCTACAACGGTCAGGTCAGCGAGTTCCGTCCCTGAGGCGACTGGTCTCAGGCCTTCTCCCCGTCTGCTTTTCGGACGGTGGCCTGGGTGAAGCGGACCGCCTCCCCTGAGAAGGGGGTGGCAAAGAGGACGGAGCGCCCTGCGAGGGGAAACTGCAGCTCGTCCGCAAAGGCCTTGTATTGGAAAAGCGGTTCCTCGGGCCGCGTTTCATCCTGCAGCCAGAGTCGGCCGCTCACCATCCAATGCCGCCCCGCGGGGCCAACCGTCAGTTCAAGGTGATGGAGTTCCGCGGGATCGCTCTCGAAGGGGCGTCGAAGGAGCACGGCGCCGCGGCGCACCAACTCCACGGCCTTTTGGGCCGGAGCGGTGCGCAGCTGGAAACCGTTTTTACCGTAGAGTCCGACTCCCAGCCGGGAGAGGATGCGCCCGCGGTGGGGGGCCTGGCCCGAGGCGGTGATTTGGGCCCCCTTTTCCCGGATTTCCGGTCCGAATTCAAGCCAGGCATCCAAGAGAGGTGTGGGGGCAACTTGTAGAACCTTGGCCACGGGATCGACCGACCATGAGCCGGAGAGGGCGGTGGCCTCGCGCGGCAGTCCGCCATCCGTGATCCGGGCGGGGACGAGTTCCGCCAGGACGCCCTCGGGCAGCGGGGGGGTGGGGGCTGGCTTGCGGCGAGCGGCTGAGGATTTTCGCCCCTTCCGCCTGGTTTGGGCCTGGAGCGGGAGGGCGGCGAGCCCGCACCCCCAGCAGGTCAGCAGGAAGCGACGTCTTCCCTTGTTCATTCTTGCCGGATTGCTTCGATGAGACGCCCGCGCAGCACCGCCCGAGCCGCTAGGGCGCAGAAAACCAGGCCGCCGACGAGCACGGCGCCGTTGATCCCGGCGAGGAGCCCCCACGGGGGCGGAGCGGAGCCTCCGAGAAGCTTGGGGGAGACGGCGAGCACCGCCGCACCCAAGCCGACGAGCACCCCTGACAGGTGCAAAAACCAGTGTTCGGAAAGGATCATCTTGGCGAGGGCGGCACGCGTGAAGCCCATGGCCTGCATGGTTCCCAGCTGTCCCCGCCGCTCCATGACGTTACGCCCGACCAAGATGGCCAGTCCCAGGGTGCCGAGGCAGAGCCCCAGACCGCCGAGGGTGGAGAAGATCGAGAGGTAGGTGTTCTGCACGGCGTTGAACTCGTTGAGTCGGGCGGCGGCCGGGCGCATTTCCAGGCCGAGGTCTCCGAGCATGCGCGTGAGATGGCTGGCGATCGGCTCGAGCGACGCGCCCTCGGGACCGTCGAGGAGGAAAAGCCGGTAACCGCCGGTGTCGGGGAAGAATCGTAGGAAGGCGCTTTCCTCGATGAGAAGACTGCCTTGGAGGATGGAGGTGTCGAGGAAGGCGACGATCTTTACCGCGAAGGCCTCGCCCGAGACCGTCTCGTAGAGGACCGTGTCTCCAACGGATTTCCGCAGGGCGTAGATGGCCGTGTTCTGGTCAATAATTCCCGGGACCACGGGGATGTTGTCCTCCGTCTCCAGCGACTGGGTCAGGAGCGACCAGGGGCTGGCGACGGCCTCGACGGCCTTCTCCGTTTTCGTGAAGTGGAAGGCCTTGAGGGCCGCGAGTTTGGCGCTGTCGACCCCGAGGAGACGGGGGCGCTGGGCGCGATTCAGGTTGAGGCAGCTGGCGTCGTCCCCGTCGCTGACCCGGAGGGAAAGAAGGGAGAAGGTTTCGGCAAAGCGGTCGAGGCCGTGCTTCTTGCGTCCCTCGGGGCTGTCGAGGTCTTCGTAGACGGGGAGGGTGGATTCCCCCACGAAGGCGAAGCCGCCGGTCCCCGAGCTGCGGCGTTCCGCTCCGCGGGTACCGTCGAGGCGGAAACTGTTGATCGCCGTCACCATGAAGACGCCCGCGGCCATCATGCCGATCACTGCCAGGCTGCGACCGCGACGCCGCGCGCTGTGCTGACGACCCAGGGCGGCGAGCGAGTGGACGGCCGAGGGGCGCAGGAGGTAGCGGCGAATGAGGGTGGAACAGAGGGCGATGCCGGCCAGGGTCACGAGGAAACCGGCCCCGAAAAACAGCCCCTGCTCGGCCATGGTGCCCGGGGTCTTGGGCGCGAGGAGGCAGGCGAGCGCTCCCAAGAGCGCGAGGCTGCCGTAGAGAACATCCCGGCTGCGCTTCGGGGAGCGGCCGGTCAGTTCCCCCTCCAGTCCCGCCCCGGAGATGAGGGCACTCGGCGCGATGGTGCTGGCGCGACGGCTGGCAAACCAGACCACGAGCAGGGCCACGAGGATGGTGGCCGCATAGGCGATGCCGAGCGAGCCGGGCTTGACGAAGTAGACGAACTTCATCCCCGCGGCGGCATCCTGCCAAACGCCCGCCATCCCGTGGAGGGCCAGGCGGGTGTAGAGGTAGCCGCCTCCCAGCCCCAGCGCGGCGCCGATCAGGGAGAGAAGCAGGGCTTCGGCGAGGAAGAGACGACGGACGAGGCGGCGGGTGAAGCCCAAGGCGAGCAGCAGACCGATCTGGGAGGCGCGTTGTTCGATTCCGAAGACAAAGACTAGGCCCGCCAGGACGAGGGCGGCGAGGATGAGAAAGAAGCTCATGCTCGCGAAGAGGGAACCGAAGTCGAAGGAGCCTGCCACCGCCGCGTCGGCTTCCGCTGGGAGGTCGCGGGTGGCCATGCCGAGCTGGGCGAGCTGGAGGCTTTCGCGAAGCTGGTCGGCGAGGTTCTGTTCTGGATGTCGGGGGACAAAGCGAAGCCCGGTCGTGTTGCCGAATCGATTCGACCACATGTCCTGGGCGGCCTTCAGGGAGACAAAGGCTTTGGGGGTGGTTTTGAACGTGTCCCAGTAGTCCTCGTCCTTCTGGCGGATGCGGTCCCGCTCGATGGGGATGCCCGGTTCCCAGTCATCGAGTCCGTCGACGTCGAAGATCCCCGGGAACTCGGGCGTCCAGCTCCGGTCCCAGCCACCTTCCCCGATGGGGAGCACTCCGGCGACGGTGAAGCGACGCTGCGCCTCGCTCAATGTGCGCCCCCGGCCGACCACTTGGTAGCTCAGGGTGATTTCCTCGCCGATGCCGGCGCCGAGATCTTCGGCGAGCCAGTCCGAGAGCAGGATCTGGTCGTCGGCCAGATCCGGACCGACGATGTCATTGAGTCGGGGGGCCACCCCGGTGACCATGGAGTAGGGCGTGCCCCGCTCGGCGGGAGACTTGGCGATGTCGACGGCGAGGTAGGTCAGGACGGGGGCGCTCTCTGCGGAGAGGGCCTCGAGCGCCCGCTGCAGGGCCTCGTCCAGAAAGACTCGGGAACTGCTGGCCTGCAGGAGACCCGCCGCGCTGCCCTCGACGGCCTGAACCGCGAGCTGGAGATCGTCGAGCTGCCAGGACTTCTCGACGGCTTCGGCAAACCGTCCTGCCGCGAGACCTTTTCCACCGAGGAGGAGGTTGGCGCGCCCCGGTTGCTCCACCAGGGTTTCGAGCTGTTCGCGGTGCAGAAAAAGCGTCGCCGGAGGGACCTGCTCCGCCTTGAGGGAATAGTTTCCGAAGGTTTCGGGTCCCAGGATCGCCCCGATCACGGCGGTGAAGGGGGTGGTTTGTTCCGACTCGCCGGAAAGAGGGGCGTCCTTGGAAAGGGCCCCGGGGACCTCGATGCGCACGATGAGGGTGTCGCCGATTCTGGCCCCGAGGCGATCGGCGAGGGTTTCATTGATCCCGATCCATCGGTCCTCGAGAAAGCCCTCGGGTGCCCCTCCGGCGAGGGAAAGCTTCCAGAAGCGCTCGTCCACGCCGACAATTTGGACCTGGTTGACCCGCCGGCCGCCCTCGCGGTTGGAGGCCGTCCCTTCGATCTGCAGCAGGGGGGCGACGATTTCGTCCGTGCCCAAGCTGGCGGCCACGCGCTCGGCGAGGCCGCTGGTGAAAAAGCGCTCGCCCCCGAAAAAGACGGGCCCGATCCCTGACAAACGCGCCTCCGCGTTGCGGCGGAGGCTCTCCCGGACCGAGTCGCCCACCACCAGCGCTCCGCTGAGAATCGCCGAAGTCAGGGCCACCCCTCCGAGGACCGACAGGTTGATCCAGCGGTAGTGCCGAAGAGATCGAAGAATCAGGCGGAGGGAGCTCATGGCGCGCCCTTACCTCACTCCTTCCACCTCCAGGTCGATGGCGTAAAAGCCGGTTCTGGCGGTGACGTAGAGGGTCTTGCCCACGAGGAGGCAGTTGGCGGGCGCCTCCGGAGGCGTCAGGCGATGCAGCTCCTGGCCTTGGGGGGAGAAGATGATCACATCGCCCTTCCAGGTGACATAGAGGTTGCCCAGCTTGTCGATCGAGAGCCCGTCGCTTCCCACCGAGGCGAACTCGCGTTGATTGGCCAGCTGGCCGGGCCCCTCGATGTCGTAAGCATAGATCTTTTCCGCACCGGGGTCCGCGATGTAGAGGATGCGGTCATCAGGGGAGGTGAGGATGCCGTTGGGTTTGACGAGCCCCGGAGCGACCTGGCTGATCTTGCCGTTGCGGTCGACGTAGTAGACCGCCTCGACATCGATCTCGCGGTCGTCGCCGCGGCCGTAGCGCGGGTCGGTAAAGTAGAATCCGCCAATCCCGTCGGGGACGACGTCATTGGGGCTGTTCAGCTTCTTCCCCTCGAAGCGCTCGGCGAGGACCTCGACCTTGCCGGCGTAGTCCGTGCGGGTGAGTCGGCGATTGCCTCCCTCGCAGGCAATGAGCGCCCCAGCTGGGGTGAAGAAGAGGCCGTTGGCCTGACCGCTGTTTTCCCGGAACACACGGGTCTGGCCGTCGCTCGGATCGTAGACGTGAATCCGTTCGTTGGGGATGTCGGTGAAGTAGATCTTGCCGTCGGGAGCGAGGGCGGGGCCTTCGGTGAACTTGAAGCCCTCAGCAAGCTTGCGGAAGCTGGCGCCTTCCTTGACGAGGGGACCCTCGTGGGCGTAGCGGGGGAGCTCGGGGCTGCGGTAAGTGGTGCCTTCACCCAGGTCCTGGATGCGGATGTGGCGGTAGCGAACCTGGATGCTTTCCTCGCGGTTGCCGATGCCGTGCACTTGCAGGGCGATGAAGCCGGTGGGTGTCATGTCGTCCTCCAGGTCGGCGGCGGGCACCCCATTGAGGTAGGTGCGGATGCGCGGCCCGATGGCCTCGATGCGAACATGATTCCAGTCGTTCTGCTTGAAGGCGTAGCGTGAGGCGGGCTGGTGGGAGAGATCATAGAGCCAGCCCCGGCGGCCTTCGTCGTAAATGCCCGCGGTCCACCCCCGATCCGAGGGGTCGATTTCGACCTGGTAGCCGTGCACCTGGCCGTTTTTGTAGTCCGGCAGGCTGTTGGAGCGGATCTGCACGCCGCAGTTGAGGGTGGGGTCGACCTTGAACTCGAGCTCGAGGATGAAATTCCCGTAATTTTTCTCCGTGCACAGGAAGGAGTTGGGCGTTTTCGGCACCGTGGTGCCCACAATCACCCCGTCTTCCACGCTGTACTTGGCGACGCCACCCCGCTGAGTCCAGCCCTCGAGATTCTGACCGTTGAAGAGCTCGACCCATTCGCCCGGTTCGGCGGCAGAGAGGGCAAGGGGAAGGGCGAAGAGGGAGAGAATCAGGGGAATTTTCATATCGTTGCCTAGCGGCAAGTATCGTCCGTGGCGTCCTCGTCGCAAGCCTTTCCACTGGCGCATTTGCTTGGACCAGTCCGCCATCCCGAGGGGATGGCGGGCCGGGAAATTCCGCCTCTGGCCCGGGTTCAACCCGGTTGCATAGCGGTGGGGAGAGTGTCAGGTTCGGGGCGCCCGACGGAATGTGTTGGGTTACGCCTGATTTTCCCGATGCCCTCCCAAGACTATCCCATCTCCCGCATCGCCGAACCGCTCCGGATCGGGGGAAAATGGTTTCGCGAAGGCGAGACGCCCAGCGTCGTCAAGGCGGTGGCCTTCGGCCCTTTTCCGCCCGGGACCTTCCCCGACGAGGGGCGGGGGCAGCTGGGCCGTGTCCGCGATGAGCTCGGGGCCAACACCTTGCGCCTTTTCGAGATTCCCTCCCTCGACTTTCTCCACGCCTGCGCCGAGGAGGGATTGCGGGTCTTCGTGACCATCCCCTGGACCCAGCACGTCGACTTCATCCGCCAGCGCGGCGCCTTGGCGGAGGCGGATCGCCTCCTGCTCGAGACCATTCATCGCTTTCGCGGCCATCCCGCCATTGCCGGCTATTTTGTCGGCAACGAGATCGAGTCGACCTTGGTCCGCTATATGGGGGCCTCCCATGTGGTCGAGCAGATCGAGCGACTCATCGACCTCGGCCACGCCAATGCGCCCGAGGCCCTCTTCGCCTATGCGAATTATCCAAGCACGGAGTACTTGCTGCCCCAGAACCAGGACTTCGTGGCTTTCAACCTCTATCTCGAGTCCCGCGAAGCCCTCTCTGCCTACTTGTCCCGTCTCCAAAACCTGGCGGGGAACAAGCCGCTCTTCCTTTCCGAGTTTGGCATCGATGCCAGAACGCACGGCGAGGACGGACAGGCGGAGATGTTGCAATGGGCTGTGGAGGAGGCCGCGGCCGCCGGCGTGGCCGGCATGACCCTCTTCTCCTGGAGCGACTTGTGGCAGCGAGGGGGCAAGAAGGTCCAAGGGTGGAACTTCGGGCTCACCCGGGAGGACCATTCCGCCAAGCCGGCCGTCGCGGCCGTGCGCGGAGTCTGGTCCCGGCTCCGTCATCCCGGGGACGGGGTGAAGCTCCGGGAAACGCCGAAAATCTCGGTGATCGTCTGCACCTATCGCGGAAGCGCCACCTTGGTTAGGTGTTTGGACTCCATCGTCGCGCTCGATTACCCCGACGTTGAAGTGATTGTGGTTAACGACGGCAGTGACACGCGCGTGGCCGAGATTGCCGCCACCTACGAAGCGGTCCGACACATTGCCACGCCGCATGACGGCTTGAGCGTGGCCCGGAACCGCGGAGCCGAAGCCGCGCGGGGCGACATTTTGGTCTACACCGACGACGACTGCATCGTCGAGCCCGATTGGCTGAAGTGGATCGCCGCGGAATTTGAGAAGTATCCCTCCTACGGCTGCGTCGGAGGACCGAATCTCCCGCCGCCGCCGACAAATGCCACTCGGGCAAGGGTCGCGGCGGCCCCGGGAGGTCCCAGTCACGTGCTCCTCGACGATCGGCGGGCGGAGCATCTGCCGGGCTGCAATCTGGCGGTGCGTCGCGAGGTCTTTGAGAAGGTGGGGGGCTTCAACCCGCTGTTCCGCACGGCCGGAGACGATGTCGATTTCTGCTGGCGGGTCCTCGCGGCCGGATACGAGCTTGGCTTTCACGCCGCGGCCTTCGTCTGGCATTACCGGCGCTTTTCCTACCGAGCCTACTTTCGTCAGCAGATTGGCTATGGACGGGCTGAGGCCTTGCTCATGCCCCAGCATCCGGACCGTTTCCGCGGCGTGGGCGGAGCGGTCTGGCAGGGGCAGGTCTACGTCACCCGGAGGCGCTTTGGGGCCTTTGTCTATCATGGCCACTACGGGCATGAACCTTTCCAGCTGATCTATCCGGGCGCGGATTCGTGGTTTGGCGAGGTCGCCCTGCACTGCCTCTGGTGGGGGGTGGCCCTGCTCCTCGCCCTGGCGGGATTTTTCTCGCCCTTCTTTTGGATCCCCGCGGCGATCATGCTTTTCGGGACAGCCTTCGTGGCCCTGGGGCGGGCGGGGCGGTCTCCCATCGCCCCCGAGTTTGACACGACGAGCTCCCGTTTTGCCCTGGCCGGCTTGATTGTTGCCCAGGGATTCCTCCGCAGCGGGGCGCGCCTGAAAAGGGGCTGGCGTCACGCGACCTGGGGCCGCGGACTGCGGGTGGTGGGCGGCAACGCCGCCAAGACCCTGGCGCGAGGTTGGTGGAAACTCGGAGATGAAATGGCTTTTTGGAGCGAGGACGGATTGGGCCGGGAATCCCTCTTGGCCGCCATTCGCCAGGCCATTCCTGGCTCGGAGGACGACGAAAGCGGAAAAACGGATATCCTTTTCAAGCGAGGCCTGTTTTGGACCTGGGCCGTTCTCACCGCCACCGAATACCACGAAAGGGGCCGGCTCACCCGCCTACGGCTTTTGGCGCGTCCCCAGCCCGTGACCCGTTTGCTCCTGCTTCCGCTCGTCTTCTTCCTCCCCGTGGCCGTGGCCTTGGGATTCGGCTTCAAGAGCGAACTCCTCACCCTCGCCCTGGTTTATGGGGGCGTCTGGGTGGCCTCGCGCCTCTTGATGCGGTCGCAGTGGCCCCGATTCCGGCGCCTTGCGCGAGGGGCGGGTTTCGTCGAGCCGAAGTAAGGGGGCTCAGAAGTTCGGCAAGCCCGGCGGACGATCCGAGAGGCGGTGGAATTGCTGCTCTTCGTAGGGCGTGCGCGCCTCCTCCTCGGAGAGGCCTCCGGTGAGCGTGATCTCGCCGAAGCTGTCCCGTTTCAATTCGGGACGGTTGGCCCCCTTGCTGTAGAGGGTTTGCTGTCGCAAGGGTTCGCCGTCGATGTTGATGACTGTGTAACGAAAGGATTGGGGACCCGTCATGTGCAGGATGTGCAGGTTGTTGGACGAGTCGATGAGGTGCACGGGAGGACGCAGGGTGATGTAGTCCCCGAGGGAGTAGGTCCGGTAGACGATGCCGGAGTCGCTGTCGCGAAGCCGGAAATACAGGGCCTTGGAGCGGGCGCCGTGATAATAGGTCATCAGGACGTATTCGCGATTGGTGCCCGCCTGGGGATGGCCTTGGGGCACGCCGACGATCTGGCTCCAGAGGGGCTGCCCTTCCGTGACCTGCACGGTGATGGGCTTGGTCTCGAAGACACGGTTGACCTGGGGGAAGTGGACGCTGGCCTTCACCCGGTAGGTGCCAATGTTGGACATGGGGTAGCGCCGGTTGATGGTGACCTTGTGCTTGTAGGTTTGACCAGCCCCGAGGACGATGGGGCGTTCGCTGCGTTCGCCCTGGACCGGGGTGATGAGGTGGCCACGCCCGTCCGTGATGGTGAAGTCGAGCCAGTTGATCCCGCCCGACTCCCCGAAGATGAGGTCGCGCCCCGCCAGGTTCACGATGGTGAGCTCCCCGACAATGGGTTCACTGGTGAGATAAAGGGTCCGATCCAGCTTCAGGTCGAGGTTGATCTGCGCCTGGAGGCGGGGAGCAGCCGCCAAGAGCATCGCGACGAGCAGGCAGGCGAGGGGCCAAAGCCCCGTGCGTATCGGAGTTCTCATGGGACGGAAGGGAATTGTCGCGGATGGCCCGGGCTCACGCAACGGGAATCTGGCCTTCCGCGGGAGCCCCGGTCCGAGGGGAGCCATCCCTCCCCTGGGGCGGGCGGTTGCGCCGGCGGCGCAGGACCCCGTAGGCAAGGAAGGCGATTCCGGCGGCGACGAGGAAGATCGAATAGAATTGCCCCTTGGTCATGCCCAGGATGAGGGAGGAATCCGGCTCGCGGTAGTTTTCGACAACGATGCGTCCGACTGCATAGAGCAGGAAGAAAATGCCGGTGAGCATTCCGTGCCAGGCATTCCGCCACTTCAGCCGAAGGCTGAGCATGATGAGGAAAAGGAGCAGGCCCTCCACGGCCGCCTCGTAGAGCTGGGAGGGATGCCGAGGCGTGAGCAGGGTGCCCAGCAGGCTGCGGAAGGCCGGGTTGTCCTGGGCGCTCTCCTGCAAAAGCTTGACAATGAAGAAGTGAGCGTCTTGGCCGTTGGCGAGGGCCTGGGCGCTGAGGGCATCGAATTTCTCGAGCAGGCCAGGAGCCACGTCCTGGGCTCTCTCGGCCAGTTCGCGCAGTTGCGACAGGGGAAACTTCCACTCCCTTCCCTGGGAGGTCTCGACCATGTCGTTGAGCTCCTCGGGGAATTTCATGGCCAGGCGGCTCTCGGTGGGGCGTCCGTAGAGCTCGCCATTGATGAAGTTCGCCAGGCGACCGAGAAACAAGCCGATGGGAGCCACGGTGACGAGGTTGTCTCCATGCCCGGCCCAGGAGGTTCCCGTGCGCCAGGCGAAGAACCAGGCGACGATGGTGATGCCCAGCATGCCTCCATGGCTGGACATGCCCCCGCCGAGGAAGTCGAAGAAGCTCAGGGGATTGGCGACGAAGCTGTCGAAGTTGTAAAACAGCATGTAGCCGAGCCGCCCTCCCAACATGGTGCCTACGACGGCACAGAGGGTGATGAAGTCGGCCACCTGCGATTCCTTCAGCTCGCTGGCGCCGATTCGGACGAACCAGCGCAACAGAAAATAGGCGGCGGCGAATCCCCCCACATAGGCCAGGCCATACCAGCGGATCCCGAAGTTTTCGGTGAAGCGAACGGCAAAGGGATCGAGATGGTGAACGTAAGTGGCGAGGAGCTCTTGCATCGAGGGGCCTTTCAACCAAAACCGCAGCCCTGATGAAAGCAAGCGCGCAAACGGCGTGCCGACCGGCTCGCGGGGCGAGGCCCGGGTCCTCAGCTCTGGCCGAATTCCACCCGCTTTGAGAGCATGGTTTCCCCGTCGAAGCGAAACCAGGCTCGGAAGCTTTCGCCTCGCAGCATGCGCGGCAACCAGTGGCGGTCATCGGCCCACATGCGGTCGTAGGGGACCTGATCGATGGGGAACCACTCGGGTTTGGCCTCCCGGGTCTCCGTGGGAATGCCTTCGAAATCCGTGCCCTGGAAGACTACGCAGTGCAATTTCAGTCCGTCGACAAAGTCGAAATGGAGCACCCCCATTTCGCGGAGTTCGCCGACCTCGAGGTGCAGCTCCTCCCGGACTTCGCGACGGGCGGCTTCGAGGGGGCTTTCTCCGGGTTCGAGTTTGCCACCGGGTCCATTGATCTTGCCGGCGCCGAGCCCGGTCTTCTTGTGGATGAGGAGGACTTCCTCCCCGCGGGTCAGGAAGACGAGATTGGCTCGCATGTTGGGACACCAATCCTCGGGAAAGGCGTCGTCCATGGTGGGGTTGGCGGGCAGGGCGTCCTCCATCGGCAGTCTTACTCAGCTGGCGTAGGCTTCCATGCCTTCGCAGGTGCAGACGAGATGGCGGTCTCCGTGCACGTTGTCAATCCGGCTCACCGGCGGCCAGAACTTGCGCTCGCGGACCCAGGGAAGGGGGTAGGCGGCCAGTTCGCGCGAGTAGGCACGGTCCCAAGAATCGGAAAGCAGGGTTTCGGCCGGATGGGGCGCGCGCTTCAGGGGATTGTCCTGGGGATCGAGTTCACCGCTTTCGATGCGACGAATCTCCTCGTGAATGGCGATCATGGCTTCGCAGAAGCGGTCGAGTTCCTCTCTGGATTCGCTCTCGGTGGGTTCGATCATCAGGGTTCCCGGGACGGGCCAGGACATGGTCGGCGCGTGGAAGCCGTAGTCCATGAGCCGCTTGGCGATGTCCTCGACCTCGATTCCGGCGCTCTCCTTGAAGCGGCGCACATCCACGATGCACTCGTGGGCAACGCGCCCCTGACGCCCCCGGTAAAGGACGGGATAGTAGGGGGCGAGCCGATGCGCGATGTAGTTGGCGTTGAGGATGGCCACTTCGGTGGAGCGCCGCACTTCCGGTCCCATCAGGGCCAGATACATCCAGGAGATCACCAGAATGCTGGCGCTGCCGTAGGGCGCGGCGCTGACGGCGTGACTGGGCGAGTCGGGCCATTCTCCATGGCCCGGCAGGAAGGGGGCGAGGTGGGAGCGCACCGCGATCGGGCCCACGCCGGGACCGCCGCCCCCGTGCGGGATGCAAAAGGTCTTGTGAAGATTGAGGTGGCAGACGTCCGCGCCAATGGCGCCGGGTGAGCAAAGCCCCACCTGGGCGTTGAGGTTGGCCCCGTCCATGTAGACCTGTCCCCCGTGACGATGGATGCTCTCGCAGATATCGATCACGCCTTCCTCGAACACTCCATGGGTCGAGGGATAGGTGATCATCAGGGCGCCGAGCCGGGAGGAATGCTGGGCGATCTTCGACGCCAGGTCCTGCCGGTCGATGTTGCCGCTCCCGTCGCAGGCCACGGCGACGACCTCGAATCCCGCCATGACCGCGCTGGCGGGGTTGGTCCCGTGCGCGGAAACCGGAATCAGGCAGACCCGGCGATCCCGTTCGCCACGGGACTCGTGATAGCGACGGATCGCCTGAAGTCCTGCGTATTCGCCCTGCGATCCGGCATTGGGCTGGACACTGACGGCATCGAGGCCGGTGATTTCGGCCAGCCAGGTTTCCAGCTGTCCGATCATCTCGAGATAACCCTCGTTTTGGTGAGGGGGAGCAAAGGGATGCGGTGCCGAGACCTCTCGCCAACTGAGGGGCATCATCTCGGAGGCCGCATTCAGTTTCATGGTGCAGGACCCCAGAGGGATCATGCTCCAGTTCAGGGCGATGTCCTTCCCCTCGAGCCGACGCAGGTAGCGCAGCATCTCGGTTTCGGTGTGGTAACGCTGGAAGACGGGCTGGGTGAGGAAGTCGCCCTGGCGGAGCAGGGACTCGGGCAGGCCTGCGGTCGCGCCCTCGACATCGCATTGAGGCTGGTCCAGTCCGAAGACTTCGAAGAGCCGCGTCCAGTCGCCACTCTCCACGAGGGCTTCGTCGAGCGAACAGCCCAATTGGTCCGGCCCGTCGAGGCGAAGGTTGATCCCGGCGGCGTCGCAGCGTCTGAGGATCTCCGCCCGGCGGCTGGCCTCGACGCGGAGGGTGAGAGTGTCGAACCAGGTTTTATTGACCAGCTCGTAACCCGCCTTGGTGAGGGCGGCGGCGAGCTGCGAGGTCGCGGCATGGACGCGTCTGGCGATCTTACGCAAGCCCTCCGGGCCGTGGTAGACGGCGTAGCACCCGGCCATGACCGCCAAGAGGACCTGGGCGGTGCAGATGTTCGAGGTGGCCTTTTCGCGACGGATATGCTGTTCGCGGGTCTGCAGGGCTAGCCGCAGGGCGGGACGTCCGTCGGCGTCGCGGGACACCCCGACGAGACGGCCCGGCAGGCGGCGCTTCCATTCGTCGCGGCAGGCCATGTAGGCAGCATGGGGCCCCCCGTAGCCGATGGGCACGCCGAAGCGCTGGGCGCTGCCGACGACGAGGTCCGCGCCCCACTGACCCGGAGGCTCCAAGAGGGTCAGGGCCAAAAGATCAGCGGCGACGATGACCAGCCCGCCGGCTTCCCGACAGGCCGCCGCCGGCGTGCGAAGGTCGGGGACTTCACCGCGTTCTCCGGGGTATTGGAAGACGGCGCCAATCAAGTTCTCGCCCAGGGCGGCAAAATCCTGCGTGGCGGGAGAGCCGACGAGGAGTTCGATGCCGAGAGGTTCGGCCCGGGTGCGGACGACGGCCAGGGTCTGGGGGAAGCAGGCCTCGTCGACGAAGAGCACGCGCCCCTTGGGGCGTGCCGAGGCGGCCAGGGCCATGGCCTCGGCCACGGCGGTGGCCTCGTCGAGGAGGGAGGCATTGGCCACCGGCAGGGCGGTCAGCTCGGTGATGGCAGTCTGAAAGTTGAGCAGGGCCTCGAGGCGCCCCTGGGAAATTTCGGCCTGGTAGGGAGTGTAGGCCGTGTACCAGCCGGGGTTTTCCAGGATACAGCGCTGGATCACCGGCGGAGTCACCGTGCCGTAGTAGCCCAGTCCGATGCAGGAGAGACGTTCTTCGTTTTTCGAGAGGATGCGGCGCAGTTGAGCCAGGGCCGCGGTTTCATTCAAGCCTGCAGGCAGTTTCAAGGGGCGGTCCTCCAGAAGCTCGCCGGGAACGACCTCGCGGAGCAATTGCTCCATGGAAGTGCAACCCAGCGTCGCCAACATCGCCTCGATCTCGGCGGGAGAGGGGCCGAGATGACGGGCGGCGAAGGGACTCGGCTCAGGAGAGGAGTTCACGATAGGAGGCCGCGTTGAGGAGTCCTTCGAGTTCGCTGGGTTCAGTCAGCCGGATCTTGACCATCCAGCCGGCGCCGTAGGGATCCTCGTTGACCGGTTCGGGCGACTCCGCGAGGTTTTCGTTGACCGCCACGATTTCTCCCGAGACGGGAGCGTAGATGTCGTTGGCCGCCTTGACCGATTCGATCACGGCGATGGCCTCCCCTTGCTTCACGACGCGACCCACTTCGGGAAGCTCGAGATAGACGACATCGGTCAGTTCCGCCTGGGCGTGATCGCTGATCCCGACGAGGACCGCTTGGGGGTCGCTGGGATCGATCCACTCGTGAGAGTCGCGGTAGAGAAGATGGTCGGGAACATTCATGGAGGCACAGCTTGGAACAGGGGCAACAAACCGAAATCCCCCCCGCTGACAACGCCAATTGTCGGCATGGCGCAAAAATTCCCCCTTCGGAATTCGAGCATTGGCGGCTCAGCGATGCGCGTGCAGGAAGCGTGCCGCCTCCCAGGCGAGCAGGGCCCGTTTTCTTCCGAGACCCCAGCGGTATCCCGAGAGGGCGCCCGTCTCTCGGATGACCCGGTGGCAGGGGATGAGGTAGGCCACGGGATTGGCGCCCACCGCGGAGCCCACGGCCCGCGCCGCCCCGGGGCTAGCCAGGGCCTTGGCGAGGCGTCCATAACTCGTCACGGCGCCCGGCGGGATGTGCAGCAGGGCCCTCCAGACGCGGACCTGAAAGGCCGAACCGCGCACCCAGGCGCGCAGGGGCGCCTTCGCTCCGGGGGCTGGTGCGAAGAGGGAGTGGAGTCGTCGGGAGACCGCCTCGTCATCGCGCCTCCACTCGGCCCGAGGCCAGGATTGGCGCCAGGCCTCCTCCTCGACTTCCTTTTCCGAGTCGAGAAAGGAGAGCAGGCAGATCCCTCGGGGTGATTCCCCGTAGAGGCAGAGACCAAAGGGCGTGGCGGCGGTGCCCCAGAGGATCGACAGGCCGGTCCCCCCGCTTTTCAGTTCCCCGGGGGTGGCGGCCTCCAGGGTGACGCAGAGGTCGTGCAGGCGCCCCGGCCCTGAGAGTCCCGCGTTTCTCGAGGCGTCGAAGACAGATTCGCCTCGAGCCAGGCGCTCCCGGGCATCGGAGAGCGTCAGGCATTGGACGAAATCCTTAGGGGTAACGCCGGTCCAACGGACGAATTCGTGATGGAAATGGGATTCGCTGAGGCCCGCCCGGGCGGCCATCTCCGCGAGGGAGGGCTGTCGCGGCGCCTCCTCATCGAGCCAGAGTAGGATGCGCTCCATGCGAGCGTAGGAAGTCATGGATAGAGCCTAAAGGGAAGGGTCCCGCGAGCCACCCGCTTCTTGCGATGACTTGGTCGGGGGCGAAATGCCAGAGAGGAGTTCTGGGGGCTATCCTGGGCCTTGGGGCGAGGCGAAGAAGCGTTCCCATTCTTCCGGCTTGAAGCCGACGAGCCCGCCGTGCTTTGACAATAGGAAGGGCCGCTTCACCAGATTGCCCTTCGCGGCGAGCAGGGCGATGGCCTCATCCACGCTCAGGCTGGGGAGACGGCGGCCGAGTTGCAGTTCGCGGTAATCGCCTCCCGAGGTGTTGAAGAGTCTCTTGATCTCCCCCTCCTGAAACGAGAGCATGCGTCGCAGTTCCTCTGGGGAGGGCGGCTGTTCGCGAATGGGGATTTCCTCGAAGCGGATGCCTTGTTCCTGCAGCCACTTCACGGCCTTCCGACAGGTGGAACACTGGGTGTAGGTGTAGACGCGCATGGGGAATCTGGGGTGGCAAGGGGAGCGCCGGCTCAGTCGGCCTCGGCCCGCGGGTCGCGCTCAAGGAGCTCTCGGAGCGCGTCTGCAGGCGGCTTGTTTTCGAAGAGGACCGCGTGCACCTGGTCGATCAGGGGAGTGCGAACGCCGAGGCGGCGGGCCAGGGCGTAGGCGTTCTTGGCATTGGGCACCCCTTCGGCCACCTGGCCGGTTTCCGCGACGGCCTCCTCCAGACTTTTCCCGGAGCCCAGCAGGCGGCCCACGCGGTTGTTGCGGCTGTGCGGGCTGTAGCAGGTCACGATGAGGTCGCCCATGCCGCTGAGTCCGCGGAAGGTCTCCTCCCGCGCGCCCATGGCCACGCCCAGGCGCGTCATTTCAGCGAGTCCGCGAGTCACCATGGCGGCCTTGGAATTGTCTCCCAGGCCCAGTCCGTCGATGGCTCCCGCGGCAATGGCGAAGACATTTTTGACGACGCCTCCCAGCTCGATGCCCACGACGTCCGTGCTGGTGTAGGAGCGGAACCAGGGCAGGGCCATGAGTCGCTGCACCCGGGCGGCGACCTCGGGATCGGTCGAGCCGACGGTGACGAGGGTGGCGATGCGTCGGGCCACTTCCTCCGCGTGGCTGGGGCCGGATAGGACGGCGATGGGATGTTTGGGGAAAAACTCCTCGATCAGCTCGTGCATGAGCTTGCCACTTTCGGGATCGATTCCCTTGGTGCAGGTGACAAGGATGGTGGACTCGGGAATGCCGATCGAGGCGAGCTGGGCCAGGACGGAGCGGGCCACCTGGGAGGGCACCACCATCAGAATCAAGCCAGCCTCGCCGACCTCGCTCATGTCGGTGGTGGCGTGGATGTTCGTCGGCAGCTCGATGCCCGGCAGATAGTGGGAATTGCGGTGCTCGCGATTGATCTCGTCGCGGATGGAGGCTTCGTTTCCGTAGAGGGTCACGTCGAGACCCCGGTCGGCAAGAGCGATGGAGAGGGCGGTGCCCCAGCTCCCCGCTCCGAGAACGGCGGCTTTGGAAATCATGTTAGGGAAGGGTTGAGGGGTCCTCGGCAGGCCGGGAGACGGCGGGCTTGGCGCCGATGCGGTTTTCCTCGCCGCGACGGAGTCGCTGGATGTTGGCCCGGTGTTTCCAAATGGCCAGGCTCGAGGTGAAGAGGGCGAAAAGGAAAATCGCTGGCTCCCACCGAGCGGTGAGCAAGCTCTGCACGATCAGGGCGAGGGGAATGGTGATCGCGGCGGCAATCGAGGCGACGGAGACGTAGCGACTGAGGCGCGCGACGAGGAGCCAGATGAGCACCGCCGCCAGGAGCGCCCAAGGGATCAGGGGCAAGATGGCGCCCGCCGTGGTGGCAATGCCCTTGCCCCCCTTGAAGCCCAGCCAGAAGGTGTAGTTGTGTCCCAGGATCGCGGCCAGGGCGGTGAAGATCGCGATCGTCGCCTCGGCGCTGACGGAGCGGGCCAGCAGCACGGGGAGAAGGCCCTTGAACAGGTCGAGCAGGAGTACGGTGATGCCGATGGGTTTGCCGAGGACGCGAATGGCGTTGGTGGCGCCGATGTTTCCGCTGCCATGCTGACGGAGGTCCACCCCGCGCAGTTTCCCGGCGAGGTAGCCAAAGGGCGTCGCCCCTGCCAAGTAGGCGAGGGGAATGGGCCAGGCTTCTTGGAAGAGGGAGGTGGCGGACATGGATCAGGGCACAATGGTGCAGGATGGCGGGGGATCTGTCCAGCGAGGCCTTCGGAGTCTGGGGGCGTCAGCGGTGATAGGGTTCCCCCTTGAGGAGCGTGTGCACGCGGTAGAGTTGTTCCAAGAGCACGACGAGGGCGAGCTCGTGCTGGAGGGTGAAGCCGCTCAGTGCGACCACGTGGTCGGCGGCCTCGCGCAGGGCGGGACTGTGGCCGTCGGCCCCGCCGATGAGAATGGCAACGCGTTTCACCCCGTGCAATTGCCAGGCTTGGGCTTTCTCGGCAAACTGGGCGGTCGTCCAGGTCGCGCCGCGCTCGTCGAGGGCGATGCGCAGGGCGCCCTCGCTCGCCGCGAGGAGGGCTTCGCTGTTTTTCTCCCGACCCGCATCCCGCTTCTCCGTGAGTAACTCAACCGAGGCGTAGCGCGAGAGGCGCTTGCGGTATTCCTCCATCCCGCCCTTGGCATAGGCGAGCGAGGGTTTGCCGATCGCGAGGATCTGCCACTTCATCGGGGAAAAAATCTCATCCGCCCAACTTGCATCGATCCGCCCACAAAAGCAAAGTGCGCGCCTTGAGTCCGAATCTCTCCACCGACTACCTCGACCGCTTCTCCGGCCTCGCCCGCCTTTACGGGGCTGTGGCCCTGGAAAGGCTGGCTCGCGCCCGGATCGCGATCATCGGGACAGGTGGCGTGGGATCGTGGACGGCCGAAGCCCTCGCCCGCAGCGGCGTGGGGCGCTTGACCCTCATCGATCCCGACGAGATCTGCGTGACCAACAGCAACCGCCAGTTGCCGGCGCTGGCCGGTCAGTATGGCAGGCGCAAGATCACCGCCCTGGCGGAGCGGCTCCGATTGATCCACCCCGAGCTCGTGGTGGAAGAGCGGCCGGTCTTCTTCACGCCGGGGACGGCGGAGGAACTGCTCTCCGAACCCCACGACGTCATTGTCGATGGGATCGACGATGCGAAACTAAAGGCCCTGCTCGTCGCCAGCTGCCGCGAGCGGGCGCTTCCCTTGGTGGTTTCGGGCGGGGCGGGCGGCAAGCGGGATCCCGCCTCGGTGCGCAGCGGCGACCTCGCCTTTGCCACCAACGACCGGCTTCTCCGCCTCGTCCGCAAGGAGCTGCGCCGCCGTTACGGCTATCCCCCGGAATCGGTGAAGGAGCCCTTTGGCGTGCGCGCGGTCTACAGCGTCGAGAATGCCCGCTATCCCTGGTCTGACGGCACCGTAAGGCCCGAGCCGGAACCGGGCAGTCACATGCGCCTGGATTGCTCCACCGGCTTTGGTTCGGCGGCGCCCGTCACCGGCAGCTTCGGCTTGGCCGCCGCCGCCCTGGCCATCGAGATCCTGCTCGAGTCGCGCGCCGGGGAAGGACTCGTTGAGGCCTAGTTGAGGGCCACCAGAACGCGGACCTGCTCGGGTTGGGGTCCGCCCTTGAATCGCAGATTCAGCGTGCGCCGGTCCTGGCTGACCAGGATTTCGTCGTCGCCCGAATCCATGCCGCGGCGTTCCGCGGATCCCGAGGCGAAGGAACCCACCAGGGCGTCGGTGTTTTCCAGGCGCTCCGAGGAGAAAATCACGCCGACGACGGGGTGGTCAAAGGTGAGGGAGGTTTCGAGATCCTTCGCCTCGCCCTCTTTGGAAGAGGGAAGCTGGAGCAGGTAGCTGCGCAGCTCGCCGCGGGTCTCCAGCGCCTCGCCGGCATTGGCCGAGGCCACGGAAAATTCGCCCACGGTAATGCGGTCGACCTCGAGCCCGCCGGAGGGACGGAAGGCCTCGTTTTCCACATAGACACGCACCTCGTCATCCGTCGCCCCGGCGGCGGAGAGGACGGCCCCGGGCAGCTCGATGCGCACCGGTCCGAGGTTGTTCTCCACCCCGGCGACCATGGCCCAGGCCTTGGAGAAGGCGCGGGGGTTGTAGGGCACATCGACCAGTTTGTCTCGGCGGTGGTCGGCCTTGACGGCTTCGAAGGTCGAAAGTTCCCGGCACTTGCCGCTTTTCTCAAAACAGATGCCGCCGCCGCCATTGAAGACGATGGCCTCGGTGGCCGACTCGGAACGGGCGTCGATGCCGATGAGCCGAGCTGGCTCGGAGACGCTGAGGCCCCGGGCGCGGAGGGCGAGGCCCGCCTCTTCGCTGGGCACGCGGGCGAGGGCGAGGCCCGTGTGGACCTCGGCAGAGGCGTCCGCCCCCACCTCGAAACGGGCCGGACCCTCCACGGTCAGTTCTCCCCCGCCATAGAGGCGCAGGGAAACCACGCCACTTTTCAGTTCATACATGCCGGGCCGCAGGGTGCCGTCTTCGCGGGGGGAGGCGCCCGCCGACCAGGACACGTCGGCACTGGCCTTGAGGATGGACGCCAGGGCCGGAGGGGTGGCCATGCGGCCTGCCACCGTCCTTCCGGCGACGAAGGCCAGCAGGGCCACGCTCGCGGCGGCCGCGACCATCCTCAGGATGGCGGTTCCCCAAGGGCGGGGGAAGGGCACAACCGTGTCGGAGTCCGGGATGGCCGCGCTTTCCAGGCGCTTGGCAAAGTCCTCGACAAAGCGGTCGCGCTTGGTCTCGGCCCACATCCGGGTCTCCAGTGACTCAATGAAGGCCTGCTCGCTCTTGGAGGGGGAAATGGCTTGCCGCAACCATTCCTCCTCGGCGAGGCGGCGACGCAGATCGAGGACCGACTCGGGGGACTCCCAGAGGGCCTTGACCGCTTGGTCGCACTCAAAGGGCGTGGCGGAACCGTCACAGATGCGGCTCAAGTACTCCTCGGTGTCGAGCTGGGCGCTTTCGAGGACGGCGGAGAAATTCAGCTCTGACCCCGCGACTGCTTCGCGGAGGAGCTCGGAAAAGTTCAGCTCCTCGCTGATTTGTCTGGCTAAGCCGCTGTCGGCCGCGGCGAGGGCCGAGAGGGCCTCGATGTCGTCTTCCGCCGCATCCCCATGCAGGAAGCGCTGCAAGAGTTCGTCATCGTTGGATTGGGGTTTCCTCATGGACGGGTTTCCGGTTAATGGGCCGGCGAGGGGGGCGGGGCGAGGTGGATGCGCTGCTCCATGCAGTCGCGGAGGGCGGTGCGCAGGCGCTCCAGGGCCTTGCGAACCGCAGGCGGGTTCATGGAAAATTCTTCGGCAATGTCTTGGGCGGACCACTCCTCCTCGTAGCGGCGGCGCAGCATGTGCAGGCTCTTTTCGGGCAGGGCGCTGACGCATTCCCGCAGGGCGTTGAGGCGGGCAAGGGCGTAGTCCCCCATCTCCTCAGGCTGGTCGTCGCTGGCCGAGGAGGAGGCGAGGAGCACGTCGGTGAGATTGTCCGAAAGGATGCGC
The DNA here is from genome assembly GCA_964552315.1 of uncultured Akkermansia sp. Taxonomy (GTDB): domain Bacteria; phylum Verrucomicrobiota; class Verrucomicrobiia; order Verrucomicrobiales; family DEV007; genus Arctic95D-9. Next base: position 35,720 of record CAZKGI010000001.1, on the reverse strand, counting down.
TTGCGGCGGGCGTCCTTGCGGCGCTCGTTGATGACGAGGTTGCGGGCAATTCCGCGGACCCAGGCTCCGAAGTCGCGGCTGCGGTCGAACTCGTCGAGTCGGTTGTAGGCCACGATGAAGGCTTCCTGCGCAATGTCGTCCACCCAGAGGGGATCGACGCCGAGCGAGCGCACAAAGCCGCGCAGCCCGGCGTGGTGCTCCCGGACTTGGTCGATGAATTCCTCGCGCTCGTGAGACGTCATGCGGCGTTTCCCCAAATTCCTTGCCGCCAACCACAGCCGGTGTGACGCGGAGGCGTTCCTTCACGCTAATCCGGGGACGGCACAAAAGCCAGCCCGGAGCCTGTCCTGGGGGCCATCCCCGCCGTTGACAGCGGAACGCGCGCGGTTAGAGTTCCGCTCCCCGTCCTTTCCGACGGGGAAGCGATCGCCGGAGTAGCTCAGGGGTAGAGCAACGCATTCGTAATGCGTGGGTCGGGGGTTCGAATCCCCCCTTCGGCTCTGATAACCAGCCTGTTGCAACAAGGGCCAGAAAGGCGTTAAGCGCAAGTCCTGGTTAGACTCTCATAGGAACTGTCCCAGTGGTTGGGGGCAGCTGAGGCACCGAGGGTTCCCCCCTCTATGATGGCGAAGGAACCTATCAATGGCGAAGGGACCTCGATAATCAATTCGGACAAGTTCGATAGAAGCCACACGGAGGAAGTTCGAGGAATAATCACGGGATACCGTCCTAAGCTCGAACAGTCAAAAGGGCTCAATCGACAACAATTCTCAATGTCCGTTCGAGGATGGGGAAACGGGGCTTGATCGAGCGTCACCCGGCCCGCGTCGCCACCAGCCTCAGCGCGCTGTTGCCGTCGGGGAAGGCGCCCACCACCCGCGTGCTGCGGTGCTCGATGTCTTCCGTTAGGTGTCAGGTGACTATCATCCCTGCGCACCTTCTCCCCCCAACAAATACCCCCGTCCCGGCTTCACCTGGACGGGGGCGGAAAATCGACGCGGACGAGTCGTGCGCGTCTCGGTTCCTCACTTCAGCTCGGCGGCGTGGAAGATGGCCCAGTCGTCGAGGTTGTTGAGGTTGACGGCGTCCTTGATGGTGCCGTCGTCGGGACGGCCCGCGGCGGCGAGGATTTCCGCGCGGGTGGCGTCGGTGTGGATGTAGCCCCGGATGGCGGCGTTGAGCTTGTCGACGGCGTCCTGGTCGAGGGAGCCGCCCTTCTGCTCGAGGATCCAGTTCTCAAGTTCCACGTAGCTGGGCTTGGCCTCGCGGATGTAGGTCTCGAAGGCGTCCTTGTCGATGCCGAGTCCGTCGAGCACCATCTGGTCGTAGCCGGCGCCGATGGCCGGGTAGTCGGGATGCAGCTTGCCGGCGGCGCCGAGGGAGGCCTTGAGCCAGAGGCGGGGCAGGTGAAGGACGCCGAGGGGGCCGGCGGTGCCGGAGCTGATGAGGGGGACGATATTGCTCATGCGGGTGTACAATCGGTTCTGTTCTATCCTTGGCGCGGGGAGAGCAGCTCCCCGACGCGTGGCCAGACTAGGATCCGCGCCGGGGCGGTGCAATCAGAAAACGCCGCGGGATCCCGTGACGAGGCGGCGCGCTTTTTTCCCGTAAGATCGCCGTCCGGGCTCGCGCCGGGGCGCGAGGTCGGGGTGGATCGGCTGGGGTCCTGGGGAGGCGATCGGCCGCGCGGATGGCTCAGGGCTGGGGGAGCTCCCAGCGGATCTCGGTTTTGACCGAATTCGCCAGGAAGCATTCGCGGTGGGCCTTTTCGTGGAGCTGGGCGAGCTGCTCGGGACTGGGCTGCTTGTCCCCGGAGAACTGGATGCGCGGGCGCAGGAGCACCCGGGAGAGCCAGGGCTTGCCGGACTCGCCCTTTTCCAGGGTGCCAATGGGATCGTCCTCGTACTGCTCGACGGTGAAACCGCTCATGGAGGCGATGGCGAGGAAGGTGAGCAGGTGGCAGCTCGCCAGGGCGGCGACGTAGGCCTCCTCGGGGTCGACGCAGTCGGCGTCGCCGAGGTAATCCGGCGCGGCGGAGGCCCGCAGGCTCTGCCCGCTGCCGGGGAACTGCCATTGGTGGTTGCGGGAGTATTCCTTGTAGCCGAAGCCGCGATCGCCGCGGCGCCAGGAGAGAGAGGCATGGTGTTCGCTCATGCCTCATGAGATCGGGTCGGTCCGGGCTTGGCGCAAGGAGGAATGCCGGCCGACGGGGGCTGCTTTTTCGTTGGCGGGGGAGAGCTTCGTGGCTATTCTCCGAGGCATGAAGCGTCTCTCCCGCCTGTTTTCCGTCGCGGTTCTGGGGGTCTTCGCGGGCCTGGTCTTGCCGGCCTCTGCGGAGGGACCCCGGAAGGAACGATTCGAGCGTCCCTCCAACGCCGTGCTCCAATTGGACTACCTGATCTCGCTGCCCCGCGGCTACGAGGCGGATCCCCAGGCCAAGTGGCCCCTGGTGGTCTTTCTCCACGGCGCCGGGGAGCGGGGAGCGAACCTGGACCTCGTCGCCAAGCACGGGCCGCCCAAGCGGGCCGCGGAGGGGGCGGACTTCCCCTTCATCCTGGTCTCGCCGCAATGCCCGGCTGAGCAATGGTGGACGGAGCAGCCGGTGCTGGAGCTGATCGACCACCTCGAGGCGAACTACCGCGTCGATCCGGATCGCCTCCACCTCACGGGCCTGAGCATGGGCGGCTACGGGACCTGGCATTTCGCCACCCTGGCGCCGCAGCGCTTTGCCTCCATCGCCCCGGTCTGCGGGGGCGGAGTGCCCTACAAGATGCGCTGGATTCCCCACTTGCCGGTCTGGGCCTTCCACGGGGCAAAGGACGGGGTCGTGCCCCTGGAGGAGTCCTCGCGCCTCATCGCCGCCCTGGAGAAGGCCGGCAACACCCAGGCCAAGCTGACGGTCTATCCCGAGGCCGGCCACGACGCCTGGTCGGAGACCTATGCCAATCCGGACTTCTACGAATGGCTCCTTTCGCACCGCCGGGCCGCCGCGGAGTGACGCCTCCTGACAAGGCCCCGCCCCTGCCGAGCCATGCTTGAAGTGATCCATCTCAGCGACACCCATTTCGGGCCCGATCGCGCCCACGCGATTCGCGGGGCGAAGGCCTGCGCGCGGGCCGAGGCCCTCGTCGCCGCGGTCAACGCCCTGCCCTTTCAGCCCGATTTCATCGTCCACACCGGAGACGTCGCCTACGATCCCGATCCCCGGGCCTACGCCCTCGCCGCGGAGGTGCTGGCGGGGCTGAAGGCGCCGGTCTACTACGCCACCGGAAACCACGATGAGGTGGGGATGATGCGCGCAGCCCTCGACTTCGGCCCTCTCGAGTTGCTGGTGCCCGAGGAGGAGGAGCGGCTCTGCTACCGCATCGCCGGTCCCGCGGGCGAGAAGGTGGAGTTTTTCGTCATGGACGGGCGCGTGCCGCCGGAAGAGGGGCCGCACGGCGAGCTCTCCGAGGGGCAGATCGAGGCCGTCCTCGACCGGATCAGCGGAACCAAGCCGGTAGCCATCTTCCTCCATTTCCCCCTGACGCCCATCGGCTCCAAGTGGATCGACGCCCGGCTGCTCTGCCGCAACGGGGAGGCCTTCCAGAGGGCTTTGGCGGAAAAGGCGGGGAAGCAGCTGCGCGGGATATTTTCCGGGCACCTGCACCGCGGGCTCTCGCTCTACCGGGACGGGGTCCTGCAATGCGGGGTCTCCAGCCCCTCCTGTGAGTTCACCGCCGGCCCCGAGGACGAGGCCTGCGATTTCGTGACCGGCGGCCCCATTCCCTTTCACCACGTCACCTTCACGGCGGAGGCGACCATGGTGAAGGCCCACACTTTGCCCTACACGGATCGCGCATGAGCTCGCGGCGCGCCGTCTTTTTCGACCGCGACGGGGTCATCAACCGCTCGCCGGGCGAGGGCTACGTCCTGCGCCCGGAAGACTTCGTTTTGCAGGAGGGCCTGATCCCCGCCCTGCAGGTGCTGCGCGAGGCGGGGGTGCGGGCCATCGTCGTCACCAGCCAGAAGGGCGTGGGCAAGGGGCTGATGAGCCGGGAGACCCTCGAGGCCATCCACCGACGCCTGGCCGACGAGCTGGCCGCCGGCGGCGTGGGCGTCGACGCGATCTACGCCCACCTCGGCGACGGCGGGCCCGACGACTATCCGCCCAAGCCCGATCCGACCATGATTCTGGCCGCCGCCGAAAGGTTTTCCCTGGACCTGCGTCAATGCTGGTTGGTCGGGGATGCCGACCGCGACATCGCCATGGGTCAAGCGGCGAATCTGGCGGGCACCATCCGCATCCGCGGAGAGAAGCCCATTGCCATCGAGGCCGATTATACCCTAGATTCCCTCCCGGAAATTACTGAATTGTTCAGAAAATTTTACCTTTCTAGGAATTAAATTCCATCTCGCTTTCTCATCCCCTCCGCGTAGAGTAGCTTTCCAGTCCTGAGCCCATCACGCGATGGGCCACGGGGCGGTCCCATTTCCCTTTTCCCTCATATGGCCAGAGCCTCCAATCTCACGATGTGCTCCTTCTGCGGAAAGAGCCACGCCGAAGTGAAAAAGCTGATCGCCGGCCCCGGCGTCTACATCTGCGACGGGTGCATCAATGTCTGCCGGGGCATCCTGGAAAAGGAGCTGCACGACCAGGAAGAGGAGGAGGCGCCCGCCGAGCTGAGCGTGCCCAAGCCGAGGGAGCTCTTCGACAGCCTCAACCAATACGTCATCGGGCAGGAGCACGCCAAGAAGGTCCTCGCCGTGGCGGTGCACAACCACTACAAGCGCCTCCAGCAGTTCGCGGTTTCGCCGAAGCTCAAGGCCAACCGCCACTTCGCCAAGTTCGAGGACGTGGAGATTGAGAAGAGCAACATCCTCCTGATCGGTCCCACCGGCTCGGGCAAGACCCTGTTGGCGAAGACCCTGGCCAAGCTGCTCAACGTGCCCTTCTGCATCGCCGACGCCACCACCTTGACCGAGGCCGGCTACGTGGGCGAGGACGTCGAGAACATCATTCTGCGCCTGCTCCAGGCCGCCGACTACGACGTCAAGCGGGCGGAGATGGGCATCGTCTACATCGACGAGATCGACAAGATCGGCCGGAAGACGGAAAACGTCTCCATCACCCGCGACGTCTCCGGCGAGGGGGTCCAGCAGGCCCTGCTCAAGATGTTGGAAGGCACCATCTGCAATGTCCCGCCGCAGGGGGGGCGCAAGCATCCCCAGCAGGAGTACATCCAGGTGAACACGGAGAAGATCCTCTTCATCTGCGGGGGGGCCTTCGTGGGCTTGGAGGAGATCGTGAAACGTCGGCTCGGCAAGAAGGTGCTAGGCTTCGGTGACGAGATCACCAAGATCGCGAGCGAGTCCGACGTGGAGCGCCAGCTCCGCAATATTTCGCCGGAGGATCTCCACGGTTTCGGCCTGATTCCGGAATTCGTGGGCCGCTTGCCCGTCGTTTCGACCCTGCGTCCGCTGCTGCGCGAGGAGCTGGTCCAGGTGCTGACCGAGCCCAAGAACGCCATGGTCAAGCAGTACAGCAAGCTGCTGGCCATGGACGGCGTCACCCTGGAGATCACCGAGGACGGGCTCGAGGCCCTCGCCGAGGAGGCCATGGGCCGCGGCACCGGCGCGCGGGCGCTGCGCTCCATCTTCGAGAAGCTCATGCTCGACGTCATGTTCGACGCCCCGAACCACGAGGGCCACACCCGGGTGGTGGTGGACCGCGAGGTGGTCGAGGGGAAACGGGCTCCCGTGGCGGTGGAAGACAAGAGCGCCCTGAAGGGGGGCGGCGAAAAGGAAGCCGCCTGAGGGGCGGCCGAGCGCCGCGGATCAGATAGAGCGGGATAGAGCGCCGAGGGCTGAGCCCGCCGCGGCGCGCCCCGAACCGGGGGGAGGGGATCGACGCGATCCTGACTGCGCCAACCGACCCGTCCCGCGGCGGAGGGCGCGCGGGCCTGGCGCCACGTCGAGGAATCCCCTCCGCTTTTGGGCCTAAGCGAGGCCCCAAAAAAAGAGCCCCGGGGGATCCGGGGCTCTTCGGGAGAAGGAGGGACGGATCGCTGGGCGTTCCGTCTTCGGGAAGGGGCGGTCTCAGGCGGCTTCTTCCCCGACCGCGAAGCGGTGGAAGCGGGTCACCGTGACGGTGTCGCCGGTGGCCTTGGAGAGCTCGTCGAGCAGGGCCTGGATGGTCTTGTCGCCGTCCTTGATGAAGGGCTGCTCGAGGAGACAGTGGGTCGAGTAGAACTTGCCCAGCTTGCCTTCGATGATCTTCTCGAGGATGTCGGCGGGCTTGCCCTTGAGCTGCTCGCGGAAGATGTCCTTCTCGGCTTCGACCTTGTCGGTGGGGACTTCGTCGCGGCGCACGCAGATGGGATGGGCGGCGGCGATGTGCATGCCGAGGTCCTTGAGCACTTCCGCAAAGGCGGGGCTGGAAGCGGTCTCGGCCTTGCCGGCGCTCAGTTCCACCAGCACGCCGACGCGGCCAGCCATGTGGATGTAGGAGCCCACGGCGCCTTCGCCGGGCGTTTCGTACTTGGCGAAGCGGCGCAGGCCCATGTTTTCCCCGAGCTGTCCGACCTTGGCCTTGATGTAGACTTCCAGGGTCTGGGAGGGATCGCCGGAGAAGGGCTGGGCGAGAAGTTCGGGCAGGCTGTCCACGGAGGGGCTGGCCACGAGGTGGTCGAGGATCTCGTCGACGAACTCGCGGAACTTCTCGTTTTTGGCGACGAAGTCTGTTTCGCAGTTCACTTCGACGAGCACGCCGCCCTTGCCTCCGTCGAGGATGCGGGAGGCGACGACGCCTTCGTTGGCCGCGCGGTCCGCCTTCTTGTCGGCGGCGGCGATGCCCTTCTTGCGCAGGATGGTTTCGGCCGCTTCGAGGTCGCCATTGGCCTCGGTGAGGGCAGCCTTGCAGTCCATCATGCCCGCGTTGGTCTTGTCGCGGAGCGTTTTAATCAGTTCAGCAGTGATTTGAGCCATAAACGTATGCGGGGTGGTTCGGTGTTCGGGGAATCCGTCGGATTCCGGGGCAAGGACGCAAGGCGCGAACCCTCGGTCGAGCCCCTGCGCGAGGCCGGGGCCTGACCGGTTGACGCCTCCTTACCCGACGACCGGGAGAACCGGGTCGATGAGTTTCTTGAGGACCACGCGGATCGAGCGGATCGCGTCGTCGTTGGAGACGATGGGGTAATCGATGACGTCCGGATCCGCATTGGAGTCCACCATCGCGACGATGGGGATGCGAAGCTTGCGGGCCTCGTTTACGGCGTTGTACTCGCGGGCGGAGTCCACCACGACCATGGCGTCGGGGAGACGCTCCATGTGGCGGATGCCGACGAGACGGAGGTGAAGCTTGTCGCGCTCGCGGTTGAGGGAGGCGAGCTCTTTCTTGCTCATGCGCTTGAAGTCGGGCGACTTCTGCAGGTTTTCGAGCGCTTCCATGCGACCGACGCTCTTGCGCACGGTGGGCAGGTTGGTGAGCGTGCCCCCGAGCCAGCGGTGGTTCACGTAGTATTGGCCAGTGGCCTCCGCCGCTTCGCGGACGGCGTCCTGCGCCTGGCGCTTGCAGCCCACAAAGAGGATCTTTTTGCCTCGGGAGACGATGTCGCGGAGGAATTCTCCGGCCACATCGATTTGCTGGGCGGTTTTGGCGAGGTTGATGATGTGCACGTTGTGCCGCTCGCCAAGGATGTACGGGCGCATCCGGGGGTTCCACTTGCGGGATTGGTGTCCAAAGTGGACGCCGGCCTCGATGAGCTCGCTGATCAGTTCGTTAGACATGTCGGGGATGACTCCCTTATGGGCAGGAAGTCGGAGGGGTGAAAAGCGCCATCAGGTTCAGCCCGCTTCCCCGGTCCTTGCGGACGCGGGCTTTTCGCTTGGTTTCTAGGATGGCCGGAAGCGGGGGGGCACTAACGGGGGAATGCCTCCAAAAATCAAGAAAAAGATCGCCGGCAGTGACGCGGCCCCGCGGGCTGGTTCACCAAGGGGGGAAGGGCGCCCGCGATCGGGATCGGTAGACGGGGCGACGGGCAGTCCATGCTGGCGGCCCGGCCGGAGGAATCTTAGAATGTCGGGGTGAAAGATCGGGTGCCCTGTCCTGTCTGTGAATTTCCGCTGTCCCCCGTGGAGGACAAGCGCTGCCCGAAATGTGGGGAGGCGCTTTTCGGCAAGGTCTTTCAGGGCCTGCTGGAGGTGGACGTGGTCCACGCGGGCGAAACCTGGGAGGAGGCCCGGGACAAGATCATCGAGGCCGTGGACCGCGGCATCCGCCACGGGCACAAGGGCGTCAAAATCATTCACGGCTACGGGGCCTCCACCGGCAGCTCGCGGATCCGCGGGCGCGCGGTGGGCCTGCTGCGCGCCCTTGCGGAGCGCACCGGGGGGCGCCTCGCCGCGGACCGGGGCAACGAGGGCGCCCACATCCTCTGGCTGAACCGTTGAGCGGCGCGGCACACCGGGGACGCGCGGCGGGCCCTCGGCTGTTTGATCCCGAGGGCATAGGGGAGACCGCTCGAGCCCCCGAGATCAGGCGAAGAGTTCCGCGATGGGCGTTCCCTGGTCCGTGATGGGCACGGGGCGGGTGCCGTCGTAGATGTCCTTGCGCGGATCGATGCCGAGGGCGGCGTGGATGGTCGCGTGGAAGTCGGGCACGGAGACGGGCTTTTCGAGAATGTTCTTGGAGAGCTCGTCGGTCACTCCGTAGGCGCCGCAGTGCTTCAAGCCGCCTCCGGCAAGGAGCAGGGTGAAGGCCGTGCCCTGGTGGCCGCGGCCGCCGCGGCTGTCGTAGGAGGCGGGACGGCCGAACTCCGTGCCCACGGCGATGAGGGTTTTGTCGAGCAGCTTTTGCTGTTCGAGGTCGATGATCAGGGCCGAGAGGGCGACGTCGAGTTCCTGGATGAGGATGTGCTGGTTCTGCTGCCCCTCGTTGTGGGTGTCCCAGCCGGTTCCGTTGATGAAGTTCAGGTTGTGGGACACCTCGATGAAGCGAACCCCGGCCTGGACGAGGCGGCGCGAGAGCAGGCAGCGCTGGCCGAACTCGCCCCCGTAGAGGTTGCGCAAGTCGGCGGGTTCCTTGGAAAGGTCGAAGTGGCGCATGAAGTCGGGGCCCGCCAGGCGCAGGGCCTCGCGCTGGGCCTCGAGGTACTGGGCCGTGGGGGATTCCGCGGGGATGCGCTCCGCCAGGGGCTGGAGGAGGGCCTCGCGGCGCGCGGCGCGGGTGGAATCGATTCCCTCAGGGCGCGAGAAACCGGCGGGGCCGCTCTCAGTGTCGGTGAGGTAGACGTAGCCTGCCTTGGCCCCGAGGAAGCCCGGGCCCCGGCTGACATTAGGATAGCCGATGAGCATGTAGGCGGGCACGGAAGGATCCGCTGCCCCCCGCTCGTGGGCGACGATGGAGCCAATGGAGGGATAGGTGGTGCTGCCGCTGATGAGCCGCCCAGTGTGGACGAAGTTCGTGGCGAAGGCGTGCTCGTCGATGAGGTGGTGGTTCACCGTGCGCACCGCCGTGAGCCGTTCCGCCAGCTTGGCGGTGCGGGTGAGGTGCTCGCAGAACTTCACCCCGGGCACCGCCGTGTCGATGGAGTCGTATTCCGAGCCCGCCACTTTGGGGGTGGCCTTGGAATTGCCCCGGGCCTTGGGATCAAAGGTATCGATCTGGGCCATGCCCCCGCCGAGCCAGATGAAGATGCAATGCTCGGCTTTGCCCTGGGGGAAGGCTGGGGCGTTGGTGGAAGCGGCCAGTGGGGACAGCGCCGCGGCGCTGGCGAGCAGACTGGATTGTTGCAGGAAGTCACGTCGGTTCATCACGAGAGGGCTTTAGGCCAGAAACGGGGAAAAAAGGGGGTGGATGGGATAATCGAATCAAGGGGTGTAGATCCATTCCGGCGAGTTCAGCAGGGCCCAGAGGGCGTCCTCGAGCTGGCTGCGCCAGGATTCGGTGAGGGCCTGGGTGGGCGGATCGCCGCGACGGGCCGCTTCCTCCTTCTGGGCGGCCAGGGTGTTGGCGGGGCCGTCGAGGTGGTTGGACCAGGAGACGTAGCGCTCCGGTTCGCGTTTGCCCACCGTCGGGGTCTTCTGCGCCGACTCGGGGACGACGCGCTCCGCAAAGCCCTCGCTGAGCAAGGCCACGTAGCGCTCCCGTTCCAGGGCGCTGGGCTCGCGAGTGAGGAGGCGAAGGAAGAGTCGCTCCACCAATTCTTCGGGCGAGTTGGATTCGAGGGCGAGGGCGGTCACGGCATGGCGGTCGCTGAGCCGGGTCAGCCAGACGCCCATGGTGCCGTTGGCGAGAATGGCGGGCTGCAGGACGTTGGGTTCGGCATCGCGTTCGTGGATGGGGTCCTGGCGGGCGCCGCGCCAGCCGAAGGTTTCCATGAGGCTGACCACCGCCTGGATGCGGGGCAGGGAGAGGCTGGGGCGGTCGCGCTCGTTCGAGGTCGAGGCGAGCATCCAGGCCCGGCGCGGTTTGCCCAGGGTGATGGAGTTGCCGAGGGCGCGCACGCTGTCGAGGTCCAGACTGACCTCCTCGAGGTCGAAGGGGGCTCCCGTCGCGGAAAAGAGGGAGTCGACGATCTGCTCGGCGGTGAGGCGGCGCTGGGCCGGAGCGAGGAAGAGCGGGCTGGGTTCGGTCAGCTGGGGATCGATGGACCGCTGGTAGGCGTGCGAATTGAGGATGAGCCGGGCGACAGCCTTGAGGTCGTAGCTGGAGCGGACCAGCTCCAGTCCCAGCCATTCGAGCAGTTCGGGATGGGAGGGTTCGGAGAGCTCCCAGTCGGCGACCTTTTCCACGATGCCCCGTCCCATGAGACGACGCCAGACCTGGTTGACGATGACCTGGGCAAAGCGGCGGTTTTCGGGGGCGGTGATGAGGGCGGCGAGGCGGTCGCGGCTGTCCTCGGGACGCTCCGCCAGCTGGGCGGCGCTTTCCTCCTTGGCGAATTGGGGGAAGGGCCAGGCCGGGGCGACTTCACTGCCGGGCTTCAGGGTGACCTCGATGAGAGGGGCGCGGCCCGTTTGGTGGAGGCGGTCCATCGGGACGCTGCTCGACTCCGGCAGGGTGATGGGGGCCTTTTGCAGCATGGCGGCCAGCTCGAAGAGGTCCTGCTGCTTCCAGGAATGAGCGAGGGCGTCGTGGCAGCGAGCGCACTTCAGCTCCACGCCGAGGAAGGTGCTGGCGACGATCATGCCCTTCGCCGCCATGGGTACGTCATTTTGCGAGGCCGTGGCGAAGCCGGCGGGGCCGCCGAAGCGCTCGCTGCCCTCCATGCGGAGCAGCTCGGTGACGAAGAGGTCCAGCGGCTTGTTGTCGATCAGGGACTCGTGCAGCCACCAGCGGAAGGGACCGGTGTTGTTGAGCGTGGGGTTGATGATGTTGGGGTTCTCGGCGAGGGCGTCCTGCCAGTGTCCCATCCAGTGGTCCGCCCAGCGGGGATCTGCCAGGTAGCGGTCGATGGCGAGGGCGCGTCGCTCCTCCGCGGAATCGGCCAAGAACTGCTCGATTTCCTCCTCGCTGGGGGGCACGCCCACGGTGTCGAGGGCGAGACGACGCAGGAAGGTGAGATCGCTGGAGAGCGGAGTCAGCTCGAAGCGGGTCACGTCAAACTGAGGCCAGGGCGCTCCCTCCTCGATCCAGCGGGTCAAAAGGGCGATCTCCGCCGCGCTGAAGGGCTCCTCCTTTGGCGGCATGATGTCTTCGCCCGCGTCGGGGCCGATGCGATAAATGAGCGAGCTGGCGTCGGGATCGCCCGGAACGATTGCCGGTCCGTCGGACTTGCCGCCCCTGAGCATGGCGGGGAGCTGGTCCATTCGCAGGCCTCCCTTGGCTTTGCCGCCCTGGTGACAGCTGTAGCATTTCGCCTCGAGCAGGGGCTTGATTTGCTTGTGGTAGTCGATGCCGCTCGTGCGCGAGGCTTCCACTTCCGCCCGCACCTTGGCGATGCGGTCGCCGAGGAAGTGGTCGATGGGGTTGAAGGCCGGGAAGCCCTCGGGCAGGGCGGGGATCTCGACGGATTCCACCTGGGCCAGCCATTGATTGGCCGCCTCCCGGCGCATCGTCCAGTAGGCAGCGTGTTGGGCGCGCTTCGCGGCGCGGGCCTCGGCGTTGACCTGGTCGAGCCAGGCGCGGCGCTCGGCCTCGTAGGCGGCCCAGCCCTCGTCGGTATAGCGCACCTGGCGCTCCCCGGGGGAGAGGAGGGACCAGCTTTCCTCGCCCTCCAGCGAGACGGCCACGACGGTTTCGCCGAACTCGGGGCGGCGCTTGCTCCGGCCAGCGATGCCGCCGATCATCGATTCCAGGATCACGAAGTGTTCCCCCCCGGGTGACTCGAATTCGACCCAGGCCTCGCGATTGCCGGGAGGGGCGAAGCGGAAGTCCGGGCCGAGGTCGAGGTAATCATCTTGCGCCGAGAGCAGGCCGTGCCCCCCGGTGTCGCCTTTGGGGAAGGGGGTTTCGAGGACGCGCTGCCCGTCGATGTGCAGCTTGGCGGCGCCACGGCCGCGGAGCAGGAGGCGGTGCTTGCCCTTGGGCAGGGTCACCAGGGCCGAGGCCCGGAAGTGCGAGGGATTGGCGCGATCGGCGCGGACCCCCGTTGAGACGTACTTTTGCGGCCATTCGAAGAAACCGAAGACCTCCTCGCGGTAGGTTTCCGTGACCTCGGGCTCCTCGGGCCAGGCATTGGCCTCGGGCACGCCCTTTTCGCTGATTTGCACCAGCACCTGGCCTGCGGGGAGCATCTCGCGGGTCACTGGCGGCGGGGGCGGATTGTAGCTGTAGCGCTGCTGCAGCTCGGCAATCTCAGGGGCGCCGCGGTAGATGACGAGATTGTCGATCCAGCCGGTGTAGGACTCGCCCGCGTTGCGCTTGTAGCCCGTGCCGATGACGAGGTCGTCGGCATCGGTGACCGGGCCGAGGTCGGTGGCGCCGCCCATGTCCCAGACGCCCTCGGTGGGCTTTCCGTCGATGTAGACGCGGAGACTGTCCTTCTGCCCGAAGGTGTAAACCAGGGCGAGGTGGTGCCAGCCGGTCAGGGGGAAGCTGGCCTGGCTCCACCAGCGGTGCCATTCGCGCTTGTTGCCCTTGTCCGGGTCAATACTGGTGAAGAGGAAGCCCACTTCCGCCCCGCCGCCTGTGCCCTTGAGGCGGACGGCGTAGTTCTGGTTCGACTCCCCGAGGTCGGCCCCGAGCTTGCCGTGGCGACCCTTGCCGAGGAGGTAGGCCATTTCGCCCTTGCCGAGGCTCTTGGGTTTCACCCAGGCTTCGATGGCCAGGGTCTCGCCCCGTCCAAAGCGCAGGTTGGTCGGGCCCCCTCGCTCGTGGTCCTTCACCACGAGGAAGGTGTTGTGGTCCTCGAAGTATGCGGCCCGGTTGTCGGCCTCAAAAGAGGGATAGCGCGGCGGGCGGGGACCCTCCTGCGGGTCCTTGGGCAGACCGACCTTGCCCTGCCATTCGCCGACCTCCTCGGCCCCGTCAAAGCTCCACTTCAGGACCACGTCCGCCTCCCCCCGGGCAGACGGCAAACTGACCAGAGCCACGATCGCAAGGAAGGGCAGGATGAAAGGGGAGAATGGGGTTTTCACAAGCATATTGTAACCTGAAAGCATAGTGGGGATCGACTCCCGGCTCCTACCACTTTCGGGGGGGCTTGATCGCGTACGGGGGGCCGACTCGTCGAGGGGAGGGGCGGGTCCCGGTGCCGGGCCGGGTCGGGCTGGAACGATTTGTCAGGAAACTGGTTCTATCGGCGGCCATTCCGGGTTAGACTGACGCCGTTCGTCCCCCTGACCATGAACACTGCCCTCGTTCTCCTCATCGTCCTCGCCGTCATTGCCCTGCCCCTGTTCTTCCTGGTGGGGCTCTACAACGGCCTGGTGCGGCTCCGCAACCGCTACAAGAACGCCTTTGCCCAGATCGAGGTGCAGCTGAAGCGGCGCCACGAACTGATCCCCAATCTCGTGGAGACGGTGCGGGCCTTCATGAATCACGAGCGCGAGACCCTGGAAGCGGTCATCGCGGCACGCAACGCCGCCAGCGCGGCCCGCGAGCAGGCCGATGCCGGCAATGCCTCCTCGATTCAGGCCCTGGCCTCGGCGGAGGCGGGTCTGGGCGGGGCCCTCGGCCGGCTCTTCGCCCTCTCGGAGAGCTACCCCGAGCTGCGCAGCAGCCAGAACATGCTGCAACTGCAGGAGGAGCTGACCTCGACCGAGTCCAAGGTGGCCTTTGCCCGGCAGGCCTACAACGATGCGGTGATGCACTTCAACAACCGCATCGAATCCTTTCCCGCCAACCTCATCGCGGGCTTCTTCAAGTTCGTGCCGGCGACCTTCTTCGAGGTTTCGGACGAGGCCGAGCGGGGCAGCGTCTCGGTGAAGTTCTGAGGAACGGACCCGGACCGGCAGCATGGACTTCTTCGAGCACCAGGAGGTGGCGAGGCGGAAGTCTCATGTGCTGATCCTCTACTTCGCCTTCGCCTTGGTGGGGATCGTGGCGGCCGTCTACGGGCTCGCCATCGGGATGGCGTCCTTCCTCGACGATCCCCCGGCCAAGGTCGTCCGGCTCTGGAATCCCCAGATCTTTCTCTACTCGGCCGGCGGTACCGCGGTGCTGGTCTTTCTGGCCTCCAGCTTCAAAACCCTGCAGCTCTCCGGTGGCGGAGCGGTGGTGGCGCGGGAACTGGGAGGGCGCGAGCTGGACCGGAACACCACCGACTTTCACGAGCGCCGGCTCCTCAACCTCGTCGAGGAAATGGCCATCGCCGCGGGCGTGCCGGTGCCGGCGGTCTACGTGATGGACGCGGAGGAATCCATCAACGCCTTCGCGGCGGGAAAGACGCCGAGCGACGCCGTCATCGGCGTCACCCGGGGCGCCATGACCCTGCTGAATCGCGACGAGCTGCAGGGGGTCATCGCCCACGAGTTTTCCCATATCCTCAACGGCGACATGCGACTCAACCTGCGTCTCATGGGCCTGCTCTTTGGCATTCTCTTCCTCGCACTGATCGGCGAGTTCATGCTCCGCAATGCCTTTCGCGGGGTGGGCTCCTCCAATCGCAAGGAGGGCGCCAGCCTGGCCCTGGTCGTGCTGCTCGCGGGCATCGGGCTGATGATCATCGGCTATGTGGGGGCCTTTTTCGCCAACCTCATCAAGGCATCGGTTTCGCGGCAGCGCGAGTTTCTCGCCGACGCCTCGGCGGTCCAGTTCACCCGCAATCCCGATGGCATCGCCGGGGCCCTCAAGAAAATCGCCGGGCTCTCGGCCGGATCCCGGCTCGCCCATCCCATGGCCCGCGACGCCAGCCACCTCTTTTTCGGCAACGCCCTGGGGACCTCGCTCTTTGCCACCCATCCCCCCCTGGCGGAGCGCATCCGCCGCCTCCTGCCCCACTGGGACGGCCGGGTCCCGGCGACCCCCACCATTCCCGTGGCCGCCGGGAAGGAGCGGCGGCGCGCGGCGCCGGTGGGGAGCTCCGCCTTCGACGTCCGGGCGCAGGCGACGCCCCTCTTGCTCCAGCCGGAGGAGGCGCACGAGAGCCTGCGCACCGTGCATCCCGAGCAGGTCGAATTGGGCCAGCTCCTCCACGCGCAGTTTCCCCCGGCCTGGGTCGAAGCCTGCCGCTCCCCGAGCGGGGCGCAAGGTCTCGTCTTTGCCTTGCACTTGGCGCAAGACCAGCGCCTGCGCCGCGAGGAGCTGGTCCGGCTCCGCCAGATCGCCGGGGAGGAAATGGCGCGGGACGCGGAGGCCTTCTCCCGCGAACTGGCAAGCGTGCATTCCGCCGTCAAGATCGGCTTGATCGACCTGTGCATCCCCACCCTGAGGCACCTCAGCCTGGGGGAATACGAGCGCTTCCGCGGGCAGCTACACGAACTCATCGCCAGCGACGGGCAGGTGGACCTCTTCGAGTTCATGCTGCTCCGTCTCGTCACCCGGCACCTCGACTATCACTTTTTCCACAAGTCGCCGGATCCCATCCGCTTCCATCGGCTCCAACCCGTGAAGCAGGAGGTCGGGGTGGTGCTTTCCACCCTGGCCGCGATGAGTCATCCCGACGACGGGGCCGCGACGGAGCGGGCCTTTGTGCAGGCCGCCGCCCACCTCAGCAAGGCCTATCTGGTGGAGATTCCCCGACAGGGTCCCGAGGCCTGCGGGCTCCGCGAGATCGGCAGCGCCCTCGACCGGCTCGCCCAGGCCTCCCCGGCCCTGAAAAAACGCCTCATCGAGGCCTGCAGCCTCAGCGTCATGGAGGACGGCGCCCTCTCGAGCCGGGAGGCCGAGTTGATTCGCGCCGTGGCCGATTCCATCGGTTGCCCCATCCCGCCCTTTGTCCGGGCGGCCCGGCTCAGTTGAGCTGGCGGGCGCTCCCGCGGGACACAGCCCGGGGCGGCGGGGCGGGGGATTGGGCCTTGCGTGAGCGGGGGGGCTGTCGGAAGCTTCCCCCGTGACGGACATCCAGTACAAGATCGGCAACGAGACTCTCATCAAGGTGCTCGACGGGGCCTCCGCCAAGCTGCGTTCGCTGCTGAAAAAGCAAGGTCGTCTGGACCACGGCGCCCTGCGCATCGCGGTGATCGGGGGCGGCTGCTCGGGACTGCAGTACAAGATGGACCTCGTCGACGGCCCCGCGCACCGCGATATCCTGGTCGAATCCAACCAAGTGCGCGTCGTCATCGACCCGAAGAGCGCCCTCTTTGTGACGGGGTCGGAACTGGATTACAGCGACGATCTCCAGCAGGGGGGCTTCAAGGTGAAAAACCCCAATGCGGTGGTCACCTGCTCCTGCGGGGAAAGCTTTGCTGCTTAGGGAGGAGGGGGCCCTGCGGGATCTTTTCCTGGCAACACGGGAGAATCCAGACCAGCCAGCCTGGGCGGGAGTCGAGTCCGCAATGAAGTCCCGTCGCCCCGGTCTTCTGCGGTTGCCGAGGCGGGGGAGAGGAGGCACCCTTGTGATTACTCGTTCGTCTGCAAGGGCCGCCCCGGGGCGGTCGGACGGTTTTTCGGAATCGGGTGGGCGAGGCGTGTCTCTGTTCGACCTGTCATGATTCGCTTGTTCTCCCTCCTGGTTCTGGTTGGCGCCGGTCTCTTGTGGCCGGCGGCAGCGGATGAGCGCGAAGCCCTGCGTTTCTTCGAAAGCGAGATCCGCCCGCTCCTGGCTCAGGAATGTTTCAAATGCCACGGGGCGGAGGAGCGCAAGGGCGGGCTGCGGCTCGACCACCGGGAGTTCATCCTCGAGGGCGGAAGCAGCGGACCGGCCCTCGTTGCGGGGGATCCGGATCGGTCGCTGCTCGTCGAGGCGATTCGCAGGGGGAATCCCGATTTCTCCATGCCGCCGAAGAAGGGGCTCACTCCCGCCCAGGTGGCGGCGCTGGAGCAATGGGTGGCCCTGGGTGCACCCTGGCCGGACGAAGTCGCGACCCGCGGTGAGGGGGATGAGCACGGCTTCACTGAAGAAGATCGGAATTGGTGGGCGATCCAGCCGCTCCGCGACCCCGCCCCGCCGCAGGTCGGCGCAGGCTGGGCCAAGAATGCCATCGATCATTTCATCGCGGAGAAGCTCGCGGAGAAGGACCTCAAGCCCGCCCCCGCTGCCGACGCCCTGGAGCTGGTCCGCCGGATCTATTTCGACCTGCACGGCCTGCCGCCCGCCCTCGAGGAGGTCGATGCCTTTGCTCGCGCCTTTGCCCAGGACCCCGACCGGGCGGTGGCCGAGCTCTGCGATCGCCTGCTGGAAAGTCCCCGCTACGGCGAGCGCTGGGGACAACATTGGCTCGACGTGGTCCGCTACGCCGAGAGCGACGGCTACCGCGCCGACGGCTACCGCTCCCAGGCCTGGATGTACCGCGACTATGTCATCCGTTCCTTCAACGAGGACAAGCCCTATCGGCAGTTCGTGCGCGAGCAGCTCGCTGCGGATGAGTTCGCCGCCGACGATCCCGACACCCTCATCGCCACAGCCTTCCTCCGTCTCGGCATCTACGAATGGAATCAGCGCAATGCCCGCATGCAGTGGGAGCTGATCCTCACGGAAATGACCAATGTCACCAGCGAGGTCTTCCTCGGCCTCAGCATGGGCTGCGCGGAATGCCACGACCACAAGTTCGACCCGATCCTGCAGAAGGACTACTTCGCCTTGCAGGCCTTCCTCAACTCCACCTGGTGGCCGGAGAACCAGGGGCTGGCCTCGCCCGAGCAGCGCGCCGCCTACGAGGCCGAGCTCGCCCAATGGGAAAAGGCTAGCCAGGAGATTCGCGCCGAGCTCGACGCCCTGACGGGGCCCGTTTACGAGAGGCGTCGCAAGGGCGCCGTGGAAATGTTCCCCGAGGACATCCAGGCCATCTATTGGAAGCGGCCCGAGGAGCGCAGCGCGCACGAGGAGCAGCTCACCCAGCTGGTGCAGCGCCAGGTCGACCACGATTTCCGCGCCGCCGACTTCACGAAGATCTTTGCGAAGGACAAGGCCAAGCTCGACCGCTACACCGAGCTGACAGAGGCCCTGAAAGCCTACGACTCGCTCAAGCCCAAGCCCCTGCCGATGGCCTTCATCACCACGGACACGGGAACGAAGCCCGCGGACACCATCCTGAAGAAGCGCGGGCAGACCGAGCTCGTCGAGCCCGCCTTCCTGACCCTGCTGGGCGGCGAGCGGCCCGAGATCCAGGCCACGGCGAAGACCACGGGACGCCGCCTCGCGCTGGCCAACTGGATCGCCGACGAGAAGAATCCCTTCACCGCGCGCGTCATGGTGAACCGCGTCTGGCAGCGCCATTTTGCCGAGGGACTCGTGGCCACGCCGAACGATTTCGGCACTTTGGGAGAGCCGCCCAGCCATCCCGAGCTGCTCGACTGGCTGACCCAGCGCTTCCTCCAGGAGGAGTGGCGCCTGAAGCCCCTGCACCGGCTCATTGTCACCAGCGCGACCTACCGCCAGACGGCGCGGCGCGAGCCCACCAGCGACGAGGAGTTCGCGGATCCGGGGAACCGCCTGCTTTGGCGCTATCCTCCCCAACGGCTCGACGCCGAGCAGATCCGCGACGCGGCCCTGGCCGTCGCCGGCGAGCTCGTTCATCGCGAGGGGGGCCCCGCCGTGGACGGGACCGCTCCGAACCGCAGCATTTACATGAAGAAGCGTCGCAACACGCCCGACGCCCTCATCGGCGAGTTCGACTCCCCCGCCGGTTTCCAGTCCACGCCAAACCGCATTCGCACCACCACGCCCAACCAGTCCCTGCTCTTGGTCAACGGGCCCTGGGCGATGAGCCGGGCCGAGGCCTTTGCCAAGCGGCTTCTGGACGGCGAATCGACCTTTGGAGAGGCCCACATTCGCCGGGCCTACCGCCTCGCCTTTGGTCGGGAGGCCCTCCCTGAGGAAATCGAAGCGGCACAGGCCTTTGTTCAGTCCCAGCTGGGCGCGGTCGAGGTCAAGGCCGATCCCCGCGATGCCTACGCCCAGGAAAGCGGTCTGCGTCCCGCCGCGCAGCATTTCTCCCAGACAGGCGGCATCCCCATCGGGGAGAAGGCGCTCTGGCTGCAGCCCGGGAGCCGCTTCGAGCGTCTGGAGATCACCGAACTGGACCTGCCGGACGAGGACTTCACCATCGAGGCCCTGACCGTGCTCGACAAGGTCCACCCCGATTCCTCGGTCAACACCCTGGTGAGCCGTTGGAACGGATCGCAGGACGAGGTGGGCTGGTCGCTCGGTGTCACCAGCGAGAAGTCTCGCTACGATCCGCGCCATTTCATCCTGCAGGTCGTTGGGGACGACTTCCAGAAGAACCGTCTCTACGAGGTCGTCCCCTCGGGGCTGCGCGTGCCGCTCGGCAAGCCAGTCTACCTCGCCGCGGCCATCTCCGCCCGTCCCTCCCAGGCCGACCTCGCCAAGGGCAGCGTGACCTTCTACCTCAAGGATCTCTCCGATCCCAAGGCGCCGCTCCTCAGCGAGACGGTGGCGCACCAGGTCGTGGGTGGGCTCGCGGCGAAGGCGAAGCTCGCCACTCTCATCGGCGGGCGCCTCCAGTCCGGCCATCTCTGGGACGGCCAGCTGGCCCGGCTGACCATCAGCGCCGGGGTCCTCCGCAAGGAGCAACTGCTCGTCTTCCCCCAGCGTTCCGATGCGGAATCCCTGCTGCCCGAACCCCGCCGCCTGCTCGACTGGACCTTCAAGGGCAACGACGGGGAGACCCCCGCGCCCGGAGCCGTGTGGAGGCGCCAGGGCAAGGAAGCCCTCGCCAGCTCCGCCCCGCCGCGGCTCCTCGGCGCCGTCACCGACTTTTGCCACGCCTTGCTGAATTCGAACGAATTCCTCTACCTGCATTGAGGCGCTCCGCTCCGGAGCCCTCCACCGACCCTGTCCCCTGATCGCCATGTCCTTCTGTCACCGCATCGACCACCCCACGAGCCGCCGCGAATTCCTCAGCCGGGCCGGAGCGGGCTTCGGGGCCGTGGCCCTCTCGGCGCTCTCCGGACAAAACCTCCTCGCCTCCGGCGGCGCGCCCAATCCCGTGTCCGCCAAGATTCCCCATCGGCTGGGGCGGGCCAAGAGTGTGATCTGGCTGTTCATGGAGGGAGGGCCGAGCCACCTCGACCTCTTCGATCCCAAGCCCCTGCTCGACAAGCTCGACGGCCAGCCCCTGCCGGAGAGCTTCGAGCGTCCCGTCACCGCCATGGGCGAGGTCAACGCCCCGCTCATGAGGACGAAGCGCCAGTGGAAGCAGCACGGCGAGAGCGGCCTCTGGATTTCCGACTGGCTGCCTCATCATTCCCGGATTGCCGACGAGCTCTGCGTGATTCGCTCCTGCGTCTCCGACGGCATCAACCACGCCGGTGGCGTCTGTCAGATGAACACGGGTTCCGTTTTCGGGGGTCGGCCCTCCCTGGGCTCCTGGGTCTCCTACGGGCTCGGCACCGAAAACGACAGCCTCCCGGCCTTCGTCGTCATCAAGGACTCGAACTCCATGGTGGTGAACGGGGCTCGCATGTGGGGCTCGGGTTTCATTCCGGCGGTCTACCAGGGGGCGCTCTTTGAAAACAGCAGCGAGCCCATCCAGAACCTGAACAACCCCTCGGGCGTCAACGACGAGCGCCAGCGCCGCAAGCTCGAGTTCATCGAGCGGCTCAACCGGCAGCACCACACCTATCGTTCCTCCAACACGGATCTCGAGGCCCGCATCCGCAGCTACGAGCTGGCCTTCCGCATGCAGGCGGCGGCCCCGGAGGCCATCGACCTCGATAGTGAACCGGAGCACATCAAGTCGCTCTACGGTCTCGACAACAAGGAGACGGAAGTCTACGGGCGCCAATGCCTGATGGCGAGGCGCCTCGTGGAGCGCGGGGTGCGCTTTGTCCAGCTCTACCACGGGGCGGGCAGCAAGTGGGACAGCCATTCGAAGATGGAGGAAAACCACAGCCGACTCTGTGCCAACGTCGACCAGCCCATCGTCGGGCTGATCCTCGACCTCAAGCAGCGCGGCCTGCTCGAGGACACCCTGGTGGTCTGGGGCGGGGAGTTCGGACGCACGCCCATGAGCGAGAAGGGCGACGGTCGCGACCACAATCCCACCGGCTTCACCATGTGGATGGCGGGCGGAGGCGTCAAGGCGGGTCAGACCATCGGCGCCACGGACGAGCTCGGCCTCTACGCCATCGAGGACAAGATGCACGTCCACGACATTCACGCCACCATTATGGCCTTGTTAGGTCTGGACCACACGGAGGTCGTCTACATGCACAAGGGGCGTCCCGAGCGCGTCGACCTGAACGAGGGCCACGTCAAGGACAGCGTCTTCGCCGGTTAGGCGGCAGGCGACAGGGAGCGGGCTTCACGGAGGTGACCGGCCAGAGGCGAGGATTCACGGCCTGGTCGTGCGCCTGGGGGCCTCGGGGGGCGTGAGGGTGTCGGCCTCGGATCGGGCCTCGGCGAGGGTCGCCCGGGCCTCCCGGATGATGTCCTCGAGCAGGCCTTC
>CAZKGI010000001.1:5965-13687 GCA_964552315.1 uncultured Akkermansia sp. | reverse complement strand
GGGCCTCGGCGAGGGTCGCCCGGGCCTCCCGGATGATGTCCTCGAGCAGGCCTTCCCGCTCTTCATCGCCGTCCGCTTGGTTCCAGGCCGATTCGAGGGCGGCGTCGCTGCGTTCTTCCTCGGCGATTTCCAAGCCTCGCTGGACGAGGTCGACGGCAACTTCATCCTCGAGGGCGGGAGCGGCATCTTCGTCGGGTCCGGTGGGCGGGCTCTGGGGGTCGTTGGGTTTCATGGGAGGGGATAGGGGGTACCCCTCCTTCCCTGCAGGAGACATGCCATCGCTCTGTCGAGGGACGATGGCGCCGAGTCTCGGGTGGACGGGGTCATCCGGAAAGCGTCTCCCCCTGCGGGGGAATGCCTGCAGCGGCCCTTCATGCCCGCGCGATTTTTTTTGCCGTCTCCTGTGGAGCCGGGCGATGAAGGGGCTTTCCTGAGCCCGGAATCGTGCATTCTGCGGGAAGCCGCTTGCAGAATGGGGGCTTGAGAATGCCTTGGCCTAGAGATTCGGCGCGGGGGGAAGTTCCGCTTCCTTGAGAATTTGGCTCACGGCCTCGTCGAGCGCGCGGGCGCTGGTCTCGCCGCCCTGGTTGGTGACCGCGAGGAGGGCAAAGCCTCGCTCTGGAGCGAGCCAGGCGACGCATTGGTTCATGGTGTTGCTGCCGGCATGGGTCAGCACGCGGCCCCCCCAGTCGCGTTGCAGAACGATCCAGCCGAAGGCATAGGGGGGATCGGCGTGCACGGGTTGATGGAGCTTTTGGTAGCTCTCCGCAGCCTTGAGCAGGCGTCCACGTCCCGAGGGTCCGAGGAGCTGGTCGGAAACAAAGCGAGCCCAGTCGGCCAGGGGAAGATGCACGGTTCCGGCCGGGCCCAGCACGGCGGCGTTGTCGACCTCGGGTCCGTTCTGGGGCAGGGGGCGCCCGTCCTCGCGATGCGGCCAGGGCTGGTCGAGCTGTCCCGGGGTGCCCGTGCCGCCGAAGCCGGCCCGCTCCATTCCCAGCGGGGCGAAGAGCTTTTCCTCCATGAGCTTTTCCCAGGGACGATTCCAGGCCTGTTCCAGCAGAGCCCCCGCGACGACGTAGCCCCAGTTGGAATAGAGGTAAGCCGAGCCGGGCGCGGAGGCTTCCTTGCTGGCCAAGGCCAATTCCACGACCCTTTCCCGCTGGGCGCGGAGATCTCCTCCGGCGGCTTTGATCTCCTGCCAGGGCGCGTTGGCCGGCAGGCCAGCGCCATGGCTGAGCAGTTGCTGCAGGGTGGCCCCCGCCAAGGGGGACTTGCGCCGAAGCCGCTTGGGCAGGAGTTCCGCCAGGGGCGTGTCCCAGTCGAGCCGTCCCGCCTCCACCGTCTGCGCAGCGAGGGTGGCGGTCATCGCCTTGGTGTTGGAGCCGATGTGCCAGAAGTCCTGGGGACTGGCGGCCCCTTCGGCGTCCCTGCGGCGGCGTCCCACCACGGCGAGGCGGGGCTCTCCCTCAGTCGTGACGAGAGCCGCCCCGAGCGCGGGGAGATCGGCCCGGGCACGGATCGCCTCCAGGGATTCCCGCCAGGACGGTGGATCGGCAGCCGCCTTGGCCGAGAGGACCCAGGGCAGGGAGAGCGAAGCCGTGAGAAAGGGGCGGCGCTTCATGGGAGGCGAGGGGGGCTTACTTTCGCTTCGCGGAGGGCGAGGATCGGGTGGGGCGGCCCGCCTGCAGGCGCTCGGCAAGGAAGGGGGCGGTGCGGCTGAACTTCGATGTGGCCACTTCTTCCGGCGTTCCGCAGGCGACGATTTCTCCTCCGGCTTCTCCGGCTTCGGGTCCGATGTCGATAAGATAATCCGCCTCGGCCATGATCTCGAGGCTGTGCTCGATGACCACCACGGTGTGACCCTCGTCGACGAGGCGGTGCATCACGTCGAGGAGGCGTTTCACGTCGGCGAGGTGGAGGCCGATGGAGGGCTCCTCGATGAGGTAGAGGGTGGACTTGGGTTGGCGGTTCTGGCGCAGGCGGGCATGGGCGGCGCGCCCCAGGCCGCGCGTCAGTTCGGCGACCAACTTGATGCGCTGGGCCTCGCCGCCGCTGAGGCTGGGACTGGGCTGACCGAGGCGGAGATAGCCCAGTCCGGTTTCGCGCATCAGGTTGAGGGTGCGCGAGATCTTGGGCACGCCGGCAAAAAATTCGGCGGCCTCCTCGATGGAGAGATCCATGACGTCGCCGATGGACTTGCCGTTGTACTCCACCTCCAGGGTGGCGGCCGAATAGCGGCGTCCCCCGCATTCCTCGCAGACCACGTAGGTGGTGGGGAGGAAATTCATTTCCAGCTTGATGGCCCCGTTGCCCATGCAGGCCTCGCAGCGCCCTCCCTCGACGTTGAAGGAAAAGCGCGAGGCCGTGTAGCCGCGGGCTCGCGATTCCGGGAGTTGCGCGAAGAGCGCCCGGATGTCGTCGAAGACCTTCACATAGGTCGCCGGCGTGGAGCGCGAGGTCTTGCCGATGGGGGACTGGTCGACCTCGTAGACCGCCTCGATCTGGTCGGCGCCGCTGAGGGAGTCCCAGCGGCGCTTGCCGGCGCCCTGGCCGCGCTTCGGCGCCTTCGCCTTCGCGCTTTTGGGGTTGGTGAGGGCCTCGGTGACGGCCGGTTTGAGGACTCCGCGGAGGAAGCTGGACTTCCCGGATCCGGAGATGCCGCTGATGACCACGAGCCTGCCCAGGGGCAGGCGCACCTCGAGATTCTTGAGGTTGTTGGCCCGGGCTCCCTTGATGACGAGCCAGGCGTCCGCCTGCCGGGGGGCGGGCAGATCCCGCCGCGCGCCCCGCAGGGGATGGACGAGGGGATGGGCAAAGGCCTCCTGGGTGGGGGAGTGAATGGGTGCTTTGTCAGGGGCGGATGTTTTCCCGCGGCGCCGCGCCTTGCCCGGGGTGGAACGGAAGAGCTCCCGGGGATTTCCCTGCCAGACGACCTGGCCTCCCAAGGAGCCAGCACCGGGCCCGAGGTCGATGAGATGGTCGGCCCGGCGGATGGTGTCCTCGTCGTGTTCGACGACGACGAGGGAATTGCCCTTGTCCTTGAGGGCGGCGAGGGTGTCGAGCAGTTTGGCGTTGTCGCGCGGGTGCAGGCCGATGGTGGGCTCGTCAAGGATGTAGAGCACCCCGCGCAGGTTCGAACCGAGCTGGGCGGCGAGGCGAATGCGCTGGCTTTCGCCCCCGCTGAGCGTGGTGGCGGAGCGGTCGAGCTGAAGATAGCCCAGGCCGACCTCCTCCATGAAGCGGAGGCGCTGGACGATTTCCGGAAGTATGTCGCGCGCGATCAGGGCGTCGCGCCCCGTGAAGCGGAAGCCGTCGATGAGCTGGCGGGCCGCGCTGACCGAGAGGCGGGCGAGATCGGTGATGGCGAGCTCGCCGATGCGGACATGGCGGGCCACCTCGTTGAGGCGGGCCCCCTCGCATTCGGGGCAGGGCAGGGAGACGCTTTCCGCCTCGAGCTGGGAGAGGCGCCATTCCTCGCGGAGCTCGGCATCGAGGACGGACTCGGCGTCCCGTTCCGCGGCGCTGCCCGGGGTGACAACGATGCCGTAGCCGCGGCAGGAAGGACACCAGCCGTGGGGGCTGTTGTAGGAAAAGAGCCGCGGATCGAGCGCCTCGAAGGAGCGACCCGTGTCGGGGTCGACCATCTCCGTGTTCATCACTTGGATCTGGTCCTTGGCGTCGAGGAAGCGCAGGCTGCGCTTGCCGAGGCGGAGGGCGGTCTCGACGAGCTCGAGCACGGCTTCGGCGGGTGCCTGGGGGCCGATTTCGCCCACGACGAGGTCGATGCTGTGTTCCTTGAAACGCTCGAGGCGCTGGAACTCGGCCACGGGAACGAAGCGGCCGTCGATGTAGAGCGTTTCAAAGCCCTGCTTGCCGGCCCATTCCGCGACTTCGCTGTGGTAGCCCTTGCGGGAGCGCACCAGGGGAGCCATCACCCGGATGGGGTGCGCGCTCCGCGCCGCCTCGGCGCGCAGACGGGTGACGATGGCCGAGGGGCTTTGCTTCTCCACCGGCTTGCCGGTGTCGGGCGAGTAGAGCTGACCCAGCTTGGCGTAGAGCAGGCGGAGGAAATGCCAGACTTCGGTGACGGTGGCTACGGTGGACTTGCCGCCGCCGCGGGAGATGCGCTGCTCGATGGCCACGGTGGGCGGCAGGCCGGCGATGTGGTCAATGTCAGGGCGCTCCATCTGCTCGACGAATTGCCGCGCGTAGGTGGACATGCTGTCGAGGAAGCGGCGTTGGCCCTCGGCAAAGAGAATGTCGAAGGCGAGGGTGGACTTGCCCGAACCGCTCAGCCCGGTGAGCACCACGAATTGTTCGCGGGGCAGGATGAGGTCGATGTTTTTCAGGTTGTTTTCCCGGGCGCCGTGCAGGGAGATCACGTTGTCCGCGGCGCGGCGGCGCTCCACCAGGGGGAGGGCGGAGGCGCTCGGCGCGCCCTCCGCCACCCGGACGCTGGGCAGGGCGGAGCCCCGCGCGGTCGCCTTGGGGGCCTGACCCTTTTGGCGGGAAGGCTTGGCGGAGGCCGCGGTTCCGGGAGTCGCCAGCCGCTCGCGGAGGTAACGTCCCGTGTGGGAGTCCGGGCAGGCGGCGACCTCTTCCGGCGTTCCGCAGACCACCAATTCCCCACCGCCGCTGCCCGCCTCGGGGCCGAGGTCGATGACGTGGTCCGCCGCGGCGATGACGTCGAGATTGTGCTCGATGACGATGACGGAATCGCCCGACTCGACGAGGCGGTCAAAGGTCTTCAGCAACATGGCGGTGTCGTCGAAGTGGAGGCCCGTGGTCGGCTCGTCGAAGATGAGCAGGGCCGTCTTGCCGTCTTCGCGCTTCCGCGCCGGGGTGGCGAGGAGGTGGCCGACGAGCTTGAGGCGCTGGCTCTCGCCTCCGGACAAGGTATTCAGCGGCTGGCCGAGACGGAGGTAGCCGAGGCCCACCTCGGCGAGCAGTTCCAATCCGGCGACCACGGCGCTGGCGTGCTTTTCCCCCATGCTGGCGAACCAGGCGCTGGCTTCGGCCACGGTCAGGGAGAGGACCTCGTGAATGTTGCGGCCGAAGAGCTCGATCTCGAGGGCCTCTGGCGTGTAGCGCTTGCCCTCGCATTCGGGGCAGGTCACGAAGAGGTCGCTGAGGAACTGCATCTCGACCTTTTCAAAGCCGTTGCCGAGGCAGCGCCCACAGCGTCCCGCGCCGCTGTTGAAGGAGAAGTAACCGGGCGTCAGGGAGCGGGCCTTGCCCTCGGGGGACTCCGCGAAGAGCTTGCGGACGGCGTCGAAAAGGCCGGTGTAGACAATGGGTGTCGAGCGCGGTGTGCGGGCGAGAGGGGATTGGTCCACCATGACCACCTCGCGGACGTGGCCGGTGCCGCGCAGCTCCCGGCATTGGCCGATTTCAGTGTCGCTGGTGGCGAGGCCGAGGGACTGGAGGAGGTTTCCATAGAGCACGGAATGCACCAGGGTGGACTTGCCGGAGCCGGAGACGCCGCTGACACAGCAGAGCACCCCCAGGGGAAAGTCGACGTCGATTTTCTTGAGGTTGTGCTGGGCGGCGCGCTTCACCGAGAGCCATTGGCGCGGGCGGCGTCTCGCCGAGGCGCGGGGCAGGGCCTTTTCTCCGGAGAGGTATTGCAGGGTCAGGGAGCGCGGATGCTCGCGCAGCAGGTGGGCGGCCTGCGTCTCGTCTCCGGCACCGGGTCCGGCGTAGACGAGTTCGCCCCCGCCTTCCCCCCGACCGGGACCGATGTCGATGAGGTGGTCGGCGGCGCGGATGACGGCCTCTTCGTGCTCGACGACGACGAGCGTGTTGCCGAGGTCGCGCAGTCGCCCCAGCACGCCGATGAGCTTGCCAACGTCGCGCGGATGCAGGCCCACGGTCGGCTCGTCGAGGACGAAGAGGGTGCTGGTCAGGCTGGCGCCGAGGCAGGTGGTTAGGTTGACGCGCTCGATCTCTCCGCCCGAGAGGGTGC
This sequence comes from uncultured Akkermansia sp., assembly GCA_964552315.1. Lineage (GTDB taxonomy): Bacteria > Verrucomicrobiota > Verrucomicrobiia > Verrucomicrobiales > DEV007 > Arctic95D-9. The sequence continues at coordinate 7,722 of CAZKGI010000001.1, read as the reverse complement.
GGGTGGGGCGGTCGAGGTTGAGATAGCCCAGACCGACTTCCTGGAGGTAGTGGAGCCGGTTGGAAATCTCGCGATGGAGCATGGCCGTGGTCTTGTCGGCGGCGGCCGTGTCGAGCCGGGCAAAGAACCGAGCCAGCTCGTCAATGGAGAGCTGCCACAACTCGGGCAGGGTCCGTCCGGCGAGGCGGAAGGCAAGGGCCTCCGGCTTGAGGCGCGTGCCCTGACAGACCTTGCAGAGTGTGTAGCTGCGGTAGCGGCTCAGGAAGACGCGGACGGGCATGCGGTAGGCGCGCGACTCGAGCCAATCGAAGAAGCCCCGGACCCCGTACCAGAGCCCCTGCTGCCAGGACTCCTCGGGATCGCCGCCCTCGCCCTCGATGATCCAGCGTTGGTCCTCGGGGGAAAGCTCGTCGAAGGGCGTCACCAGGCTGAGGCCCCGCGCGCGCGCGCAGCGTTCCAAATCCGCCTCGCATTCGGAATAGGTGTCCCCTTGAAAGGCCCGCACGAGCCCCTCGGCGATGGAGAGCGACTTGTCCGGGAGGGCCTTGTCGATGTCGATGCCGATGACCCGGCCAAAGCCGCGGCAGGCCGGGCAGGCGCCCAGGGGATGGTTGAAACTAAAGAGGCCCGGGGTGGGGGGCTTTAGCACGGTGCCACTCTCCGGCGCGCTCCAGCCGCGGGAGTAGGAGGCCCGGCTGCCGCTTTCGGGATCCAGAAGGGTGACGACACCCTTGCCGAGGTCGAGGGCCCGCTCCACGGCTTCGAGGAAACGAGTGCGGCGCGTTGGGGCGACGCGATCCTGGATGATGTCGACCCGGGCGGGGAGGCGGCGCCGGCCGTAGGCCTCGGGATCGTCGGAGCGGTAGGCCTGTCCGTAAACCCACAGGCGCAAGTAGCCCTGCTGCTGGAGGAAGGCGAAGAAGTCAGTCACGGCCGTGCCCACTGGCACGTCCACGGTGAAGAGAACGAGCAGCGGCCTCTCCCTGCCGAAGCGCTCCGCGGACTTCCGCAGGATGGACTCGGGCGTGTCGGGGGTGATCTCCTCGCCCGTGACGGGATCGAAGCCCTGCGCGAGGCGGGGGAAGAGCAGCTTCAGGTAGTCGTTGATTTCCGTGATGGTGCCCACGGTGGAGCGGGTCGTCTTGACCGCATTCTGCTGCTCAATGGCGATGGCCGGAGGGATGCCCCGGATGGCATCGACCTGGGGCTTGTCCATGCGGTCGAAAAACTGCCGCGTGTATGGTGAGAAAGTTTCGACGTAGCGCCGCTGGCCCTCGGCGTAGAGGGTCTGGAAGGCCAGGCTCGACTTGCCCGATCCACTCGGACCGGTCACGACGATGAATTTCCCCGTGGGTAGGTCGAGATCGAGGCCCTTGAGGTTGTTCTGACGGGCGCCCCGGACCTCGATGACCGGATCCGAAGGCGGGAAAAGTGCTGTTCTTTTGTTCGCCATGTCTTGCGGGAGGTTACGCGCCCCAGGCCGTCTTGCATGGGAAAATGGAAGATTTTCCAGGTCCGACCCGCCGCCCCTTGACGAATAGGGGGACAGACAATCTGTGCGTGTGCGGAGCGAATAGCGAATAGGGGGACAGACAATCTGTGCGTGTGCGGAGCGAATAGAGCAAATAGAGGGACAGACAATTTGTGCGCGTTTCAGGGACGAATAGGGGGGCGAATAGAGGGACAGACAATCTGTGACGGTGTCCTATTTGTGAGTCAACCGGACCGCCCGTCCCCTCCGGACTAGGGATCGATCA
>CAZKGI010000001.1:0-5865 GCA_964552315.1 uncultured Akkermansia sp. | reverse complement strand
GTCCTATTTGTGAGTCAACCGGACCGCCCGTCCCCTCCGGACTAGGGATCGATCAGGGGACAGACAATTTGTTGGATAAAGGGACAGACATTTTGTCGTTAGAGGGAGGGGGCTACCGCTATTCGGCCATGGGCCGCGCTTGACCTGTCCGAGGCGGCTCTGCCATCCTGCGCGGCACCTCAGCCATGTCTTCCCCCCCGTCCTCCCCCGTAAACACCCGCCGCGTCGTCATTGCCAGCTTCGTCGGCACGACGATCGAGTGGTACGACTTTTTTCTCTACGGCACGGCCGCGGCCTTGGTTTTCAACCAGCTCTTTTTCACCCAGCTCGATCCATTGGCGGGGACCATGGCTTCCTTTGCCACCTTTGCGGTGGGCTTTTTCGCCCGTCCCCTCGGGGGCATCGTCTTTGGCCACTACGGGGACAAGATCGGGCGGAAGTCCATGCTGGTGACCACCCTGATGATGATGGGGCTGGCCACGGTTCTCATCGGCCTCCTGCCGACCTACAACCAGATCGGCCTTTGGGCTCCGGCCTTGCTGGTGCTGCTGCGCTTCATCCAGGGCTTTGGCGTGGGGGGCGAATGGGGCGGCGCGGTCCTGATGGCGGTCGAACACAGCCAGACCGGACGGCGCGGCTACCACGCCAGCTGGGTGCAGGCGGGTGTGCCGGTGGGCATGCTGCTGGCCAACGGGGTGTTCATGCTGGCGTCGCGGCTCGACGAGGCCGCCTTTCTCGCCTGGGGCTGGCGCATTCCTTTCCTGCTCGGCGTCCTCCTGCTCGGCGTGGGGATGTTCATCCGGATGAAGATCATGGAGAGCCCCCTCTTCGAGAAGGCCAAGGCGGAGCATCCCGAGCCGAAGTTACCCATCCTCGAAGTGATCCGGAATCATCCCCGCAACGTCCTTCTCGCCATGGGGGCGCGCTTCGCGGAGAATGCCTTCTTTTACATCTTCACGGTGCTGGTTCTGAGCTACGGCCAGGAACAGTTGGGGCTGGAGAAGGCGGGGCTGCTCCATGCCGTGCTCCTGGGGTCGGCGGTGCAGTTGGTGGCCATTCCCGCCTTTGGCGCGCTTTCCGATCGCTTTGGACGCCGCCCGGTCTATCTCGGTGGGGCGGTCTTCTTGCTGCTCTTCGCCTTCCCCTTCTTCTGGATGCTCGAAGCCAAGCAGCCTCTGTTGGTGACCCTCGCCGTGGTGATCGGCCTGGTGGGACACTCGGCCATGTATGGGCCTCAGGCGGCCTTCTTTTCCGAGCTCTTCGGCACGAGGGTGCGCTACAGTGGCGCCTCGCTCGGCTACCAACTCGCCTCTCCCCTCGCCGGCGGCTTGGCTCCGCTGATCGCCACCTTTCTGCTGGCCCGCAGCGGAGGGGATCCGGCTCCGGTGGCCGTCTACTTGGCGGGCATGGCGGCGATCACCCTGGTCTCGGTCTGGCTGGCCGAGGAAACCCATCGCAAGGGGCTCTGAGGCCTTTTTCCAGCCGGGACGAGGGTGAAGTTCAGGCGGGGGCGGCCCCGGCTCCCCCATCCGAAGAGTCCCCGCCGCCGCGATACCACGCCTCGAAATTCTGACGGAGGCGGTCGCGGGTTTCCGTCAGGCTCCAGCCTCGTCGGGCGGCCGTGGCTTCGTAAAGGGCCACGAGATTGCCGGGATGGTTGAGGGGCTGGCCGTCCCCGTCCTTGAGGGGGAAGCGTTGCATCTCGGGGGGAGGCAGCATGTCCGGGGCGTCGCTCTCGAGGAGGAGGCGATCGTCGGGGACGCTGTCGAAAACGGCGAGCTTGTCGACCTTGTCCGGGCGGAAGAAGTAGCCCGAGAGCGAGAAATAGGCGCCACGGGCCAACCAGTCCGTCACCATTTCCCGGGGACCGCCGTAGGAATGCAGGAGAAAGGGGCGCGAGGGGGCGACCTCCGCGACGAGTTCCAAGAGGATTCCCCAGGCCTGCAGGCAGTGGATTGTAAGGGGGCGATCGAGGCGGATGGCGAGCTCAAGCTGGGCGGTGAAGACCTCCTTCTGGCGGGAGAAGTCCCTGCCGCGGATCCATCGATCCAGCCCGATCTCTCCCACGGCGGCCTCGGGATGCCGCTCGAGGCGCTCGCCGAGGTTTTCCAGCCAGTGGGAGGCTTCGCGCCCCACCCACCAGGGATGGAGGCCGAAACTGGGCAGGACCAGAGGGGACTGATGGGCGAGGGCCTCGACGCGGTCCCAGTCCTCGGGATGGGTGCCGTTGACGACTAATTTTTGGATCCCCTGCGTCTTCGCCTGCTCGAGAACCGCGGGCAGGACGCTCTGGAGACGGGAATCCTGCAGGTGAAGATGGGCGTCGATCATCCCGTGCGCGCCGAGAGGCTGCCTTGGGTCCTGGCGACGAGCACCTCCCGCAGCTGGCGGAGCCCCCGCAGGCGGGTCGGGGTGAGATGTCGGTCGATGCCCAGGCGCTCGAGAAAGAGGGGTTCCGTCGCCAGAATTTCCGCCGCATTCGCCCCCGAATAGACCCGTCGGTAAAGCGCGGTGATGCCCTGGAGGGCCGGAGACTCGGACTCGATGTCCACTTGCCAGCGTCCGTCCGCCTCCTCGTGTAAGGCCAGCCAAACCCGGGAAACGCAGCCGGGCACGAGATTGGCCTCGATCCGATCGGCGTCAGCCAAGGGGGGCAGGCCCGCGGCGGCGGTTTCCACAATCAACTGGAAGCGCTCGCGAGGGTCTTCGATCCAGAGGTATTCCTCAATGAGACGCTCTTGCCTCTCTGTCGCCGTCATGTCTCAGTCTTCCAGCATCAGGCGCATGGGGATCATGCTGGAATGGCGGAAGTGCATGCGCTCGAAGAAACGCTGGCTTTCCACGTCGTCCTTGCTGGTGAGCAGGGTGATGCGCTTGAAGTCCTTGCGCTTGGCGAAGTCGATGACGTATTCGACGAGCTGGGCGCCGTAGCCTTGGCGGCGGAATTCCGGGTGAACGATCACGTCCTCCATCAGAATGACGAAGCCCCCCATGGCGGTGCTGATGGTGAACAGGACGTTCACCATGCCAAGGATTTCGTAGTCCGTGCGAACCACGAAGATGCGCCCCCGGCTGGGTTGCTCCAGAATGGCCCGCAGCCCTCGCTCTTGCTTCAGGCGGTCGGGCTTGAAGTCCCCCTCCATTTCGAAGAGGGACATCGTCAGATTGACGAGCTGGGGAAGGTCGTCGAGCGTGGCCGGTTCGATTCTCGCCCGTTGGTTGAGGGGACGAATCGGCGCGGTGTGTGAGATGTCCATGGGCGGGGGACGGGATACGCGTGCAGCCCGAGCCTAAGCAAAAACCGCCCCCTTGTAAACCTGAGGTTTTGCGCCCGCTCTCCGAGGGCCTCAGCGTCGGGCGATGCCGAGGCGTTCGAAAAGGGGGCTCAGGGTGGCAAAACAGCGCTGCGCGGTCCCGACCGGATCGTAGTCCGGGCGGCCCTTCCAGATCTGGCTGCTGATCTCGCAGCAGAAATCCCCCCGGTAGCCACCGTCGTAGAGGGCCGCGAGAATGGCCCCGTGGTCAATGGTGCCGCACTCTCCGGGGAGGGCGAAGCGGACTTTGTTCCCCTCGCGCTGCGAGTCCTTGACGGCCACGTAGTTGGTCTTGGGCAAGGCCTCCTTCACGGCGGCTTCGACACTGAGCTCGGGTTCGCGATGGGCGTAATGGCTATAGTCAAAGGTCAAGCCGAGCCGTTCCGGCGAGCCGAGCTGGGCGATTAGCCAGTTCGCCTGCGAGGGCAGCGACATGGCGTGGCTGCGGTGGGGCTTGATGGAGAGGTAGGCCCGCTGGTCGGCGGCGACTTGCACCCAGTCGGCGATACGGTCGCGGAAACAATCGCGCGATTCCTCCCAGTTTTTGCCACCCAAGACGGTTTGGATCACCGGAGGCTGGTCGGGCGAGAGCTCGTGTCCAAGTTGGATAAGGTGGTAAAGTTCAACCAACTGGGCTTCGTGGGCCGTCGCCAGCGACTGGGGGTGGAGGTCGGCCATGAGGGCGCAGAGCCGCAGGCCCTCGTCGGCGAGCCGCTGCCGGATCCTTTGGCGATCCCTCCGGGAGAGCTGCGAAGGTGCCCCGGACGTTCCCGGTAGGGCGGCGATTTCCACGGCGTTGTAGCCCGTGCTGGCAATCAGGGCGATCGCTTCCTCCAGCGAGAGGGTGGGCAGTCCGTAAGTGGAGTAAGCGAGGCCGCACCCCCTACGAGATCCCTGCGACAGGACGGGGGGGAATGCGCTTCCCGCGCTGGCGAAGAGGCCCTGTTTCAAAAAGCGCCGCCGAGAGGATGTCATGCGCCTAGGCTGGCAAGGGGAGGGGGGGCGGGCAAGTCCGGATACGGGGGATCCCTTCGGGGGGGATCTTTGCCCACACTCGCGCCACTTGCCGAAGCCCCTCCCTGCCACCATCTTCCCAGTTCATGTCTGTCCCTCGTCCTATCCTCCTGGCCCTCATCGCATTTGCCCTGCCGGCCATGGCTGGGGATCTCGATCCGCTTGCCATCCTGCGCAAGGAATGTGTGAGCTGCCATACCGAGTCCAAGCGCAAGGGCGGCTTGCTCATTGATTCCCGCGAATCGCTGCTCGCGGGGGGGGACACGGATGCCGCCATCGTTCCCGGAAAGGCCAAGGAAAGCCTCCTGGCCGAAGTCCTCTATCCCGATGCCGACATGCACATGCCGCCCAAGGGGCAGCTGGAGCCGCGAGAAATTGCCGCCATCGAGCAGTGGATCGATGCCGGAGCGCCCTGGGATGCTGATCGTTGGGCCAAGCTGAACATGCCCGAGCGCACCGAGATCACCCTGGGGGGATTGCCGGAGGCTTACGCGCCCGTCCTTGCCCTGGCGCTGTCGCCCGACCGGAAGCGCCTCGTGGCGGCTCGCGGAGGGAAGATCGACTGGTACCAGGTCCTGCCCGGGGAGAAGGACGCGCCCGCTTTCCGGGTGGAGTACGCCTACAGCTCGCTGGTTCCGGGGGATGCCGTGCAGAGCCTGGCCTTTTCTCCCGACGGCAAGCGGCTCGCGTCGGGGGCCTTCCGTTCGGTCCGGATTTGGGATCCCGAGGCGCCGGGAGAGGCGCTCTTTGAAATCACCGAACCCTTCCTCGGTCGGCAGACGGCCTTGCTCTTCCTCGCCGACAACCAGCGGCTCCTCGCCGCCGATTCGCTGCCTTCCGAGATCGGTCGTCTCCATGAAATCGCCCTGGATTCGAAGAAGGTTCGCAGCTTCGACACGGCCCACCGGGACAGCATCTTCGCCCTGGCGCTCAGCCCCGATGGGAAGCGCTATGCGACGACCTCCGCAGACAAGCTCATCACCGTGCGCGACAGCGCCAGCCATGAGGTCATACAACGGCTGGAGGGCCATACGGGCTACGTGCTCACCGCCGCCTTCTCTCCGGAGGGCGAGCGTCTCGCCAGCGGTGGGGACGACGCGGAGGTCAAGGTCTGGAGCCTGGATACGGGGAAGAAGGTGGCGTCTTTCTTTAGCAACCGTTCGGGACCTCTCTACGGCTTGGCCTGGCATCTTGAGCCTGAAAAGCAGAAGAAGAAAGCGGCAGAAAAGGACGCGGATAAGGCGGCCCTAATCAATACCGATCTCATTGTCTCCGTGCCCCAGTCGGGCAAACCCACTATTTTTACCGACCTCAAGGAGCACGAGGGGGAACAGAGATCCACGGGAGCCAAGCAGCGTGGACTCGATACCGCGGGGACGGCTCTTTTCGCCCTGGCGTTTAATCCGGAAACTCTCTGGATTTTTGCCGGCGGGGAAGACGGGAAAATCCACATTTGGGATGCCAATGGCAAGCTCGCGCAGTCCCTGGAAGCCCCGCAGATCAAACCTGCGCCCAAACCTGCGCCCAAACCTGCGCC